>NZ_JBVVRZ010000017.1:0-27692 GCF_055808435.1 Marinovum sp. J2-8 | reverse complement strand
GGTTGAAGCCGCCGCAGAGGTGGTTGCAGACACTGCCGAAGCAGCAGACACAGACGAAGCCGCAGACGCACCTGTGGCCGAGGCTGCCCCGGTCGCAGACGAAGATGCCGCGCAGGACAGCGCCGAAACCGAAGCGGATGACGCCGCAGAGGATGACAGCGACGAGCCGACAGATAAATCTGACGCCGCCGCCAAAGACAGCGATATCGAATCCGTCGCCGAAGAAGACGACGAAGCCGACATTCGCCCACCGCGCAAACCACGCCCGCATCGCTATAAAATTCAGGAAGTGGTCAAAGTTCGCCAGATCCTGCTTGTGCAGGTGGTCAAGGAAGAACGCGGCAACAAAGGCGCTGCGCTGACCACATATCTGTCGCTGGCCGGTCGTTACTGCGTCCTCATGCCCAACACCGCACGTGGCGGTGGCATCAGCCGCAAAATCACCAACGCCCCCGATCGCAAGAAGCTCAAGGAAATCGCAGCCGAGATCGACGTGCCCCAGGGCGCGGGCCTGATCATCCGGACCGCGGGCGCCAAGCGCACCAAGTCCGAGATCAAGCGCGATTACGAATACCTGCAACGCCTTTGGGAGCAGATCCGCGAACTGACGCTGAAATCCATCGTGCCGGTAAGATCTATGAAGAAGGCGACCTGATCAAACGCTCGATCCGCGACCTCTACAGCCGCGACATAGACGAGGTTCTGGTCGAAGGCGAACGCGGCTACCGCATCGCCAAGGACTTCATGAAGATGATCATGCCGTCCCACGCCAAGAACGTGAAACATTACGCAGAATCTCTGCCGTTGTTCGCGCGCTATCAGGTCGAAAGCTATCTGGGGGCGATGTTCAATCCCACGGTCCAGCTGAAATCCGGTGGCTACATCGTGATCGGCGTGACCGAGGCGCTGGTGGCGATCGACGTCAACTCTGGCCGGGCCACCAAGGAAGGCTCGATCGAGGAAACCGCGCTCAAGACCAACCTTGAGGCCGCCGAAGAGGTGGCGCGCCAACTGCGTCTGCGTGACCTTGCCGGTCTGATCGTGATCGATTTCATCGACATGGACGAGCGCAAGAACAACACCGCCGTCGAAAAGCGCATCAAGGACAAGCTGAAAAGCGACCGTGCGCGCATTCAGGTTGGCCGGATTTCCGGTTTTGGCCTGATGGAAATGTCGCGTCAGCGTCTGCGCCCCGGCATGATCGAGGCGACAACCGCGCCTTGCCCGCATTGCCATGGCACCGGTTTGATCCGTTCGGACGACAACCTTGCCCTGCAAGTGCTGCGCCAGATCGAGGAAGAGGGCACACGCCGCCGCTGCAAAGAGCTTCTGGTGCGTTGCCCGGTGTCCATTGCCAACTATCTGATGAACGCCAAGCGCGAACATATCGCCCAGATCGAGGCGCGTTACGGTGTGGCCGTGCGGGTCGAGGGCGACCCGACGTTGGTCAGCCCGGATTTCAACATCGAGAAGTTGAAAACCGCGACACGCAAGGTGGCCGAGGTCGCCGCGCCGGTTGTGTCCGCCGACACCACAATCATGGATATGGTTGACGATCCGGTCGAAGAGGATGTGCCGGACGAGGCAGAGGTCGAAACCGAGGTCAGCGAAGCGGTCGAAACCACTGGCGAGGAAGAGACACCCAAGCCGAAGAAACGCCGTCGGCGTCGGCGTCGCCGCAAGTCGAAGACCGGTGAAAACGGTGATCAGGATCAGGACCGCAGCAGCGAGTCCGATGATGACGATGATGACGCGCCCGCAGGTTCCGACACCGACAAGGCAGAGCCCGTCGTGGCCGCAACGGATGCAGCGGATGTGACCCCGGAGGCCACCGAAGAAAAGCCAAAGCCGAAGCGCACCCGCAGCACGTCGAGCAGCCGCCGGAAATCGTCAAAAGCCAAATCTGACGACAAGGTTGACGACAAGGTTGACGCTGAAGCGCCCGCAGCAGCTGCGGTCGCGGCCGAAGCGGTGGCAGCAGAGACATCGGTCGCTGTGGAAACGGACACCGCGGAAACAGCCTCGGCTGAGGTTGCGGCGGTCGAAACGTCCGGCGATGCGGCAGAAGTTGCGCCAGAAGCTGCACCAGAGGCGACTGCGGTGACAGCAACGGCAGATGACAGCCCGGTAAAACCGGTTGCCGAAGCCGAAGCACCGGCAGAGCAGGTCACGGCAGACGCTGAGGTTGCTGAGCCTGCCGCCACTGAGACCGCCGTTGAAGAGGCACCAGAAGCCAAGTTCGCGGATGCAGAAGCCGCCCCTGAACCTCAGGTGCAGGAAGCGGTTGCTGCGGAGCCAGAGGTCACGGTGGAACCAGCAGCGGTCGAAGAAGTTGCGGATGCACCTGTTGCAGAGGAGGCAGCACCAGCCGAAGCCGTTGCAGAGGAACCTGTCGCCGTTGAACCCGCTGCGGCGGAAACTGTGGTGGCAGAGCCTGTGGCGGATGTCGCCGAAGCCCCGGCAGAGACATTGGTTGAAACTGCCGCGCCTGCTGAGGTTGAGGCCACGCCTGAGCCTGTCCTGGAGACAGCTTCTGGCGAGCCAGAGGTCGAAGACTTGGACAAGCCAAAGAAACGCGGTTGGTGGTCGATCGGCCGCTGATCGCGACGCGGCCCCAACCGCAGTTAACCTGACATTGGCCCTGGCGCTGATCTGCAAAAGATCTCGCCGGGGCTTTTTGTTTTCAACGGGGTTTTCATCAATGGGATGGATAGGGCGGGCGTGGACGTGGGCCAACAGACCGGCGATCTCAGCCTTTTTGGATCAGATAGACCTGCACGCCCTCGGCGTCATGGCTTTCGAGCAGGGTATGACCGGCCTCCTGACAGAAATGCGGGACATCAATCACCGCCGCCGGATCATCGGCCAAAAGCCGCAGCACATCACCCTTTGCCAGCGATTTTAAACGCTTGCGTGCCTTGAGCACGGGCAGGGGGCATAAAAGATGGGTCGCGTCGAGCGTGTCTGTCATAGCGCAGGATTTAGGGTGCCGCAGCCTGCAAGTCCAGCGCCTTACTCTTGACGCAAAAAACGGTCAAATTAATACAAAATCAATAGAGCTGCGCAAGAGAATGGTACATGGGCGGTTATGAACAAAATCAGGTGAGACGGCGTCGGGTGTTCTATATTCCCGGCTATGACCCGATTCATCCCCGCCGTTATCGGGAATTATACCGCAAAGAGGGGGCGGCCCAGGCCGGTATTTCCGGTTATGACCTGACGCTCACGCCCCGAAAATCACAGGAAAATTTCGGCTGGAACGTGGTTGGCGACATGGATGGCGCCACCGTGACCACAGAGGTCGAGGTTCTGGTCTGGTCCGACATCGTCAAGAATTCGATGCGGCACGGGATCGCCAGAACCTATCTGGCCATGCTGCAAACCGCCGTGACCTATATCGGCACCGGCGCGATGTGGCGGCTGACGAAGCTGCGCAGCGGCCCGGTGATTGCCGCGCTCTATCCGGTTGTGATGCTGCTGTGTCAGGCCGTGCTTGCCCTGATCGCGACGATTGTGGCCTATCGTGTCGGAAACTGGGCCATCAACGCGGCCATTCTGGCGGGCGGCGGTGATCTTGGCGGTGTTGCGAGGTTTGTCGGGCCATTGGTGGCCGGGCTGCTTGGTCTGGGCGTTGGTTGGGCGATCCTCGACAGGTTTCGGCGCTGGGACAGCAAGCTTTTTGTCTATTACCTGATGCATGATTATTCCTACAGCGCCCGGACCAAGGGCGCGAATACGCCGGAAATGGAGGCCCGGATCGCCGCCTTCACCGATGCGGTTGCGGCGGCCTGTCAGGAAGATGTCGACGAGATTTTGGTCATTGGACATTCCTCTGGCGCGCATCTGGCGGTGTCCGTGATGTCGGATCTGATCCGCTCCGGGCGGGCCGTCGATGGCGCGGGGCGGGCACCGGGGCAGGGGCCGGCATTGGGTCTTTTGACCCTCGGTCAGGTGATGCCGATGGTGACCTTCCTGCCGGACGCCTGGCGGTTGCGCAATGATCTGGCATTCCTGTCGCAAAGCGATGCGGTGTTCTGGGCGGATGTGACCGCGCCGGGGGATGGCTGCGCCTTTGCGCTGTGCGACCCGGTCGCGGTGTCCGGCGTGGCCGGGCCGGACCAGAAAGCCCCGCTGGTGTTTTCGGCGGCCTTCAAGAAATCCTTGACGGCCGCGCGGCTCAAGGAATTGCGCTGGCGGTTTTTCCGGCTGCATTTTCAATATCTTTGCGCCTTTGACGCGCCGCGCGATTACGACTACTTTCGCATCACTGCCGGGCCGCTGACGCTGCGGCAAAGATATCAAACCCGAGTGTCGTCGAAATCCAGAGTAGCAACGCCAGTGAACACCTTTACCTCTACCGCGCCATGACCCGGCCGCCAAAACCCCGAAGCCGTGGGGAAAAGGTGTCTTTGTGGCGGTATATGTCGCTGTTTCGCAAAGATATTCTGTCGGCCCAACCGGCGCGGCTGTATCGCGCTTGGATGGCCGAATTTCGCACACCGTTTTTTCGATCCTATATGGTCAACCAGCCGGACCTGATCAAAACCGTGCTCAGGGAACGGCCCGACGATTTCCCGAAGTCCAACCGGATCAGCGAAGGCTTGCGCCCGCTCTTGGGAAATTCGGTGTTTCTGACCAATGGCGCGACCTGGAAACGCCAACGCCGGATCATTGATCCCGCGTTTGAGGGGGGGCGCCTGCGCGATACCTTCCCGGCGATGTGGGCGGCGGCGCGGGCTGCGGTGCGGCGTCTGGACCCCCAGGCCGGGGCCGTGGTGGAAATCGAAGCCGAAACCAGCCATGCGGCGGCGGATGTGATTTTTCGCACGCTGTTTTCGATCCCGATCGAACATGAAATCGCTTCGCAGGTTTTTTCCGAATTTCGCGACTATCAGCGCAGCCAGCCGATCCTGAACATTGCGGCGCTGGTGCCGCTGCCGAAGTGGATGCCGCGATTTTTTCGCCGCGATACCCGGGCGGCGGCACGGTCCATTCGCGCCTTGATCACCCGTCTGACCGAAGATCGCATGGCTGAGATTGCAGCGGGCACCGCGCCGGACGATCTGGCGACCAAGATCATGACGACCCGCGACCCCGACACGGGCGAGACGTTTTCGACCGAAGAAATGGTCGATCAAGTGGCGATTTTCTTTCTTGCCGGCCATGAAACCAGTGCCTCGGCGCTGGCCTGGACGCTTTACCTTATGGCGCTTTACCCGGACTGGCAGGACAGGGTCGCCGAAGAGGCCCAGGCGCTGACAGAGGGGCCGGTAGAGGCGGATTTTTCCGTCATGTCGAAACTGCGCCTGTCACGCGATGTGTTCCGCGAGGCGCTGCGGCTCTACCCGCCGGTGCCGATGATGGTGCGCGAAACCACCTGCCCAGAGCGGTTCCGCGACCGGGATATTGCCCGTGGCAGCCAAATCGTGCTGTCACCCTGGCACCTGCATCGCCATGAACGGTTGTGGGATCAGCCTGATGATTTTGACCCGGGCCGGTTTCAGACCGAGAATGGCAAAACCTGTCTGCGGGATGCCTATATCCCGTTTTCCAGCGGCAGCCGGGTCTGTACCGGCGCGGGGTTTGCCATGGTCGAAGGCACGCTGATCCTGTCGCATCTTCTGCGTGATCTGCGGTTTGAATTGGTAGAAGATGCCGACCCGCCGGTGCCCGTGGCGCATTTGACCGTGCGCTCTGACCGGGGCATTCGTTTGCGGGTGATGCGGCGGGGCCCGGACGGGCAAAACCGCCAGAAAAACGGCTGACGCGTAGAACTGCGCGCCGGATCAGCCGGGGTTTTTCAGCTTGGCTTCAAAAGCATCAATCTTGGCCTCTAGCAATTTGCGGCCACGTTTTTCCGCCAAACGCACGCGCACCGCCGTCAGGAACGCCTCTTCCGTTGTGGAAGAGGTGCTCATGGATTCGGCGATGGCGGTGATCAACGTGTCATCACCCATCAGCTCTGCCGCTTCAATTGCGTCCCGTGCCAGACGGTCAGCCAGATCTTCGACGACGCTCATGGGGGATCCTTATCGCGTTGTTTCTGTCAAACGGCGTTTGACGTAATCGCTGACGGTGCCGATCATCGTGTCCATATGATCGTTTTCAAAGAAATGGCCGGCGCCTTCGATCTCGGTATGGGTGATGGTGATACCCTTCTGCTCGTGCAGCTTGCCGACCAGGGATGTGGTGTCGGCGGGCGGAGCCACCCGGTCGGACGTGCCATTGATGATCAGGCCGGACGACGGGCAGGGCGCGAGGAATGAGAAATCATACATATTGGCGGGCGGGCTGGCGGAAACGAATCCGGTGATTTCCGGGCGGCGCATCAAAAGCTGCATCCCGATCCAGGCGCCAAAAGAAAATCCAGCGACCCAACAATGTTTTGAATTGTTGTTCATCGACTGAAGATAGTCGAGCGCCGATGCCGCGTCGGACAATTCGCCAACACCCTGATCATATTCGCCCTGGCTTCGGCCTACGCCGCGGAAATTGAACCGCAGCACGGTGAAGCCCATGTTGTAAAAGGCATAATGCAGGTTGTAGACAACCTTGTTGTTCATTGTTCCGCCGAATTGCGGATGGGGATGCAAGACAATGGCAATGGGGGCATCACGGTCTTTTTGCGGATGATAGCGGCCTTCCAGCCGTCCCTCGGGACCGGGGAAAATAACCTCGGGCATATGCGGTGAAACTCCTCGCGCGTGTGACGGCAATTGTTGACGAATTTGCTCGACAACCTTAGAATGGTTCTAAACCCGATCCGGTGACGGTTTGGGGCTTATCGCAGATAAGCCTATTGGGTACTGAGGTCAACAAGTCATGGGCGTCTTGACGCCATCCTGGGGGGAATGTCGATGAAGCTGAGTACCAAGGGGCGCTACGCGATGGTGGCGTTGGTCGATATTGCGTTGCAGCCCAACGACAAGCTGGTGACCCTGGGCGAGATCGCGCAGCGTCAGGATGTGTCGCTGCCTTATCTTGAGCAATTATTTGTCAAACTGCGCCGCGCGGAATTGGTGGCATCGGTGCGCGGGCCCGGTGGGGGCTATCGTCTTGCCCGGCCTGGCATCGGAAATCCGGGTGGTGGATATTCTGGCAGCGGTGGATGAAACCGTCGATGCGATGCACAAAGGGGCGGGCGCCAGTGGCGGTCTGTCCGGCAGCCGGGCGCAATCGCTGGCCAATCGTTTGTGGGAGGGACTGTCGGCGCATGTCTATGTCTTTCTGCATCAGACCCGTTTGTCGGATATCATCGAGAATTCGCTGGCACCTTGCCCGGCGGTTCCGGGGCTGTTTTCGGTGGTGGACGATGGGTGAGTTTGGGGGCTTTGCCCCCGTCCCGTTGGGACTCCCCCAGGATATTTCGGGTCAGATGAAAGGGCGCGGTCGTGGCTAGGGTCTATCTTGATCATAACGCCACCATGGCTTTGCGGCCTGAGGCGCGTGCCGCGATGATTGCGGCAATGGATGTGTTGGGAAATCCGTCGTCGGTGCATTCCGAGGGGCGGGCGGCCAAGGGATTGATTGAAAAGGCGCGGGGTCAAATCGCCGAGGCGTTTGGTGCGGGGGAGGCGGATATTGTTTTCACCTCCGGGGCGACCGAAGCGGCGGCGCTGGCACTGGCGGGGCGCGATCTGGCGTCTGGGGCGGTTGAACATGATTGTGTGGGTGTCTGGACCGATGGGGCCTTGCCGGTCGATGCGGCGGGGCGGGTCACGGTGCAGGATCCGGCGCACAGCGCATTGCAGGCCGCCAACAGTGAAACCGGTGTGGTGCAGGATATGCCACAGGGGCTGGCGTTAAGCGATGCGGTGCAGATCTTTGGCAAGCTGCCGTTTGCGTTTTCCTGGTCCGGGGCGCAGATGGCGCTGACCTCGGCCCATAAGCTGGGCGGGCCAAAGGGCGTTGGTGCCCTGGTGTTGCAGCGCGGTTTGGATGTCACGCCGCGCATCCTTGGCGGCGGGCAGGAAATGGGCCGTCGCTCTGGGACAGAGAACGTGGTCGGCATTGCCGGATTTGGCGCGGCGGCGGCGGCGGCGGCACGGGATTTGGCTGATGGTGTTTGGGAGCGGGTTGCAGAACTTAGAAATATTCTAGAAAAGGCCATTGAGGCTGGATCAAAAGGAACTATTTTAGTCGGGAAAGAGATGCCCCGACTGCCCAACACCACCTGTGTTATCGCGCCGGGGTGGCGAGGAGAGACGCAGGTCATGGCAATGGACCTGGCCGGTTTTGCGATCAGTGCCGGGTCGGCCTGTTCCAGTGGCAAGGTGAAGTCAAGTCGCGTGTTGCGCGCAATGGGATACGGCGAGGACGAGGCGGGATGCGCAATCCGCATCAGTCTTGGACCCGCCAACACAGAAGAAGATGTGCTTCGTTTCGCAGAAACGTGGTGCGCCAGATATGAAAAGCATCGCGCCCGCGCGGCGTGACACCGGAGGTAGACATATGACAGCCCTTGATCAAACTCAGGTCAAAGACGGCGTCGATCAGGAAACGGTTGATGCGGTCCGCGAGGTCAGCACCTATAAATACGGCTGGGAAACCGAGATCGAGATGGAGTATGCGCCAAAGGGCCTTACCCCGGATATCGTGCGGCTTATTTCGGAAAAGAATGGCGAACCGCAGTGGATGACCGACTGGCGGTTGGCGGCCTATGATCGCTGGTTGCAGAAGGAAGAACCGGATTGGGCCATGGTCGATTATCCGGAAATCGACTTTCAGGATCAGTATTATTATGCCCGCCCCAAAAGCATGGAGGTCAAGCCGAAGTCATTGGACGAGGTCGACCCCAAGCTGCTGGCGACCTATGAAAAGCTGGGCATTCCGCTGAAGGAACAGATGATCCTGGCCGGTGTCGAAGGCGCCGAAGATGCGCCCGCCGAGGGCCGCAAGGTGGCGGTCGATGCGGTGTTTGATTCGGTGTCCGTCGGCACCACCTTTCAGAAAGAGCTGAAGAAGGCCGGGGTGATCTTTTGTTCGATCTCCGAGGCGATCCGCGAACATCCCGAATTGGTGAAGAAATACCTCGGATCGGTTGTGCCGGTCAGCGACAATTTCTATGCCACGCTGAACAGCGCCGTGTTTTCCGATGGTTCGTTTGTCTATATTCCGCCGGGGGTGCGCTGCCCGATGGAATTGTCGACCTATTTCCGCATCAACGCCGAAAACACCGGCCAGTTCGAGCGCACGCTGATCATTGCCGACAAGGGCTCTTATGTCAGCTATCTTGAGGGTTGTACCGCGCCGCAGCGCGACACCAGCCAGCTGCATGCGGCGGTGGTGGAAATCATCATCGAAGAAGACGCCGAGGTGAAATATTCCACGGTTCAGAACTGGTTCCCCGGCGATGAAAACGGCAAGGGCGGGATCTATAACTTTGTGACCAAACGCGCGGATTGCCGTGGTGACCGGGCCAAGGTGATGTGGACACAGGTGGAAACCGGGTCTGCGGTGACGTGGAAATACCCGTCCTGCATCCTGCGCGGTGACGATTCCCAAGGCGAGTTCTATTCCATCGCCATCACCAACAACCACCAGCAGGCCGACACCGGCACCAAGATGATCCACCTGGGCAAGCGCACAAAGTCGCGGATCGTGTCCAAGGGCATCAGCGCCGGCGTGGCCCAGAACACCTATCGTGGTTTGGTCTCGATGCATCCCAAGGCGAAGGACAGCCGCAACTATACCCAGTGTGACAGCCTGTTGATCGGCGATAAATGCGGGGCGCATACGGTGCCCTATATCGAGGTGAAGAACAATTCTTCGCGGGTGGAACACGAGGCCACAACATCCAAGGTGGATGATGAGCAGATGTTCTATTGCCGCCAACGTGGCATGGACGAAGAAGAGGCTGTGGCGCTGATTGTGAATGGTTTTGCCAAGGAGGTGCTGCAAGCACTGCCGATGGAATTCGCAATGGAGGCGCAGCAATTGGTCGCGATTTCGCTGGAAGGGTCGGTCGGCTAGATCCGCCGCAGGGTGATCGGCTGGGAAGGGGAAGATATGAAGTTTCTGCTTTTGCCAGCAGTGATGACTGGCGTATTTTGCGCGATCTTTGCCAGTATTGTCGGGTTGATCACCGAGGCGCTGACCATGTGGATGGTGTTTGCCGTGTCGTTTGTGTCGGGGTTTCTGGGCAATTTGTTTGCCCAGATCGTCACAGGGCAAGGCAATGACTGATCCCAGGTTTCATCGCAGCTTGCTGCACGTGTGTATCCCGTGACCCCCGTCGTGCAAAATCGGCGCCGGGGCGCGTTTCATCCTATCAGATTGCGGACATCAATGCGCCACGGAACATGGCAGCGGCGTCTTGCGGATCTGATAACCGTAACAACCGAAATTGGCAGGCCGCCGCACCGCATGTGCCGCGCGTTGCCTTCGCGTATTTGAGAGGTAGAAAAATGCTGGAAATCAAGAACCTGCACGTCAAACTTGAAGAAGAAGATAAGCAGATCCTGAAGGGCGTCGATCTGAAAATCGAGGCGGGCAAGGTCCATGCGATCATGGGGCCGAACGGATCGGGCAAGTCGACCTTGTCCTATGTTCTTTCGGGGCGTGACGGCTATGAGGTGACAGACGGCAGTGCCGCGCTGGAGGGCGATGACCTGCTGGATATGGAGCCGGAAGAGCGCGCTGCGGCCGGTTTGTTCCTGGCGTTCCAATACCCGGTGGAAATTCCCGGTGTCGGCAACATGACCTTTTTGCGCACCGCGGTGAATTCGCAACGCAAGGCGCGCGGCGAAGAGGAAATGAGCGCGACGGATTTCCTTAAACTGATCCGGGCCAAGGCCAAGGATCTTAAGATCGACGCTGATATGCTGAAGCGTCCGGTCAATGTCGGCTTTTCCGGCGGCGAGAAGAAGCGCAACGAAATTCTTCAGATGGCCATGCTGGAACCCAAAATGTGCATCCTGGACGAGACCGTTCGGGCCTTGATGTGGATGCCATGAAACTGGTGTCGGATGGCGTGAACGCGCTGCGCGATGCCGGGCGTGGTTTCCTGGTCATCACCCACTATCAGCGTCTGCTGGATCATATCAAACCCGATGTGGTGCATATCATGGCCAATGGCCGGATCATCAAAACCGGTGGTCCCGAACTGGCGCTTGAGGTCGAAGAACGCGGTTATGCGCATCTGTTGGAGGAGGTGGCGTAATGGCTCTTCCGCAAACCAAGGTGGATGCAACCGAAGCGCGGATTGCGCAATATGATCTGCCCGCAAGCGGCTGGAGCTTGTCCGCGCGCAAATCGGCGCTGGCGCGTCTGCGGGACATGGGATTGCCGTCGCGGCGGGATGAATATTGGAAATACACCCGGCCGGACACGCTGGTGCAGGCGGATGTCCCGCCAGCCGCTCTGTTCGAAACAGACGAGCGGCCGGTGTTTTCCGATGTCGATCGGCTGCTGATCCGTTTTGTGGATGGCGTGTTTGATGCCGAAGGCTCGGATGATCTGGCGCTTGAGGGGGTTGTGATCGAACGTCTGGCCGAAGCAGGCACCGATCTGCATTGGGCGCAGTCGCTGTATGGCCAATTGGAAAACAACGGTCAGACACCGGTGCAACGGCCGCTTGCGGCGCTGAACACCGCGTTCGCCAGTGATGGGCTTTTGATCCATGTGACCAAGACGCCAAGCAAGCCGATTTCGATTTCGTATGAACATCGCTCGGAAACCTCGGACGCGATCCTGCACCATGTGGTGAAGGTCGACAGCGGGGCCGAGGTGACGATTCTGGAAAACGGTCCGGCAGCCGCACGGTTCAACAAATGCATGGAGGTCGACATCGCCGATGGCGCAACCCTGCATCACGTGCGCACCCAGGGCCGCGACCATGAACGCCGCGCCGTGACGCATATCTTTGCCCGGCTGGGTACGGAATCCGTATTCAAAAGCTTTACCATGACGGCCAATGGCGTGATGACCCGCAACGAATGCGTGATCGAGCTGACCGGTGATGATGCGGCGGCGCATGTGGCCGGGGCCTGTGTCGGGGATGGTGATTTTCACCATGACGATACGGTGTTCGTGACCCATGATGCGGTGAACTGTGAAAGCCGACAGGTGTTCAAGAAGGTTCTGCGCAATGGCGCGACCGGCGTGTTTCAGGGCAAGATTCTGGTAAAGGCGGGCGCACAGAAAACCGACGGCTATCAGATTTCCCAGAGCCTTCTGCTGGACGAGGACAGTCAGTTCCTCGCCAAGCCGGAGCTGGAAATCTATGCCGATGATGTAGCCTGTTCCCATGGCTCGACTTCGGGTGCAATCGACGAAGAAGCGCTGTTTTATCTGCGGTCGCGCGGTGTGCCGACCGATCAGGCGGTGAACCTTCTGACGCTTGCTTTCCTGGCGGAAGCGGTCGAAGAGATCGAAGATGCCACGCTGGCCGAAGAGATCACGGCCCGGATCGAGGCATGGTTGATCCGGCACAGAGACTAAGCCGAAACGTGGTTGGACCTGACAGATTTGCCTGACAGATTTGCCTGAACAGGTTTGACCGGGAACAGGGGTGGGCGCATGAGCGTGACACGGGATATTGTTGCCACCTATCGGGGGCCGCGCAGGGTGGTGCGGCGGCTTCTGGCGTGGGGGCAACGCGAAGACAGGGTTCTGGCCATGGTCATGGCGGGCTGTCTGATGATGTTTGTGTCGCGCTGGCCCGTGGTGGCACGGCAGTCTCATTTCGAAGGCACAGAGATGCAGCCAAGCATTGGTGCTGCGCTGTTTGGCTGGCTCATGGTGGCGCCCTTGTTGCTGTATGCCTTAGCAGCGGTCAGCCATCTGATCGCACGGGTTCTGGGCGGGCAGGGTGATTTCTATGGCGCGCGGTTGGCGCTGTTCTGGGCGTTGCTTGCGACATCACCGCTGGTTTTGCTGTTTGGCCTGGTCGAAGGCTTTATCGGCCAGGGCATCCAGTCACAGGCTGTCGGCTTCTTGTGGTTTGTGATCTTCCTTTGGTTCTGGCTATCGGGACTGCGCGAAGCGGAAGGGGCGGCGTCATGAACACGACGGTGTTGCGGGATATGATCGTCGAAACCGTCACCGCCCCGCGCCAGTCGGCGGCACGGCTGATCGCGTTGAACCTGCCGCGCAGCGTTTTGTGGCAGGGGCTGGTGTTGGTTGTCGCGCTGAACGCAATCGCGTTCTGGCTGGGCAATCTCGCTGCGCCATCGCCCCAGCCGCTGCCCGCGATGATGGCCACGCCGTTCATGTTTGCCCTGACCCTGGGCTGTGGCGCGGTGATTACCGTGTTTGCCTTGACCTATGTCGGCAATTGGCTGAAGGGGCGGGCGGGTTTGGCCCAGATCCTGGTTCTGATCACCTGGCTTCAGGTGCTGCGGTTGGCGGTTCAGGTTCTGGCGACTGTATTGTCCATCGTGATGCCGGGGTTTGCGCTCTTGGTGCTGCTGGTGGTCAATCTTTATGGTTTTTGGATTCTTGTGAACTTTATTGATGTGGCGCATGGCTTTGGTTCGCCGTTCAAATCCTTCGGCGTGTTGATGATGTCCGGTCTGGGCATTGCGGTCGGGTTGATTGTCATGCTGTCGCTCATCGGGGTCACATCACTAGGAGTATCGGCACATGTATGATGTCACTGCGATCCGGGCGGATTTCCCGATCCTCGCACGCGAGGTGAACGGCAAGCCGTTGGTCTATCTCGACAATGGTGCCTCGGCGCAGAAACCCCAGGTGGTGATTGATGCGATCACCCAGGCCTATTCGATGGAATATGCCAATGTGCACCGGGGGCTGCATTTCCTGTCCAATCTGGCGACAGAAAAATATGAAGCCGTGCGTGGCACCATTGCCCGGTTCCTGAATGTCGCGGATGACGAAGAAATTGTGCTGAACTCCGGCACGACCGAGGGGATCAATACCGTGGCCTATGGCTGGGCGATGCCCCGGCTTGAGGCGGGCGATGAAATCATCCTGTCGGTGATGGAACATCACGCCAATATCGTGCCTTGGCATTTCCTGCGCGAGCGTCAGGGCGTGGCGCTGAAATGGGTGGAAACGGCGGCGGATGGGTCGCTGGACCCGCAGGCCGTGATCGACGCGATGGGGCCGAAAACCAAACTGGTGGCGATTACCCAGATGTCCAATGTGCTGGGCACGAGGGTGGATGTGAAATCCATTTGCCATGCGGCACGTGCCCGGGGCATTGCCACGTTGGTCGACGGATCGCAGGCGGCTGTTCACGGCCCGGTCGATGTGCCGGACATCGGTTGTGATTTCTATGCGATCACCGGGCACAAGCTCTATGGCCCCACCGGGTCGGGCGCGATTTTCATGGCGCGCGCACGTATGGCAGAGATGCGCCCCTTCCTGGGCGGCGGCGACATGATCCGCGAAGTGCACCGGGACGAGGTCATCTATAACGATCCGCCAATGAAATTCGAAGCCGGCACCCCGGCATCGTGCAAACCATCGGGCTTGGCGTGGCGCTGGAATACATGATGTCGATCGGCATGGACAATATTGCCGCGCATGAGGCTGCGCTGACGCGTTATGCACGCTCACGGCTGGACGGTTTGAACTGGCTGAATGTACAGGGCAAGGCCGCCGACAAAGGCGCGATTTTCAGCTTCACGCTGGACGGGGCCGCCCATGCACATGACATTTCGACGATCCTCGACAAAAAGGGTGTCGCGGTGCGCGCCGGCCACCATTGCGCCGGGCCTTTGATGGATCATCTCGGGGTGACCGCCACCTGCCGGGCCTCGTTTGGCATGTATAACACCACGGCCGAGGTCGATGCCCTGATCGACGCTTTGGAACTGGCACATGAGTTGTTTGCCTGAACCTTGCGATTTCACGAAGATTTCCAATTGCAGCGCCGCGCTGGCCTGCGTATAGAAGGCCTGCACGCACCTGTAGCTCAGCTGGATAGAGCGCTGCCCTCCGAAGGCAGAGGCCAGAGGTTCGAATCCTCTCAGGTGCGCCATTTTCCATTACCGAAGTTTCTGTGACCCAGTGTGAACCGGCGCTTCCGGGCCTTCATGGCCCATGGCAGGAAGCATCCTGTTCGAGGTGGGGGCTACTGCGGCAATCGCAGGGGGCTTTCGGGGCAAAGCGGTCAGGTCCAATTTCGGAGGGGACCTTCCGGTTCCTGCCCTTGGTGCCTGCGATCAGAATTTCAGCGGCTTTCCGGCATATGGTGAGGAAAGGTTGCAAGCAGACCTCTATGAAGCGGCAAAGAGAGCGCTCGGTCACTCAAGCAGAACCGCCGTCCCAGACGCCACAAGCATCACCATGCTCCCTGCTGCGCTAAGTTCTACGTAATCAAGATCAACACCTACTACCGCATTGGCTCCGACGGCATGGGCTTCTTTCTTCAGCTCATAAAGCGCAGTTCGCCTTGCGTCGCGCATTGTATTCTGTACGGCCTCTGAGCGCCCACCGACAATGTCACGGACACCGGCGAACAAGTCCTTGAATAGGTTCATCCCGAACGCACATTCAGCGGTGACGATTTCGATACGTTCTTTGATGGGGAGGTTAGGGGCTGTCTCGGTTGTGAGGATGACGGCCTCAATCTCGGTTTCCCGTTTTTGTGTCGCAACCGATATCTCTTGAATTTCTTTCTGGTCACTCTCGGAGATGGTGGCTGTAAAAGCGCAGATTGTGCAGTAACCGCCTGAGCCCGATTCCAAAAAACCAAGTTTTTTACCGCAACCTTTGCAAATAGCCAATTCGGTCTCCTCAATACCTGCGATAATCTGGAACTCGACGTCCAAGAGTGAGCTACTTCTATGTCCATGATGGTTTCATCGTTGAACTTTTGTTGCAAGCACTCTGCACGCCATTAAAATGGCAGTGTCGTCTGGATGTAATTGGATTTCTGCTTGAGGAACCGTAGCGCGAATCTCTCGACTTCCGACTGGATCTTCTACCGGCTTTGAAAAATCAAAAACCGAAGCCACACCAAAGTAGCGGGATGTGGCTCCGGCAAGGGGCGTCTGTTGGTTAATTCCGAACGACCCATTGCTTGAAGCTTGGGTCAAGGTCATCGCAGGCCGCAAGCAGCAGGTCACGGGATTGGAACGGCCCCGCGTCGTCAATGGTGGCAGAGACCGTCACGCATTGGGCGGGGTCCGCTGCCAGACGCATTTCCATTCTTGATGCATCATAGCTGAACATCTGCGCCTGATCCGTGGCGTCACAATCCACCAGACCAAATGGATTCTCTGCATTGTCCGGCGCGTTATACGCCATGCATTTGCCGTCATAGGTTGCCGAAGCGATCATGCCGCTGTCTGCCGCATAGGTGAACAGGACATCATCGCCGGTTGGTTTGCAGGAATGGGCGTGCAGCTGATCGCTCAGCCCGCGACCTTCGGTATCAATGCACCAGCCAAGCATCGCGTCTTCGTCGAGGTTGTCGGCAAGGTGGATCACCGGCCCGACGGTCTGAATGTTCGGCGCATCGGCAAGGGACATCTGCGGAAGCGTCAGGCTCATCGAGGCGGCGATCACCGAGGTGAATATCGGATTAGGCATTTTCATCGTTCAATCCTCTCTCTTGGGTCACTGTTGAAACTGCTGTTGAAAGGCGCGAATGCGTGCGGCGTTGACGCCTTGGTCGCTGCGGCCCACACGGGACACGCCCCGCATATCAACGCGGCTGCCGTTGTCCTGGGCGGTGACAACCACCACAACGTCATCGGCGAAATAGAAGACTGCGGTGCGGGCAACCGCCTCAAATCGCAGACGTTCGATATCCTGGGCGACGATGTCCCACCCCATGTCGCCCGCGACGGCCAATGCGCGCTGAAACGCCGCCTCGGCAGACAGATCCGTCTCGAGGGGGGCAATATCGGGATAGGCTTTGGCCTGCATCGCGGCCAGCTCCGGCCCGCCGTAATCAAGCGTGTTGCGGGCCCCGTCGCGGGTTTCATCCAGAACCTCAAACAGCGGCGGATTGGCGGTATCGGTCGAAATGTCGTGGATCGGCGCGGCGCGGGGCGTTGGGTTCAGCGTGGCATTGGCCATCGGCGCAAGCAGCGCGAGGCCGACAATCGTGGCAATTCCGCCCGCCAACATCCCGCCGCGTTCCTTGCGCAGAATGTGGACGACCAGCGCGATCACGCCAACAGCCGCAACAGCCATCGCCAGTGGATTGAAATAGCTGCGATAAAGCCCGAAGCCGGTGATCGGCTGCCACAGGCCCAGACGGCCCCCAAACAGGATCAGCGCCGCGGCACAAGCGCCGAGAACAGCCACCAAAAGTGCGATTTTTCCGAGATGTTTCATCGATTTATAGGTCCTTCACTACCCAGGTTCGTTATCCGGCCTGTCCGCCATCCGATCAGGCGGTCTTTTGGCCCGGTCAATTGCTTAAGTGTTCAGTTGCGGCAGAGCCCGCGCCTGTGGCGATCTTTAATGTGGCCCAGGCCTGTGCCGCATCAAGCACCGCAGAGGCCGCCGAAATCTTGGCCGTTGCGGCATTGCGATCAGTTTCAAGCAGGTCAAGAAGCGTGATCGCCCCGTTGCGATAGTTCTGCTGGGCCAACGTCAGCGCACGGTCATAGTCGCGGGCCGCCGTTTGCAACAGGGACGCGCGCTGGCGATAGCGGGTGAGGTTGGATTGCGCGACCTGCACATCTTCGACCGCCGAAGCGACCGCGCCGCGCCATGCGATCTCCGCCTGTTTGGCGGCGGAAATCTCGGCATCGCGGCTGGCGCGCAGCGCGCCTTGATTGAACACCGGCAGCGACAATTGCGGCCCAAAGCTCCAGCTGTCGGTAATCTCGGTGCGGCTGACAGTGCCGGACAGCGACAGCGAGGGATAGAGCGCGGCCTCTGCCACCCCAACCGCAGCGACCGCAGCGGCCAGATCGGCCTCGGCGCGGCGCACGTCGGGGCGGTTGCGAAGCAGATCCGCAGGCACGCCGGTATTTGCCCCGCCGGGCGAGGAGAGTTGCGGCGCGCCTTTTTGCATCTGCGTCAGGATCGGCGCGGCAGGTTCGTTGAGCAACGTGGCAATCGCATAGACATTGGCGTCGAACAGCGCCGCATATTGCGGCAGGCTGGCGCGCGCGGTGGACAACAGGGCCTGCGCCTCGGCAACCTCGTATTCGGTGGCGGCCCCGGCGTCGAATTGGCTGCGCGTGATCTCGACCGTGTCTTCGCGTGTCTTGATCGTCGTGCGGGTCAGGGCCAGCACCTCTTGGTAATAGCGCGCGCCGGAATAGGCCGACAACAATTCAGCCAGCCACGCCAGCCGGACGGTTTCCGCCTCGGCCTTTGCGGCTGTCAGGGACGCGGTCGCAGCCTCACGCTCGCGCCGCAGACCGCCAAAGAAATCGAGCACCAGCGCCGCCCCCAAAGAGCCGCTGTTGCTGGTGACTGTGCCATCAATCGCATCGCCGCCAGAGGTGGTCTGCTGCGCCGTCAGCGCGCCATCGACGGCGGAATTGACGCCGGTTTTGCGCAGGTTTGCCTGCGCCTGCCGGATCGCCTCACTCGCGGCCATCACGTCAAGGTTCTGCGCCATTCCGCGCGCCACCAGCCGGGTCAGCATCGGGTCTTTGTAGTCCAGCCACCATTGCTGGGTCGCGACCTGACCCACCGACGCGGCATTGCCGGCGACAAAGCGGGTTTGCAGGGCGACCTCGGGGCGCTGATACTCCGGGCCGACCGCACAGCCCGCCAGAAGCAGGCTCAGGATAAGGTATTGCGCCTTCATTGCACGGCTTCCTTTCGAATACGGAATATCTCTGTGGTTTTGATGACAGCGACATAGAAGACCGGGACCATGACGATGCCGATCACGGCAGAGAAGATGATCCCGCCCAGCATGCCGGTGCCGATGGATTTCTGTGCATTGGCCCCCGCGCCAGAGGCCAGCACTAGCGGCAGGATGCCGAAGCCGAAAGCCAGCGAGGTCATCAGGATCGGGCGAAGGCGCTGGCGGGCGGCTGTGGTTGTCGCCTCCATCAGGCTTTGGCCCTTGGCGCGCAGGGATTCCGCAAATTCGACGATCAGGATGGCGTTTCGTGCCGCAAGCCCGATTGTGGTCAGTAGGCCGACCTTGAAATAGACGTCATTCGCCTGGCCGAAATACCATGTGGTCACCAGCACGCCCAGAATGCCGACCGGCACCGACAGCATCACCGCAAAGGGCACTGCCCAGCTTTCATAGAGCGCAGCAAGGCAGAGGAAGACCACCAGCGCCGAGATCGCATAGAGGATGGCCTCTTGGTCACCGGACAGACGCTCCTGATAGCTGAGGCCGGTCCATGCGGCGGCATAAGAACCGTCGAGCTGCGAGGCGAGATCCTCCATCAGGTCCATTGCATCGCCCGAGCTGATGCCAGTCGCCGCTTGGCCCGAGATTTCCAGCGCGCGGGTGCCGCCGTAGCGGGCCAGCTGCGGGGTGATCATCTCCCACTCCTGGCTCATGAAGGCCGAGAGGGGGACCATTTCGGATGTGGCATTGCGCACATTCCAGTGGTCAATGTCCGACGGCTGCATCCGCCAATCAGCACCGCCCTGAACGATCACCTCGCGCAGCGCATTGCCAAGCGGGAAGTCGTTGACGTAAGAGCCCGAGAATACCGTGGACAGCATGCCGTTCACATCCGACAGCGAGACGCCCAATGCCTCGGCCCGTTGCTGATCAATCCGCAGTTTCAACGCCGGTTCGGTGGCGGCATCATTGCCGCGCAGGTTGGTCACCCGCCCGTCCTGATTTCCCAGAGCCACAAGCTGGTCTGCCGCCGCGCTCAGGTCGTCTTGTCCGCCGCCAGATTGATCAACCAGATACATGGAAAACCCGGATGTGGTGCCCAGCCCCTGAATCGCGGGTGGTTGCAGCACAAAGATACTGCCAAGCCGCGAGTTGAAGAACCGGCCATTCGCACGCGCCAACAGGTCGGACGCATTGTCGTTCGGGCGCTCTTCGTAATCCTTGAGCTTGATGAACATGACGCCGTAATTCTGCCCGGACCCGGCAAAGCTGAACCCGACGTTGGCGAATACCCCGTCGACGACGTCGGCTTCTTCGGTCAGCAGGTAATTTTCGATCTGTTCGATGGTGTATTGCGTTTGCTGCACAGTCGAACCTTGCGGTAGTTCGACCATGGTCATCAGCACGCCCTGATCTTCGGTCGGCAGGAAGGAACTCGGCAGGCGGTCATAGACCCAGTAGGCCCCAAAACCGACCAACCCCAGAACCAGAACCATGCGGAAGGGCCGCAGCGCGAGCCGCCCGACCGTGGCACCATAACCGCCGGTCAGCCGGTCCAGCCCGGTGTTGAACCAGCGCAGCGGCGCGAGCGGCGCCTTGCCGTGACCGGGTTTGAGAAGCTGCGCACACATCGCAGGCGTCAGGATCAGCGCCACGAACAGCGAAAGCACCATTGCCGAGATGATGGTGACCGAGAACTGCTTGTAGATCACCCCGGTCGAGCCGCTGAGGAAGGCCATCGGCAGGAACACCGCCGACAGCACCATGACGATCCCGATCAGCGCGGTCGAAATCTCGCCCATGCTCTTTTCCGTGGCGGCGACCGCATCAAGTCCGTCTTCTTCCATCACGCGTTCGACGTTTTCGACCACGACGATGGCGTCATCGACCAACAGGCCGATGGCCAGCACCAGCGCGAACATCGTTAGCGTGTTGATTGACATGCCAAAGGCCGAGAGCACGCCAAAGGTGCCCAGCAGCACGACCGGCACCGCAATCGTCGGAATAAGCGTCGCGCGCCAGCTTTGCAGGAACAGGAAGATCACGAGGAACACCAACACGACGGCCTCGATCAATGTTTCATAGACCTGATCAATCGATTCCTCGACAAAGGGCGAGGTGTCATAGGGGTATTCGACGCTGACACCGTCGGGCAGGGCCGAAGACAACCCATCCATCACCACACGCACCCGTTCGGCGGTGTCGACCGCATTGGCCCCGGTGGACAGGTTGACGGCAAAACCCGCCGCCGGGTGGCCGTTAAAGCGACTGACGCTGCCGTAATCTTCCTCGGCCAATTCCACAGTTGCCACATCGCCGAGATAGATCGCAGATCCATCGGCGTCGGTCTTCAACAGGATCGACTGGAAATCGGCGACCGAGCCAAGCTGTGATTGTGCCGACAGGGACACCGTGAATTGTTGGCCCTTGCTGACCGGTTGATCGCCAAGGCTTCCGACCGTGACATTGGTATTCTGCTGCGACACGGCGGTTGTCACATCGGCGGGGGTCAGTTGATATTGATGGAGCCGCTCAGGGTTCAGCCAGATCCGCATCGCATATTCGGTGCCAAAAAGGTTGATCGAGCCAACCCCTTCGGTGCGCTGAACCGCGTCCTGGATCGTGCTGCTCAGGATGTCGCCGAGTTCGAGCGAGGAATAGCTGTCATCGGCGCTGACCAAGGCACCAACCATCAGGATCGAACTGGTCGAGCGGGTGACAGACACCCCCCGGCTGGTCACCGCATCGGGCAGTTGTGATTCCACCAATGCCAACTTGTTCTGCACCTGCACCTGGGCCATGTCGGGGTCGATGCTGTCATCAAAGGTCAACGAAACACTGGCCGCGCCCTCGCTGGAGGAGGAGGTCATATAGGTCAAACCATCCAACCCGGTCAGCCCGTCTTCGATCACGGCGGTGACCGAATTTTCCACCGTTTCGGCCGAAGCGCCGCTGTAAGAGGCAGAGATCCGCACCGTGGTCGGCGCGATGTCAGGATATTGCGAAATCGGCAGGCCGGTCATGCTGTAGGCCCCCAACAGCATGGTCGCAATGGCAAGCACCCAGGCGAAAACCGGGCGATGAATAAAGAATGCAGCCATTGATCAATCCCCCACGGCGGGGGTTTCCGCATCGCGGGCAACGCCGTTTTCGTCGATGAATGCCGCGACGGGCTTCACCGCCTGACCGGGGCGCAGCGCCGACAGCCCGTCGACGATCAATTGATCGCCGTCGTTCAATCCGTCGCGCACGATCCAGGCGTTTTCATAGCTGCCGTCGTCCTGCAATGTGACCTGCTGCGCGGTGCCGTCCGAACCCACGATATAGGCGGTCAGCTTGCCCGAATTTTCCCGTGTGGCGGCCAGTTGCGGCACCAGAAAGGCCTGCATTGACCCGATCACCACATCGCCGCGCACAAACATACCCGGAATGATCAGATGTTCAGGATTGTCGAATTTGAACCGGATTGTCACCGTGCCCGTCGTTGTCGAGACCGAATTTCCGGCGGTGACCAACTGACCGTGACCACGGAAAATTTCCTCGTTTTCAAGCGTCAAGGTCGCCTCCAGCGCATCGTTCTGCTTGAGCGCACCATCGGCAATGCCCTTGCGGACCGACAGGATGCGCGCGCTGGCTTCCATCATGTCCACATAGATCGGGTTCGCCTGAACGATGGTGGTCAAAGCATCGGCCTGACCCGCAGTCACAAGATCCCCGACAGACACCGTCGAAATATCCGCACGTCCGGCAATCGGGCTGGTCAATGTGGTCCATGACAATTCGGTTTCGGCATAATCCAACGCCGCTTGGGCCGCATCCAGCGTCGCATTGGCTTCGGCCAGACTTGCGCGTGCGGCCTCAACCTCGGCCTCTGTATAACCGCGACCGGCCAATTGCTCGGCACGGTCATATGTCGATTGCGCGACCGACAGGTTTGCTTCTGCCATCGCCACATTCGCCCGCGCCGAAGCTTCGGCCGCGACGTAAGATGAATCGTCGATGCGGAACAATGGATCGCCAACTTTCAGAAGCTGATCAGGCGTATAAAGAACCTCCTGGATGACGCCGCCCACACGCGGGCGCACCTCGACTTGTTGAAAGGCAACAGCGTGCCCGGGCGAGGTCACGATGCGCGGCACTTCTTGCAAGTTTAGCGTGACAACGCCCACTTCGCGCGGCCCCATGTCCATGCCAGCGGGCGGACCAAATTGCGCATTTGCAATCGTGGCAGACCCCGTCAACGCAAGTATCGCGCCTATTTTTTTCCACAGGTTGGCTCTCATCGGGTCCTCTATTCTTGACTATCTGGCAATTTTAATGCTTGCTACGTAAACATTGCAGACTGTGCAAGGTTTTGGAAAATGACAGTTTCGTTACGAGAGAGACGAAGGCAGCAAACAGCCCGCGACATTCAACTCGCCACGCTGGAACTTGCGGTCGAACAGGGGCTTGAAAACGTCACGACAGAAGAGATCGCAGCGGCCGCGGGGATCAGCACGCGGACGTTTTTCAATTATTACGTCAACAAGGAATCCGCGGCGATTGGCGCGCCTCCGGCCTTTGGCGAGGCGGACAAAACCGCCTTGCGCGAAGGGCGCGGCGCGCTGCGCGACGATCTCAAGCGGTTTCTGGACAAGCACATCAAGATTCTGGCCGATGACGACAACATTGTCAGAATGGTTGGTACTGTCTTGCGTTCAAACGAAAAAGCGCGCGGCATTCTCGACGGTTTCTTGATGATGGAACGCGAAACGCTGACGGAATGTCTGGCCGGTCGCGTGGCGGATGTGCAGACCGCAGCGGCGCTTGCCAGCATGTGCACCGATTCCATTGGGCGTGCGATTTTCCTTTGGGAGACCGGCGATGCCGCCACACTTTCCGCCGCGCTGGACATCGTCTGGGCCGGAACGCTTCACGCCGCGGGTCTGATGGTGGTGCCGTCCGACTAGGGGCGGCGCGATCTTTGTCCGGGCAAAACCCGATTTCACGGTGCTTGGGTCAGCCTTCAAAAAGCGCATAAAAGTTTAGGAAATGTGCGGCCAATGGCCCCTGAGGACAGAGGCGGGCCTTCGAATTGCAGTGCACAGTGGTCAGCGTGACAGGGCCGCGATATTGCCTTTGTCGGGAAAACAGGTGGCTTTTGCGCCTTGGGATTCCTGCCAGCGCCCGATTGAACGGCGGGTTTTGAACCCCGGCAGACCATCGGCGCCGCCGACATCATGGCCAAGGGTTTCCAGTTTGCGCTGCGCTACCGCGATGTCGGAACGGTACATCGTATCAACCCGGGCCCAGCTGTTTCGGAAATCGCGCACATTGTATTGAATGCGGTCGCCGATATGGCCAACAAACAGGGCATAAAGGTCAGAGGTGTTGTAATCCTTCAGCACATAGAAATTCGGCGTGACAATAAAGGCAGGCCCATGCCGACCGGCGGGCATCATCAATGAACCCGCAGCGCCCAATTCATGTTGCGGAAAGGGGCGGCCAGAGGTCCGGGTGACGCCCATCGCGGCCCAATCCGCGATCTTGCGCGATTGATCCGGGCCTTCCAAAGTACAGGACACAGAGGCGGGGACATCGACCTCAAACCCCCAGTCCCGCCCGGAAATCCAGCCGTGACGGGCAAGATAATTGCCAATGGAGGCAATGGTATCGGCCTCGGACTGCCAGATGTCGGCCCGGCCATCGCCATTCCCGTCCACCGCATATTTCAGGAAATTGCTTGGCATGAACTGTGGCTGCCCCAGCGCGCCTGGCCCAGCTGCTTTTCATTGCGCTTCCGGGGGCGTGACCGGCCTCGGCAATTTGCAGCGCGGCCAGCAGTTCCTCGGTGAAATAGGGCGCACGTGTGCTCATGAATCCTTTGGTGCCCAGAACCTGAAACACGTTGTGGGGGATGTTTACCCGGCCATAGCCGCTTTCCCGGCCCCAGATCGCCAGAATGATACGGCCCGGCACGCCGGTTGTCTTTTCGACGCGCGCCAATGTGGTGGCATGGCGTTTGGCCATCTGTTTGCCGACGGATGTTGCCCCGTCGACCGAGCCGCGATTGAAGTATTTTCCCGGCGCGCCAAATTCGGCCTGACGCTGGCGCCGTGGCGCTGTGGTTGTGCTGCCCGGTGGCACCAAATCCGGCAGATCCCAGTTGAGATCAACGCCGCGAAAGGCCGTGTTGAACGTTGCTTTGGACACACCTGCCGCACGGGCGCGGGGCCAGATGTCGCCTTCCAGCCAGGACTGGAATTGTCGTTCCACCGCCTTGCGGTCCTGAGCGACCGCAGGAAAGGCAAGCAACATCATGGCAAGGAGGAAAGAGAAAATGCGACGTGGCAAGGGGCACCTGTTTGCAAAGCGGAACATGCCCAGACTAACGCAGGATCGGGCGGCCTAGGTATCACGAATAGATGTAACACCACGACGAGATGTCAAAGAATTTGCCAGCACCGCGCCGAAATAACCCCGGCCAGAAAAGCAAAACGCCGCCCAAAAGGGGACGGCGTTTGAAAGAGCAGGGGGGGAAACAGGGGCTTACCGCCCCCAGCTGCGCACCGCGCCGCAATCCATATGGACGAAGTTCGAGCCCGAGTACCGGCCAACGCCACCGGCGCGACAGGCCGTTCCAGCCTTGGCAATCTGCCCGACTGAACGCCCCTTGAGGCTGATGTCTGCGGCCTGACCCTTCAGGTGGAGCGAGTTTTTGGCCACACCACTCGACCGGGCCCGCAACATGGCGTTTGTCTTCGGGCTGCGATAGCCAGACAACAACATATAGGGTTCCGACACATCCAAAAGATTGTGCGACGCCGCCAGAATGTCGATGGTGCGCAGATCAATATATTTCACATCATTCGTGCGCCAATCACGCATGAATTTATGCACTTCTTCGACCGCATCTTTAATATAGTCACCTTCGACCCAATATATCATATCGAGCCGCTCGCCCGTCCGGGCCGAATACATCTTGATCCGTCGAATATCACCGCCACCGCGCAGGAAACCCGCCGCGTTGGTATAAGTTGGTGCTGCTGTTACAAGTGTCGCTGCGAATGCCCCCAAAAGGCCACGCCGCGTTATGCCGCTGCCGCGATTATCCGTCATGTTGAATTGCGCCTGTCCGTCGCTCTCTTACAATTTGGCTCGCGATGTTACGCGAAACCTGCCATCTCATCCCCAGATGCGTGATTTGTATGCCACATCCGGCATTTTTCTCCAACCGGAGAATTCGGGTGAGTACCGGGTATCTGGAAAGTTGGGCGAAAAATTGCCCAAATTTTTGTGAGTTGGGCAAAAAGGTGCACAAGTTTCGTGATTCGGGTCCCGGTGTTACAATCCTGTCAATTGCGGATACACTGCATTGCAGAGCTTAAGAAATTGTGAGTAGACAATGGTATAGGTCTGCGTGCCTAATGGGGTAACGCATTTTTTCAGGTCCGGAGGGACGTTATGACGCAAGCACTGGCCAAATATCGCGGCACGGGCAATTTCAAGGGGCTGTTGGGTGAAATCGCCCTGGCTGTTACGGTTGCAACCATGATGCCCCAGGTCGGCCAGGCACAGGTCACGGCCTTCAAACAGGCGGTGGCCGAAACCGCGTCGGAGCATCGTGATATTGCGGCGTTTTATCGTGAAAACCAGTTTTCGCCGATCTGGACTGGCGATTCCGATTTGCATCGCGCCCGGCGCGCCGCATTGATCAGCGCGGTCTCGACCGCGAGCCTCTATGGTCTTCCCTCCCAGATGTACGACCCCGATGATCTGCGGCGCAAGCTGGCCTCGGTGCGGGGGCAGGCCGCCCTTGGTGCGCTGGAGGTCGAGCTGAGCCGCACGCTGGTGCTGTTTGCCCGTCACATGCAAACCGGCATTCTGGACCCGCGCAAGGTCAGCAGCGGCATCAAACGCGACGTGCCCCTGCGCGACCAGATTACTTACCTCCAGGATTTTGCCGCCAGCGACCCGGATACATTTTTCCGCAGCCTTGTGCCGACCTCGCCGGAATATACCCGGCTGGTGCGCGCCAAATTCGATCTGGAACGTCGGATCAAACATGGCGGTTGGGGCCCTGTGGTTCCGGCCGGCTCGCTGAAACCCGGGGCCTCTGGGAATGCAGTGGTTGCCATGCGCAACCGCCTGATTGCCATGGGCTATCTGGAACGGTCGTCGACCGGAACCTATGATCAAGCCATGGAAAAAGCGGTGCGTGATTTCCAGATGGCGCATGGGCTTGAACCCGATGGCGTGGCCGGTGCCGGCACAATGCGGGCGTTGAATGTCACCGCCACAGAGCGGCTTAAATCCGTACTTGTCGCGATGGAACGCGAACGCTGGCTGAACAAGCCGCGCGGCAAGCGCCATGTGTTGGTCAATATCCCGGAATTCACCGCGCGCATCATTGACGACGAAAAGGTGACTTTCCAAACCCGCGCGGTGGTCGGCAAAAACGTGTCTGATCGCGCAACACCGGAATTTTCCGATGTCATGGAATATATGGAAATCAACCCATATTGGAATGTGCCCCGGTCGATCACGACGAATGAATACCTGCCGTTGATGCGCAACAATCGCAATGCTGTCAGCCACCTTCAGGTGATCGACAGCCGCGGTCGGGTTGTGCCACGGTCGGCGGTGAATTTCGCCGCCTATTCCGGGCGGACCTTCCCCTTCTACCTGCGCCAGCCGCCGTCGAACAGCAACGCCTTGGGCTTGGTGAAATTCATGTTCCCCAATTCCAACAATATCTATCTGCACGACACCCCGGCCAAAAGCCTGTTCGCCCATGAAGTGCGGGCCTATTCGCATGGCTGTATCCGGTTGGCGGAACCGTTTGAATTTGCCTATGCGCTTCTGGCGGTTCAGACCGATGATCCGGTCAGTTTCTTTCAAACCCGGTTGCAATCGGGCAAGAACCAGCGCGTCAATCTTGAGCAGCCCATTCAGGTGCATCTGATCTATCGCACCGCCTTTACCGATGCCAAGGGACGCGTGCATTACGTTGCCGACA
>NZ_JBVVRZ010000016.1:0-39769 GCF_055808435.1 Marinovum sp. J2-8 | reverse complement strand
CAGACTTCGGCACGGGTCATCGCCACATAGAGCAGGCGATCACGTTCCTGTCGTTGTTTTTCCTTGGCCGCTTCCAGCGCTTCGGCCATCGCGGCAGGGCTGTCGCCTGCGGCGGTTTTCCACACCATTGTGTCATCCATCGCCAGCAAGGCATCCCGATGCTGCAACGGCCATTTGCCGGTATCCGGCAGGATCACAATCGGCGCCTCCAGACCTTTGGAACCATGTACCGTCATGACCCGAATGCGGTCGCCGGCGCTGTCCATCTGGCGTTTGATCTCCAGATCGTCGGTTTCCATCCAGATCAGGAAGCCGGTCAGGCTGGGCACCTCTGTCGCCTCATAGGCCAGCGCCTGTGACAGCAGGGCATTGATGCCATCCTCGGCCTCATTTCCCAACCGGGCCAACAGTTTGTATCGTCCCTCATGCCGGGTCAGAATACGTTCGATAAGATCATAGGGCCGCATGAAATCGGCATTGGCCTGAAGGTCGGTCAGCATGGCCCAAACCTCGGCAAAGTCGCCCTGCCGCGCCGCCAATTCGCGCCACAGGTATTTCTGTTCGCGCCCCTGCGCGAGGTCATAAAGCTGGCTCTCGTCCCAGCCGACCAGCGGTGATTTCAGCACCACCGCAAGGCTCAGATCATCTTCGGGCAGCGCCAGCCATGACAACAATGCCGCCAAATCGCGCACCGCCAGTTCCGCCCCAACCTTGAGCCGATCCGCACCCGCAATCGGCAAATCGGCCTCCTTGCAGGCGCGAATGATCTCGGCAAAAAGGTCGGAACGCCGCCGCACAAGGATCAGGAAATCCCCCGCCGTCACCGTCCGCCCGGCCCAGCCATGCGGTTCCTGTTTCCAGGGGATTGTGGCCTTGGTGTCCAGCATCCGTTTGATTTCACGGGCAATGCGCCGCGCGAGGATCACATCGTGATGGGTGTCGGCGGGCAGGTCGACGGGGTCATCCCATTCGCCTTTTTCCGCTTCGCTGATCTTGTCGACACAGGGCCAAAGATCGACGCGCCCCCCCATGTCGGATTTAAAGGCGCGGTGGGTTTCTTCGCGCGAAAACCCGGAGCGGGCCTTGGCCTCGAACAATGTATCGACCAACCGCAAGATTGCCTCGGACGAGCGAAAGGAAAATTGCAGGGTGGTGTCCTGCAACGGTTGATCCGTCGCGCGCAATCGTTCGGCAAAATCGGCCTTCATCCGGTCAAATTCCGCCGGATCGGCCCCTTGGAAGGAATAAATCGACTGTTTCTTGTCGCCGACAACAAAGATCGTGCGTGCCACATCGGCGCGTGCACCTTCGCCGCTGGTGAATTCGCGTGCCAGCTCTTCGATCACGCGCCATTGCACCGGGCTGGTGTCCTGGGCTTCGTCCACAAGGATATGGTCGATGCCGCCATCCAGCCGATACAGCACCCATTGCGCCACTTTGCGGTCTGTCATCAACGCCAGGGTTTTGTGAATCAGATCGTCGAAATCCAACCACCCCCGCGCCAGTTTCGCTGCCGCATAGCGCGGCAGGAAAACCCCGGCAAAGGCTTGCAGGGCGCGGGTTTTCTGGGTGGCGGCCAGCGCACAGCGGATGTTGCGGCCATCCTCGACCCGGCGCATCAGATCCTCCAGCCGGTCCATCAACGGCGCCATTGCCCCCTGGCGCAGACCTTTGGTCGGAAAGCTGTCGATCTTGGCCGAATACGGCCCGGCCTTGGCCGATGCGCCATTCAGCAACACATTTTCCAACACCGAAAGGGCGGCCAAATTCGGGGCGGTGATGCTGTTCAGTTTCGCGGCCGCTTTTTGGTCGTTCTTGCCGCTGCCGGACAAAAGGACCGCCGCCTCTGACAGCAATTCCATCTCTCCGCCCAGAAAAACACGGCTCAAAAGCCCGGCTTCATCCATGTCCGGCGACAGGCCGAACAATTCCTTGATCGCCGTTTCGTCCAACGGTTCGGCTAAAGCCACACGATTGCGCGACACTTCGGCGGTGATGTCGTCGAAATCCATATCCGTCAGGTGGCTGGCCAGATTGGCCACCAAATGCGCATCCGCGCCATCGGCCATTTGATCGACGATCTCAGCCCGCAAAAGCGCGGCAGAGCGGTCTTCCATTTCCTTGAATTGCGGCGACACCCCGGCCTCTAGCGGGAAACGGCGCAAAATAGCGGCGCAGAACGAATGAATTGTCTGGATTTTCAATCCGCCCGGCGCTTCGATTGCGCGGGCGAACAAGGTGCGCGCGTTTCGCAACGCCTCTGCCGGGATTGCGCCTTCGATGCCAAGATCATGCAGCGCAGCGCGCAGCGCGGCATCATCCTTCATCGCCCAATCCCCCAGCCGCTGGAACAGCCGGTTCTGCATCTCGCTTGCGGCGGCCTTCGTATAGGTCAGGCAGAGAATGTGTTCGGGCGACACATCTTGCAGCAACAATCGCGCCACCCGGTCGGTCAACACGCGGGTTTTGCCCGATCCGGCATTGGCCGCCAGCCAGGTAGAGCGTTCGGGATCCGCGGCAGCGATTTGGCGCAGGGTGGCTTCGTTGCGTTGGGTCATTGGGTTTTTTCCGATAGCGGCATCGGGGTTGGATCGTCGGTCAATTCCCATTCCCCGAAACGTGCCAGCTGGTCATAATCACCGACATCCTTGGCCTTTTGCATCGCCCGGCGCGAGGTATATCCCTGATCCTGCTCCATATAGCGGGAAATCAAGGTTTCAAATTGCTCCCACACCACGTCCGCTGGCGTCTCTTGCAAGGGCGCGGGGCGGTTTTCGGGGGCGGAACCAAGGCCGATGTAAATCGCATTGGCCACCTCGCCCGGATCAATGTCCTTGAAACCGCCGGCTTCGGCGATTGCGGCCTCCAGCATCAGTTGCTTGTCAAAGTATTTCTGTTCATCCGGGCCCGGCGGTTTGCCGGTCTTGTAGTCATAGATGTTCAACCGGCCGTCTTTCTGGCGGTCAATCCGATCTGCCTGACAAATCAGACGAAATCCAAGTCCCGCAATGTCGCGTTGCCCGTTGACCTCATACTCCAGCGGTTGGGCATTCTGGCGCCGCTCGATCTCGTCGGTGACAAATGTCCCGGCAACCCGTTCCATCCGCGCCTGCCACATCGCGCGGGCCGAGGGCCAGGGCACATTGTCCGCCAGAACCGTGGCGGTTGTTGCCAAAAGATCGGCGCGGGTCAGCTTTGACGGGTCATCCACGCTGCTGCGCACAAACCGTTCCAGCACATCATGCGCCAAAATCCCGCGCAACAGGGCGTCCGGGGCCTTGGCCAGACTGTCGAGCGGCCGCAACCGCAGCACATGTTTGGCGTAAATGGCATAGGGGTCGCGGATCAGCCGCTTGATCTCGGTCACCGAAAGCTGCTTTGGGCGCGCTGATCGGGGTGGTTGGGGCGAGGGCCGCATCGCGGCGGGCACCGGTGTCACCGCTTCGACCGCATGGGCCAGCGCCAGCCTGTCCTGGCCGCGCGCGCGCATATCCTCATAGGCGGATTTGCCATCCGCCCCCAGCCCGCGCAGCAGGTTCGACAACCGGTTAAGCCACCGTGACGGCACGGTTTCGGCATCATCCGACCGCACCGACCGGGTCAACCAGACCTCTTGCGCGCCTATCGCCTGTTGAAAATCATGCGCCGAAAGGCCGATGCGCCGTTCCGGCAACAACAGGCCGGCGTCATGGCGCATTTGGCGATTGAGCCAGGGATCGGGGCTTGGCGGTTCGGGCCAGCTGCCTTCGTTCAATCCGCCCAGAATCAGAAGATCCGATCCCATGACCCGCGCCTCCAGCGTGCCAAGGATGCGGATGAAAGGGTGGCCAAGATCGCGGTCGCGCTGTTCCTCGCGCGACAGAACAGCGCCAAACAGATCGACGTAATCGCGGGCTGACAATATGCCGCCATGGGGCGCTGCGTCTTCCAGTTTGCGGATCAGGGCCAGGGTTTCAATTCCGGCCACCTGCACCCACAATTGCCCTGCGCCGGTCTGTTCGGCGCAGGCCGCCAATGTTTCGGCCAACGCCCGGTGCCGCGCCAGCCAATCGGCCAGCGGCATGGCCAGCAATTCATCCTGTCCACAGACCTGCAACAACCAGGCCCCCCATTCCGGCGCTTCGCGGTCTTCGGCAAAGGCCGTCAACATTTCGACGTCGGGAAACGGCGGACCTTTGCGGCGCAGGCGCAATTCCAGATCACGGGTCAGGCGCAGGTGGGTGTTGCGCGTCCCGCCAGAATGGCAAAGCGGATGTTTCAGCAGGGTCAGAAGCGCCGCCGCGCTGAGCGGGGCCGCGAACAGGGCCGCGACATGGCGCAAAAACCGCCCCGGCGCGGTCAATTGCAGCGGAATGCCGGCGCTGTCATCGGGGACGATATTCCAGCGGTCCAGCGTCGCCGTGACCTGCCGTGTCAGGTGGCGGTCGGGGGTGATCAGCGCCGCACTTTGCCTGGCTTCCGCCGCCTCGCGCAGGCGCAGAGCAATGGCCAGAGCCTCTTCGCGCCGGTCCTGGGCTTCGACCAATGTGACATCTTTGGTGGCCTGATCCAGATGGGCCAGGTTGGGCCCCTCGCTCAGCCAGGCATCGGTCACGGGCGCGGGGCGCAGGGCAAGCGACACCAATTTGTTGCGCGGCGGACAGGGCGCGGCGAGTCTGTGCCAATGATGCACCGCATCGTGGTCGATATTCATCGCGCGCATCATCCGGGCATAGCGGTATTGCGGGTGATCCTCGCTGGCCATCGCCTTGTCCAATGCGGCCCAGTTCGCGGCTGTCATGTCAAAGTCAAACCCCGGCAGGACCAGCGCGCCTTGCGGCAGATGGGCCGCGGCCTCCATCAACAATGCCGCCGCACCGCGAGAGCCGGTCGAGCCCGCGATGATCACCGGGTGATCGGGGGGATTGGTCTTCCAATGTGCCGCCAATGCCTCGGCCACGCGACGCAGACGTGTTGTGCCGTCGGGGGCGCTGGTGTCGGGGTCGAAATACCCCTGAACAATGTTCAAAAAGGCACGGGCGCGTTGCCAATGGCCCGATTGATCGCTCACATCCAGGGCGGCGATGTCGGCGGGGGTCACGCCTTCGCCCTGCATTTCATCCATCAAACCCGCCAGCGAATCCGCCAGATCAAAAAGCGCGGCACGCGGCGCCATGTCGGGTTGCGCATTCAGCAGCCCGGACACCAATTGCACCAGTTCGAGCCGTCTTTGCAGGGGCGGCACGGCATCGGCAATATCGGCGGTCCAGGGCGGGGCCAGATCGTTCAAGACCCGGATACGGGGCAGCGCACGTGGTGGCCCCGCATCGAAAATCGCGCGAATGCGGCGGCGCATCCGCTCTGTATTGACGATCAATTCGACGCGGGCCAGGGTCTCGGGCGGGTGCCCTTGTACCCGGTGCAGCAGACCGTCGACCAACGCCTGAGGGAAATCAATGCCGGGGGCCAGACCGAACAGGCGCGGTGCATCCATGCGTTCAAACATCGGCCAGCATTCCTTCGGCAATGGCAATGGCATCAGGATAGCCAACATCGCACCATTGCCCGTCATAGGACAGCCCGAACATGCGCCCGGCGGCCAACATGTCCTGCCACAGCGCCCACATTGAAAACGCGCGGTCCCGGATTGCGGCCAGCCCGTCGGTTTTGATGATCTGAAGCCCGGAATACACCATGCCTGGCCCGCGGCTGATCCGGCCCTGTGCATCCAGCAGGAAATCGCCAGATCCCTTATGGCCAAAGGCGTTTTCTGGTGGAACACAAAGCAAAAGCGCGTCCATCCGGGTTGGATCCCAGGCCGCGCGCAGCGCCTCTGCCGGATTTGGCCCGCGCCATACCGCGTCAGTGTTCAGCGTGAAAACCGGACCCGGGCCAAGCAGGGGAAGGGCGTTTTTCAATCCGCCGCCGGTTTCCAGCACCTCTGGTGTTTCGTGCGACAATGCGATGTTGCGGCCCGCCAGGTGATCCGCCAGCATCTCCGCGCGATAGTGGCTGTTGACCACCACGCGGGGCAGTCGCAGCGGTGCGATCTGGGTCAGAGCATGGTCGATCAGCGGGGTGCCGGCCACCTTTATCAGTGGTTTGGGGCAGCTGTCGGTCAGCGGCCGCATGCGGGTGCCCAACCCGGCCGCGAACAGCAAAGCGGCCTGTGGCCCGGTCATGTCACAGCCTGCGGCGCCGGCAAATTGGCCAGCGCGTCGCGTACTTCAGCCAATGCGGGGTGGGTCAAATTTGTCTGGAGGTGGGCCCAGACCCGTGGCTGTAACGCCAGATATTGCGGTTTGCCCCGGTCGGCGGCGAGCCGGGCAAAAACCCCCAGAATACGCAGGTTTCGTTGCGCGCCCAGAGCGGCATAAGCGGTGCGGAAAGCGGTGTCATCGGCGCCGGTTTTGGCAATGAAATGGCGCAGCACGCTGTCCGCGATTCCCGGTGTCAGGTCGCGGCGCGCGTCCTGAAGCATGGAGACCAGATCATAGGCGGGATGGGTGACAAATGCGTCCTGAAAATCCAACAGGCCAATTTGGCGGTCGCCGTTGCGGTCGGGCAGGAAAATCATGTTTTCGGCGTGAAAATCGCGCAGCGCCAATACCGCAGGCACGTCGGCCACCGGCGTCAGAAGCCGGGCAAAGGCCGCTTTGGCGGCGGGCAAATCCGCCAAATGTTGCGGGGCGTAACAGTCAAAGGCCAGCGCGATCATATCCGCGAGCGCCGTCGCGGTCATCGCGGTCATGCCCTGGGGCAAGGGTTTGCTGTGCAATCGCGCCAAAAGCTCGGCCGCCAGGGTATAAAGGTGCATTTCGCGGCTCGGGTCATCCGCCATGATGCGGGCAAACAGGGCGTCGCCGAAATCCTCGATCAACAAAAGCCCGGCATCTGGGTCTTCGGCATGCAACGTGGGGGCGGAAAATCCGAAGCGGTACAAATGCGTGCGTATGTCCAGAAATGGCCCGGGATCGCCACAGACAATCGGGTCGGCATCCATCAGGATCAGGCTGCCGCCTTCGGGGTTGTGCAGCCGTTCATATCGCCGCGCGGATGCATCGCCAGGCCAAAGGCACGCGCCTCCAGCCGCCCAGGCCCAAATCGTCCAGGAACGTTGCAATCGTTTCTTGGCGTGTCATGCGGCAATGACTTTTGGCAAGGAATCCCAACGTGGTGCTGACCAGCTTAGGGTAAGGTGTCGGGTGTCCGGGTCGGCGTCGGTGGAAAACTCAAGCGTGAGCGCGTTGGCCGGGGCCTCGGACCCAAGCCGATCAGGCCATTCGATCAGACAGATTGCAGTGTCAAAAGCCTCGGTCAGGCCCAGTTCGTCAACCTCGGACAGATCGCCCAGTCGATAGAGATCCGCGTGCCAGATTTCGCAGACCGGGGCAGGGTAGGTTTGCACCAATGTGAATGTCGGCGACGGCACATCTTCGGCTTCGGTCAAAAGTGACCGGATCAGGCAGCGGCAAAAATGGGTTTTTCCGGCGCCAATATCGCCGCGCAGCAACAACACGTCGCCCGCGGCAAGGCGGGGCGCGATGCGGGCTGCCAGCTCGCAGGTTGCTTCCGGTGATGGCAGGCTGAGCGCAAAGATTTGAGCCGTTGCGGCGGGATAGCTATGGTCGATCATCATATTCGGACATTACCGCGCCAGCCATTCCGCGCAAGACCGTTCCGTGACGGATCGCACAGTGAAATCGCGCAGTGCAGGGGCGTGCCCGGTCAGGCGGACCCATCGTCATGCTGTTGTTTCGCCGTCGTCCGGTCAAGAACAAGTGCGGCATCCTGGGCCGAAAAGGAAATCAAAGTCGCGCCGCCCGGCAGGGGTTCGGCCAGAAATTCCATCTGCCCCACCCGTTCATGTATCAGATCGGCCCGGCGCGGGGCGCGTTCGCCGAAACTGGCAATAAACTTGGGCAAACCACCCCAGGCCGGGCTGGGCGCACATTCTGATTGCCAAATCCGCAGGACATCCGTGATGGTGGTTTCGGCAAAGCTGCTGTCGGGATCAAATCGCCACATGGTGCGGAAGGCCTGGTTCGAGAAGGTCAGAATACCCATCTGCGAAAACACCGCCAGCGCACGGTTCTGGCGATCCAGAACGGCCTGACTGGTCTCAAGTTCGGCGCGAAAGCGGCGGGTCAGGGAAATCTCTGCACTGATGTCTTCGAACAGAAAAGCCACCGCGCCATCGGGATGCGGTTTGCCGGTAACACGATAGGTCAGACCAGACGGCAAATTCCAGGTCTTGGAATATCGGCCATCGCGGGCGGCGGCGATCAGCGCGCTCATCTTTTCGCGCCAATTCGAATAATTCTTGGGCTCCGGCATGATCTGATGTTCGCGCAGATAGTCGAAAAAGGCCGCAAGACTGGGTTTCGACGTCAGAAATTCGGCGGGCATCGCCGTCAGGTCGATCAATGCCGGATTGAACAGGGCAAGCCGCTGGTTACGGTCAAAAATCGCCAACCCGGTCGACAGATGCGCAAAGGTTTTGGTCAGGGTCTGGACAAATTTGCGCTGCGCCTGTTCGGCTTGCACGACCGCATCGACACTGGTGGCATAAGCGACAAAGCCGTCTGCGGTGGCGCGGGTCGAAATTTCGAACCAGTTGCGGCTGTCCTTGTCGCCGACCTGAAGCGGCAGGCGCAGCGGGGCCTTGCCCACGTCCTTGCTCTCAATCGCGAAAATCGGATTGTCCGAAGAATCATTTGGGTTGATCCGCGCCGCCAGATGCCCATAGGCGCGGTTGTGCCAGGCGACCCGCCCCTCTGGATTGACCGACCAGATGGCATTGGGCGCATCGGCAATGGCGCTGCGCAGGAAGCGCAACTCGCGGCTGACATCAAAGGCAATTTGCCGGTCGATTTCCGCCGGCGCATCATCGACCAAGGAAACCCGCACCCGGTCATCCGCGCGCACAAAAATCAGCTGTCCGCGATCATCGGGTTTCAGCGCGCCATATGATCGGCTTCGCTCGGCGCGGGTTGAAAAGGCCGCATCGGGCGTAAGCGGCAAAGTGCCAAAACGCGGCTCGAAAATCCGGCACAATTGCTGCCAGGCGTTTTCTTCGAAATCATCCGCCAGCGTCGTCAGGACGGCGGCCGGATCGGTGGCATCAATTAGATCTGTATCGCGAAACAGATAGCTGACGGCGTCGTCCCGTTGAATGCCGGTCTCTTCGGCGGTGGTCCGTTTTCGCCCGGGAAGAATGGCAAAGCCCAATGCCATGGTCGCGCCCAACAGTGCAGCACCGACCAAGACAATGATTTGCAACAAAGAAAGCTCTGACAACATCTTCCATCCCCTTGATCTGACACTGGGTCAAGGAGGTTAACAATTGTTTAACCTAAAAAGCAATCTGCCATAGGTTGCGCGAACGTCGCGGCCCAGCCCAACACCGTTGGCGCGGCGCTCAGATCTGGATCACCTGATTTTCGCCAAGCGGCGCGGAATCAGACCCGGCCAGGGAACCCAAATTCTTGCGCGGCCAGACCACTTCGACCAGCGCGCCACAGCGTTCGCCGCGCCTTCCGGGGTTGGCATAAGGCCCGGTCGCATTGGTAAAGCTCAGCTCTGCGCCCGAACGTTCCAACAATGTCTTGGCAATGAACAGGCCCAGCCCCATGCCTTCGTATCCCGGACGTTTCCGGGTTTCCGTTTCACTGCGCCGTTTGCGTACAAACGGATCGCCAATGCGGCCAATCAACTGTGGTGGATATCCCGTGCCGTCATCGACAATCCGCACAGTGATGGTCATCTGTCCAGATCGTGTCGATCCAGACATTGCCGCGTGCGAAATCCACCGCGTTTTGCACCAGATTGCGCAGACCGTGAATGATTTCCGGCTGGCGGTTGATGGTTGGAACCGTCTTTTCCCCATTGGGGCCGGCGCTGTGGTCATAATGCAGGATCTTGCCCCGGTTTTCATGCGGTTCGGCGGCCTCGCGCAGCACTTCGCTCAGAGGCGCGCGGCGGACCTGCATGTCTTCCTTGCCTGCCCGTCCCATGGATCTCAGGATGTCGCGACAGCGGTCGGCCTGGGTTCGGATCAACAGCGCGTCTTCCTGAAGGTCGGGGCGATCGTCCAGCTCTTCGGCGATTTCGGCGCTGGTCAGTTTGATTGTGGCAAGCGGTGTGCCCAATTCATGCGCTGCAGCGGCCACCACCCCGGCCAGATCGGTCAGTTTCTGTTCCCGCGCCAGCGCCATTTGCGTGGCGGTCACCGCGTCGGACATGGCGTGCAGCTCGCTGGTCACGCGCCGCGAGTAGACTGACAAAAATGTGATGGCAATCACCATCGCCACCCATTTGCCAAAGACAAACACATTGGGCGTGCGCAACACAAACCCCTCATCCGTCAGCAAAGGCAGATGATACAACGCCAACACCGAGACAAGAACAATGGCAATTCCGGCGATCACAATGGTCGGTCGGGTTGTCAGAACCGCAGCGGACACCAGCACCGGGCCAAGCATCAGAATGGCAAATGGATTGTGCAGCCCGCCGGTCAAAAACAGCAAAAACGCCAGTTGCAGCAGGTCAAACAGCACCATCAGCATGTTTTCCGTCGCGCTGAGCCGTTTGTTTTGCGGGAAAATCGCAATGGCCACCAGATTGCCAACCACCGACAGGCTGATTGCCAGATAGCACAATCCCATTTCCAACGAGAGGTTGAACCACCGCTGCGCCACGATCAAAGCCGTCAATTGGCCAAAAATCGCAGCCCAGCGCAGCATGATCATGGTGCGCAGCCGGACCCAATTGCCGCGGCGGTGTTCGGTCAGGAACTCTGACCCCAATTCTGACATGTGGCGTTTTCGCCTCTTGCTACCGGATTTCAGATTGATACGTGTCACGCGTCAGACGATCAACAATCATCGCAATATGGATTGGAAAAGCCGTTATGGTCCGCACTGTCGCTCTTGTCGCCTCTGTGTCTGTTGTCGCTCTTGTGGGGGGGCTTTGGTATGTGTCGCAACCAAAAGAAGGCGCTGATCCGTTTGCCCAATGCCGCACTGCGGCGATTGCCGGTGGCACCGACACGATTGGCGGGCCCTTTACCCTGGTCAACAGTGACGGCGAAACCGTCACCGACAAGGATGTGATCACCGAACCCTCTATACTTTATTTTGGTTACACCTTTTGCCCGGATGTGTGCCCGCTGGACTTTGCCCGCAATTCACAAGCGGTCGAGGTGCTGGCCGAACAAGGGATCAGCGCAACGCCGGTGTTCATTTCCTTCGATCCAGAGCGGGACACCCCCGAAGTGGTCGGCGATTTTGCCTTCAACAACCATGAAAAGGCGATTGGCCTGACTGGATCGGAAGAACAGGTCAAAGCCGCAAGCAAGGCCTATCGCACCTATTACAAGGCGCAGGACAAGGAAGATGACTATTATCTCATCGACCATTCGACATTTTCCTATCTGGTGCTGCCGGAACAGGGGTTTGTCGAATACTTTCGCCGGGATGCGACACCGGAACAGGTGGCCGAAACCACAGCCTGTTTTGTCAACGCAGCCGGATAGCCGCGCAATCGGCACGTCGGTCGTGCCGGGTAATTTTCCGACCGATCCGGGCCGCATAGGCGCAAATATATTTCGCGCTACGGTTTGACACTGCGCTTGGCGTTGGGAATAATCCCCCAATTGCGCAAGCTCACATTCGCAGGAGGTATCACGTGCCTGAAAAAACGCTCCCGGATTTGGGTGAAGACAAATCGCTTTTGCTGGTTGATGACGACGAACCGTTTCTGAAACGTCTGGCCAAAGCGATGGAAAAGCGCGGTTTTGCGGTGGAAACTGCCGGATCTGTCGCGGCGGGCCGGGCGATTGCCACGGCACGTCCCCCGGCCTATGCGGTGGTTGATCTGCGGCTTGAGGATGGCAACGGGCTTGACGTGGTCGAGGTGCTGCGCGAACGCCGCCCCGACAGCCGGATTGTGGTGCTGACCGGATATGGCGCGATTGCCACCGCCGTGGCCGCGGTCAAGATCGGCGCAACCGATTATCTTTCCAAACCGGCGGATGCCACCGACATTACCAATGCGCTGGTGGCCAATGGCGATGATCTGCCTCCGCCGCCGGAAAACCCGATGAGCGCCGATCGTGTGCGGTGGGAACATATCCAGCGGGTGTTCGAGCTTTGTGATCGCAACGTGTCGGAAACCGCGCGGCGATTGAACATGCACCGCCGCACATTGCAGCGGATTCTGGCAAAACGCTCGCCGCGCTGACGGAAATCGCGATCAGAGTCCGATCAAGGCCGGGTCAAAGCCAGATCAAGGAAGATCGAAACGCTTGCTGATCGTCCCCGTCCGGCGGCCATCGGACAGCCGCGCCTCGGGGTTGGATTTGTAGGTTTCGAATCCGCGCGACTGATAATAGGTCAGCCCGCTTTCGTTGTCGGCGCGGATGGTGGCGTCGATCCATTCATACCCCAGCGCGGCGGCAGATTTGCGGGTGGCGGCAAACAGTCGGCTGCCAACCCCCAGCCCGGTTTGGCCAACCCGCACAAACGTGGCGATCTGCGCCACCTCTGGGCCATGCCCCGGAAGGGGATTGAGCATCTGAAACCCGACCAGGGTGCCATCGTCAAGCCGGGCCACATGGCCGGTGAAACGCGGCCCGGCGCGGTCCATCCAATCGCGGATATCGGCGCTGCCCAGCGGGGTCAGGAAGGCCGTTGTGCCGCCGATATCAATGATTTCATTCAAAAGATCCGCCATCTCGCGCGCGTCGGCCGAACAGGCCGGGGCAATAAAAACGTCGGTCATAGGGTCTCCATCAATTGATGATACCGAGCGGTGAAATCATCGCGCACCTGACGCGGTGGGCGCAGGGCAATGTGCAGATCTTCGATCAGCGCCTTGTTTGGCTTGCCAAAGAAGCCATCAGCCTCTTTTTCGGTAAAGCCCGCGATCTGGATCGCCTCCATCCAGGCGCTGATACGGTCGGCTTTCTTGATCTGTTTCTTGATTGTCACCGGCAGCGCGGCCGGCAGACCAAACCGAATGTGAATGGCCGCCGACAGCCGGTCATCCAGCACGCCATAACTGGGGCCAATCGCGGCCTTGACCGGGGAAATCATGTCGCCGATCACGTATTCCGGCGCATCATGCAGCAGTGCCGCCAATTGCCAACGCACCGGCGCGCGTGGGTTCATCCGGGCAAACAGCACCTCGACCAGCAGCGAATGTTCGGCCACCGAATAGGCGAAATCACCATGGGTCTGGCCATTCCAACGGGCGACAAAGGCCAGCCCATGCGCAATATCTTCGATCTCGATATCCATCGGGGTCGGGTCCAGCAGGTCGAGCCTGCGACCTGAAAGCATTCTTTGCCAGGCGCGGGATGGTTTGGGGGGCATTGTCGTTCTCCGTTCCGGGAATGTTCCTAGACCGGTTGCCCGGAGTTTGCAAATGCAAAGACGGCTGTGGGGCGGGCAATATCCCTGAAATGTGTGATGGTGTTTGTGGCAATATCCGGCGTCTGCCCCCATATATGGGACATGGCAAACCGGGCCTCACGTCCCGTTGGCATGGGGCCCTTTTCAAGGAGAGGTTCCATGTTCAAACGACTATTTGCGGCGGCGCTGATCTTTGGTGCGGCGGCGCTTGCGCCCCCTGCGCCCGCGCAAAACTTGTCCCAAACCCAAACCCAAACCCAAACCCAAACCCTGGCCTGTATGCCGCGCGACGCGCTTGTTGGCGAACTGCGGGGCAAATTCGGTGAAACATTGGCCGGTGGCGGGTTGCAATCGGGCACCCGCCTGATCGAGGTGTGGCGCTCGACGGAAAGCGGCAGTTTCACCCTTATCCTGACCCAGCCCAACGGCGTGGCCTGTGTTCTGGCGACGGGCGCGTATTGGCATGACGCACCGCAGGATCCCGGCGGCGTCGCGGGTTAGCTTTCGCGTGTTGTTCGACTGGCGTGGCGGTGGTATCTGCGGGCGAAACAGAAATGCCGCGAGGATGCCGGACATGACCAGTGACTATATCGTAAAGGACATCTCGCTTGCCGAGTTTGGCCGCAAAGAGCTTGATATTGCCGAAACCGAAATGCCGGGTCTGATGGCGCTGCGCGAAGAATACGGCGAAGCCAAACCGCTTGCCGGGGCGCGCATTGTCGGTTCGCTGCACATGACGATCCAGACTGCGGTTCTGATCGAAACGCTGGTGGCGCTGGGCGCGGATGTGCGCTGGGCGTCGTGCAACATCTTTTCGACCCAGGATCACGCGGCAGCGGCGATTGCCGCCGGTGGCACACCGGTGTTCGCGATCAAGGGCCAGTCGCTGGAAGAGCACTGGGATTACCTTGACCGGTCGTTCATGTTCCCCGAAGGCGCGAACCTGATCCTTGATGATGGCGGCGACGCGACGCTCTATGTCCTTTTGGGTGCGCGGGTCGAAGCCGGCGAAACCGATCTGATCGAAGTGCCGACCTCGGAAGAGGAAGAGGCGATTTTCGCCCAGATCAAAAAGCGGATGGCGGCCAGCCCCGGTTGGTTCACCAAAACACGCGAAGCGATCCAGGGTGTGTCCGAAGAAACCACCACCGGCGTGCACCGTCTTTATGATCTGCACAAAAAGGGTCAGCTGCCCTTCCCGGCGATCAACGTCAATGACAGCGTGACCAAGTCGAAGTTCGACAACAAATACGGCTGCAAGGAATCGCTGGTCGACGGCATCCGCCGCGCCACCGATACCATGATGGCGGGCAAGGTTGCCGTGGTCTGCGGTTACGGCGACGTTGGCAAAGGTTCTGCCGCTTCGCTGCGCGGTGCCGGTGCACGGGTCAAAGTGACCGAAGTTGATCCGATCTGCGCACTTCAGGCGGCAATGGACGGGTTTGAAGTGGTTGTTCTCGAAGATGTGGTCGACAGCGCCGACATCTTTATCACCACCACCGGCAACAAGGACGTGATCCGTATCGAGCATATGCGCGCGATGAAGGACATGGCGATTGTCGGCAACATCGGCCACTTCGACAATGAAATTCAGGTCGCCAACCTGAAGAACCACAAATGGACCAACATCAAGGAACAGGTGGATATGATCGAGATGCCCAATGGGCACCGTCTTATCCTTCTGTCCGAGGGCCGTTTGCTGAACCTTGGCAATGCCACCGGGCACCCCAGCTTCGTGATGTCGGCGTCGTTCACCAACCAGGTTCTGGCGCAGATCGAGCTTTGGACCAAGGGCGATGAGTATGACAATCAGGTCTACATCCTGCCGAAACATCTGGATGAGAAGGTCGCGCGCCTGCATCTGGACAAGATCGGTGCCAAGCTGACGGTGATGGACCCGGATCAGGCGGCCTATATCGGCGTCACGCCCGAAGGTCCGTTCAAGCCGGAACACTACCGCTACTAGGTCGAAACCGGGTCACTGACACCCGTTACACAATGAATTGAGCCTGCAATTTCTTGCGCAGTCTCGCGATGGTTTTCGGCGCACCTTTGCCGGTGCGCCGAGCGAACCCATTCTGATCATTGTCCTTTTTCAGGCATGGCATAAATCCTTTGGCACAGAGGCGGCGATCCCGGCGGTACAGAACAACAGCTGTACCAAAACGGATCAAAGTCTTTCGGTAGTGACAACCAAAGGAGAAAGCTATGAAACTGACACAGAAAATGATGACCGGCGCGGCCGTTTTTGCATTGATGTCCGGTGCTGCGTTCGCCCAGGAAACTACAATGGATCCCACGGATGATCCGGTGGCCGAGTCGGTCACTGAAATGCCGGAAACCATGGCGGAAACGCCGATGTTCACCAGCCTGCAGGATATGACGGTTGGCGATGTTGTTGGGCTGAATGTCCATGACCGCGAAGGCAATGACATTGGCGAGATCGACTATGTCGTGGCCCAGGCGGACGGCGCGGCGGGCGTGATCGGCATTGGCGGCTTCCTTGGCCTCGGGGAATACACCGTCGCCATCGCGCTTGAGGAATTCCAACTGGGTGATGACGGCGCATCCCTGGTGCTTGGCGCAGACAAGGAATCGCTAAAAGCCCTGCCGGAATTTGACGAAAGCGGGGTAGAGGGGCTGCCGGATGATCTTCTGGTGTCGTCTCTGATAACGGATACGCCGGACGCCACGGCGCCGACCGCAACCGATACGATGCCGCCAAAGGTGGAAAGCGGGTCGTAAGCCGACCATTTTCAGGCCGCTCTTGCGGCGTCGGCGGGATTTTGCCGGGGCCGACAGCGGGCCGTAACCTGACCCCCTGGTCTTTGACGGGCGCAGCATTGCTTTATGCTGCGCCCATTTTTTCGCGGCGGTGACATTCAGTGGACACAGGGCGAAAGCATGACGGGGAAAACCCCGCGGGATTTACCGTTGTCAGACTCCGATTTGCCGGTAGAGTTGGCCGCACCAGCATCAAAACCCGCGGGGGCGGGGAAAAACAGGGGAAACCAGGATGGGTAAACGCGACGATTTGATCGCGCAATATGCGGAAGATCTCAAAACCAAATGCGGCACAGAGCCGGACATGGAATTGCTGCGAAAGGTGACCATCGGCTGTGGCCCGGCGATCTATAACGCCGACGCGTCAACCGTTGCGGCAACACAGGCCGGCGAACTTGAAACCGTGAAGAAGAATTTCCTGATCAAGAAACTTGGCCTGTCAGACGGACCAGAGTTGATGGAGGCGATCCAGTCGGTGATCGAGGTCTACGGCAAGTCCGAGCGCAACAAATACCGCGCTGTCGTGTACTACCTGCTGACCAAACACTTCAAAAAGGAATTGGTCTACGGCTGATTTCCGCCTGCGAAAGATGCCACCAGACAGACGTGCAAGAGACGCCCTCGCCCGGGGGGCGTCTTTTTTCATTACTAATGCTGGCTTAATGCCCAAGTCCCGGTTTTGGTTGCCAAAATCATAAGATCGCGCCAAGCCCCTTATTTCTTTGACTCTGCAACCACCTTGGCCATTTGCGTTAATTCGATTTTTACTAAGGCTGGCGGACGTATTAAGGAAATAGACAAAAACTGATCTTTTTATGATTTGGATCACAGGGGGCATTAAGCTATTCATTCTTTATCGACCAGAAGGTCAGTGCCGAAATTGAATTCATCGAAGATGTGTGGGAGCATCTGGGGTGAGCAAAGGCCCTGACTGCGATCCAGTTGGGGCCTTTCTTGTTTTTTTCAGAACAGGGTCAGCACCAGACCCATCAGCCCGCAGGCCAGCGTGGCATAGCCGCCATCAATCACAGACAGCTGGAACGGGCGATTTCCGTAGAGATTGTTGATCACGATCCACGGGCTGATAAAGAACAGCCCGATGCCGATTCCGGCAACGATTCCTTTACCATAGCTATCCACACCCGAAAGTTCGAAGGTATGCCGCATCATGCCGGCGACCAGCAGTTGCATGACAAAGGTCAGGGCAAAAATCTTTGGATCCTGGCCGCCCTTGGGTTTGCCATCGGCGTCGCGTTCGATGCCTGCGGCCTCCATCCAGGGGTTGGCCAGCGCCATGTACCAGACCGCGCCAAGCGCGAAACTGGCGGCGGCGGCAATGATGACATTGATGATTTCCATGTGTCTCTCTCCTTGTCGGCGCTGCGGGATATTCGGGGAAAATTAACCTTACCTTGGAATGTACGACATGCGGTCCATTTTAGCCAAATTGCGTCGGCCGCTGGATCACCCGGCGGTCAGACCCCGCCGAGCGTGCAAATGCGCTGCCATTCCTCGGCTGTGACCGGCTGGACCGAAAGCCGCGAATTTTTCACCAGCACCATGTCAGACAATTCCGGGTCACTCTTGATCTGATCAAGCGTGACCGGATTGGGCACCGGGGCAATCGCGCGAATATCGACACAGTCCCAGCGGTCGTCATCGGTGGTGCTGTCGGGATGCGCCTCGGCACAGACTTCGACTATGCCGACGATGGCGCGCGACTTTTGCGAGTGATAGAAAAACCCGCGATCGCCCAGCGCCATCTCGCGCATGAAATTGCGCGCCTGATAGTTGCGCACGCCATCCCATTCCTCGCCCGCGTCACCCTTGGCCAGCTGATCCGACCAGCCCCAGGTGGCCGGTTCCGATTTGAACAGCCAATAGCGCATCAGCCGATGACCTTTTTCCATTCCACCAGTTCGACATTTTCGAACAATCCGGCCTTGGCGTAGGGGTCGTTGGCCTCCCAGCTTTCGGCGGCGGCCATATCGGCCACATCCAGGATCACCAGCGATCCCGCCATTTCGCCGTTGATAATCAGCGGTCCGGCCTGGGCCACCACGCCGGTTTCGGCGATATAGGCCAAATGGGCGTCGCGGGTGTCCTTGCGGATTTGCAGTGCGCCGGGTTTGTCATGGGCAATCAGGGCTATCAGCATGTCATTCTTCCTTTAAGGGTCGTGCCAGAAGCTGGTCCATTGCCGTGCGGAGGTCAAGCTGACCGGCGACAATGGCGGCCACGGCGGCGGTGATCGGCATTTCGATGTTATGGGTCTTGGCGACGTTGAGCATTGCGCGTGCGGTGGCCGCGCCCTCGACCGTTGTGGTGGTGTCAAAATCGGACCCGCCGCCCAGCGCCAGGCCAAAGCGGAAGTTGCGCGATTGATCGGATGTGCAGGTCAGCACCAGATCGCCAAAGCCGGACAAACCCGCCAGTGTTGCCGGGCGTGCGCCCAGCGCCGCCGCGATCCGGCTCATCTCGGCAAAGCCACGGGTGATCAATGCGGCGCGGGCAGAATCGCCCAGGCCCGCGCCGATGGCCATGCCCGCGCCGATGGCAATCACGTTCTTCAACGCCCCGCCAAGTTCCGCGCCGGTCACATCGGTGGTGCGATAGAGCCGGAGGTTGGGGGTGGTCAATGCGGTCTGCAATGCCGCGCCCTGGGGGGCGTCATCGCAGGCGAGGGTCAGCGCCGTCGGCAGGCCAGCGGCGATATCGGCGGCAAAGCTGGGCCCGGTCAGGATCGCCGCAGTTGCTTTGGGCAGGATACGGCGGATCTGGGTGACTGGCCCCTCGCCGGTGGCGACGGAAAACCCCTTGCAACAGGCGATCAGCGATTTTGTCGCCAGGGTGGTTGCATGGGTCTCCAACAGGGGGGCCAATTGCTGCATCGGCACCGCGAGCAACAGGATGTCGGGGGCTGTTGCGGCTGTGACATCTGCGGTGGCGGTCAGGCGGTCGGGGAATGTCGCATCAGGAAGCCGCCGGATGTTGGCGCGGGTGGCCTGCATTTCGGCCATGGCCGCGTCATCCCGCCCCCAAAGCACCACGTCCCGCCCGGCTGCCGCCAGCGAGATTGCCAGCGATGTGCCAAAGGCCCCGGCCCCAATCACGCCAATCGTCATGCTTTGGCACCTTTTTTGCCGCTGCCCAACATCGGCGCGGCGGATTGATCCAGCGGCCAGCGCGGGCGCGCGGCCAGCGTCATGTCGTCGATCAGCCCCAGCTGCATGTGTTCGACGCCCACATAGGCGATCATCGCGCCATTGTCGGTGCACAACGGCAGCGGCGGCGCGGTAAAGATCACGCCCATGTCACGACAGAGGCGGGTCAACCCGTCGCGGATCGCACCATTGGCCGCCACCCCACCCGCCACCGCCAACAGCGGTGTGGCTGGCGCGGCATCCAGATAGGTGCGCAAGGCACGGCGGGTCTTTTCGACCAAAACATCGACCACCGCCATCTGAAACCCGGCGCACATGTCGGCGCGGTCCTGGGCGGTCATCCCGCCCTTTTGCGCAACAATGCCATCGCGGGTGCGCAGCAGGGCGGTTTTCAACCCGGAAAACGACATGTCGCATCCCGGTCGATCCAGCAAAGGCCGGGGGAATTTAAAGGCGCGGGCGTCGCCATCGCGCGCTTCGGCCTCGACCGAGGGGCCGCCGGGTTGCGGCAGGCCCAGAAGGCGCGCGGTCTTGTCAAAGGCTTCGCCAGGGGCGTCGTCGATGGTGCCGCCCAGCCGGGTGAAATCCTGTGGGCCACGGGCAATCAAGAACTGACAATGCCCGCCGGACACCAGCAACATCAGATAGGGATATTCTGCCCCATCGGTCAGACGCGGGGTCAGCGCGTGCCCGGCCAAATGGTTCACACCGATCAGCGGCAGACCGCTGCCAATGGCAATCCCTTTGGCGCACATCACACCCGACACCACGCCGCCTATCAGCCCCGGACCGGCGGTGACGGCGATACCATCAAGATCGCCAAGCCCCAAATCGGCCTGCTCCAGCGCCTGTTTGACACAGGTGTCCAGCCGTTCGGCGTGGGCGCGTGCCGCAATTTCGGGCACTACGCCGCCAAATGCACTGTGCAGGGCGGTTTGCCCTTCGACCACCGAGGACAGAATGTCTGCGGCACCGGGCACACCGCGCACCACAGCGGCGGCGGTATCATCACAGCTGCTTTCAATCCCGAGGATGGTATATGGCTTGGCCATCGTGGCTCCGTTGCGAAGGTGTTGCAGGGCAGGTAACACTTGGCAACATGGCAAACAATCCCGGGCCGACGCGATGACCGAAGCAAAACCAGCCCTGCTGTTGACGCGTCCGCGTGCCGATGCCGCGCGATTTTTGTCGGTCTTGCAGGGGATGATGACGCCGGGCCGGGTGGTGATTGCGCCCGTTCTGGACATTGCGCCCATCGGGGGGCAGGCGCCGATCCCCGACGCCACAGCGTTGATTTTCACCTCCGCCAATGCGGTTGCGGCCTATGCGGGGTCATCGGATCGCTTGGCCTATTGTCTGGGTGCGCGCACCACAAAAGCGGCGGAAAACCGGGGGTTTGCCGCCAAGATGGTGGGCGTGGACGCAGACAGCCTTGTGACGGAACTTTTGCGCCTTGGCCCTGTGGGGCCGGTGTTGCACCTGCGGGGGCGGCACACACGTGGCGATGTTGCCGCGCGGTTGCGGGACGGCGGGCTGAACGCGCAGGACGCCGTTGTCTATGAACAACGCACGCGCGATCTGACGGCAGAGGCGCGGCAGCTGTTGAATGGGGACCAAAGCGTGATCCTTCCCCTGTTTTCGCCCCGCAGTGCCGATATCGTGGCGGCACAGGGGCCGTTTGCTGCGCCAATCTGTGTGGTTGCAATCAGCGAAGCCGTCGCCGAACATGCCGCCGCAATGAGGCCGCGCCGCATGGCGGTTGCTGAACAGCCCGACCTTATATCCGTATGTGCCGCAGTTGCGGCGCTTTTTCACAACCCATCCCCGCTTGAGGGGGCTTGACCACTGCCATAAGGTAATGATGTTGCGCCGCAGAAGTAAGATTCGGAAAGGGTGATCTCTGGTGACCAAATCTCGTAATTCGAAAGAGACCGACAACGAGGCGTCGGCAGATTTGCCGGACAAAGCCGAGGACACGGTTGCCGCCGGTGCGGATGCGCCAGACACAGGGACCGATGACGCTGGGACCGAAGACACCGGGACCGACGGCACCGGGACCGACGGCACTGGGGCCGACGGCGCTGGGGCCGATACGGTCGCATCCGACACGCCGGACGAGGTTACAGACAACGCCGTAGCCGCGGCAGAATCCCCGGAGAGTGCCGATAAAACTGCCGATCTGGACGAGGATCCGCAGGACGATGCCGAAACTGCGACGGTAGAAGACACGCCAGAGGAACTTTGGGCGACGGATGTCACCCCGAAAGAGGCTGATATTCTTGGGGGTGTCTCTGACGCGACATCAGATCCAACACCGCCGGTGCCACCGGTCGCGGCACAGCAAAGCGAAAGCAGCAGCGGGTTTTGGCCCATGGCGCTGGGCGGCGTTGTTGCGGCTGGCGTCGGTTTTGCCGCCGCCTGGTACGTCAACATGAATGACGATTTATTCGAGGTCGAGACACGCAGCGCCCTGAACGCGCAATCGGGCCGTATCGAGGCCCTGTCCGGCGAGATGAGCGCCGGAGCAGAGGCCGTCACCGCCCAGATCGCTGAATTGTCAGCGGAAATTGCGGCGACCCAGAACACGCTTGCATCCGCGCAAGGGGATCTGACGGCGCTGGGCGACCGGATCACCAATGTCGAATCCTTCGCGGGTGACATTGCTGCGGTCGATGATCGTTTGACCGAATTGGCCAAGAAGCCGATTGCCGACACTGTCTCGCGCGAAGCGATCAAGGCCTATGAAGACGAATTGGAACGTCTGCGCGCCTCGATGGAGGATCAGCGTCAGGCGATCGAAGACACAATCGCCGCTGAAAAAGCCAAGATTGAAAAAATCGCCGAAGATGCCACCCAGATGGAAGAACGTGCGCTGGAAGAAAGCCGTCTGGCGGCGGCGCGTTCGGCCATGACCCGTATCCTGAGCGCGCTGGACACCGGCGACGCCTATGGCGCGGCTTTGGCTGAACTGGCGGAAAGCGTAGATATGCCGATGGAGGCGCTGGAGGCCGCTGCCGCCGAAGGCGTGGTCACGCAATCGGCCCTGCGCGAACAATTCCCCGATGTCGCCCGCGCCGCGCTGCGCGCTGCGCGCAACAATACCCCGGCAGAGGAAAGCGGCGGTATTGGTGGCGTGTTGGAAAAAATGTTTGAGGTCCGCTCTGTTGCCCCGCGTGAAGGCGACGGCGCGGATGCGATCCTGTCACGGGCCGAAGCAGCGGTGCGGGATGGCGATCTGGCTCGTGCTTTGGATGAAATAGCCGCCTTGCCGGATGTGGCAAAAGCGGAATTGTCGGGCTGGGTCTCGGATGCTGAAACCCGCCTTGCGGCGCTGGGGGAAGCGCATGAAATTGCTGCGCGCCTGAACCAGGGATAAGGACGAAAATATGTTGTGGTCACTTTTGAAAATTCTCGTCTTTGTTGCCGTTGTTGCGGCAATTTCCTGGGGCGCTGGCTGGCTTTTGGAATACGACGGCGCGGGTCTGCGCGTTACGTTCAACGGCCAGGAATTCACCTTTACTGCGCTTCAGGCCGTCATGGCGCTGGCGGCGCTTCTGGTTGTGCTTTGGCTGCTGCTGAAAGTGGCATCGTTCCTTGTGGCGCTGTTGCGCTTTGTGAATGGCGATGAAACGGCGCTGTCGCGGTATTTTGACCGCAATCGCGAACGCAAAGGTGTGCGCGCCCTGAGCGAAGGTTTGATGGCGCTGGCATCGGGCGAGGGGAAATTGGCGATGGCCAAGGCCGCCAAAGCCGAACGCTATTTGCAGAAGCCGGAATTGACCAACCTTTTGACCGCACAGGCAGCAGAGATGGCTGGCGACCGTGCCAAGGCCGAAGCGGTTTACAAGAAGCTGGTCACAGACGAAAGCACACGCTTTGTCGGCGTGCGTGGCATCATGAAACAGCGGCTGGCCGATGGTGACACCGATACCGCGCTGAAACTGGCGGAACGCGCCTTTGCGATCAAGCCGCGCCACGAGGAAACCCAGGATATTCTGCTGAAATTGCAGGCGGAAAAAGCGGACTGGGCCGGGGCACGCAAGACATTGAATGCCAAGCTGAAACACGGAAGTTTGCCACGGGATGTGCACCGTCGTCGCGATGCGGTTCTGGCGCTGTCCGAGGCCCGCGATATTGCCGATGCCGCAAGCAGCATCGAAAAGCGCGAAGCGGCAATCGAAGCCAACCGTTTGTCACCCGAGCTGATCCCGGCGGCGGTGATGGCGGCGCGCAGCTATATCGAACAGGGCAAGCCGAAATATGCCCTGCGCGTGTTGAAAAAGGCGTGGGAGGCCCAGCCGCATCCCGATTTGGCCGCGACATTTGCCGCCATTGCCCCGGATGAAACCCCGGCAGAGCGGATCAAGCGGTTCCAACACCTGTTCAAACTGGCTCCGAACCACCGCGAAACCCAGCTGTTGCAGGCTGAACTGCATATCGCGGATGAAGAATTTCCCGGCGGCACGTCGTGCCTTGGGGGATTTGGCCGAAAACGATCCCGATGCGCGGGTTCTGACCGTGATGGCCGCGATTGAACGTGGCGAGGGCGCGTCGGATGCGGTGATCCGGGGATGGCTGGCGCGGGCGTTGACCGCACCACGTGGCCCGCATTGGGTCTGCGGAAACTGCTCGAATATCCAGGGCGAATGGACAGCGGTTTGTGGCAATTGCGGTGCGTTGGATACGCTCAGCTGGACCACACCGCCGGCGGATACAACGTCGAATGGCGCTGACAGTGCCATGTTGCCGCTGATCGTTGGCGCGATCGAGGATCAGTCCGCCGCAGCCATGGCCGCCACGGATGAGGTCGATGGTTTTGGGGATGATACGGTTGTCGCCAGCGAGGCCGAAATGACCGAAGCAGAAGATGCCGAAGTGATCGAGGCCAGCACGGTGGACGAGACAGACTTAGCCAAGGACACCGCGCGGACCTGACGGGTCGGCGCGCCGCTCAGGCGTCGGGGGCGGGCGTCGTGATCAAGCGTCGGGGGCGATCCCCCCGGCGGGCCGGGCGGCATCAGATTGCGCGTGGTCCCCGGTGGTCTGGGGGCTGCAAAACATGTCATAGATCACTTCCATGATCTTGCGCGGGCGATCATCGCTCAGGGAATAATAGATCGCCTTGCCATCACGGCGCGGCGTGACCAGACCCTCCAGCCGCAGACGCGACAATTGTTGTGACACCGCAGCCTGACGGGCAGACAAAAGAGCCTCCAGCTCGGTCACCGATTTTTCGCCGGTGGCCAGATGGCACAAGATCATCAATCGCCCCTCATGGCCAATCGCCTTCAGGAAATTTGCCGCGCGGGTGGCATTGGCCGTCATATCGGCCGGGTCCGTGGGCGGAAGCCCGTTGATATCCGCGGGCGCGTCGGCGTCGCCAAGGTGATCTGTGGTGTGCATTATCCTGCGGTCTCTGTTGTCGTGGCGTCCCGGATCATCCGGCCCAGCAACCCCCAAAAGAAGTCTTCGCCGGGATAACCTTCGATCCGCGCGCTTTCCTGTCCGTCGACCACCAGAACAAAGGTCGGTGTGAACTGAAAGCTACGGGCAAATTCAATTGTCTCGGGGGGATTGTCGCGAATGTCGATCCGCATCAGGGGCGCGGCGCGCCCTTCGGGTGTTTTGGGATAAATCGGGGCGATGTCGGCATTCCAGCGGGCGCACCAGATGCACCCCGGTTCTTCGACCATGACCAGGGACATGTCCGCACGCAACGGCCCCGCCGACAGCCAAAGCGCCGACAGGATTGTGCATAGAAATCCGAAGATCACAGAGGGTTGCAATTGACCGAACATTGACAAACAACATAATTTGAATATGTGAATTTTACAAGCAAGGCGGTGGGTGATGTTCGACGTCACAATCATGGGGGCGATGTTGGCTGGGCTTTTGTCCTTCTTGTCGCCCTGTATCCTGCCGATTGTGCCATTTTACCTAAGCTATCTGGCCGGGGTCAGTATGAACCAGGTCCGCGCGGACGCGAAATTGTCGGGCGCGGTGCGGCTGCGCGCCGTTCTGGCGGCGCTGGCGTTTTCGCTGGGGGTGATCACGGTGTTCATGGGGCTGGGCGCAACCGCCAGCCTGTTTGGCCAGGTGGTGCGCGACTATTTCGATGTTCTACGCTGGTTGGCGGCGGCGGTCATCATCGTGATGGGGCTGCATTTCCTGGGGGTGGTCCGCATTGGCATTCTCTATCGCCAATTCCGCGCCGATGCCGGGGAAACCAGCAATCTCAGCCTTGTCGGGGCCTATGTGATCGGGCTGGCCTTTGCCTTTGGCTGGACGCCCTGTGTCGGGCCGGTTCTGGCGGCGATCCTGTTCACCGCTGCGGGGCAGGATACGGCGGGGACTGGCGCGATGCTGTTGTTTGTATATGGTTTGGGCATGACATTGCCGTTTATCGTGGCGGCGATGTTCATCGGGCCATTCATGGCCTGGATGGCGCGATTCCGCCGCATTTGCCGCTGGTGGAACGGCTGATGGGGGTGTTGCTGATTGTTTTTGGCGTGCTGATCGCCACCAATTCCATTAGCTACATTGCCCAATGGATGTTGGAGACCTTTCCGGTCTTCATGAAAATCGGCTAAGGCGAGCCGGGGAGGGGAGCCATGAAACACCTGATAGCGATTTTGACCGCCGCGCTGCTGGCGCTGCCGGTGGCCGCGGCCGAGCTGGGCGATGATGGTCTGCACAAGGCCGATTGGATGCGCGACACGTTCAAGGATCTGCGCGAAGATCTGGAAGAGGCGGGTGCCGAGGGCAAGCGACTTGTGCTGATGTTCGAACAACGCGGCTGTATCTATTGCACCAAGATGCATGAAGAGGTGTTCCCGCGCGACGACATCACCAAGATGATCGAAGACAATTACTTTGTTGTGCAATTGAACCTGCATGGCGATATCGAAGTGACCGATTTCGACGGCGAGGTTCTGAGCGAAAAGAACATGGCGCGCAAATGGGGGCTTTTGTTCACCCCGACGCTGATGTTCCTGCCGGAAGAGGTGCCCGAAGACACCAGCGCCCCGCGCGCCGCCGTCGCCGTCATGCCGGGGGCTTTTGGGGCCGGAACAACGCTGGACATGTTTACATGGGTGGTAGAAAAGAGATACCTGCTTGATAACGAAGAGGATTTCCAACGCTATCACGCCCGCCGCATTCAGGAACGCAACAACGGCTCTACTGACTGAGGTCGGCGGTGCAGCGTGACCTTGTGGATTTGACGTTGTGCGAAGGCAGATTTCTACACTAGGCTGTGTCCAGCCAGCCGAAATAAAGACGACAAGGCAGCGACCCAGGGAGGGAACATGAGGTTTATGACCATTACACTGGCGATTGCCGCACTGGCAGTGCCAGCGGCCTTTGCCGGAGAGATCGCACCGGGTGATGTCCAATATGATGACTATGGCGCAATATCGGTCTCTTTGTCCGGTGCGCCCGGTGATGCCGCCAATGGCGCGCTGATCATGAAAACCAAATCCAAGGGCAATTGCATTTCCTGCCACGCGGTCACGGAATTGGCCGATGCGCCCTTCCATGGCGAGGTCGGGCCGGGTCTGGATGGGGTTGGTTCGCGCTGGGAAGAGGCCGAAATTCGCGGCATCGTCGCCAATGCCAAGATGACCTACGACGGCACGATGATGCCGGCATTCTACAAAACCAGCGGCTATATCCGCCCCGGTAACGCGTTCAGCGGCAAGGCAGGCACCGAACCATTGCCGCCGCTTCTGACGGCGCAGGACATCGAAGATGTCGTCGCCTTTCTGATGACGCTGCAAGACGAATGACGCCAGATCGGCCAATTGCCGCATCTGAGAGATCAAGGAGAGCAAAAATGGACTTTACACGACGCGAAACGCTGGCGCTGGCTGCCGGTGCTGCGCTTCTGACCGTCCTGCCGTTCCGTGCCTTTGCGGCGGTGGACGATCTGATTGCCGAATTCACCGGCGGTGCCGAGACAGGCGAAGGCGGGCTGGAGCTGACAGCGCCGGAAATCGCGGAAAACGGCAATACGGTGCCAATCGCCGTGTCGGCCCCCGGCGCAGTGGCGATTTCGATTTATGCCGCGGGCAACCCGGCCCCCCCGGTGGGCGTGTTCAAATTCGGCCCGCTGGCCGCAAGCCAGAATGCATCAACCCGCATTCGTCTGGCCGGGACACAGGATGTGATTGCCGTGGCGCAAATGGCCGACGGCAGCTTTGTGCGGACCTCCAAGACCGTCAAGGTCACTATCGGCGGCTGCGGCGGCTAAGAGACAAAGGGAGCAATATCATGGCAGACGGTGTAAAACCCCGCGTCAAAGTACCGAAATCCGCCAGCGCAGGCGAGACAATCGAAATCAAGACCCTGATCAGCCACATCATGGAATCCGGTCAGCGCAAGGATGGCGATGGCAATGTCATCCCGCGGTCGATCATCAATCGGTTTACCTGTGATTTCAACGGTCAGAACGTGATCGACATCGCGATGGAACCGGCGATTTCGACCAATCCATATTTTCAATTCGAAGCCACAGTTCCCGAAGCCGGTGAATTCAAATTCACTTGGTACGACGACGACGGCTCGGTCTATGAAGAAACCAAGTCGATTTCGGTCGGCTAAACACCCCAGTCCGTTCCGGGATTTGCCGGGGCGGGCGCGCCATCTGACCCCTGACACAGGGGCGGAACAGCCAAAGGGAGGGAACAGATGACAACCAAGGCAATGACGGCAATAGCTGCACTGCTGATCGCCGCGACACCGCTGATTGCGGGGGGCGCCGATGACGACAAGCTGGTGATCAACGAAGAGTTGGAGATGACATCGAAAACCGCCGCGCCAGAGCATCTTTCGGATGCCTTTGACGAGGTGATTTCGGGCTGGCACTTCCGCACCGATGAAACCCAGGCGCTGCAACTGGATGATTTCGACAATCCAGCCATGATTTTCGTCGATCAGGCGATTGACGCCTATGATGTCGTCGAAGGTGCGGCCGGCGAAAGCTGTGCCTCTTGTCATGGGGATGTCGAAACATTCAAAGGTCTGACCGCGGCGATGCCGAAGGTCGATGCGGATGGCAATCTGGTTGTGATGGAAGATCTGATCAACGAATGCCGTACCGATCGGATGCAGGCGGATGCATGGAAATGGTCCGGCGCCGATATGCAGGCCATGGTGGCGCTGATTGGTGTGCAATCGCGCGGCATGCCGATGAGCGTGGCAATCGACGGTGATGCGGCCCCGTTCTGGGAGCAGGGCAAAGAGATGTATTATACGCGCTATGGCCAGCTAGAGCTGAGCTGCGCCAATTGCCATGAAGACAATTATGGCAATTACATCCGCGCCGATCACCTGTCTCAGGGCCAGACCAATGGTTTCCCGGTCTATCGTTTGAAACAGGCCAAACTGATATCCAAGCACAACCGGTTCCGGGGCTGTATCCGCGATACCCGTGCGGAAACATTTGCCGAAGGTTCGGACGAATTCCGCGCTCTTGAGCTTTATGTCGCGTCGCGCGGCAACGGGCTTTCGCTGGAAACGCCGGCGGTGCGTCAGTAATCCATTTGCCCCGCGCCGGATGATGTGGCGCGGGGTTTGACGCCCAATATGAATTCACATATGCGCATGTGACTCTGCTGACAAAGGGAACCCCGCATGATCTCTCGTCGTGATTTTCTTCAGGTGTCGATGGCGGCCTCTGCGATGCTTGGGGCGTCGGGTTTTGGCAATTGGTCGCGGTTGGCGGCGCAACAGCGCCTGACCCAGGATCAATTGCTGGAATTCGATACCTTCGGCAACGTGTCCCTGATCCATGTGACCGATATTCACGCCCAGATGAAACCGATCTTTTTCCGGGAACCTTCGGTCAATATTGGCGTTGGTGAAAACCGGGGGGCGGTGCCGCATCTGACCGGCGCAGATTTCCGCCGTGCTTATGGCATCGAAGATGGCAGCGCGTCACATTATGCGCTGTCTTCGGGCGATTTTTCGGCGCTGGCCGGGGCCTATGGCCGGGTTGGCGGGCTGGACCGGGTGGCGACGGTCATCAATTCCATTCGCGCCGCACGGCCCGATGCCCTGTTGCTGGATGGCGGCGACACCTGGCACGGGTCTTACACCTGTTTCCAGACCCAGGGTCAGGACATGGTCAATGTGATGAACGCGTTGAAACCGGACGCGATGACGTTTCACTGGGAATTCACCCTTGGTTCTGAGCGCGTGCACGAGATTGTCGAAGGTCTGCCATTTGCCGCGCTGGGCCAGAACATTTTTGACGCCGAATGGGATGAGCCGGCGGAACTGTTTCCGCCGTACAAATTCTTTGAACGTGGCGGCACCAAAATCGCGGTGATTGGTCAGGCCTTTCCCTATATGCCGATCGCCAATCCCGGCTGGTTGTTCCCGGAATACAGCTTTGGCATTCGCGATGCGCATATGCAGACGATGGTGGACGAGGTGCGCGCCCAGGGCGCCGAGCTTGTGGTGTGCCTGTCGCACAACGGGTTTGACGTGGACAAGAAGATGGCCGGCGTTGTGACCGGCATTGATGTGATCCTGTCCGGCCATACCCATGACGCCCTGCCAGAGCCTGTGTTGGTGAATGACACGATCATTGTCGCATCCGGGTCAAACGGTAAATTCGTCAGCCGCGTCGATCTTGATGTGCGCGATGGCCATATGCTGGGCTTTCGGCATAAGCTGATCCCGATCTTTTCCGACGTCATCACCCCCGATCCCGAAATCGCGACATTGATCGAGGCCGAGCGCGCCCCGTTCAAATCGCAATTGGAAGAGGTGATCGGCCAGTCCGAAAGCCTGTTGTATCGCCGGGGCAATTTCAATGGTTCCTGGGATGATCTGATTTGCGACGCATTGCTGAGCGAGGGCGAGGCAGAGATTGCCCTGTCGCCCGGTGTGCGCTGGGGGCCGTCGATCCTGCCCGGTCAGGACATCACCCGCGAAGACATCTGGAACGTCACGTCGATGACCTATCCTAACGCCTATCGCACGGAAATGACCGGGGAATTCCTGAAAGTGGTGCTAGAGGATGTGGGCGACAACATCTTCAACCCCGATCCCTATTATCAACAGGGCGGCGATATGGTGCGGGTCGGTGGCATGGGCTATCGGATCGACATCACCAAACCACAAGGCTCGCGGATCAGCGACATGACGCTGTTGAAAACCGGAGAAGCGATTGATCCGGCGCGCAATTACGTTGTGGCCGGCTGGGCCTCGGTCAATGAGGGCACAGAAGGGCCGCCGATCTGGGATGTGGTGGAAAACCACATTCGCGCCAAGGGCAGTGTCGCAGTGGAGCCAAACACATCGGTGCAAGTGGTCGGAGGCTGAGGCCGACCAAACGCGCGCCTCGCCAGTTTCACTCCGAAGGGGTCGAAAGGAGGGTCGAGATGTCAGAAAAGCGACCAAATGGCACGTCGCGCCGCGCCTTTCTGCGTGGGGGTGTTGCCGCCGCCGGGGCGGTGGCCGCCGGACCGATGCGGGCTGAAACCCCGGACCCCCTGATTACAGAGGTTCAGGATTGGGCCAGCGGGCTGGGCGTCGGTGTGGACGAGGTGCCTTATGGTCTGCCGATCGAATTCGAGGCCGACGTGCGACGCCGCAATGTGCCCTGGTTGACCGCCGACACGAAATCTTCGGTCAATTTCACCCCAATTCATGCGCTGGACGGGACAATCACCCCACAGGGCTGTGGTTTTGAGCGGCATCATTCCGGCGCGATCACCCTGCACAAAGACGACTATCGCCTGATGGTGCATGGGCTGGTCGAGCGGCCGTTGGTCTTCACCTATGCGGATCTGGAGCGGTTTCCGCGCGAAAATCACGTCTATTTCTGCGAATGCGCTGCGAACAGTGGCATGGAATGGGCCGGGGCCCAGTTGAACGGCGCGCAATATACCCACGGCATGATCCACAACATGGAATATACCGGCGTGCCCCTGCGCGCGCTGCTGAACGAGGCCGGGATCAGCGGTGATCTGTCGGACAAGTGGATCTATGTCGAAGGGGCGGATGCGGCCTCGAACGGGCGGTCGATCCCGCTGGCCAAGGCGCTCGACGATGTGCTTGTCGCGTTCAAGGCCAATGGCGAGGCGCTGCGCCGTGAACATGGTTATCCTGTGCGGCTTGTGGTGCCGGGATGGGAGGGCAACCTCTGGATCAAATGGCTGCGCCGGATCGAGGTGACGAATGCCCCGGTCGAAAGCCGCGAGGAAACCAGCAAATATACCGATACGCTGGCCGATGGCACCGCCCGCAAATGGACCTGGGTGATGGATGCGAAATCGGTGATCACCGCCCCATCGCCGCAAATGCCGATCCAGCACGGCACCGGCCCGCTGGTCATTACTGGCATGGCGTGGTCCGGGCATGGGCGGATCACCCGGGTCGATGTGTCAAAAGACGGCGGCAAAACGTGGGAAATCGCGCGACTGGACCGCGCCGGCGAGGCCAAGGCGCTATGCCGGTTTTACCTTGATACGACATGGGACGGCGGCGAGATGCTGTTGCAATCCCGCGCGATGGACGAAACCGGATATGTCCAGCCAACCAAGAACCAGCTTCGTGCGGTGCGCGGCGAAAATTCGGTCTATCACAACAACGGTATCCAGACCTGGCATGTGGCGACGAGCGGCGAGGTCGAAAATGTCGAAGTCACCTGAGGTTGGCCTGCTGCAGGTGCTTTGGCTTGGCCTGGCATTGGCGGCTGGGGGCGCCAGCGCCGATACCCTGGGGCTTGGCCGTCCTGCTTTGGCCGAAGAAATCGCCGCCTGGGATCTGGATGTCCGCCCCGATGGCACGGGCCTGCCGCCCGGTTCCGGGGATGTCCTGACAGGCGAGGGCGTTTTTGCCGAAAAATGCGCCGCCTGTCATGGTGATTTCGGCGAAGGGGTGGGCAATTGGCCAGAGGTGGCGGGCGGGCAGGGCACCCTTGACAACAAAGACCCGGTCAAAACTGTCGGCAGCTATTGGCCTTATCTGTCAACGCTTTGGGACTATGTCCACCGCTCGATGCCTTATGGCGCGGCCCAGACGCTTTCGCCGGATGATGTCTATGCCGTCGCCGCCTATATCCTCTATTCCAATGACATCGTGGATGAGGAATTTAGCCTGAACGCCACGAATTTCACCGGGATCACGATGCCAAATGCCGATGGTTTTGTCGTCGATGACCGTGCCGCCCGCGAATATGATGTGTGGCGCGCTGCGCCCTGTATGGCGGAATGCAAGGACAGCGTCACCATCACCATGCGCGCCACGGCGCTGGATGTGACCCCCAGGGATGACGTGGCCACGGCGGCACCTGTCGATCTGATCGCCAAAGGTCAAAGGCTGTTCAGCACATGCAAATCCTGCCATGAAATCGGCGAAGGTGCGAAAAACCGCAGTGGCCCCATGCTGACCGGGATCGTTGGCCGGGCGGCGGGCGCGGTCGATGGGTTCCGATATTCCAAAGCGTTGAAAACCGCGGCCGGTGGCGGACTGATCTGGAATGAAACCGCATTGGATGCTTTCCTGACCCAGCCCAGAGACTATCTGAACGGCAGCAAAATGGTGTTTGCCGGAATTACGAACCCAGAGGACCGCAAAGCGGTAATCGCCTATCTGAAATCACATTCGGCCCAAGGAGACACCAGATGAAATGGCTTTTTGCCTGTGCGTTGGCCGCAGCCCCGGCATGGGCCAGCGATTACGCCGTGACCTATCCCTATGACGGGAGTTTCGAGGACGCGCTGTTCAGCGTCGAAAGTGCGATTATCGGTGCGGGGTTGGTGATTGATCACCGCAGCCACACCGGCGAGATGCTGGAACGCACCCGCGCGGATGTCGGGGGGGCAAAACTGTTTGATGGGGCAGAAATATTCATGTTCTGCTCGGCCACGGTATCGCGCGAGGTGATGGAACAAGACCCGGATCTGATCGCGTTTTGCCCCTATGCGATGTTTGTCACCGACCGCGACGGCAGCGTTGAAATCGGCTATCGCACCTATCCCGACGGGCCGATGGACGCGGTCGAGGATCTGTTGGACACAATTGCGCAAGAGGCGCTGGCGTTCTAAACGCCGTAATCCCCGCCGAGATGCTTTTCGCCCCGTTTGCGCGCCAGTTCGATCTGTTTCTGGCGCTCGCGGAACCGGATCTTGTCAGCATCGCTGGTTTCATCAATGCAATGGTGACAGGACACGCCGTGTTCGTAATCGGCGTGGTCGCGATCCTCGGGCAGGATCGGGCGACGGCAGGCATGGCACAACAGATGCGGCCCCTCGCGCAGGCCATGGCCCACGGAAACCCGACCATCAAAGACAAAACAATCGCCCTGCCATGTGCTGTCGGTTTCGGGCACCTCTTCCAGGTATTTCAGGATACCACCGCGCAGGTGAAATACATCCTCGACCCCCTGACCCATCAGGTAATTGGTCGATTTTTCGCAACGTATCCCGCCGGTACAGAACATCGCGATCTTCTTGTTGTGGAAACGCTGCTTGTTCGCCTCCCACCATGCTGGAAAATCCCGGAAACTGGCGGTTTCGGGATCGACCGCGCCCTCAAATGTGCCAATCGCCACCTCGTAATCGTTGCGGGTGTCGATCACGGCAACATCGGGGCTTTGGATCAGCGCATTCCAATCCGCCGGATCGACATATTGGCCCGTGCCAGCACGCGGATCGACGTCAGGTTGGCCCATGGTCACGATTTCACGTTTCAAGCGCACTTTCATCCGGGCAAAGGGCGGCGCGCTGGCGCTGCTTTCCTTATGCACCAGATCGGCACAGCCGGGCAGGGCGCGAATATGGCCCAGCACCGCGTCAATGCCATCGCGCGTGCCGGCGATGGTGCCATTGATCCCCTCTTGCGCCAACAACAGGGTGCCGGTGACGCCCTGTGTGTGACACAGATCTTTCAGCGGCCCCTGCAATGCGGCGGGATCGTCAAAACGGGTAAAGTGATAAAGCGCGGCAACGGTAAACATGGGGTTTCGCATAATCCTGTCATGACAAAAGGACAATGGGGTTGGCGGCTATTGCGCGGCAATCGCCAGCCCATGCACCACGGCGGTGAACACTTCGGCGGTTTCCTGACGGGCCTCGGGGATGCGGCTGGCCAGCGCCTGACGCACGCCCGACAACAGGCTGGAACCGCCGACGAATACCACCATATCCACCTGATCCGGGGCGCAATCTGCGTCGCGCAGGGTGGCCAGCGCCATGTCCCCAATGCGATTTGCGGCCTCGGCCAGTTCTGTTTGCATCTGCAGGTTCCACAGATCCACATGCAGGCCGCGTTCGATCACATCCAGCCGGATGTCACCACGTTCGCTGTCGTTGGCCGCGATTTTGCCGGCCTCGACCGCATAGGCGATATCATGGCCCAGATGCATATCCAGCACCTCGGCAAGCCGTTCAAATAATTCCGGTTTTTTCGCCAGCCGCACCCAGCGTTTCACCTCGCGCAGCGTCGCCGGATCATAGACAAAGGCGATCTTTTCCCAACTGGCCAGATCGTTGAACAGGGCACGCGGCGCGCTGTGAACCTTGTCACCAAATTCCGCCCCGATCTCTGCGCCATGGCCCAAAAGCGGCATCACATGCCCCAGGCTGAGACTGCGGTCAAAATCGGTGCCGCCAAGCCGCAAACCCCGGCTGGCAATCACCTGGGTTTCGCCGCCTTTGCGCTCACACAAGGTAAAATCCGATGTCCCGCCGCCAATGTCGACAATCAGCATCCGGCCATCGCCCGCAACGGCCAGCGCCGCCGCTTCAGGCTCTGGCAGGAATTCGACATCGCGAAATCCCGCCAGCTGATAGGCTTGGCGCAGATCAACCTCGGCCTGCGCATCCTTTTCGCGCGATTCGGAATGAAACATCACCGGTCGGCCGGACATCGCAACATCAAAGCTCTGCCCGGTCAGTTGTTCCGACCGCGTGCGGATTTCCGCCAGAAATTGGCCGATGATTTCGATCAATGTCAGCCGCTCGTTCAGGAAACGGCGCTTTTCCTGTGCCAGCGGCGTGCCAAGGATGCTTTTCAATCCGCGCATGAACCGGCCATCCTGGCCTTCCATCATCGCGCGCGCGGCGGCCTCGCCATAGATGAATTTCTGGTCGGCAAAATCGACAAATACCGCGGTCGGCAGGGTCTGGGCGCCATCTTCCAGCGGAAGTGTAACAGGCCGCCCATCGGCCATGATGCCCGCCCCGGTGTTCGAGGTTCCGAAATCTATTCCAAGCCGCGCCATTCCCGCCCCCGATTTATCAGCGAGCGGCGGTCATAGCGCCAAGTCTGCCCCATGGCAATTCCGATCCGCGGAATCTAAGCTGTGGATGACATTGGTTTTCAGGAGGCCACCGATGCGTGCTCTTATCGTGATTGACGTGCAAAACGATTTCTGTCCCGGCGGGGCGCTTGCGGTGGCAGAAGGCGACAAAATCGTCGCCCCGATCAACGCGTTGATGCCGGATTTCGATGCGGTGATCCTGACCCAGGATTGGCACCCGGCGGGGCATTCGTCCTTTGCCACCTCTCATCCGGGCCAATCCCCGTTTTCGGTGGTCGACATGCCATATGGGCCCCAGGTTCTGTGGCCGGAACATTGCATTCAGGGCACCATCGGCGCCGAGCTTGACGCCGGATTGCACAGCGACCGTGCCGATCTGATCATTCGCAAGGGGTTTCGCCCCGCGATCGACAGCTATTCTGCGTTTTTTGAAAACGACCATGACACCCCCACCGGGCTTGAGGGATATTTGCGCAACCGCGATATTTCCGAGCTGACGATGGTTGGGCTGGCCTTGGATTTCTGTGTCGCGTTTTCCGCGGTGGATGCAGCCAAACTTGGCTTTCACGTCACGGTTCTGCGCGATTATTGCCGGGCCATCGACCTTGACGGTTCGCTGGCCGGGGCCGAAACAAACATGCGGGATGCGGGCGTTTCCCTGCGCTGACCCCCCCTTCTTTCGAAAGGCCGAACCATGGTTGATATCGCCACCCGCGTCTGGAACCACAAATGGAAGATCGACCCGATTGTGCGGTCGCTGATCGACACGGATTTCTATAAACTTCTGATGTGCCAATCGGTGTTTCGCAACAAACCCGATACACAGGTGACGTTTTCCCTGATCAACCGCAGCAAACATATCCGTCTGGCCGATCTGATCGACGAAGGCGAATTGCGCGAGCAGCTTGATCATATCCGATCGTTGTCGCTGACTCGTGGCGAAAGCACCTGGTTGCGCGGCAATATGTTCTACGGCAAACGGTCGATGTTCCGCCCGGATTTCATGGAATGGTTCGAAAACCTGCGGCTGCCGCCCTATCATCTGGAAAAACGCGATGGCCAATATGAACTGACCTTCGAAGGCTCCTGGCCAGAGGTGATGCTGTGGGAAATCCCGGCCCTGGCGGTGCTGATGGAGTTGCGCGGCCGCGCTGTTCTCAACGACATGGGCCGGTTCGAGCTGCAAGTGCTCTATGCCCAGGCGATGACAAAGCTTTGGGAAAAGGTCAAACAGCTGCGGTCCGTCGACAATCTGCGCATCGCAGATTTCGGCACCCGTCGGCGGCATTCGTTTTTGTGGCAGGATTGGTGCGTTCAGGCGATGACCGAGGGGCTGGGCCAGAAATTTGTCGGCACCTCCAATTGCCTGATCGCCAAGAACCGCGATCTCGAGGCGATCGGCACCAATGCCCATGAATTGCCGATGGTCTATGCGGCGCTGGCGCCCGACGACGCCGCGCTGGCTCGCGCCCCTTATGACGTGCTGGCCGATTGGCACGAAGAGCATGAGGGCAATCTGCGGATGATCCTGCCCGACACCTATGGTACCAAAGGATTTCTCGACAAGGCGCCGGATTGGCTGGCGGGTTGGACCGGTATCCGCATCGACAGCGGCGATCCGGCCAAAGCGGCAGAAGCTGCAATCGAATGGTGGCAATCCCGCGGCGAAGACCCGCGCGAAAAGCTGGTGATTTTCTCTGACGGGTTGGATGTCGATTTAATTGCGGCGCTTCAGACGCAATTCGCAGGCCGGGTTCGGGTGTCTTTCGGCTGGGGCACCAATCTGACCAATGACTTTCGCGGGCTGGTGCCGGACGGCGGGCTGGATGCATTCTCGCTGGTGTGCAAGGCGGTCACGGCCAACGGCCAACCCACGGTGAAACTGTCCGATAACCCGGAAAAGGCAATGGGCCCGGCCGAGGAAATCGCGCGCTACAAACGCGTGTTCGGCGTCGGAGAGCAGGAGCGGATCGAGGTGGTGGTGTAGTTGGGCGGGCTCACTCCTCCACCTTCCCCCGCATCGCCTTGACCTCGCCGCGCTTCTTCTTCGCATCCACCCGCTTGCGTTTCTGGTTCTGCGACACCCGTGTTGCGATCCGCCGTTTCGGGCGTTCCAGCGCCTTCAGGATCATCTGCACCAGCCGCTCGCGGGCAATCTCGCGGTTGCGGGCCTGGGATCGGGTGTCTTCCACTTGGATCACCAGCGCGCCATCCCGCGTCCATTTGCGCCCGGCAATCCGCTCCAGCCGCCGCTTGACCGGATCGGCCAAATTCGGCGACCGCGCAGCTTCAAACCGCAATTCCACCGCCGTGGACACTTTGTTCACGTTCTGGCCGCCAGGGCCCGACGACCGGGTGAACTGTTCGCTCATATCTCCAATCGGCCAATTCGATGTGATCATTGATGCGAAGGGTCATTGGGGCCACCTGTAGCACGTCTGCAACTGCTTTACCGCAGAAGCGCACTCTGGGACAAGAAGGCCGAAATCGACCTTTCATCTGACCAAAAATATCCCGGGGGTGAGGCCAAAGGCCGAGGGGGCTGGCCCCCTTTTACAAATCCCGCTTCAAATCCCGTATCCGCGCAGCAAACGAAAAGAGCCATGCCGCTTGGCATGGCTCTTCGAGATTGTCAGGAGGTGGGGCCGGTTAGGTCCTACCAATTCGAGGGTATTCTCTCCCCCAAGGGCTGCCTCAGAGGACGCCCCCTCGAACTGTTCCGACGCCTTTCTCCAATACCTCTCTCGACACTGAAGCACCTCCTTTCAATTTTGTTTCCACACTCGAATCATGGCACGGAAGATCAAAATCGCAAAAGGAAATTTTCAGACAATCGCGCGATTTTGCGAAAGTCGCGCAACGATTGCCCGAAATGGCACCAATGCCAGCAACGACACCGTCAGTTTTACCAGCCAATCCGCAAAGGCCAGCGTGACCCACAGCGGAACCGCCGCGCCAACATTCATGAACGGCACCGGCTCCCACGCCCAGGCGATTGCGGAATCGGCCTCTGCGCCAAACAGGGTGATCGCGGCGGAAAAGCCGATGGCGAAAAACAAAACGGTATCCAGCGCGGATCCCACCAGCGTGGAAATCAGGGGCGCGCGCCACCAGCGGCCGCTGCGAAAGCGGTTGAATACCGCGATGTCGGTCAGCTGCGCCACCAGGAAGGCCACACCGGATGCCACGGCAATGCGCAACGGCACGGCAGCATAGCTGTATCCGTCACCTTGCAACATGATCTGGCTGCCGATCAGCGAACAGATCACACCGGTGACAAATCCGGCAAAGACCACCCGCCGGGCCGGTCCGGCGCCATAGACGCGGTTCATCACGTCAGTGACAAGAAACGCCAGCGGATAGGTAAACGCCCCCCAGGTCAGGAGGCCGTCAAGAATCAGAAATTGAACGAGGACGTTCGAGGCCACGACAATCGCGGCCATGGCAATAATGCCAGGAAGATGGGTGCGGTTCATATTTGATGCCCGTTTTTGCAAGGTTGCGGCGACTTGGCCCCCGATTTGCCGGGAACGGGCGGGACGTACAGTTTCCGGCCCCGTCACGCAAGCGATTTGTCAATCCGGGGCTCAGGGCAGCAGATATTCCACGATCTCGGTGCGTTGGAAGGCGCGAAAATTGTCGTCGGATATCATTGTCAGGCGGATCTTGCCCGCGTCATCACGGCTGACCGCCAGGCCCTCCAGGTTGTCGTGGCGGCCAAGCGGGCTGGTGAACAGGATTTCGCCGCGGCCGATGTCGCGCTTTGTCACCGCAAACCGGCGCACCCGCGACCGAAACCCAAACCCGGTAAATTCCCGCTCCAGCAGGTACAGCATGCCGTCTGGGCCGAAATCTGCCCCAACCGGTTGAAAACCGCCAAAGCGGGGAATGGAAAAAGGCTGATCCCAGGTGCCATTGCGATAGCGATAGACCGGGAAGGGCCGTGTCATCTTGCCCGAACGTTCCGGCAATGTGTAAAGCCAGCCGCGGCGGTCAATCGCCAGCGCCTCCAGCGAAGAATTGTTTTGCAGGGATTTGAAATCCTCATGCCGTGGCAGCCATGCGGCACGATCCATCGACACATAGGCCCAGACCCGGTGGAATCCTTCGAATGAAACGAAGCGGCGACCATCCGCGCGGATCGCAAGCCC
>NZ_JBVVRZ010000015.1:0-51660 GCF_055808435.1 Marinovum sp. J2-8 | reverse complement strand
TCTCTACTTCGCCTGTCTGATCATCGCCTCCTGTCTGGCGGCATATTGAAAAGCGCGGCGCATTCATGCTGTTGTTTTCGCTGACACTGGTCAGTTTCGTGCTGGGCATTGTCGGCGGCGTTGGGCCGCTGCGCAATGTGGCGATTGCGGCGGGTCTTTTGGGATTTGCGGCGGCGACGTCCTATTGTTTCCGCGAATTTCTGGTGTTGATCACGCCCACCAACCTGTCAAAGGAGCTGAAGACCGCACCTTTGACCGCGGCCTTTGGCATGTTCATCATCTTTACCTATGCGATTGCCGGTATCTTTGCGCCGTGGATCGCGCCCTTTGGCGAAAGCGAGGTGATCGCATCCTCCTTTGCCCCGGCAGATGAAAACATGCTGCTTGGTGCCGATCAATTGGGCCGCGATATGTTCAGCCGGATCATTTACGGCGCCCGCAATACCGTGGGTCTCGCGCTTCTGGCGACGATCTCTGCCTTTGGCATGGGGGCGTTTGCCGGACTTCTGGCCGCAACCAAAGGCGGCTGGTTCGACCAGCTGATGGGTCGGTTCGCCGATGTGATCATGTCGATCCCGTCACTGATCTTTGCCCTGTTGATGCTGTCGATCTTTGGTCCGCAGACCATTGTCATCATCGTGGCCGTCGCCATCATCTATGCGCCACGGGTGTTCCGTCTGACACGGGCGGTGGCGGGCAATGTTGTCGTCATGGATTATATCGAAGCGGCCAAGCTGCGCGGTGAAAAGACCTGGTATCTGATCCGCAAGGAAATCCTGCCCAATTGTTCCGCGCCTCTGGTGGCAGAGTTCGGGTTGGAATTCTGTTTCGTCTTCCTGCTGGTGGCGGGGCTTTCGTTCCTGGGTCTTGGCATTCAGCCGCCCACCGCCGATTGGGGGTCGATGGTGCGTGAAAACGCGACGCTGATTTCCTTTGGCGATATCACCCCCCTGATCCCGGCCGGGGCGATTGCGCTGCTGACTGTGGCGGTCAACTTCGTGGTCGACTGGATGCTGTTCCGGTCCTCTGGTCTGAAGGAGCAATAAGAATGGTACATGATAAATCTGTCCTTCTCGACATCGAAGATCTGCGCATTGAGGGCTATACCGGCGAAGACTGGGTGCCGATCATCAAGGGCGTTGACCTGAAATTGCACCGTGGCGAGGTCATGGGCCTGATCGGGGAATCCGGGGCTGGCAAATCCACCATTGGGGCCGCGGCCATGGGCTATGCCCGGGATGGTACGCGGATTTCCAGCGGGTCGATTGAATTCGACGGGATGGAGCTGACCACCGCGACAGAGGGCGAAAAACGGGCGTTGCGCGGATCGCGCATCGCCTATGTGGCGCAATCGGCGGCGGCATCCTTCAATCCGGCGCATAAGATCATTGATCAGCATACCGAAGCGCCGCTGCAATATCGCATCCAGAAACGCATCGAGGCGCAAGAAGATGCGATGGATCTGTACGAACGTCTGCGCCTGCCCAATCCGCAGGAAATCGGCTTTCGGTATCCGCATCAGGTGTCGGGCGGTCAGTTGCAGCGGGCGATGACCGCGATGGCGATGGCCTGTCGTCCCGATCTGATCATCTTTGACGAACCGACCACAGCGCTGGACGTGACCACCCAGATCGAGGTTCTGGCCGCGATCCGCGACATCGTTGATCAGTTCAACACCGCCGCGATCTATATTACCCATGATTTGGCGGTCGTGGCGCAGATGGCAGATACCATCAAGGTGCTGCTCAAGGGCGAAGAGGTCGAACAGGCCTCGACCGAAGACATGCTGGAAAACCCGCAAGAGGATTACACCAAATCGCTCTGGGCGGTGCGCAGCTTTGAAAAGCCGCAAAAATCCCGGCCAACGGACGAAGGCCCGCTGATTTCGGTCAAAAACGTCAGCGCGGCTTATACCGGCGGCGCCAAGGTGTTGGATGACGTGTCATTCGATATCTACAAGGGCATGACGGTTGCGGTTGTCGGCGAAAGCGGATCGGGCAAATCGACCACCGCGCGCTGTATCACCGGCCTCTTGCCGCCAATGTCGGGTGAGATCCTGTTCAAAGGCGAGGCCCTGCCGCCCAGCTACCTGAACCGGTCCAAGGATCAGTTGCGTCAGGCACAGATGATTTATCAGATGGCCGATACCGCGCTGAATCCGAAGGTACGGATCAGTGAAATCATTGGCCGTCCGGCGCAGTTTTATTCGGGCCTGTCCGGCGCGGCGCTGAAACATCGGGTGGATGAATTGCTCGATCTGATCGAGCTGGAACCGTCGAAATATTACAACCGCTACCCGCCAGAGCTTTCGGGCGGTCAGAAACAGCGGATCGGTATTGCCCGGGCATTGGCGGCGGAACCGACGTTCATCATCTGTGACGAGGTGACCTCGGCGCTTGACCAGCTGGTGGCCGAAGGCATTCTGAAACTGCTCGACCGGCTTCAGAGCGAATTGGATCTGGCCTATATGTTCATCACCCATGATCTGGCAACGGTGCGTTCAATCGCAGACGAGGTTGTGGTGATGCAGCAGGGCAAGGTAGTTGAGCAGGGGGCCAAAGACCAGATGTTCACCCCGCCGCACCATCCCTATACCGATCTGTTGCTAAGCTCAGTGCCGGAAATGGATCCGAATTGGCTGACCGATTTGCTGGAGGAACGCGGCATAGAAAACCTTGGCGAAGGGGCCGAGGTTTAGGTCAGTCGCGGGAAATCAAAATGCGTCCGGCAAAAGCCGGGCGTGTGTCATCGGTCAAGATTGCTGAAAACGGCGACAGCCCGGGGGCGTCAAGCCGATCCTAGGTCATCGCCATCCCGGTGGCGATCATCGTGATCACAAGAAAACCATACACGATAAACACCGCCGGCAGTGTTGCTGCCCGGCTGCGTACGTCGCGGATCCATTCGTCGCGGGTCGTCGGCATGGTGGCCTCCTGTCGCTCGTCATGTGGCCAAATTGGCCGTTGGTTTACCTGTCTCTCTAGAATCGCAATTAGGCCATCATTCTGAGTCGGGCAAGACTTGAGTTTCAAATGTTTCCGAAATTTTTGCATATCGGCCATGCTCTGCCGGTAGTCGCGTTTTCCTGCACATTGTCTGTGATCCTATCGCCATAGGTATAAGCCCCGCGCTGGGCTATATTTTTTGCAAGGCGGCACAGGAGCTGCATTTCAAAAGGAGCCAGACATGAGCGTCGCTCAATCACTGCAATCGTTACAAGACCGATTTGCTGTTTCGGATCGGATGCCGGTGGTTTTTCTTGGCCATGGCAGCCCGATGAACGCCATCGAAGACAACCCCTATGCCAAAAGCTGGGCTGAGCTGGGTCGCACTCTTCCCCGGCCGCAGGCGATTCTGGTGGTGTCGGCGCATTGGATGACCCGTGGCAGCACGCTGGTCGATGTATCGGCGATGCCGCGCACGATCCATGATTTCAACGGCTTTCCGGAGGCGCTGTACCGTGAACAATATCCCGCAAAGGGCGATCCGGCCTTGGCGCAAGACGTGATTTCACTGCTGGCCAGCCATCATGCCGAGGGTGATGAAACCTGGGGTCTGGATCACGGGGCCTGGCAGGTGTTGAAATTCCTGTATCCGCTGGCCGATGTGCCGGTGTTTCAATTGTCGATCGACATGACCAAAGATCTGGATTGGCATCTGGAGATTGGTCAGAAGCTGGCCGAGCTGCGCAATCGCGGTGTGTTGATCCTTGGCAGTGGCAATGTGGTGCACAACTTGCGGCAGATTCGTCCGGGCGCATCGGCGCATGATTGGGCCACAGAATTCGACACGCTGTTCGCCGATCGTCTGGCAGAGCGCGATCTGGCCGCATTGACGGACCGCCGTGGGTTGGGCAACCTGCTGACCATGGCACACCCTTCGGTTGATCATTATTTGCCTGCATTGGCGGTGGCCGGGGCGGCAAATACTGCGGATCAGCTGACCTTCATGACCGAAAACATTGATATGTCCAGCATATCCATGCGCAGCTTCATTTTTCACTGAATGGCGTTGAACTGAATGGCGCTGAACGGTGATGGCCACCTCTTTGGATGGCCATCACACCTCCCCGCCCTCCGGGTGCCGGTTCCCCCACAACCTGCGCCCTTTGGGAACAGTTGTCAGCGTTTTGAAAGGTCGTCGAACAGATCCGCATTGCGGCAATAGCTTGGGCTTTCACCCTCTACGCCGGTGCGGGTATCCAGCCAATGCGCGCAATCCTGTGGTCCGGTGCAATTGGCACAGCTCAGCACCCGATCGGCCAGTTCCGCGCTGGTGATTTTGCCGCGCAGCACCTGCTCTTCCATATCCAGCCCGCGGGCATCGCCCATGCGGTCCATCAGGATCGCGTGGCGTTTGATCTGTTCCGACGAAAGCATCTGCTGTCCTTCCCGATTCTGGCTGTTGGGTGTCAGCATAGGGGCCGGGGTCGCACGGAACTTTGATGTGTATCAAAAACTGGGTCAGGTCGGTTTGAACGCCCGAAGCACCTGCCGGGCGGCCGAAATCATCGGATCTTGCGTTGCGCGCAGGATCGCATTGCGGTCAAAGACAGCGGGGTCATTTGCCAATGCCGCGCGCAGCGATTGACCGAACACCATCCGCAATTCGGTGCCGATGTTGAATTTACAGATCTTTGACGTCCGGGCCAGATGGCGGCGCTGGTCCAGCGGCACGCCAGACCCGCCATGGATGACCAGGGGCACGTCTGTGACGGCTTCAATCGCGCGAATGCGGTCTTCATCCAATCCGGCGCCGGTTTTTTGTTGCAGATGCGTGTTGCCGACCGAAATTGCCATGGCATCTACGCCGGTCTCTCTTGCGAATTGCGCGGCCTCGTCCGGGGCGGTGCCGGTCGAGGCTGCACCGTCGGCATAGCCGACGAACCCAATTTCCCCCTCACAGGACACCCCCGCCGCATGGGCCATTTCGGCAATCGCGGCGGTTTCGTCAATGTTCTGTTGCAGGGGGCCGCCCGACCCATCGAACATGACCGAGGTAAAGCCACAGTCAATCGCGATGCGGCAATCCTCGGTGCAATAACCATGATCCAGATGCGCCACCACCGGCACAGATGCGCCTTCGGCCAAATGCCGAAACATCGCGCCAAGGACCGGCAGGGGGGTATGATCGCGACATCCCGGCCCGGCCTGAAGGATCACCGGCACGCCCTCGGCCTCGGCGGCGGCGACATAGGCGCACATATCTTCCCAGCCAAGCGTGACCAGACCCGCCACGGCAGAGCCGCCGTGCAGCGCCGGTTGCAGCACCTGAGCCAAGGTCGCCAGGGTCATTTGAACTTGGCCACCATATCCATGATGCCGGGGATGGTGTGTAATTGCTCGGCATGTGTGGGTTGGAAATATTGCTTTAGCGAACGCTGGGTCAGCCCGCCCAGAATGGTGAAATAATACATCTCATACCCCGGCAGCGCGACGCAGGGGTGGTATCCCTTGTCGATCAGAACCGTCGATCCATTCACGATATGATAGGCATCGCCGGGCTCATTATCGACCCGTTGCAGCATCTGAAGCCCAGAGCCGTAGTCCGGCTTGAACCGAAAGTTATAGGTTTCGTCGTGGCGGGTTTCCTCTGGCAAACGGTCCGTGTCGTGTTTGTGGCTGGGAAATCCCGACCAGCCGCCGGTGCCAACCGTAAACAATTCGCTGACCAACAAACGGCCCACCCGGTCATGATCCGTCGCGCCCAGAATATGTTTGATCTTGCGATGGGTCTTGGTGTCGTCAGAGCCGTATTGCACCTTGTCCAGCGCATCTGGCCGGACCTCGAACGGTTCCAGCACGCGGTCAAATTTTGCGCCGGCAACAAATACTTCGGCATCACGGGTACAGCTCAGGCGCACCTTGGTGCCGGTGGGCGCATAGACGCCCTCTGGCTCGCCGTCCCAGACATCTACGCCGCGATTGCCGATCTGGGAAAACACCGCGCCCTCGACATCGACATCGACAGTGCCGGTCGCGGGCACAACGCAGGTTTCATACCCCGCGACGTCGTATTCGAATGTGTCGCCCGCTTTCAGTTTGACGATATTGAAATAATTCAGCGGCACCAGGTCGTGATCGACATCGACGATGGGCGTGTTGGCGTTGTCATAGGGGGCGATATGCATCTTTCATCCTTTGTCGGGGTCTGTGGGGCCGGGATGCGACCCAAGATAGGCGTTCAATTCGGCCAAGGTCGGCATCGCGGGGGCGCAACCGGGTTGGCCCACCACGATCGAAGCACAGGCAGACCCGCGCAACACCGCGTCACGCAGCGGGCGCCCCTCGGCCAAGGCGGCCAGCAGCCCGGCCATGAAACTGTCACCGGTGCCAACCGGTTTCATCGGGGTGGCGGGGTAAATGCCGGTGTGGATCTCCTGATCCCCCATCAGGGTAATCGCGCCCTTTTCGCCCCGCTTGTAGATCACCAATTTGTTCTGTGCCGCCAGCGCGCGGGCCTTGTCCAAGCCACGTTCGATCCCGCCAGCCATAAAGCCGAATTCCTCGTCATTGCCGACAATCATGTCGCTTTCTTCGCCCGCACGGGTCAGAACCTGAGAGGCAATTTCCGGCGACGGCCAGGAGTACGGCCTGTAATCAATGTCAAAAATCACCGGCACCCCGGCGGCACGTGCATTGGAAAACGCATGAAAGGTCGAGCTGCGCGACGGTTCGGCGGCAAAGACGGTGCCCGCCGTGATCAATGCGCCAAAATCCGCATAATTCACCCGGTCGACATCCGCGTTGCTGACCTGAAAATCCACCGCATTGTTGCGATAGATCACCAGTTGGAAATCCTCGATCCGGCTTTCATAGACCGCCAGTGACACCCGATGCTCGCCGTCCAGAACCCGGACATAATCGGTATTCACCCCGTAATGGCGCAGCCGGTTGACGCAAAACCGCCCGGCCGCATCATGGGACACCGAGGTCACCAAAGCCGCCTGCAACCCTAGCTTGCACAGCCCGGCACAGATATTGGCCGATGACCCGCCCAGATCGGCACGGAAGCTTTCGGCCTCATCCGCGGGGGTGCCGGGGGGATCGGCAAACATATCCATTCCTGCACGGCCAAAGACCACAAAGCGACCCTTTTGGATACCATCAATCAGGCGGCCCTGGCCGGTTTCCCGGACCTGATCTGTCATATGCGGCGCTCCCCTCATGATTGCAAAACGCGCTGTTTGGCGGGATGTTACTTGCGCGGCAGCATAGCCGGGGCTACAAATTTTGCAACCGGTTGCATTGGCAATTGATTGGTGCACCACGATCATAAAGGGGCCGAAAATGACCATTCAGATCGGCAATGCGCCCTGTTCCTGGGGCGTGGAATTTGCCAAGGATTCGCGCAATCCAACCTGGCAGGACGTGCTGCGCGATTGCGCCGCCGCCGGGTTTCGCGGGATCGAACTTGGCCCTGTTGGCTATATGCCAGAGGATCCGGCGGTGTTGGGCGCGGCGCTGGCCGATCATGATCTGACGTTGATTGGCGGCGTGGTGTTTCGCCCGTTTCATGATCCGGGGGCCTGGGATGACGTGCTGGATGCAACCCACCGCACCGCGCGGGCCTTGCGGGCGCATGGCGCGCAGCATCTGGTTTTGATTGACTCGATTTCGCCACGACGCGCCCCGACGGCGGGCCGCGCGCAAGAGGCCGAGCAAATGGAGCCCGCTGAATGGGTCGCCTTTCGCGATCGCATCGCAGAAGCGGCGCGGATTGCGACGCAGGAATACGGCTTGACGGTTGGCATCCATGCACATGCTGGCGGATTTATTGATTTCGAACCAGAGCTGGAGCGGCTGTTGGCCGAAGTCGACGACAGCCTGTTGAAAATCTGCCTGGATACCGGTCACCATTCCTATGCCGGTTACGATCCGGTTGCGTTCATGAAGCGCCATATGGACCGGATTTCCTATGTGCATTTCAAGGATATAGACCCAGCCGTCAAATCCCGCGTCATTGCCAACCGCACCGGGTTCTACGATGCGTGCGGGCAGGGCATATTCTGTAATCTCGGCGCGGGGGATGTCGATTTGGCCGCTGTCCGACAGCTGCTTCTGGATGCAGATTTCAGCGGCTGGTGTACGGTGGAACAGGATTGCGATCCTGCGCTTGACCCTGATCCGCTGGGTGATGCTTGCAAGAATCGCGAATACCTTCGATCCATTGGCTTTACCTGAGGGGGGGACCGGAATTGGCAAAGTTGAAATGGGGTATGATCGGCGGCGGCGAGGGCAGTCAAATCGGGCCTGCGCATCGGTTGGGTGCCGGGCTTGATGGCGCGTTTGACTTTGTCGCTGGCGCATTGGATCACCGCCCGGACGTCGGGCGGGAGTATGGCCAGCGGCTTGGGCTGGCGGCGGATCGCGCCTATGGCAGTTGGCAAGAGATGCTGGCGGGCGAACAGGGCCGCGATGACCGGGTTGATCTTGTGACAATCGCCACGCCAAATGCCACCCACTTTGAAATTGCCAAGGGTTTCTTGTCAGCCGGGTTTCACGTGCTGTGCGAAAAGCCAATGACGATGACCGTGGAAGAGGCCGAGGAAATCGTGCGGCTGGCCAAGTCCAGCGGACGGATCTGTGCGGTCAATTACGGCTATTCCGGCTATTCGCTGGTCCGACATATGCGGGCGATGGTGGCGCGGCGGGATCTGGGGAAAATCCGGCTGATCAAGGCGGAATTCGCCCATGGCCACCACGCCGATGCGGGCGACGCCGACAATCCGCGGGTCCGCTGGCGCTATGATCCGGCACAGGCCGGGGTCAGCGCGCAATTTGCGGATTGCGGCATTCACGCGTTGCATATGGCAAGTTTCGTGATCGGGCAGGAGGTGACAAAGCTTTCGGCCGATACGGTGTCGTGCATCCAAAGCCGGGTTCTGGAAGATGACGCCATGGTCAATCTGCGGTTTGACGGCGGTGCGGTTGGGCGGCTTTGGACCTCGTCCATTGCATTGGGCCGTCAACATGGATTGACCTTGCAGGTGTTCGGCGAAACGGGCGGATTGCGCTGGGCGCAGGAACAGCCAAATCAGCTTTATCATATGCCCCTTGGCGGGCGGTTGCAGGTGATCGAACGTGGCGAGGCCGGCCTCTCGCCCGAGGCGGATCGTACAACCCGGGTAACCATCGGCCATGCCGAGGGGATGCCGCTGGCCTTTGCCAATATCTATTCTGATCTGGCCGAGGCGATCCGCGCAGAAAAAGACGCGCGCCCCATCGACCCGGCGGCGGATCTATATCCGCGTGCCGAGGATGGTCTGCGGTCGATGGCGGCGGTTTTTGCCGTGGCGCACAGCGGCGCGCATGACGGCGCATGGGTGGATGCCCGGCCACCGATGTTTCGCTAAGGGCACGCGGATCACCGCGGCGGCAATCGCAGTGTTCCGCGTTCAACCAGCGTACAGGGAAAAACCCGGGTTTCCGGAAGACTTGCAGGCGCCTTCAGCATTGATGTGATCATGTCCAACGCCGAGGCCACGATTTGTGGAAACGGCTGCCGGATGGTCGTCAGGTCGATATTGGGCCAGCCTGAGATTTGCATGTCATTCAGGCCCAGAATACCGATGTCGCCGGGCACCGTCAGCCCGCGATCCTTGATCGCCGAAAGCGCCCCAATCGCCAGGACATCATCGCCGCAGAAATAGGCCTCTGCCGGGACACAGGTCAAAAGACGTTCCATTTCCGCGCGACCCGCGTCAAAGGAATAGGCCTCGGCAAAACTGAAACTGGCGGTTATGTCCGGGTGCTGGGCAATTTCAGACAGGAAGCCGGACAGCCGGTCCTGGGTCGATGTTGCGGCCTCTGGCCCGCCAAGGAACGCAAGCGCGCGATAGCCGCGCGTGATGAATTCCCGCGCTGCCATGCGCCCGCAGGCCGTGTTGTCTATCCCGACCATATGCACCTGGGCCGGGGTGGTCGCGCGGCCAAAGGCATGGACCACCGGCACATCCACATCGCGAAACGCACGCGAAAACCCCGGTGGCAGGGTGGAGGACGCCACAACAACCCCATCCACCGAATATTGCTGCAACATGCGTTGCGTGGCCTGGGCATCGGTTTCCTCTGACAGGTTGACCAACAGGGGCCGCAGGCCGCGATCCTGAATGCCACGGGTGAAAAGATCGAATACCTCCAGAAACACCGGGTTGTGAAAGTTGTTGGAGACCAACCCGATCAGCTTTGTGCGCCCGGTGGTCAGCGACGAGGCCAGCGCATTCGGGCTATAGCCCAATTCACGCGCGGCTTTTTCCACCTTGCTGCGCATTTTCGCCGACACCGATGCCCCATCGGTAAAGGTGCGTGACACCGCCGACCGGGACACCCCGGCGCGTTCTGCGACCTCTTTCAATGTCACTGCCATGGCAATCGACGTCCCCGCGGGTGATTTCGGCGCAGTCTAGAGGGTTTTCGACATTGTTGGAACATGAACACCGACGTTCCGACACAGCGTCACTGCGCAAGTCGCTGTCGCGAGCGGGGAATTGGCGTTAGCTGCCCTGTAGCCCCGCCGCGACCCGGCGCACCGTTTCGATGCGCGCGGCATTGGGCGGATGGGTGCCCAGAAACCGGTTGCCGGGATCAGGAATGCGGCTAAAGAATTTCGCGCCCTTCACCGGATCATACCCGGCCCGGTAGGCGATGATCGTGCCAAGGGCATCTGCCTCCAGCTCGAAATCCTTGGTGAAACTCTGGCGTCCGATGGCCGCGCCCAGCTGTTGCCCGGCGCGGATGGCATCGCTGTCGCCACCGGATATCGTCGCCGCCGCACTGGCCAGGACCTGCGCGCCGAGGGTCGCGTTCTGGCGGGCGCGTTCAATATGGCCTGGCAATGTGGTGTGCGGCCTCATGGCCCATGATAAAGGCCAGCTCATCGGCGTTTTCCACCGCCAGAATCAGCGCAAGGTTGAATGCGATGATCGGCTGGCCATTGCGATCCAGCGTGTGAAACGCATTTGGCGGCTGGTTCAGCCGATCATCCACCACAATCTGAAAATCGCAGGACACATCCCGCGTGCGATTGCGACATTCGGCTTCGGCGACCGGCTCTACCGTTTCGACCACACGGACGAATTGCCGGGCGGCGCGGTCGGCAAAGCGTTGGATTTCGACATCGCTGAGCGTGTCTCTTTCATCCCCGGGCGCTGTGGGCGGCATGGGTGTGATCTCGGCGCAGGCCGAGAGCAGAAACAGGGAAATGAAGAGTACATAGCGGATCATATCCACCCCAGATTACGGAGGGTTCCGGCAAGGTGCCAGAGGCGAATGATCACGAAGCGGCAAATTCCGGTTATCGGCGGGCCGCGGTTGCAAATGCCGGATCAGTGGCTAATCTGCGGCTATGTTCAGCATCGAGCACGAATTTGATGCCACAGTGGTCACACTGGTGGATGAAGGCGAAACACCGCTTCAGGAGGATGTTGTCGTCAACAGCTTTGCGGAATGTATCACCGTCGAACAATACGATCCGCGCGAAGACAAGGTGCATAAAATCACCTTTTCCATATCGCAAATGCGTGATCTGGCCACGGCGATCGACCTGCCCGAAGGGGTGTACCGGCGCAACGAAGGCGAAGACTAGACGCCGGTCGGGATTGATTTCCGTTTTTTATCAGGCTGCTAACGGGATTTTTGCCGCGCCTTTTGGTGTTTAATCCCTGGGCGTGATGCTTTGGTCTGGGCGTGTGTCCCGGGCAAAGCCGCCCCTTGCCCTTGGCGGCGAATGCCGGGTAAATCTGGCGATGCGCTCCGTCCCAAAGTCCCAAGAAAAGGCCGCACTCATGTCCGTAACCCAAATGACCGGCCTGCGGGTCATCGCTTTGGTCGGTTTGTCCGTTTTGGCGGCCTGTGGCGGCCCGAAATCAAAGCCATCCAAACCACAGGCCGCGGATTTGGAATGCATGTCGCGGGCGATGTATTTTGAATCCAACAGGTCCAGCTGGGACGGGATGATCGCGGTCGGCAGTGTGGTGATGAACCGGGTCAAATCGGATGCTTTCCCGAACACCGTCTGTGGTGTCGTCAGCCAGAAAAACCAATTTGCCCCCGGCGTCATGTCGAAACCGATGACCGATCGCGGCGCGCCGCTGGCACAGGAGGCCGCCCGCGCGGTGCTCAGCGGGACACGGCACCCGCATGTCGGAATTGCCAAGTTTTTCCACGCAGCCTGGTATCAGGCCAATTACAACAACATGCATTATGTGGTGACCACCGGCGGCAACGCGTTCTATGAAAAGCGCCGGGCAGAATTTGTGACCGCTTCTTCGCCGCGTCCCCCGACCGAAGGGCTGGCGCCGCGATAAGCCGCTTGACTAATTCACCCGAAAAACCTTGTCCCGTGATGTCGCCCCCCGGACCAAGGTCAACCGGGATTTGGCCAGACCCAGAGATTTGGCAAGCAATTTGCGCACCGCTTCATTGGCTTTGCCATCCTGTGGCGGGGCCGTAACGCGGACGGAAATAAGCCCCTCTGCGACGGTAATCGCATTGCGCGAGGCCCCCGGCGTGACGCGCACGGCGATGTCGGTGTCGGTCTGGGCCAGGTGGGCAAGATCGGGCAGCTTCCTCATCTCTCTGGCATAAACCGGGGGCAGGGCACTTGAAACCCGGCACGGGGCGGGTGACATACCGAAGGCATGACATAACGCGCGATACATTGGAGATCCGATGCCCCAGCCGAATCCTGCCGCCATGGAATTTCTGTTGAACCGCCGGTCCCGCCCGGCCAAGACATTGCAGGCGCCGGCGCCGGATCGTGCGGCACTGGCCCCGATCCTGACCGCGGCGGCGCGCAGCCCCGATCATGGCAAGCTGGAACCCTGGCGGTTTATCGTGTTGGAACGTGCGGCGCTGGACCGATTGGCGGCGCTGGTTGGTGCGCGGGGTGCGGCGCTGGCGATGGATGGCGAACAGATTGCCAAGGCCCAGGCCGCCTTTGCCGACAGCCCGCTGGCGGTGGTTGTGGTTGCCGCGCCGGTTGCTTCGGAAAAAGTGCCGGAGATAGAGCAATTCTATTCCGCCGGGGCGGTCTGTCTGGCGCTGCTGAATGCGGCTTTGGCCTCGGGGTGGGGGGCGAACTGGTTGTCGGGTTGGGCCAGTCATGACCGTGATTTTGTTGAACAGGGTCTGGGGTTGTCCGCCGGGGAACAGGTGGCGGGCATCCTGCATATCGGCACCGAACGTGCCGCACCGCCCGAACGCCCGCGCCCGGATCTGACAGCCAAGACAACCTGGATGGACACATGATTCTTGCCGCCTTTACCAAATCTCTGGCCCAGCTGAGCGATCCGCGCTTTCGTCGTGTCCTTGGCATGGGAATCGGTCTGACGTTGGCGTTGTTGTTTGGTGCCTATGCCGGGCTGTTGTGGCTGGTCGAATGGATGACCGGCGACACAACGACATTGCCGCTGGTGGGCGAGGTGACCTGGGTTGGCGATCTGCTCAGTTTTGGGTCGCTGATCTTCATGGTGGTGTTGTCGGCGTTTTTGATGGTGCCGGTGGCCTCAGCGATCACATCGCTGTTTTTGGACGAGGTGGCGCAGGCGGTCGAAGACCGACATTATTCGCATTTGCCCGCCGCTGCCCCGGTGCCCTTTGCCGATGCGCTGCGCGATACGCTGAATTTCCTGGGTGTATTGGTGGCGGCAAATATCCTGGCGATCATCCTTTACGTGATGTTGCCCTTTGCCGCGCTGTTCATCTTTTGGGGAATGAACGGGTTCTTGTTGGGGCGGGAATATTTCACCCTGGCCGCGATGCGGCGCATTGGCCGCGACGGCGCGCGCGCGATGCGCAAGAAACATCTTGGCACGATCTGGATTGCCGGGGTGTTGATGGCGATGCCGCTGAGTATCCCGTTGGTGAACCTGCTGATTCCGATTCTGGGGGCGGCGACCTTTACCCATATTTATCACGCGCTTTCCCGGCGGTAATGCCGGGAAAACGGGGCGTTTGCCTATTGCGTGGTCGCGGGCGGCATCCGTTGGAACATCCAGCTGTCGATGTCGCGGACGGTCACGATCTCTAGTAGGATGATTGCTGTCAAAATCGCCCAGAGGACGCCGGCGATGGCGGTGGTGATCCATGCCTTGCGCTTCAGGTTATGCACTTGGGGGGCACCGGCGTGGGTGCCTTCAACCACCTCGCCCAGATCGCCCTGGGTCTGGATGCGAAACGGGATGACCACCAGAAAGGTCATGAACCACAAAACAGCAAAAAGCACGATGGCGGATGTGATGGCCATTTTCGATTACACCTGTTCCAGTTCAACGAGACAGCCGTTGAAGTCTTTGGGATGCAAGAACAAAACCGGTTTGCCATGGGCGCCGATCTTTGGTTCGCCACTGCCCAGAACCCGGGCGCCGGTGGATTGCAAATGGTCGCGCGCGGCCAGGATGTCGTCTACTTCGTAGCAGATATGATGAATGCCGCAGGCCGGGTTTTTGTCCAGAAACCTTTGGATGGGGGAATCTTCGCCCAGGGGGTAAAGCAATTCGATTTTGGTGTTTGGCAATTCGATGAAAATCACCGTGACGCCATGATCCGGTTCGTCCTGCGGTGCGCCGACTGTGGCCCCCAAAGCAGAGCGATATTGCGCCGCAGCGGCGTCAAGGTCAGGGACGGCGATGGCAACGTGATTGAGGCGGCCGATCATGGGCGAGGCTCCTGTTTGCGGGTCATTTGCGAAGGTTATCGCCGTTGTGGCGGCAACAGGCAATTGGACAGGAGCGCGCATTAAACCTTTGGTAACTTCGAATGCGCATTCTGGAGGGAATTGGAGGGCTAGGCATGGACGACCTCGAAAATCTGCAAATTGATCGCACACCATCACCGGAAAGACCCCTGTTGGGGTTAACCGTTCTTGTGGTCGAAGACAGCCGTTTCGCCTGTGAGGCGATGCGATTGCTGTGTCTCAGGTCCGGTGCGCGCATCAGGCGGGCGGATTGTCTGCGCTCGGCACGACGGCATTTGCGGGTGTACCGGCCATCGGTGACAATTGTCGATCTTGGCCTGCCCGATGGTTCGGGTGCAGAATTGATTGCCGAACTGGCCGCTGGCAGCCCGCGCATCCCGGTGATTCTGGGCACCAGTGGCGATGATTTTGCCGAAGATATGGCCGTGGCCGCCGGCGCGGATGGGTTCATGTTGAAACCCATTGTTTCGCTGATCAATTTTCAGGAATTGATCCTGTCGCTTCTGCCGCCGGAACGCCAACCCACCGGCCCCCGCCCCCTGACCGAGGTCGAGTTGCATCCAGATCAGATCGCTTTTCAGGACGATATGGCGCATATCGCCGGTATCCTCTGTGATGGCACCGATGACAAAACCATGGATTACGTCGGTCAATTCCTGAGCGGGGTCGCACGTATCGCCCATGACGACGCATTAAGCGATGCCGCCGAAAAGTTGATTCTGATGCGCCGCGAGGGCCAGCCAGTGGGCAGCCAAACCGCGCGTATTGCCGGCCTTATTCAGGAACGTTTGACGCACCGGATTGCCATTTGATTGGATGAAGTTTGAACCAGCGTTGGGGTGCGGCCAATCTGGCCTCGCCCGGTGTTCCGTCTGTGTCGGAAAGACCGCTGGGCGTGGCGTCCAAATATCGTGTATTCTTGCGCTGTACCGGTCAAAGAAGCGGATTACCCATATCGCCGCCCAGCATTCTCTGCGGTCGCCTTGGGCACTCTGGCCCGATGTCTTTGGGCCAAAATTGCTCGCAGACGCTACTCGAATGTGCGCTGAATGTTGGCGCTGGTGTCGATAAGCGCATTTTCAATCGTCTTCATTTGGTCGCCAAAACGCGTTGATGGCACCGGGACCGATATGGCATGCAGGTCGCCGCCCCAATCCCGGAAGGCAAATCCAATCGCCGAAACACCAGAGGCATGTTCGTCAAGGTCATAGGCCAGGCCGCAGTTCCGGATCTCTTCAAGTTGCGCAAGAAACTGCGCCAGATCCTGTGTCACCCCATTGCGATCCCATTCATTGCGGATCAGCTTGATGGCGTCTTCCTGATCCATCATCGCAAGGCAGGCTTTGCCATTGGCCGTCGTGGTCAGGGGAAAAACCTCGCCAACTTTGGAAACCGTGGTCAGCCGATGCGTTCCCGGCACCTGATCCAGAAACACCATGCCGATGCCGCGCATCACCGCCAGATCAGTCGTTTCTCCTGTTTTCTGTGTCAGTTCGGTCAAGAGCAGACGGCAGTGTTCGACGATGTTGTAATGCGCCGCCCCCGCCAGCGTGCTGAGCTCTGGACCCAGCCGCAGCCCACCCCCCTGCATATCGCTGATGACAAAGTTTTCCTCTGCCAATGCGCCGGTGATTCTCTGTACCGTAGAGCGGGGCAAATCGGCGAGCTCGGCAATTTTCCCCAAGCTCATACCCGATTGAGCATCCTTCAACACCCTGAGTATCGAGGCCGCGCGGGCGATCACCTGGATGCCGGATCTATCATTTTTCGTCTTGTCTTCAGACATATACAGGGTGTCCCCATCGGTAATTGCGGCGCGGGTTGCGGGATGTGATTACTCAATCAGTGTCCCACAATGCGATACATGTCAACCGCATCGTGAATATTTTTATTGACCGCAATGCGGTGCATGTGCATCAATATGCGGGACAGGTGGAGGAGCCATCCTGACAGTTTAAAATCGAAAACGCCGGGATTCCGGCGAACAGAGGAGATGTGTCCAATGGTTGAAATCCGTGGCATCGAGTTCCAATCGAACACCGACAACGACATGGGACTGGAGTTCTACAATCTCAGCCACCGCTTTGGGTTCCAGAACCCGAACTGGCCTTATTTTCAGGACACCAAGATCGAGCGCATCCACTACATGGCGAAATCCGGTGTGCTGAGCCAACGCATCACCACCACGATGCACGCCACCACCCATATCGACGCCCCGGCGCATGTGGTGCAGGGCACGCCGTTCATCGACGAAGTGCCGCTGCCGCATTTCTTTGGCACCGGGCTGGTTGTTTCGATCCCAAAGAAGAAATGGGAACAGATCACCGCAGACGACCTGGAAAAAGCCTGTGGTCAAGCGATCCGCAAGGGGGACGTTCTGATCATCAACACCGGCTGGCACCATGACTATGAGGATGGTGACTACTTTGCCTATTGCCCTGGGCTGGTGCCGTCAGCGGCAGAGTGGATGGTGGAAAAGGGCATCAAGGTTGTCGGCCACGACACCCAGGCCAATGACCACCCGCTGGCCACCGCCATCGGCCCACAGCGGAACGGCCCGCTGTTGCCGCATCTGGAGAAGGAATACCTCGAATGGTCCGGCGGTATTCCGTGGGACGTCGCCTTTCCAGAGTGGGAACCGGTTCATAACATCCTGTTCAAAAACGGTATTCTGGGCATTGAAAACGTCGGCGGTGATCTTGATGCCGTGACCGGCAAGCGCTGTACCTTTGCGTTCTTCCCCTGGAACTGGGACCGCGGCGACGGTTGCATCATTCGCCTCGTGGCGATGATGGACAAGAGCCAGGGCTTCCGCATCGACGATGGCGCCGACTTCTGATCCTCCCTGACTGGTCGCCGGGGGACCGGCGACCATTTTCAGCCCCACTTCCGACACGCCCGAGGAGATTTCCATGCACCTTAAACGCTTTCACGATGCCCAGCCTTATGAGGCCGCAAATCATTTCGGCTGTCACGGACTTCGATTGCAGGGGTTTGAGGAAGGCGGGCCAACCAACCAATGGGTTGGGTTCAGTCAATTCCTTCCCGGTGGCGGCGCGGGGCCGGATTCCACACCGTTTGAAAAGGTTTACGTCGTGCTCGAGGGCGAGATGACAGTGACCATCGACGGCGAAGCGACCGTTCTGGGCCCATTGGACAGCTGCACCATTCCAGCCGGCGAAATCCGCCTTTTGGAAAACCGGACGAACCTGACCAGCAAGATGCTGGTTGTCATCCCCTATCCTGCGGAGGCCTGACTTATGAATGTCATGCAAAACCCACTGTCCATGTTCGACGTCAAAGACAACACCGCCTTGATCACCGGGGCCTCTGGCGCATTCGGGATGGTCGCGGCGCGCATTTTGGCCGGTGCCGGCTGCAAGCTGGTGCTGGTTGCCGGCAACCAGACCGCGCTGGACGAGATTGCCGGCGAATGCCGCAGCATGGGCGCAGAGGTGACCGCCATCAACACCCGCCCCACGGATGAAGACATCTGTAACGGGTTGGTCGCCCAAGCGGTCGAAGCTTATGGCCGGCTGGATATTCTGGTGGTGGCCTCGGGGATGAACAAAGTCGCGCTGATCAACGACATGACGCCCGAAACCTTTCAATCGGTCATGGATGCCAACGTCAATCAAACCTGGCTGTTGTCCCGTGCCGCCGCGGGACAGATGAAACAGCAGGGCAGCGGCAAGATTGTTCTGGTCTCCTCTGCAAGGGGGCTTTTGGGACATCCGGCCGGTTATACCGCCTATTGCGCGTCCAAGGCCGCGACCGACGGTCTGACAAAGGCGTTGGGATGTGAATTGGGGCCGTCCGGCATCACCGTGAATGCCATCGCGCCGACCGTGTTCCGGTCGCCTTTGACCGCCTGGATGTTCGCCGACACGGACGAGGCAAAGAAGGTCAGGGATGGTTTCCTGGCCCGTGTGCCCAAGGGCCGTCTTGGCGAACCCGAAGACCTCGCCGGCCCCTTGTTGTTCCTGGCCTCAAAAGCCTCTGATTTTTACACCGGGCATATTCTGTATGCTGACGGTGGCTATACGGCGGGCTGAAGCATGGTTGCCAAGAAACAGCAGATCGCGGTGATCGGTGCCGGCCTTATGGGGCATGGCATTGCGCTGACCCTGGCCAAGGCCGGGCAATATGTGGCCATCACCGATCCTTTCGAAGAGGCCCGCGCATCGGTTGTCGATCGCATCCTTCAGAGTATGGAGGCCATGGGCGACGACGAAAAGACCGCCGCCAAGGCAATGAAGATGATCGAGGTGTTCAACTCGACCGCGGGTGCGGTGCGGCAGGCGGATGTCGTGTTCGAGGCTGCGCCGGAAAAGCTGGCGCTGAAGCAACAGATCTTTGCCGAAGTTGAGCAGCACGCGCCAGACAGCTGTATCCTGGCGTCGAACACATCTGTCATGCCGATCACGCAGATCATGTCGAAGCTGCGGTTGAAAAACCGCGCTGTGGGCACCCATTGGTGGAATCCGCCACATATGATCCCCTTGGTCGAGGTGGTCAAAACCGAATGGACCGACCCCACCGTTGCAAAGACCATCTTTGATCTGCTGGCCGATGCCGGCAAAACGCCGGTGATGGTCGAAAAAGACGTGCCCGGGTTCATCGGAAACCGGTTGCAGCACGCCCTCTGGCGCGAGGCCGTGAGCCTGGTCGAAAACGGGATCTGCGAAGCAGAAGATGTCGATACGGTTGTAAAGTCCTGTTTTGGTCGCCGCCTTGCCGTTCTTGGCCCGTTGGAAAACGCCGATCTGGTTGGCACCGACCTGACGCTCGATATCCACGAAAACGTTCTGCACGACCTCGAAAGCCGCAAAGGACCGTCACCCTATCTTGCAAAGCTCGTCGAAGACGGGCGCTTGGGGATGAAATCGGGCGAAGGTTTTCGGAAATGGACCAAAGAAGACGCTGATGCCGTGCGTGCGCGTGTTGCCAGCCATCTGAACAAACTGGGGACCATTCTCGACGATTAAACGATTGGTCGGCGAAAAGCCGATGAAAGGGAGGAAGAAATGTCAAAGATCATCAAACAACGCCCAACCCGGCGCGGTTTCCTGGGAGGGGCCGCAGCCGCATTGGCCACCCCGGCATTGCTGAGCGCCACGCGCGCCTATGCCGCCAACCCCACGTTGCGCATCGGCCATGTCAGCCCCCGCACCGGACCCCTGGCAGGATTTGCCGAGGCCGATGATTATGTGCTGGCAGGCATCGAAAAGGTGTTTGCGGGCGGCATCGAAAACAACGGCAAAAGCTGGAATGTCGAAATCATCTCGAAGGACAGCCAGTCGAACCCGAACCGGGCTGCCGAAGTGGCCGCAGACCTGATTCTGGGGGATGAGGTCGATATTATCGTCGCCGCCTCGACCCCGGACACGGTCAACCCGGTCAGCGATCAGGCCGAAGTGAACGAAGTGCCCTGCATCACCACCGATTGCCCATGGCAGCCTTATTTCTTTGGCCGCAATGGTGTCCCGGGAGAGGGGTTCGCCTCGACCTATCATTTCTTCTGGGGGCTTGAGGACGTGATCGGCGCGTTCCTTGACATGTGGGGGCAATCGGGCGCGGCCAAGACCGTCGGCGGGCTGTTTCCGAACGACGCGGACGGCAACGCCTGGGGCCATCCAGAGCTGGGCCTGCCCACGCCGCTGGCCGCAGCGGGCTATGACCTCATTGATCCGGGCCGTTATCAGCCGCCGTCGGATGATTTTTCGAACCAGATCGCCGCATTCAAATCGGCGGGCTGCGAGATTGTCACAGGCAACATGATCGCCCCCGATTTTGCGACCTTCTGGAGCCAGGCCGCGCAACAGGGGTTCACCCCCAAAGTTGTGACAATCGGCAAGGCGCTGTTGTTCCCGTCGGTGATTGAATTGCTTGGGGATCGGGGCGACGGTCTGTCGTCCGAGGTTTGGTGGTCCCCAAACCATCCCTTCTCGTCCTCGTTGTCGGGGGCATCGTCCAAGGCACTGGCCGAAGGCTATTCTGCGGCTTCCGGCCGCCCCTGGACCCAGCCGATCGGCTTTAAACACGCGCTGTTCGAAGTGGTGGCAGATGTAATGAAGCGGTCCGAAGATCTGGAAGATCCCGAGGCCATCGTCGCGGCCATCGCTGGAACCAACCTCGACACCATTGTTGGCAATGTGAACTGGGCAAATGGCCCGATCAACAATGTCACCAAGACGCCGCTGGTTGCCGGCCAATGGCAAAAAGAGGGCGACTCCTTTGATCTGAAGATCGTGGCCAATTCGGCGGCGCCGGACATTCCGTTGACCGGCGATCTGAAATTGCTTGGCTGATGCGTATGAGCGGTGCGGTTGCACCGCTCACCACCCAAGGGGACTAGAATGAACACCATTCTGAAACTCGACAACCTTTGCAAAGCTTACGGCGCCGTAAAGGTTGCCGATGGGCAAAGCTATGAAGTGGCCGAAGGCGAAGCACTGGGCGTGATCGGCCCGAACGGGGCTGGCAAGACGTCGATGTTCAACCTGATCACCGGAACCGTGTCACCCGATGCCGGGACCGTGGAATTTGCCGGGCAGAACGTCACCGGCTGGAGCGCGGCAAAACGCAGCCATTCCGGCATTGCGCGATCCTTTCAGGTGCCACAGCCGTTTTCCAATATGACCGTGTTTGAAAATGCGATGATTGCGGCCACCCAATCGGCTGGCCTGCGCGGCCCAGAGGCAGAGCAGCTTTGCCTTGAGGTGTTGGAAAAGACCGAGCTGTTGTCAAAGGCCAATACCATGGCCGGCGGTCTGACGTTGCTGGGGCGCAAACGGCTGGAACTTACGCGGGCGCTCTGTGCGATGCCAAAGTTGCTGTTGCTTGACGAAATCGCGGGTGGGCTGACCGAGGCCGAGTGCCGGTCGCTGGTTCAGACCATCAAGGACATCCATGCCTCGGGCGTGACCATCATCTGGATCGAACATGTGGTGCATGCGCTGCTTGCCGTGGTTGACCGGCTGATCGTGATCGATTTCGGCAGAAAGATTGCCGAGGGCGACCCACAGGCGATCATGGACAGCCCGGAAGTCAAAGAAATCTATCTGGGGATTGAAGCCGATGCCTGAACCCATTCTTCAGATGCAGGGGCTTGATGCCCATTACGGGGATTTTCAGGCGCTTTATGGCGTCGACATGGCCGTTTCCGAAGGCGAAATCCTGGCCATCATCGGTGCAAATGGCGCGGGGAAAACCACCCTGATGCGGTCAATCACCGGGCTTTTGCGCAACGGTCCCGGCCAGATCAAATATCACGGCACGGACATCAGCCGCCTGCGGGCAGACGAGGTCGCCGCGCGGGGGCTGGCGATGGTGCCGGAGGGGCGGCAGCTTTTTCCATCGCTGTCGGTGCGGGAAAACCTGATGATTGGCGCACAGGTCGGGCGCAAGGGGCCCTGGGACATTCACGCGGTCTACAAGCTGTTTCCGATCCTCGAAGAACGCAAGGATCAGGCCTCGACCTCGCTCTCTGGCGGGCAACAGCAGATGGTGGCCATTGGCCGTGCGCTGATGGCGAACCCCGATCTGATCCTGTTCGACGAAATCAGCCTCGGGCTGGCCCCGATCATCATCAAGGACATCTACGACGCCCTGCCGGGCATCATCGGCGAGGGCATGAGCGCCATCATTGTCGAACAGGACATCACCAAGGCGCTGTCTGTCAGCAGCCGGGTGTATTGCCTGCAAGAGGGTCGTGTGTCGCTGGAAGGCGACGCGGACAAGGTTTCGCGCGATGACATCTCTCGCGCCTATTTCGGGATAGAATGACATGGACTGGCTGAATGCAATTGTACAAGGCACCCTGCTTGGCGGTCTCTATGCCCTGTTTGCGGCGGGGTTGTCGCTGATCTTTGGTGTGATGCGTCTGGTCAACATTGCCCATGGCGATCTGATCGTTCTGGCCGCCTATCTGGGGCTGACTGTCACCACCGCCACCGGTCTGCATCCCTTGCTGGCCTTGGTTCTGGTCGTGCCGACCATGGCGCTGATCGGGTATGCGCTGCAACGCGGGTTGCTGAACAAAACCCTGGGGGATGACCTTTTGCCGCCGCTTCTGGTCACATTCGGGCTAAGCGTGATCCTTCAGAATGCCCTGCTCGAAGTCTATTCCGCCGACCCCCAGAAGATGGCTGCCGGGGCGCTTGAAACGGCCAGCTTTTCGGCCGGGGGGCTGACGCTGGGTGTGCTGCCGGTTCTGACCTTTGCGGTGGCCATCGCGGTGATCTGGGGCTTGCAATGGACCTTCTATCATACCGCGCTCGGCCGTGCCTTTCGCGCCGTATCCGACAATCAGGATATCGCACAGCTGATGGGGCTGAACCGGCGGCATATCTTTGGGCTGGCCATGGCGCTGGCGCTTGGGGTCACCGCCATTGCCGGGATTTTCTGGGCATCCGCACCAGCTTTGACCCCTCGATCGGCGGCGGGCGTCTGATCTTTGGCTTCGAGGCCGTGATCATCGGCGGGCTTGGCAATCTTTGGGGCACATTGGCTGGGGGTGTCATTCTTGGCGTGGCACAGACCATCGGCGCCAAGATCGACCCCGGCTGGCAGCTTCTGGCCGGGCATATCGCCTTTCTCTTAATCCTCGCCGTTCGTCCCAACGGCCTTTTCCCAAGGATCGCGGCATGAATATTCAGGATTACCACGTCACCCGAACCTCCGGGGCCGCCCGCATGGCCGCGATCCTTGGTGCACTTGTCCTTGTTGTGCTTATCGCGGCCCCATGGTGGGCGGGGCGCGCCGACATGCGCCTGTTGGGCGAGATGTTTCTTTATCTGGCGCTGGCGTCACTGTGGAACCTGATGGCGGGATATGCCGGGCTGGTTTCAGTTGGGCAGCAGGCCTTTGTCGGGTTTGGCGGCTACATGCTGTTTGCCCTGACCATATTCGCAGGCCTGCCTCCGATTGCGGCCATCGCAATGGCCGGCGTGCTTGGTGCGCTGATCTCGGTGCCTATTGCTGTGTTGATCTTCCGTCTGCGCGGGGCCTATTTCGCCATCGGAACCTGGGTAATCGCCGAAGTCTTTCGGTTGGGCTTTGCCCAGATTTCGTCACTGGGGGGCGGTTCGGGGTCGTCCCTGCCGGTGGCGATCGTGAAATCCCTCGCCTCGAAACGCGCGATGCGTGAATCCTTGAGCTATTGGCTGGCGCTGGGCGCGGCTGTTCTGGTCATCACCGCTGTTTATCTGTTCCTGCGCTCGCGCAAGGGGCTTGCCCTGACCGCAATCCGGGACAATGAATTGGCGGCCGGCAGCCTCGGGATCGACATCTGGCGCACAAAATTCACCGTTTATGTGGTCACCTCGGCGCTGACGGCCATGATCGGCGCCCTGATCTTCCTGCAAAAGCTGCGTATTTCGCCCGATGCCGCCTTTAGCGTCAATGACTGGACTGCCTTTGTGATCTTTATCGTGGTGATCGGCGGCATTGGCACAATCGAGGGCCCGATCATCGGAACGCTTGTGTTTTTCGCGCTGCGCGAAACGCTTGCTGACCTTGGCACCATTTATCTGATCGTTTTGGGGTTGGTGGCCATCGTGATGATGCTGAAAGCGCCCAAAGGGATCTGGGGCCTGATCCGCAGCCGTTTCGATCTTCAACTCTTTCCGCTGGGATACCGCGTCATTGCGCCTGCCAACACAGACAAAACCAAAGGAACCTGATCCATGGCACGCCAGAAAAAGACGGTCATCACCTGCGCCATCACCGGGGCAATCCATACGCCAACCATGTCAGACGCGCTGCCCTATACCTATGACGATATCGCAACCCAGGCGATGGAAGCGGCAGAGGCAGGGGCGTCGATCCTGCACCTGCATGCGCGGAACAACGAAACCGGCGCGCCGTCGGTTGATGTGAAGGATTTCACGCCCTTCCTGCCCCGGATCAAGCAAGCAACCGACGCGGTGGTGAATATTTCGACCGGCGGTTCGCTGACACTGTCGATCCAGGAGCGTATCACTCCGGCCAAGACCTTCAGTCCGGAAATGTGCTCTATGAACATGGGCAGCATGAACTTCTCGTTCCATCCGCTGGCGAAACGCTACAACGACGATGATTGGAAATTTGATTGGGAAAAGGACTATGTCGCCAATTCCGACGGCAACATTTTCCGCAACACCTTTCGCGATATCAAGGAAGCGGCCGAAACCCTGGCACCGCATGACATCAAGTTCGAACATGAATGTTATGATGTGGGCCATCTCTATAACCTGAAATTCTGTATGGATATCGGGCTGTTCAAGGCGCCGGTGTTCATTCAGTTCATCTTTGGCATTCTGGGCGGTATCGGCCCCGAGATTGATAACCTGATCTTCATGAAACGCACCGCTGACCGTCTGTTTGGTGACGATTACCGCTGGTCGGTTCTGGGCGCTGGCGGATCGCAGATGTCGCTGGGCACCACCGCCAGCCAGATGGGCGGCAACGTGCGTGTCGGGCTAGAAGACAGCTTGTTTATCTCGCGCGGGAAACTGGCGGAAAGCAACGCCCAGCAAGTGGCCAAAATTCGCAAGATCGTAGAGGCGCTGGGATGTGAGGTCGCGACACCGGATGAAGCGCGCGAAATGCTTGACCTGAAAGGTGGCGACAGGGTCGCGTTCTGATCTGACCAGCCGTTATTTCCGGCAGATGTGCCCATAAATCGGTGAACAGCGCGGATGCAACGGCGCTGTTTGCTACGGACAACGGCATCAAATAACCGGAAATCGGGGAAACGGACGACCGGCTAGTAGCTGCCGCGCCCGGATGGGGACAGTTTGACCTCAACCGGGTTGCTGGACCAGCCATGTTCGGAACAATGTGCCCGCACCAACACAACGCGAATGCCATCCGGGATCATCAGGCCACGCAAAGAGCGGGTGAACGGTTGCTCATGCTCATGCGGGTGGTGCAATTTGCGATAGCCAAGCCGCTTGCCGTCAAGGTCGGTCACCTCCCACGCGTCGGCATAGTGGTCCCATCCGGCGTCATCGTGGCGCACCGTCACCTCAAAACGCCAGCCCATGTCGGGTTTGGTCACTTTGACTTTGACGATTTCAGGGTCGCCCGCCATCGCCGCCGCAGGAAAGCAGAGAGCCGGAAAAACGAGCAGGGCCAGGGTCGGAAGAAAACGAAACATCAGATCTCCGGGTGTTTTGCCGGTTTCGGTTCAGGGCCGGTTTCGGGCAGCAATAGCGCCTCGCGAGAGTTCGAGGCAAATTCGCGCCGGTACAAAACCGCCAGAGTGAATAATACCGCCAGTATGAGCGGAATGGCCCCCAAAAGCCATGCCGTGGCCGCCATCGCGAAGTAAATTGATCGTAATCCCCTGTTATATGCCCGTGCGCCAGAGATGTTCAGCTCTGCCGCCTTGTGGGCGCGTGTCGGGGCGGCGGGATGGTTGGGGTCATTGGGAACCGCGGCCATGACCACAGCGCAATAGCCAAAAAGCCGGTGTGACCAGACAAAGCTGAGGAAGCCATTGATCGCCAGCAGGATGACGGCAATCAGCTTCAATTCCCAGACCACAATCGGGTCGGATTCCAGAGTCAGATCCTGTGCCAAACCCGCCAGCCGCTCGGCATTGCCGATCAATGCAAGCACACCGCCGATGGCAATCATGCAGGTCGACGCAAAGAATGCCGTCCCTTGGCGAAGGATGCTCAGAATCTGGCTGTCAAAGATGCGCGGATCGCGGGTGAGCATCTGTTTCATCCATTCGCGCCGGTATTCGGTGGTCAAGGTCGAAACCGAAGGATGTTTGCCCGGATTTTCGATCCTCAATCCAATGGCAATCCAGCTCACGATCAGGACCGCAACAGCGATGTAGTCGAGGGGCTCAAACAGAGTAAGGCGATCAGTCCATGTCATTCGGGCACCCTCGGCGGGAAAATTTCCCGGCGAAAGGGGTGCTTCTTCAAGCCTTTGTATACTTTCTTTGCCGCGCGCCAGACGTGGCTTGCATGACTTTCCAAAATTGGTTATATTTTCTTACCAATCTTGGAGGGACGCAATGCAGATGCCTGATCCCCGGCCAGAGCGGCTGGCACGGAAATCCGCCTTGGTGCGGCAATTGCAGCAATGTTTGCCGCAGGGTGCGGTGATTTCGGACCCGGCGGAGCTGCGCGCCTATGAATGTGATGCGCTGGCGGCCTATCGCTGTGCGCCGATGCTGGCGGTGTTGCCGTCGAGCACCGCAGAGGTGTCCGATGTGTTGCGGATTTGTCATGAGATGTCGGTGCCGGTGGTGCCGCGCGGGGCGGGCACATCGCTGGCCGGTGGCGCGCTTCCCAGTGCGGATTCGGTCATTTTGGGCGTGGCGCGGATGAATGCGGTGCTCGACACCGATTACGAAAACCGCTTTGTCCGGGTGCAGACCGGGCGCACCAACCTTTCGGTGACCGGGGCCGTCGAAGAAAACGGTTTCTTCTATGCGCCCGACCCGTCGAGCCAGCTGGCCTGTGCCATTGCGGGCAATATCGCGATGAATTCCGGCGGGGCGCATTGTTTGAAATATGGCGTGACCACCAACAATCTGCTGGGGGTCACACTGGTGTTGATGGATGGCCGCGTGGTTGAAATTGGCGGCGCGCATATGGATGCGGCGGGTCTGGACCTTCTTGGGGTAATCTGTGGCAGCGAGGGGCAATTGGGCGTCGTGACCGAAGCGACCCTGCGCATCCTGCCAAAACCCGAAGGGGCGCGGCCGGTGCTGATGGCGTTTGACAGCAACGAAGTGGCGGGGGCCTGTGTGTCCGATATCATCCGGGCGGGCATCCTGCCGGTGGCGATCGAATTCATGGACCGCCCCTGTATTCGCGCCTGCGAGGCCTTTGCCCATGCGGGCTATCCCGATTGCGAGGCCCTGTTGATCGTCGAGGTCGAGGGGTCGGATGCCGAAATCGACGATCAGCTGGCGCGGATCATGGCGATTGCCCGGAAACATGACCCGCTGGAGCTGCGCGAGGCGCAGGATGCGGATGAAGCCGGGCGCATTTGGCTGGGCCGCAAAAGCGCCTTTGGCGCGATGGGGCAGATCAACGACTATATGTGCCTGGATGGCACCATCCCGGTGACCGCCCTGCCCTTGGTGCTGCGGCGCATTGGCGAGTTGAGCCGCGATTATGGCTTGGATGTCGCGAACGTTTTTCACGCCGGGGATGGCAATATGCACCCGCTGATCCTGTTCAATGCCAACAAGCCCGGCGATCTGGAGCTGTGCGAGCGGTTTGGTGCGGACATCCTCAAGCTTTGTGTCGAGGTGGGTGGCTGTCTGACCGGAGAACATGGCGTTGGCATCGAGAAGCGCGATTTGATGGGGCATCAATATGCTCCGGCGGATCTGGAGGCACAGATGGCGGTCAAGGATGTGTTTGATCCCGGTTGGTTGTTGAACCCGGCCAAGGTGTTTCCGCTGGAGGTGTCCGAGGCCCGCCGCGCTGTGGATGTGGCAGCAGAGTAAGGGGGCCAGCCCCCGTCACCTTTGGTGACTCCCCCGAGATATTTTTGAACAGAAGAAGATCTGGATATGCGACCGACAAGCGAAGCGGAATTGGCGGAGATGATTGCCGGGGCGGATGGGCCGCTGCGGATTTGTGGCGGCGGGACGCGCGCCGTAGGCTGTCCGGTGGCAGGGGATATTCTGGAAACCGGCGGTCTGTCCGGGATTTCGTTATACGAACCGGGCGCGCTGACCATGGTGGCCGAGGCCGGTACGCCATTGGCCGACGTTGAGGCGGCATTGGCCGCAGAGGGTCAGAGGCTGGCCTTTGAACCGGGGGATTGGCGCGGCTTGCTGGGCACCGAGGGCGTGCCGACGCTGGGCGGTGTGGTCGCGGCCAACGTCAGCGGGTCACGACGGGTTGTGGCCGGCGCGGCACGGGATTTCATGTTGGGGGTGCGGTTTGTCGATGGCATCGGCCAAATCGTCAAAAACGGTGGCCGGGTGATGAAGAATGTCACCGGCTATGATCTGGTGAAATTGTTGTCGGGGTCCTGGGGCACCTTGGGGGTGATCAGCGAAGTGTCGTTCAAAGTGATGCCGGTGCCAGAAATGGAAACGACGCTGGTCTGTGACGGATTGGATGCCAAATCCGGCGTGCGCAGCCTGTGTGCCGCGCTTGGCACGCCGTTTGAGGTGACCGGCGCCGCGCATCTGGATGCCGGGGCGGCTGGGGGGACATCGCGTACCTTGGTTCGGATCGAAGGATTGGCGGCCTCGGTCTCTTATCGTGCGGAGCGGTTGCAAAGCGGCGTCCTGGCCGGGTTTGAGGCACGCGAAGGCGCGGCAAGTGCCGCATTGTGGCGTGAACTGCGCGATGTGACGCCCTTTGCCGGGCGGGAGGGCGCGGTTTGGCGCGTTTCGGTCAAGCCGAGCGACGGGCCGGTCCTGACCGCTGGATTGGCAGAGCGGGGTGTCACGCATACGGCGATTTATGACTGGGGCGGCGGATTGGTCTGGTTGTTGATGCCGGAGGCCGGTGATTCCGGGGCTGGTGATGCCGGGGCTGGGGCCCTTCGCCAACAGGTGGCGGCGCTGGGCGGACATGCGACATTGTTCCGGGGATCGCAGGATCTGCGCCGGACCGTGCCGGTGTTTGAACCGCAACCCGCGCCGCTGGCCGCATTGCAAGCCGGTCTGCGGGCGAAATTCGATCCGCGCGGTATCCTTAATCCGGGGCTTATGGGCTAATCATGCAAACGACATTTACCGAAGACCAACTGCGCGATCCTGGCACCAAGCGGGCCAACGAAATTCTGCGCGCCTGTGTGCATTGTGGATTTTGCACTGCGACATGCCCAACCTATCAGGTGCTGGGCGATGAATTGGATAGCCCGCGCGGGCGGATCTATCTGATCAAGGACATGTTGGAAAATGAACGGGTGCCGGATGAAACGACAGTCAAACATATTGATCGTTGCCTGTCCTGTCTGGCCTGTATGACCACCTGCCCCAGCGGGGTGCATTACATGCATCTGGTGGATCATGCGCGCGAATATATCGAACAGAAATACGACCGCCCCTGGTCGGATCGGGCATTGCGCTGGCTTTTGGCGCGAATCCTGCCCTATCCGGGGCGGTTCCGGCTGGCGCTTTTGGGGGCCAAGATCGGGCGGCCATTTGCGCGTTTCATGCCGGATCCGCGTTTGCGCGCGATGCTTGAGATGGCCCCGAAGCAGATCCCGCCGGTCAGCCGCAATGACGATCCGCAGAGCTTTGCCCCCAAGGCCGCCCCGAAGATGCGGGTGGCGCTGATGACGGGGTGCGCCCAAAAGGCGCTGAATACCGACATCAATGATGCCACTATCCGGCTGTTGACGCGGCTGGGATGTGAGGTTGTGGTGGCCAAGGGCGCGGGATGCTGTGGCGCGCTGACCCATCACATGGGCAAAACGGCCGAAAGCCACGGCGCAGCGGCCCGGAATATTGCGGCTTGGACCTCCGAAATGGACACCAAGGGGCTGGATGCCATTGTCATCAACACCAGCGGCTGCGGCACCACGGTTAAGGATTACGGCCATATGTTCCGCAACGATCCTCTGGCGGCGGATGCCGCGCGGGTGGCGGCGGTGGCGATGGACATCAGCGAAGTGCTGATGAAACTGGACCTGCCCGAAGGGGCGGACAAGGGGCTTAAGGTGGCTTATCACGCGGCCTGTTCGTTGCAGCATGGGCAAAAGATCAAGACCCATCCCAAGACCCTGTTGAAACGCGCCGGGTTCACCGTGGCAGAGCAGGCCGACAGCCATTTGTGTTGCGGATCGGCGGGGACATACAACCTGATGCAGCCGGAAATATCCGGGCAGTTGAAGGCGCGAAAGGTCAATACGCTGGAGGCCGTGACCCCGGATGTGATTGCCGCCGGCAACATCGGGTGCATGATGCAGATCGGTTCCGGAACCGGGGTGCCCGTGGTGCATACGGTCGAATTGCTGGACTGGGCGACAGGTGGGCCAAAGCCGCAGGCACTGCGCCCGTGACGCGCCAAATTGAAAAGGCTTGGCGGCGCCGCAATTTTGCCTAAACTTGTTGATAGCCCAAAGGGCGGACGACAGGGGCTGACTTTTGCGCATATTCCATCTGCTACTCGCTGTGATCTTATCCGTGACAACGGCACAGGCAGAAATGCGCGAGTTGCGACAGCTGAACACCGGTGATGACAGCCGCGGATGGGAAGCGGTTGGCCGGATTGATTTTGGGCGCACCGGATTTTGCACCGGTGTGCTGGTCGCGCCCGATCTGGTGCTGACCGCCGGTCATTGCCTGTTCAACAAGGCCACAGGCGAGCGGTTTGGCGCATCGGACATCCGGTTCAGCGCCGGTCTGCGCAATGGCCGGGCCTCGGCCTATCGCAATGTGAAATACGCGGTGGTGCATCCAAAATACCGGTTTGCACAGAACACCAAAGCATCGCAGGTCCGCGATGATGTGGCGCTTTTGCAATTGGCGCATCCAATCCGCAACACCGGCGTTTTGCCGTTTGAAACCACTGACCGACCGGCGCCGGGTGCGCGGATTGCGGTTGTCAGCTATGCGCATGACCGCGCCGAAGCGCCCTCCCTTCAGGAAGCCTGTGAGGTGATCGACCGTCGGCGCGGCGTTCTTGTGATGTCTTGTGCCGCCGATTTCGGCGCATCGGGTGCACCGGTGTTTTCGATAGAGGGCGGCGTGCCGCGCATTGTGGCGCTGATTTCTGCCAAGGCAGAGGCGGGCGGCGTGCCGGTATCCCTTGGCACCTCGCTGAAAGAGCCGCTGGCGCTGCTGAAGGTGGAATTGAACGCGCAATCCTTGTTCAAACAGGTCGGCACGGATGAGCGCCCGTCGGGGGCCAAATTTCTGCGGCCCTGAGGTTTCGGAATTTGACGACGAGTATTTCGGGGGCGGACAATTCAGGAGCGAACAATTCGGGGGCGGACAGGGCAGAACCGCGCCACAAAATGGCCTGAAAGCATTGGTATTATTGGCTGACGCAACATCGCCACACGCCACGGAGGTCGCGCATGACAGCCAATCGCCATAGGTTGAACACAGATCCCCGGCCGGGCGCCGATGATGGCGGGCCGGTGGATGATCCGACGACATTGGCAATTCGTGCGCTGATGGCAGAGGAAAACGCCGCAACGCCCGAACCTGCAAAGCCTGCGCCCGCGCAACTCGAACCCGCACAGCCAGAACCCGCACAGCCAGAACCCACATTGGCCAAGCCGACAAACCCCCGTCGGGATATCATTTCCCGCCCTGTTGTGCTGCCGCAGGCAGAGGCGTCAGCACCCACCGACGCAATGGACCCTCCCGCAAAGCGCCGAAACAGGCCGCATGCTGGCCCGCGCCGTGAGGGTGTGATGGCGATCATGGGCCATATTCGCCGGTTTCTGCGTCGCCCGGATGCGCCCCGGACACTGGCGTTGGGTGCGCTGGTCATTGTCGTTCTGGTGCGACCCTGGCTTGTGGTTGCGGTGGGTCTTTTGGCGCTGCTGACAGCCGCCGTTGTCTATTTCTCGCTGGGGCCGGACCGGGTTTGTGACCTGGTTGTGAGCTGGTACACCCGGCTGCGCGAACGTGATCCTGATCGTGCCGAGGCGATCCGCCAGCGCGCCTCTGACGCCAGTGCCCGGTTTGCCAAGCTGCTGGATCGGTTGCCCGCGTCCTGGACCCAAGGGATCTATATCCCGGATTTTGAACCGGACACCGAATTGCTTGATGACACAAGACCCGATCCCTTTGACCGCCTCGCGGCAGAGGCGCGGCGATACTGAGCTCTGCCAAGGCCCACATCGGCGGTCGGCGCGGGATGGCGTAAATCCGTTTACGCCGGGGTCTTGAAACCGGCAAACCCCCTCCCCAAATCATTGCTGTTCGGACGCCCAATGTGGGTCCGGATGTCACCGTCTGTCCCGATGGGAAGACGCACCATAATGGTATCGCTCAATGGAGGATGACCCATGCGTAGCTATGATTTTGCACCACTTCACCGTGCCACTGTCGGCTTTGATCAAATTGCCGACCTGATGGATCGGGTGTTGGCCAATGATGTCCAAAACCAGACCTATCCACCTTATAACATTGAAAAAACCGCTGATGATGCATATCGCATTTCGATTGCGGTTGCCGGATTTTCCGCAGCAGACCTGAGCGTCGAAGCCAAGGAAAACGCCGTCGTTGTCACCGCCCGCAAGGCTGACGACGCACCGAAGCAATCCTACTTGCATCGCGGTATTGCCGCCCGCGCCTTTGAGCGTAAATTCCATCTGGCCGACCATGTGCGCGTCACCGGGGCCAGCCATGAAAACGGCATGCTGCATATCGACCTGGAGCGTGAGATTCCCGAAGCGTTGAAGCCGCGCCGGATCGAAATTGTCGGCACGCCCCCCGCGATCACCAAGGATGTGGTTGACGGACAATCCGTTAACTAGGCCAAAATGATCGAAAACTGCCCCTCGGTGCAAACCGGGGGGTCTTTGCATGTCTGGATTGTGTGACGCGTTCCCATTTGTCACGAAATCTGATATATCTTGACGACGGAATGACGGTGCAATGACCGATAAAAAGATGGGTCAAAGGCCAATTCTTGACGGGGCACGCCAAGCGGGAGACATGCCATGCTGCACCTAGACCATATCGCTGTTTCGGGGCTGTCACGCGACATTGGTCGCGCGCATGTGCAGGACCATTTGCACGTCGAAATGGTGACGGGCGGCGAACATCCGTTTTTTGGCACCCATAATCACCTGATGTCCCTGTCGGATGGGCTCTATCTCGAGGCGATTGCCATTGATCCCGCTGCGCCGGCGCTGGATCACGCCCGTTGGTTCGGGCTGGACCATTTTTCCGGGCCGCCCCGGCTGACCAATTGGATTTGCCAGACCAAAGATCTTGAAACCCTTGTGCGTGACCTGCCAGAGGCGGGCCGGATCGTCGAGCTGGAGCGCGGCAATCTGCGCTGGCGGATGTCGGTTCCGCAGCATGGCATGTTGTCGTATGATGGGTGTTTTCCGGCCCTGATAGAATGGGATTGCGCGGATCATCCGGGCCGGATGTTGCCGGAAACGGGCTGTTCGCTGGACGCGCTGACGATTTTCCACCCAGAGGTGGATCGCCTGCAACAGCGGCTTGCGCCCTATCTGGATGATGCGCGCGTGCGGTTTGAACATGGCTCGCCGCATCTTGTGGCGTCGATCGAGACACCGCAGGGGAGCGTGGCCTTCAGATGATCTTGCGCCCAGCACAGGTGGGGGATGCACCGGGAATTGCCGCTGTGGTCAACCCGGTCATTCGTGACACGACAATCAGTTTCAGATCCGATGAAAAACCGGTCCAGGAGTATGCAGAAGGCATTCGCGACAGTGGCCGCTATTTTGTTGCGGAACGGGACGGCCAGATTATCGGATATGCCTGTTATTTCCAGTTTCGCGGCGGGGATGGCTATCGTCATACCTGCGAACATTCCATTGCGTTGTTGCCGGAGGCCCGTGGCCTTGGCGCCGGGCGCGGGTTGATGGCGATGCTGGAAAATCACGCGCGTGCCGCCGGGGTTCACACCCTGTTCGCCAGCGTCAGCGGGGAAAACCCGGATGGCATCGCCTTTCATGCGGCAATCGGGTTTCGTCAGGTTTCGGTCCTGCCCGAGGTCGGGTATAAATTCGGGCGCTGGATTGATCTGGTGCTGATGCAAAAATTTTTGTGATTGTCACACTGACTTAGATCAAACCGAGGTATAACATTCGCCCATGTCCATATGGTCCCGCATATCGGCCGCGATTTCGGCCCTCGCCAGTGGCGCGCCGCTTAGTCAGGTGTTTGACCAGCTGCGCACGCCACCAGAGCGCAGTGTCGCCTTTACCATTGCGGTGATCGCGTTGGGCGCGAAAATGGCCAAGGCAGATGGTCTTGTCACCCGGGACGAGGTGACGGCGTTCCGCGAGGTGTTTCACATCGCCCCCGAGGATGAGGACCAGGCCGCGCGGGTGTTCAATCTGGCCCGGCAGGATGTGGCCGGTTACGCCGATTACGCCCGCCGCATTCGTGCGATGTTTGATGAGACCGGCACCGCGCTGTGCGACCTGCTGGAGGGGCTGTTTCATATCGCGGTCGCGGATGGCAGCTATCATCCCGCCGAAGACGATTTCCTGCGCGAAGTTTCGATGATCTTTGGTCTGGATGAACGCCAGTTTCTGGCGTTTCGGGCGCGTTTTGTGCCCGATGCGCCGAATGATCCCTATACCGTTCTGGGCGTCAGCCCCGATACGCCACTGGACGACATTCGCAAAGTCTGGCGTCAAGCGGTGCGCGAAGGGCATCCAGACCGCATGATGGCCCGTGGCGTGCCGCAAGAGGCCGTGCGGCTGAGCGAGCGGCGGTTGATCGACATCAACCGCGCCTGGGATGATATTCAGGCCAACCACCGGGAACTGGCCTAGGGGCTGGAACAGGGCACTGGCCAAGGGACGCTGGCCGAGAGAGCCCGGCCCGTGGGTAGCCGGTCAATGCTGCCTGTCCCAAGACGCAAAACACCTTTGATTTCGGGATTTGACCTCGTGGTTTACCGCCTTGTCACATGGCTGTGATGATACCTAGACGACCGGTCTATTACTGATTAACTCCGCCCTATGGATGAGCAAACCAAATCAGATCGCAAGCGACAGCATATTCTGGATACCGGCAGGGCCCTGGTGATCAAACACGGGTTTGGCGGCGTCGGGATTGCCCGCCTGTTGACGGAATGCAACATCCCGAAGGGGTCGTTTTATTACTACTTCGCGTCGAAAGAGGCCTTTGGACAGGCGCTTTTGGCTGACTATGTTCAGGACTATCTGGATCGGTTTGACCGATTGGCCAATGGACCGGGGACCGCCGCGGAAAAGCTGGGGGCATTCTGGTCCGGCTGGTTGGCACAGGCCGGGGCAGAAGGCATTGCCACGCAATGTCTTGTCGTCAAATTGGGGGCCGAAGTGGCCGACCTTTCTGACGCGATGCGCGTGATCCTGAACGATGGCATCACCGAATTTGTCCAACGTATCGCAACGCTTTTGCGTCAGGGCGCATCCGAAGGGTCATTGCCCCGGTTTTCCGACCCCGTCGCAACGGCGCAAATGCTCTACGCACAATGGCTCGGGGCGTCGATCCTGGCAAAGCTCTCACGCTCTCAGACGCCACTGGAACAGGCGTTACAACAAACGACCGGTCTTCTCACTCAAGACAACTTACAAGGATAATCACAATGAAAGCCGCAGTACACGACACCTTTGGTGAACCCATTGACGTGCTTAAAACCGCAGAAACCGAAAAACCCACCCCCAAGGCAGGCGAAGTCCTGGTCAAGATGACGTTGTCGCCGATCCACAACCATGATCTTTGGACGATCCGTGGCAATTACGGCTATAAACCCGAACTGCCCGGCGCAACCGGCGGGTCAGAGGCGTTGGGCACGGTTGACGCCGTCGGCGAAGGTGTCGATGCCGCGCTGATTGGTCAACGCATTGCCATCGCGGGGATTCATGGCAGCTGGGCGGAATATTTCACCGCCCCCGCCGAAGGGGTTCTGCCGCTTCCTGCCGCGATCAGCGATACCGTTGGCGCGCAGCTGATCGCCATGCCGTTCAGCGCCCTGTCGCTGCTTGAAAGCCTCAAGGCGAAAAAAGGGGATTGGATCGTGCAAACAGCCGCCAATGGCGCCGTCGGCAAAATCATGACGGTTCTGGCAAAATCGCGCGGAATTCATCTGCTGAACCTCGTGCGCCGGGATGCTGCGGTGGCCGAGCTGGAAAATCTCGGGATCGACAACGTGCTTTCGACCGCGTCCGAAGGGTGGAAGGAAAAGGCACAGGCGCTGATCGGCGATGCCGGTGCGGTATCGGCGATTGATTCCGTCGGCGGCGATATTTCCGGCGATCTCGTTGATCTGCTTGGTGTTGACGGCGAATTGGTGGTGTTCGGCACAGCCACAGGCGCGCCCATGCCGCTGTCTTCGGGGGCGTTGATCATGAAACACATCACGGCAAAAGGCTTCTGGGGATCGCGCGTCAGTAGCGAAATGGCCCCGGAGGAACGCAAGCGCCTGATCACGGAATTGGTGATGCTGGCGGCGAATGGCGAGCTGAAGCTGGAAGACGGCGGAGCCTATTCGCTGGATCAGGTCAGCGATGCCATGACCGCAGCGCTGACACCGGGACGCGCAGGCAAGGTGATGCTGCGCGCATAACCGCGACGAAACAAATCAGACCCCCCATCCAGTGATCCCTGATCAGCGGGTGGGGGACCAGAATTCGATCAGCCGTCGCTCAGATCAATGGCTGCTGCGGCGATGTCTTCGATGGATTGGCTGTTGGCGGGGCTGGCCGAGGGGACAAAACCCGCATTGCCCGGCGCGCCCATCACCAATGTCCACCAGATTTTGCCGTTGGGTTCCTGAAAATAGGCGAATCCCATATCGCGCGCGTCCGCTGCCATGATCACCTCGCGGGTGCCCGGTTCTTCCATCCAGGCGGCAAGGGTCTCGATCTCGGTTTCGTAGGTTTCGGAAATCGCTTCGCCCAACATCCGGCCCGCATATCCGACACGCGCCACCCGGTCGATCGGCGATGATCCGTCCGATCCGAAATGCCAGGGGCGGTTTTGCACCGACATGTCGCGCGCATGGGTCGCGGCCGCAGCGTTGAGCGCGGCATTCAGCGACACCTGTGGCAGGCTGCGCGCCTGGCGCAATGCATTGATCGAATCAAGCATACGGAATTGAACCCGTCCCTCTGCCCCCGGCCCCAGATTGTACACCTTTGGCAGCGGCTTGCCGTCCGGGCCCAGGGTCGGCGTCGTGGACGACGGTGTCGTCGTACAGGCCGCAAGAATCAGAACAAGCGGAAGCAAAAGTGCAGCAAGACGTTTCATCGGTGAGACCATCCAATAATTTGGTTACGCGAGACTTAGCCGGAAAAAAGTGACCTTTCAAACCCACCTCGGCGATGATCCGCGTCTTGACAGTGGTTTGATTTGCGACTGCGGCTTTCGCGCACTAAAATAACTGTGATCAATGCAGCATACCCAGGGAGTGGGATATGAAGACACCATCCACACAAAAATGGAACAGACGGGCCTTTCTGGCGGGGACTGCTGCAATGGCCGCAACCCCGGTCTTGGCCCAGAACGACGGCAGCACCGAGCTTGAGGGCGATATTTCGCACGCCGTGCGCCGCAATATCTCCAGCTTTCGGTCGCTGGATTGGCGGCCTTATTTCAGCGATCTCAGCAATGGCGCAATTCTGGTCGATATCACCAGCCGGGCGCTGCATTATTGGTCGGCCAATGGCACGACCTACAAGCTCTATCCAACCTCGGTTCCCCTGACAGAGGATCTGACGCGCCGCGGCCGCACGTCGGTGGTGCGCAAGGTGGAAGGCCCGTCGTGGCGCCCCACCCCGTCGATGAAAATCCGCAATCCCGAATGGCCGGACTTTGTTGGCCCAGGCCCTGACAACCCTCTGGGAACGCACGCGCTTTACCTGAGCTGGACGTATTACCGTATCCACGGAACGCACGACACACGCAAAATCGGACGCCGGTCTTCGAACGGCTGTATCGGTCTTTACAACCAACATATCTCCGAGCTTTTCGCCCAGACAAAAGTGGGCACTCAAGTGTTGCTAATTTGACGACATGTGGCGGCGGCGCGGCGAGAACATGCAAAGATCGGTTTGCATTTCGCCAGAATAGCTGCAAAGAAAAAGTACGAGGTAAGTCTTGGGTGCTTGCCGCAACCAGTTTGGTATGAGCGGCAGGTGAATATCTGGAGGATATGATTATGAAGAAACTCGCACTCGCAGCGGCACTGTCCGCAGCAGCATCGACAGCATTCGCTGGTTCCTATGCAAAAGACGACGTCATCATCGAAGCACCGGTGATCGTTGAAGAAACTGCACAAGCATCTTCGTCGGCTGGCATCATTGTCCCGCTGATCCTGCTTGCTGTTGTTATCGCAGTTGCAGCTTCCGAGTAATTCGGACTGACATCTACAAGGAAAAGCGGCGCCTCGGCGCCGCTTTTTCTATGTCTGGGGATAGGTTTTCAGGCTGTCATCCTCATTCTCGCCACGTGCAAAGATATGCAGCTGATTGCCGTCCGGGTCGGCAAAGCGCAGCACATAGGCCCCGCTGACATGATCCGCCCATGCCGCATCAGGGCACTGTCGGCGCACCCGGGCCAGGGTGGTCGCGCGATCTTCGCAAATCATATGAAAATCGAGATCACCGCCCGGTGCCCTGCTGGTGTCGGATTTGCCGATCTCGTATAGCGCGATGCCAAATTGTCCGCCGGAAAGCTGGACCCAGCCGTATTTTTCGACGGTGAACAACACAGACAACCCAAGGGCATCACAGTAAAACGGCAGCGATCGCGCCAGATCGGTGACCGGAATCTTGACCGTGCCCAGATGCAGCGCGCTCATACCGTCCAGCCAGCCAGATTTTCAGAAATCACTTGCGACAGCGCATCAATATGGGCCGGATCGTCGTTCAAACAGGGGATATAGGTGAATTTTTCTCCACCGGCCTCTTCGAAGCTTTCGCGGATCTCTTCGTTGATCTCTTCCAGAGTTTCGATGCAATCCGCAGAAAAGGCCGGGGCGATGACCGCGATATTCTTTTTGCCATCTTCGCGGGCCAGGCGCGCAACCTCTTCCACGGTATAGGGTTTCAGCCATTCCTCGGGGCCAAATTGCGATTGGAAGGTGGTCTTGATGTCGGTATCGGCCCAGCCCAGCCGTTCCTTCAACAGCCGCGTCGTTTTCTGGCACTGGCAATGATAGGGGTCACCTTCCAGCAAATACCGCTGCGGCAAGCCGTGGTAAGAGCAGATAAGGATGTCGGGCCGTTGGTCCAAGCTGGTATATTTGCGCTCAACCGACTGCGCCAGTGCATCAATATAGGCAGGATGTTCGAAATAGGGGTCGACGACCCGCGCCGTGGGTTGCCATTTTTCGTCCATCAACGCCCGAAAGAACGCGTCATTTGCGGTGGCCGATGTCGCGCCGGCATATTGCGGATAAAGCGGGAAAAACAGGATCTTGTGGCATCCTGCCTCGACCATCGCCCGCACCTTTGATTTGGTCGACGGGTTGCCGTAGCGCATACAGAAATCCACCATCACGCTGTCGCCGAACTGGTCCGCCATTCTGGTGGCAATCGCGGCGGTCTGATCCTTGGTGATGGTCATCAGCGGGCTTTCATCCGCTTCGTTGTTCCAGATCGTCCGATAGGCCGCACCCGAGGTAAACGGCCGTTTTGTAAGGATAATCAACTGCAACAGCGGCTGCCATTTCCAGGTCGGGTAATCAATCACGCGCTTGTCCGACAGGAATTCGCCCAGATACCGACGCATCGACCAATAGTCGGTGCCATCCGGCGTCCCAAGATTGGCGAGCAAGACACCAATTTTTCGTGGCGGCAGGGCGGGATGATCAGCCGGGCTGTTGGCTGGGCGTGTGTCGGGCATTTCGGTCTCCGCGATGTCGATTTAGCGACAGATAACCCTGTGGCTGGTTGGGTCAATCTTTCAGCTTGGTTTCCGGTACTTTCAATGCGTCCGCCAGTCGCGCCTTGGCCGATCCGGGCCGCAGCGGCTTTGGCTGGCTGTCATCGGGGGCCCATCCGGTCAGGACGATGAATTCAAATGTTGCCGGGATACGGCCATCAGGCTGGGCGTGAAGCTGGCTGTAAAGCTCCGCTGCCCGCAACAACACCGCGCGCCGGGTTGGGCGGCGCAGACGTGCGTCCAGCGCATTGCCCTCGCCCATGGCACGCAGTTCGCGCATCAGGTGCAGCGGTGTTTCATAGGTCACCGTCAATCGAAAGGCATCCGCCACCGGCAGGGCAAATCCGGCACGCTGCAACAGCGCGCCCATATCGCGAATCTCGGCCATGGGGGCGATGCGCGGCGACAGCCCGCCGGTCAGCTCGGTCTCGGCACTGGCCAGACAGGCACGCAGTTCCTGCAAGGTCTGACCGCCAAACAGCGACGCCAAAAAGAATCCATCCGGTTTCAATGCGCGGCGACATTGAATCAGCTGCCCCACCGGATCATTGGCCCAATGCAGGCTGTGGCTGTGCAAAATCGCGTCATGCGCGCCGGGCTCCAGCGGCAATGTGTCGTCATCGGCAACAATGCGGGTGTTTTCCGCCAGATTGCCCCAGATCTCCGGCTGCCCGGTGACAATTGCTGGCGCGGTAAAGGTTCTCTTAACCAAGCTGAGGCGATCTTCAAGATCTTCGCGCGCAGATTCAAACAGGAACAGCGCATCCAAAGAGGCGCGGCGACGGTTGCGGATCAAAGCCGCAGGATCAGTGAGACGGGGCTGCATAGGGGCCTAGATAGTGGTATGAGTGAGATTGTTCAAACGGCCTTGCGGGTTGTCTATCCGTCCCAATGCCTGATCTGTCGGGATCTGGTTGAAACCGACTTTGGTCTGTGTGGGGCCTGTTGGCGCGATACACCGTTTACCGGTGGATTGGTCTGTGATTGCTGCGGCGTGCCCCTGCCCGGCGAGAATACAGAAGAGATTGCCCATTGTGATTCCTGCATTTCTGCGCCGCCTGCCTGGGATCGGGGGCGGGCGGCGTTGTTGTATCGCGACAACGGGCGGCGGATTGTGATGGGGCTGAAACACAATGACCGTCAGGATATCGCCCCGGTGGGGGCAAAATGGCTGGCGCGGGCGGTCGGGCCCCTGATCCTGCCGGATATGTTGGTGGCGCCGGTGCCCCTGCATTGGATGCGGATGATGTCGCGGCGATACAATCAATCCGCCCTGCTGGCCGAATCATTGGCGCGGGAATTGGGGTTGGCCTATTGCCCGGATCTGTTGAAACGAGTGCGCCGCACCCGAAGTCTTGACCGATTCAGCGGCGCAGAACGGCGCAAGATCCTCGACGGGGCGATCCAGATGCATCGGGGGCGGCGCGGCCGCGTGGCGGGCGGGCGGCCAGTGTTGCTGATTGACGATGTTTTGACCACCGGGGCGACCCTTGGCGCCTGTGCAGAGGTGCTTCGTGCGTCAGGTGCAGGTCCGCTCTGCATTGGCGCACTGGCAAGGGTGAGCCGGGACGACTAAGTTACGGACAAGATCGTAAAGGAACGCATCATGTCCACTATTGAAATCTACACCTCGCCGCTCTGCGGTTTTTGTCACGCGGCCAAACGGCTTTTGAAACAGAAAGGCGCGGCGTTCAGCGAAATTGACGTCCTGGCCAACCCGGATCGCAAACCCGAAATGATCCAGCGCGCCAATGGCGGTCGCACCGTGCCACAGATCTTTATCGGCGATATCCACGTCGGCGGCTGTGATGACCTTTTTGCGCTTGATCGCGCGGGCAAGCTTGATCCGTTGCTGAAAGCCGCGTGATGCGGGCGGCGCTGCTGCAATTGTCGTCCACTGATGACCCGGTTGAAAATCTGCGCACCACGTCCGCGATGATCGACCGGGCTGTCGAGGACGGCGCCGGATTCGTCCTGACGCCGGAGGTGACGAATTGTGTGTCGACCAGTCGCACACATCAGATGAACGTGTTGCAGCACGAAGCCGATGATCACACGCTGACCGGATTGCGCGATCTGGCGGCGCGGCGCGGGATATGGCTTTCGATTGGTTCGCTTGCGTTGAAAACCGATGATCCCGATGGCCGTTTCGCCAATCGGTCGTTTCTGATTGCCCCCGATGGTGGCATTGCGGCGCGATATGACAAGATTCACATGTTCGACGTGCAGGTCAGTGAGACCGAGACCTATCGGGAAAGCGCCGGATACCGCCCCGGGGACCAAGCCGTGGTTGTAGACACGCCATTTGCCCGGATCGGGATGAGCATCTGTTACGATGTGCGGTTTGCTTATCTTTACCGCGCCTTGGCCCAGGCCGGGGCCGAGGTTCTTTTGGTGCCATCCGCGTTTTCACCGGTGACCGGGGCTGCGCATTGGCAGGCGCTTTTGCAAGCGCGGGCCATAGAGACCGGCGCCTGGGTATTGGCGGCGGCGCAATGCGGGCAGCATCAGATCCGTCAGGGCAAGGCGCGGCGCACCTATGGGCATTCGATGGCGGTGTCCCCTTGGGGCGTGGTCATGGCCGAGGCGGGAGAAGAACCTGACATTGTCTTTGTTGACCTTGACCGCGAAGCAGTGGACAAAGCGCGCGGGCAGGTGCCCGCCTTAACCCACGACCGAAAATTCAAGGGGCCCTGATGGCCGATCAAAACGCCAATTCCTTGGCTGTTGCGCTGTTTTCCGAGTTGTTTACAGCCGATCAGATGCTGCGCAACCGGCTGAGCCGGATGTTGCCCAAGGGAATGGAACTTTCGCATTTTTCGGTTCTGAACCATCTGGCGCGGTTCAAACAGGAACGCACGCCGGCGCAATTGGCGAAATCCTTTCATGTGACCCGTGGGGCGATGACCAACACGTTGAACAAGCTGGAAATCGCCGGTTATGTGCATATCCGCCCGGATTGGGATGATGCGCGGTCGAAACTGGTGACGATTTCCCCGGCAGGGGTGCAGGCCCGCGATGCGGCGCTTGAGGCAATCACGCCATTGATCACGGAACTGGTCGCGGATCTGGGCGCGGACAAGGTGCGCGCCGCCCTGCCCATCCTGCGCGACTTGCGTCTGAAGTTGGAAGAAGAGGGCTAGCAGGGCCTCGTCGCAAAGGACGACGGGGGCTTTGCCGCAGGGAAAGGCGGGGGGCTTTGCCGCAGTGGAAGAACGGGGGGCTTTGCCCCCAGGCCGATGGCCTTCCCCCAGGATATTTTTGAACAGAAGAAGTGCGGGACCCCGTGTATTCAGGGCACCTGTGTCTTCAGTGAGCCCGGTGATGTCAGGCGGGCTTTACGCTGGTGGTGACATAATTGACGCTGAGATCGCTGGCCGAGAGCGACCATTGCCAGGTGATCGGATTGAAGACGAACCCCTTGCGATCAACCGGCGTCACATGCGATTTTTCCAGGAGATCAAAAAGTTCGTCCGGCGTTATGAATTTCGCCCAATCATGTGTGCCTTTGGGCAGCCAGCGCATCACCCATTCCGCGCCGATAATGGCCATGGCAAAGCTTTTGGGATTGCGGTTGATGGTGGAACAGATCTCGATCCCGCCGGGGCGCAGAAGCCGCTGACAGGCGGTCAAATAGGCAAGCGGATCGGCGACATGTTCCACCACTTCCATGTTCAGAACGACGTCGAATTGCGCGCCTTCGTCGACCAGTGCCTCGGCTGTGATATGGCGATAGGTGATTTCCAGACCCTGTTGGTCGGCATGGACCTGGGCCACGGGGATATTGCCGGCGGCGGCATCCGCGCCGGTAATTGTTGCGCCAAGCCGGGCCATCGGTTCACACAACAGCCCACCGCCACAGCCGATGTCGAGGATACGCAGCCCGGCAAAGGGGCGTGGTGATTTCAGATCGCGCCCAAATTCGCCGCGATTTGTGTCGTGATGTAATCCAGACGGCAGGGGTTGAGCATATGCAACGGTTTGAATTTGCCGTTCGGATCCCACCATTCGGCGGCCATTGCTTCGAATTTAGCGATTTCCGCGGGGTCGACGGTTACAGTGGCCTCTGGCATGGTGTCCTCGCTATGGTCAATCGGTGCTTCTGTCTCATATAGAAAGTCATGGACAAATTCTCAGGTCAAAAACGCGCAGCGCAATTTCTCTATCCGCCGATCGACCCGTTTGATCAGCGGATGCTGGATGTAGGCGACGGCCACAAGATCTATGTGGAGCAATCGGGCAATCCGGTTGGCATTCCCGTTGTGGTGTTGCACGGCGGCCCGGGTGGCGGATGCAGCCCGGGGATGCGGCGGTATTTTGACCCTGACGTTTACCGGGTGATCCTGTTTGATCAACGGGGCTGCGGCAGATCACAGCCCAATGCCAGCGTCAGTCACAACACCACCTGGCATCTGGTGACGGATATCGAACGTATTCGCCACACGCTGGGGGTCGACAATTGGATTGTGTTTGGGGGCTCCTGGGGGGCGACGCTTGCGCTGATCTATGCCCAGGCGCATCCCGAAGCGGTGCGCCAACTGGTGTTGCGCGGTGTGTTTCTGATGACCCAGGCGGAGTTGGACTGGTTTTATGGCGGCGGTGCCGGGCAATTCTGGCCAGAGACCTGGGCGCGTTTTGCCAGCCTGATTCCCGAGGATGAGCGCGGCGATATGATTGCCGCATATCACAAGCGGCTGTTTTCCGGCAATTTGGTCGAGGAAACCCGTTATGGGCAGGCTTGGGCGGCTTGGGAAAATGCCCTCGCCTCGGTTCAATCTTCTGGTCAAAGCGGCGTGCCGCCCGGTGGATATGCCCGGGCGTTTTCGCGGTTGGAGAACCATTATTTCATCAATGCCGGGTTTCTGGAATATGATGGTCAAATTCTGGATCAAATGGACCGTATCGCCCATATCCCCGGTGTGATTGTTCAGGGCCGCTACGACATGATCTGTCCGCCGCATACGGCCTGGAAATTGTCGCAACGCTGGCCAAACGCGGAATTGCGGATGATCCGTAATGCGGGCCATGCCATGTCGGAACCCGGTATCAGCGAGGAATTGGTGCGGGTGATGGATCAATTGGCGGAAAGTTAGGCCGTATCCCGCAATACCCATCGAAGGCCGCGCGCGCCGCAAGGCTTTGCTGGTCAAATCTTCTTGCCGCTGTCATGCTGGCCGCTGTCACCCGGTAGATTTGGCCGGGGCCCGCCCTGGAGAGATTGACATGACACGATTGACGCGACGGGGATTGCTGCGCAAGGGGGCCGCCGCCGGTGTGCTTGCGGCGTCTGGCCTGTCGCTGCAGGCGGAAACCCGGCGTGGCGGGCGGCTTCGGGTTGGGCTGGCGGGCGCAGATCCGACCGATGGCTGGGACGGGCGGCGCCACAACGACATCTTCATGCAGGCCGCAGGGCAGGGCGCGGTGTTTGACACCCTGACCGAGGTGCGCGCCGACGGCACATTGGTTGGCGAACTGGCCGAAAGCTGGGAGGCCAGCACAGATGCCCGCAGCTGGATTTTCAATCTGCGCCGGGGCGTAACGTTCCATAACGGCAAGCCGTTTGGCGCCGATGATGTCATTCAATCGCTGCAATTGCATGTTGCGCCGGGATCGGATTCCGCAGCGCGGCCCATTGTTGCGGCGATGACCGAGATCAAGAAACTGGGCAGCCATCAGGTGCAGTTTACCCTGGCGACCGGCAATGCCGATCTGCCGTATCTCCTTTCGGATTATCACCTGCTGATATATCCGGCGGGCCAAGTCGACTTGGCGATGGCGCAGGGTATTGGCACCGGATTGTATCGGGCGGTGCGGTTCGAACCCGGCGTGCGATTCATCGGAAAACGCGTGGACAGCCATTACAAGGACGGCAAGGCCGGTTGGTTTGATGAGGTCGAGTTCATTGCGCTGAACGATGCGCGGGCGCGGATGCATGCGCTAAAGTCCGGTCAGGTTGATGCGATCAACCGTGTCGATCTGGCGGATACGGCGCGCGTGTCAAATAACCCGGCGCTGCGATTGATCGAAACCACCGGCAATCGGCATTTCACCTTTCCCATGCGCAGCGGCAGCGCGCCGTTTGATGATATCAATCTGCGCCGGGCGTTGAAATACGGGATTGATCGCCAGGACATGGTGGATCGCGTGTTGTTGGGGCATGGCCATATTGGCAACGACAGTCCGATTGGCCCGGCAAATCAGTATTTCGCGGCTGATCTGGCGCAATTGCCGTATGATCCGGACAAGGCGGCCTTTTATCTGGCCAAGGCCGGATTGACCTCGCTGAATATCGACCTGACGGTGTCGACGGCGGCCTTTGACGGCGCGGTTGATGCGGCGCGGCTCTATCAGGGTGCAGCGCGGTCTGCGGGCATACATATCAATGTGGTGGATCATCCGCCAACGGCCTATTGGGCGCAGGTCTGGCGGAATACGCCGTTCTGTGCCGGGGCCTGGTCAGGGCGCGCAACAGAGGATTGGATGTTCGCGACCGCCTATGCATTTGGCGCACCGTGGAATGAAAGCCAGTGGGAAGACAAACGTTTTCAACAGCTTCTATTGGCCGCTCGGTCCGAGATCGACAGCGGCAAGCGCAATGCGATGTATGGCGAGATGCAGATGATGTTGCGTGACGATGGTGGGGTTGTGATCCCGATGTTTGCCAATTGGGTAGAGGCGGTGTCCAGCCGGATCACCACGCCGGACCGCATTGGCGGTCTCTGGGGGATGGACAATGCCCGGATGGCGGAACGCTGGTCGGCGGTGTAACGCGCCGATCGAAAGATGCCCCGCCAGTTGTGACTGTTGTGACGGGGCATCGGTCGTGATCAGAGCACGTAGCGGCTGACATCTGTGGATCGGGTCAATTCGCCGAGGTTCTTTTCCACGAATTCCGCGTCCACCGTGACCGATTGTCCGCTGCGATCAGGGGCATGAAAGCTCAGCTCCTCGAACACCCGTTCCATCACGGTATAGAGCCTGCGGGCGCCGATGTTTTCCACGCTTTCATTGACCTCTGCGGCGATCTTTGCCAGCGCGGCGATGCCTTCATCGGTGAAGGTCACGGTGACCTCTTCGGTCCCCATCAGCGCGGTATATTGCAGGGTCAGGGCGTTGTCGGTTTCGGTCAGGATGCGGACGAAATCGTCTTCGGTCAGGGCGCGCAGGGTCACTCGGATCGGCAAACGGCCCTGCAATTCGGGCAAAAGGTCCGATGGCTTGGCAATGTGGAACGCGCCGGACGCGATAAACAGGATATGGTCGGTTTTGACCGCGCCATGTTTGGTGCTGACGGTTGTGCCTTCGATCAATGGCAACAGATCGCGCTGCACACCTTCCCGCGAAACATCCCCGCCGCGGGCCTCTTTGCGGGCGCAGACCTTGTCGATCTCGTCCAGGAACACGATGCCGTTCTGTTCCACCGATTCCAGCGCGGCCTTGGTCACGGTTTCATCATCCAGAAGCTTGTCAGCCTCTTCGGAAATCAGAATGTCATAACTTTCGCGCACCGTCATGCGTTTGCGCACGGTACGGCCGCCAAAGGCTTTGCCAAAGATATCGCCGAGGTTCATCATGCCCATCTGGCTGCCGGGCTGGCCGGGGATGTCCATTGTCGGCATCGGATTGGAGGTGTCGGTCAGTTCCAGCTCGATGATTGTATCATCCAGCAGGCCATCCTTCAGCTTTTTGCGGAACATGTCGCGGGTGCCGTCGCGGGCGTCTTCCCCGGCAATTGCGGCGATCACGCGGTCTTCGGCGGCCTGATGGGCCTTGGCCTTGACGTCTTCGCGCATCATTTCGCGGGTTTGCAGGATGGCGGCATCCACCAGATCGCGCACGATCTGTTCGACATCGCGACCGACATAGCCGACCTCGGTGAATTTTGTCGCCTCGACCTTGATGAACGGCGCTTTCGCCAGCTTGGCCAAACGGCGGCTGATCTCGGTCTTGCCGACGCCGGTGGGGCCGATCATCAGGATGTTTTTCGGGTACACTTCGTCGCGCAGATCATCCGACAGCTGCTTGCGCCGCCAGCGGTTGCGCAGCGCCACGGCCACGGCGCGCTTGGCGTCGGCCTGGCCAATGATGAACCGGTCGAGTTCGGAAACGATTTCGCGGGGGGTGAGGTCGGTCATGGGGGTCCTTTCGTTTGAGGGGCGGGTTTTCGGCGAAAACCCGATCAGCCCCCAATCGTTTCAACCGTCAGGTTGCCATTGGTGTAGACGCAGATGTCGGCGGCAATCGCCATCGCCTTGCGCGCAATTTCTTCGGCGGAAAAATCGGTTTCCATCAGCCCGCGTGCGGCGGCCAGCGCGTAATTGCCGCCCGATCCAATGGCGGTGACATCATGTTCGGGTTCCAACACGTCGCCCGCGCCGGTGATCACGAACATCTGCTCGCCATCGCTGACAATCAGCATCGCCTCCAGTTTCTGCAGGTATTTGTCGGTGCGCCAGTCCTTGGCCAGTTCGACACAGCCGCGCGCCAGTTGGCCGGGGGTGCTTTCCAGCTTGGCCTCCAGCCGCTCCAGCAGGGTAAAGGCATCCGCCGTCGATCCGGCAAAGCCACAGACCACATCAGACCCACCGGGCGAAATGCGGCGCACCTTGCGCGCGGTGCCCTTGATCACGGTTTGGCCAAGGCTGACCTGGCCGTCACCGGCAATCACCACCTTGCCGCCCTTTTTGACGCCAATGATCGTGGTGCCGTGCCAGCCGGGGAACTCGTTTTCTTGCATGGATAGATCTCCGTTTAGCCAGTACTTGTGAATGGGCCTGAGGCTTCGCAAGGGTGTACAGGGGAAAGGACCGGAATTGAACGCGTTTTCTGATCTGCAAGAGCTGGCGCAAGAGGTTTTCAACCATCTCGCCGAGCAAGCCGGGTTTGATGCGCGGGCCTATGCCCATACGCGCCATTGGATGAAGGACAATCCTGATCGGCTTCATCTGGTGATGCGGTTTGATGCGCCGGGGCAGGCGCCCCTGATCCTGAAACAGGTGTTTCGACCCGAAGATCCCAGCGAATTCAATGGCATGCTGGATGCGCAACATTTGGCGCAACGGGCGGTGGACCCGTGCCGGGGGTCACGGTGCCGCGTATTTTGGCGGAAGATCGCGACATCAAGGCCTGTTTGATGACATTTCAACCGGGTGACACCCTGCGCGATCTTTGCCTGACCCACGAAGATCACCAGCCCTATCTGCGCCAGGCCGGGCGTTGGCTTGCCGCGTATCATCGCGGCACTTTTCAACAAAACCGCCGGTTTCAACCCCGCTTCATGGCCAGGCACATGCTGCACCTTGCGGGCCAGATGACGGCGGGCGAACGGCGCATTCGCGGCCAAGACAGATTTATCCAGCTGGCACATCTTGTTCAGGATTTTGTCGCCGATCACGAAGGTCGCGAAAGCCGGGTTGCGGCCAAACACGGCGATATGAACTGCCACAACATCCTGATCGATGGCAAAGACGTTGCCGGCTATGATTTCATGCCCATCAGCCACGCGCCGGTGGGATATGATATTGCCCGGTTGCTGCTGAATTATGCGGTAACGGCGGCGGACCTGACGGCGATTCCCGATGGTCACCTGCTGCCACCCAAAGCGATCACAGCGTTTTTCGACGGGTATGATTTCGTCGGTCCCGACGATCCGGGCGTGCAGTTCCTGTTGCGTATTCAGCTGCTTACCGATTGGAACCGCACGTCAAACAGAAAAGGCGCCCAAGCTCTTGTCGAGTTTGAGCGCCTCAAAATCATTGCAGAACGCGCGTTTGGCGCGACCTCAGCTTAGAGCGATTCGTCGATCCAGCTTTGCAGCGCGGCCTTGGGCGCGGCGCCGGTCTTGTTCGACACAACCTGACCGTCCTTGAACAGGAACAGCGCGGGAATGCCCGGATGCCCATTGCGGCGGCGGTGTTGGGGTTGCTGTCTACGTCAACCTTGGCGATCTTGATCTTGTCGCCGTATTGCGCCGAAAGTTCCTCGAGCGCGGGGCCGATTTGCTTACAGGGGCCACACCATTCGGCCCAGAAATCCACCACTACGGGGACATCGGATTCTTTGACTTCCGCGTCAAAGGTCGCGTCGGTTACGGCAACTGTGGCCATTGGTCTTCTCCTGAGTGAGTCGTCTATCGGGGGCTTGGGTGGAAAACCTAGGTATCACGCTGCAGCGCGTCAAGGTGATGTTGTGCGCCCCAAGGCCGCCGTCACAAGATCGTGTGGCAGTGGCATCAACGCGGCCGAAGCGGTCCACAGGATCGCCGTGGCGATTTCATGGTTTGGATAGAGTTGCTTAAGCATTGCAGCATAGGCGCCCATCTGGCGCAACAGGGCCTCTGGCGTGTCCTGGGCGCGCGCCGGGACAACCGCATTTGTTTTGAAATCCACCGCCAGAATGCGCGATTCTTCGACAATCAGCCGGTCAATCACCCCATGCATCCGCCCCAATCCCGCGACATCGGCGCTGACCGCCACTTCGGCCAGGGTTCCGGGGGCAAAAGGGGCGCCAACGCCGGAGCGTCCAGTACCGCGCAAGCCTCGTCCATGGCGCGGGCCTGTTCCGGGTCTTCGCTGCGTGATTTGCGGGCCTCTGGCGGCAGGTCGGCCAGCCGTTCCAGCGCGTCATGCACCAGAGTGCCATAGCGTTTTGCAGCCTCTTCATCCTGCCCGGCCTCACCGGCCAAGGCATGTGCCCCGCCAAGTTTCGAGGGCGACAGCGTCACCGGCAGGGGCGGTGGCGGCGTTGCGGGCCGGGTGGCCCAATCGGGCAACGACGCGGGGCGGGCCTCCTCTGGGACGTCGCGCACCGTGGCAAGTGTCGGCCAATCGCCACTTTCATACCGCAGGCCCTCACCGAAGCCAAAATCATGGCGTTCGGCATTGGCGGATTTCATTGCCGCCTCCACCGATTGATACCAGGTCGGATCATCCTTTGACAAATCGCCCGCAGCGGCCACCATCAACCAGACTTCGGCACGGGTCATCGCCACATAGAGCAGGCGATCACGTTCCTGTCGTTGTTTTTCCTTGGCCGCTTCCAGCGCTTCGGCCATCGCGGCAGGGCTGTCGCCTGCGGCGGTTTTCCACACCATTGTGTCATCCATCGCCAGCAAGGCATCCCGATGCTGCAACGGCCATTTGCCGGTATCCGGCAGGATCACAATCGGCGCCTCCAGACCTTTGGAACCATGTACCGTCATGACCCGAATGCGGTCGCCGGCGCTGTCCATCTGGCGTTTGATCTCCAGATCGTCGGTTTCCATCCAGATCAGGAAGCCGGTCAGGCTGGGCACCTCTGTCGCCTCATAGGCCAGCGCCTGTGACAGCAGGGCATTGATGCCATCCTCGGCCTCATTTCCCAACCGGGCCAACAGTTTGTATCGTCCCTCATGCCGGGTCAGAATACGTTCGATAAGATCATAGGGCCGCATGAAATCGGCA
>NZ_JBVVRZ010000014.1:0-64501 GCF_055808435.1 Marinovum sp. J2-8 | reverse complement strand
GAGGGCAATCGGCCCTGACCGAGATGGATGCCCTGATTGCCTATCTTCAGGTCATGGGCACCATGGTCGATTTTTCAACCTTCACACCAGACGCAAGCCGTTAAAGGGGCAGATGATGGATACCTATACGCTCTTGCGGGAAGTTGCCGACAGCTGGGTTTTGCTGGCGATGTTCCTGTTCTTTCTCGGGGTGATGATCTGGGCCTATCTGCCCAGCCAAAGCGCCGCCAGAACCGAAGCCCAGATGATCCCGTTTCGCGACGACGACGCACAGGCAAGCCTGAATTCCGACCTGAATGCCTGCCCCGAAGGGTCGCAGGCGATGGTGCAGAAAGGACAATCCGATGGCCGATAAGAAGCTGGATGAAGAAACCGGCACGGAAACCACCGGCCACAGCTGGGATGGCATCGAAGAGCTGAACACGCCCTTGCCGCGCTGGTGGCTCTGGACACTTTACGCCACGATTGTCTGGGGCATTGGCTATACCATTGCCTATCCGGCCTGGCCGATGATTTCCGGTGCTACGGCAGGGGTTCTGGGCTATTCGACCCGTGCGGCGGTGGCGACCGATATTGCCGAGCATGAGGCAAAGAACCAGGGCCTGGTCGAGGCGCTGTTGGCGGCAGATCTGACCACGCTTTCGGCTGGCGACGATCTGCATCGTTATGCGGTGGCGCGCGGCGGATCGGTGTTTCGTGCGCAATGCAGCCAGTGCCACGGTGCCGGTGCGGCGGGGGCGGTCGGTTATCCCAACCTGCTGGATGACGATTGGCTCTGGGGGGGGACATCGAAAGCATTTCCGCCACCGTGGCCCATGGCGTGCGCAACGACACCGACGACGATGCGCGCTATTCCGAAATGCCGGCCTTTGGCGACATGCTGGAAGACGAAGACATCCATGCCGTGGTTGAATATGTCTATGGGTTGTCATCGCCGGACTTTGACAAGGCCCTGGCCGAACAGGGGGCAACGGTCTTTGCCGACAATTGCAGCGCCTGTCATGGCGATACGGCCCAAGGTGACCGCGAGCTGGGCGCGCCAAATTTGGCAGATGCGATCTGGCTTTATGGCGGAAGTCGTGAAACAGTGGAAGAAACCGTACGCAATGCGCGCTACGGTGTGATGCCAGCCTGGGGCCAACGCCTTGGTCAGGCCGATATTCGCGCTGTTTCTGTCTATGTGCATTCCTTGGGAGGAGGCGAGTAGACAGACTGGCGGCCGCCATATGCGCGGCAGCCACCCCCGAAGCGGTCCTGTTCGCAAAACGACGCCGCTTCGGGGCCCTTGCTTGATCCAGATCAAGGCAAGCGCCCACCGGCCCGCGTATCAGGGGCCTGCGAACAGGATAACATCATGACAAATCAAAGCCTTTATGCCGCCAGAGAGCCGATTTTCCCGCGTCGGGTGTCCGGCATGTTCCGCCGCCTGAAATGGTGGATCATGGGGGTGACCCTGGCGATCTATTATCTGACCCCCTGGATCCGATGGGATCGCGGGCCGAACCTGCCGGATCAGGCGGTGTTGGTCGATATGATGCACCGTCGTTTCTATTTCTTCTGGATCGAGATCTGGCCGCATGAATTCTATTTCGTGGCCGGTCTGTTGATCATGGCGGGCTTGGGGCTTTTCCTGTTCACCTCTGCATTGGGGCGGGTTTGGTGTGGCTATGCCTGTCCCCAGACGGTCTGGACGGATCTTTTCATTCTGGTCGAACGTTGGATCGAGGGCGACCGCAATGCGCGGGTGCGCCTGCATCGCGCCAATTGGTCGTTCCGCAAATGGCGATTGCGGTTGGTGAAATGGGCGGTCTGGTTGCTGATTTCCATCGCGACCGGCGGGGCTTGGGTGTTCTACTTTACCGATGCGCCAACCCTTCTGGCCGATCTTGGGTCGTTTTCGGCGCATCCAATTGCCTATGGCACCATTGCGGTGTTGACGCTGACCACCTTTGTCTTTGGCGGTTTCATGCGTGAACAGGTCTGTATCTACATGTGCCCCTGGCCGCGCATTCAATCTGCGATGATGGATTCCGACACGATCACCGTGGCCTATCGCGATTGGCGCGGTGAACCGCGCGGCAAGAAACATGACGGCACCGCCGGCGATTGCGTGGATTGCATGGCCTGCGTCAATGTCTGTCCGATGGGGATCGACATCCGCGACGGCCAGCAGATGGAATGTATTACCTGTGCGCTGTGCATTGATGCCTGTGACGATGTGATGGGCAAAATCGGCAAACCGCGTGGGTTGATCGACTATCTTGCACTGTCGGACGAGGCCGCCGAACGGCAGGCGACCCGCCCAAACCAATCTGGCGTCATGTTCTGCGCCCGCGCACCTTGATCTATACCGCGCTGTGGTCGGCAATCGGGGTTGGGCTGATCTATGCCCTGTTTATCCGAACCGACATCGAACTGACGGTCAGCCCGGTGCGCAATCCGGTGTATGTCGTGCAATCCGATGGTGCGATCCGCAATATCTATGATGTGCGGCTGCGCAACAAATCCGGCGATGACCGTGATTTCCGGCTCAGCCTGACCAGCGACGACATTCTGAGGATCAGGCTGGAGGGGCAGGAAAACACATATTCGGTCAATGTCGCGGCGGACAGCACCCATCTGCAACGGGTCTATGTCACCGCGCGTCCGCAGGATCCGGCGGCAACACGTGCCGTGACCGATTTCCGCTTTTGGGTCGAGGCGACGGATGGTGACACCACCACCCGCGCCAGCCAGGCCACCGTATTCAATGGAAGGGTTCAATGATGAAAAAGATCACCGGTTGGCATGTCTTTGGCGCATTTGCGCTGGCTTTTGGCATCATCATTTCGGTCAATCTGACCCTGGCGTTTCAGGCCGTGCGCACCTTTCCGGGGCTGGAGGTCAAGAATTCCTATGTCGCCAGCCAGACCTTTGATGTTCAGCGCAACGCGCAAGAGGCCTTGGCCTGGGATGTTGCGGCGACCTTGGAAAACGACCAGCTGCGGCTTGAAATCTCGCAGGATGGCATCCCGGTGCAACCCCGGATCACAAAGGCGGTTTTTGGCCGTGCCACCCATGTGGGCGAAGATCAACAGCCTGTGTTTGCCTTTGATGGCCGGGCGTTTCTGGCCGATGTGCAAGGCGGCGGGGGCAATTGGAACCTGCGTCTGACGGCACAGGCCGAGGATGGCACATTGTTTCAGCAACGTATCATTGTGCGGGTGGTGTCGTGACCGCGGCCTGTCCGGCCTGTGCGGCCGCGCCCCTGGCTGCGGAAATGGCCCAAGGTCCGGCGCTGCAATTTTCGTTGCCGACAATCCATTGCGCCGCCTGTATCGGCAAGATCGAGGGCGGCTTGCGCGGTCTGGTCGGCGTGACCGGCGTGCGGGTGAACCTGTCGCTGAAACGGCTGACGGTGTCCGGCACGATTGACCCCGCTCAGGTCTTGTCCGCCCTGAGCGATCTTGGCTACGAGGCCTATGCGCTGGATCTTGAGGCGCTGCAAAAGGTGCGCGACGATCAGGGCAGGGCGCTGCTGACGCGGTTGGCGGTGGCCGGCTTTGCGATGATGAACGTGATGTTGCTGTCGGTTGCGGTCTGGTCCGGGGCGACGGATGCGACACGGGATCTGTTTCACCTGATCTCGGCGATGATTGCCCTGCCGGTGGTGGCTTATGCCGGTCAGCCCTTCTTTCACAATGCCTGGGCCGCCCTGCGTGTTGGCCGGTTGAACATGGATGTGCCGATTTCGCTGGCCATCCTGCTGGCGGCGGGCATGTCGTTGTATGAAACGCTGAACAGCGGCGCGCATGCCTATTTTGATGCCGCGCTGTCGCTGACGTTTTTTTTGCTGATCGGGCGGTACATGGATCACCGCACCCGGTCGGCTGCGCAATCCGCCGCCAAGGAATTGCACGCGCTTGAGGTGCACACCGCCGAGCGTGAGACCAATGGCCGGGTCGAGACGGTCAACCTTGCCGATCTGGCGGTCGGGGATGTGCTTTGGGTGCCGACCGGCGCGCGGGTGCCTGTTGATGGGCGGCTTTTGGATGCCACTGCATTGATGGACCGTGCGATCCTGACCGGCGAAAGCGCGGCGGTGGACGTGCAGGAACACGACATGTTGCAAGCGGGAGAGGTCAACCTGTCCGCGCCCGTCAGGATCATGGCAACCGCGGTTGGCGAAGACAGCTCGCTTCGGCAAATGGCGGCGCTGGTCGAAACCGCGGAACAGGCCCGCAACAGCTATACCGCGCTGGCGGACAGGGCCGCACAGATCTATGCGCCGGCGGTGCATCTGTTGGCATTTGCGGCCTTTCTGGGCTGGGTCGCGGCTACCGGCGATCTGCGCCATGCGCTGAATATTGCGATCGCGGTGCTGATCATCACCTGTCCCTGCGCCTTGGGGCTGGCGGTGCCAGCGGTGTCGACCGCCGCGATCAGCCGGTTGTTTTCACACGGCTTCCTGGTCAAACACGCCACCGCGCTGGAACGGTTGGCAGAGGTCGATCATGTGGTCTTTGACAAGACCGGCACGCTGACCCAACCGGCAATCGACCTGCCACTGGGCATGAACATGCGCGACCGTTCCGTTGTGCGGGCCTTGGCGCAGACATCGCATCACCCAATGTCCAAGGCATTGGTGACAGCGTTGAACGACGCGCCGGTCGCCACGGTGACCGAGATAACCGAGGTCGCGGGGCAGGGGCTCTGTGCGCTTTATCAGGGCGAAACGGTGCGCTTGGGGCGGGGGCCTGGCTGGGCGCGTCTTTTGCCGGGCTTGGCTATCGCTTTGGCGCGGCAGAGCCGGTGCAGATTGAAACGCTGGATGCGCTGCGTCCGGGCGTGGCGACCGCGCTGGCTGGGCTGGATCTGACGGCAGAGGTGGTGACCGGGGACAGCGACGAACCGGCCCGCGCGCTGGCCCGCGCCCTGAACATCCCGGTGACCGCAAACGCGCGCCCCGAGGACAAGCTGCGCATTCTGTCGGATCACGCGGCCAAGGGGCATCACGTGATGATGGTCGGGGACGGGTTGAACGACACAGGTGCCCTGGCCGCCGCCCATGCATCAATTGCCCCTGCCAAAGCGCTGGAGGCATCGCGCAATGCCGCCGACATCGTGGTGCTGAAAGACAGCTTTGCCGAACTGCCATTGGTGCTGAAAATCGCCCGCGCCACGCGGCGGTTGTCACAACAGAATTTTGCCATTGCCGCGATCTATAATTGCATCGCTGTGCCAATCGCGCTGGCCGGTTTTGCCACGCCACTGGCGGCGGCGCTGGCCATGTCGCTGTCGTCGATCACCGTGCTGCTTAATGCCCAAAGGATGAGGTATCTGTAGATGAACGTTCTGGTGGTGCTGATCCCGGTTTCGCTGGTGCTTGGGGCGCTGGGCCTTGCGGCGTTCCTTTGGACCGTGCGGTCCGACCAATATGACGATGACGCGGGCAATGCGTCGCGTATTCTGTTGGATGATTAAGACGTTTCACGTCTGATCCGGCCGGTCGGGGTGTGCCTGTCGCGGGGCACCCTGCGAATTCAAACCGCGTCCTCTGCAAGAGCTCAAAGCCGCCCTTGCGGGGATCTGCGCGACCGGGCGGGTGGCCACCCGGTCGCTTGTTTTGGCGTGTATCTTTACGCTGCGACCCTAAAGGGCGGCGTTACAGGGCGGCGGTTACGATGAACTCGACCCGGTATTCCGGTGTGGCCAGCTTGGCCTCGCCACAGGCCCGTGCGGCCGGGTTGGCTGGGTCGACCCAGGCGTCATAGACCGCGTTCATCGCGGCGAAATCTTCCATGTCGGCCAGCCAGATAATCACCTGCAACAGCTTGGATTTGTCGCTGCCCGCCTCGGCCAGAAGCGCGTCCACCGCGTCAAGGCAATCCTGTGTCTGGGTGGCAATATCTGCCCCTGCTGTGCCCACCTGACCGGCGAGGTAGACGGTATTGTTGTGAACAACGGCTTGGCTCATGCGGGGGCCGGGGTGCAAACGTGTGATGGTCATTGGATCTCTTTCTTGCTGGAAACTTGTGCAGTTGTAGCCGTCTTGCCGGAATTCGCACAGATCTACGGCATAGCTTGGGCGTATGCCGCGTATAGCGTAGGGTAATGATTGATGCGCCCGGAGCCCCGGCGCAACTGACGGCGATACTGATGTGTAATCGAAAGATCAACAATGAACAGCAATTTGCAATCGGATCTGAATTGGAATCTGTTGCGTGTGTTTTACATGATCGGCAAGGAAAAGGGCATTACCAAGGCCGCAAGACGTCTGGGCCTGAGCCAACCGTCGGTCAGCAATGCCTTGCAAAAGCTTGAAGCCCAGCTTGGCAGCCAGTTGGTGTTCCGCGATAGCCGCCAGTTTGAACTGACGCCGACGGGGGACAAGATCTTTCAGGAATGCCGCGACATTTTTCATAGCGCCGAACGGATTGCCCATGTGGTCGGCGAAGAAGACGGCCATGAACGCGGGCAGGTGCGCTATCAGATCATCAGCGATCTGGTGTCGCCGATGCTGGACGAAATGCTGCGTCTGTTTCATCAGCGCCACCCCTCTGTTGTCTTCCAAAGCGAGATTCAGAACAGTCAGGCAATCGTGCGCAATATCCAGCAGGGTCGGCTTGGTCTGGGGTTTTGTCTGTTGTCGAAACCGCTGGTCAATCTGACGTCTATCCGGTTGTTCCGCGAGGAATTTCGCCTGTTCTGCGGCGCGGAACATCCCCTGTTTGGTCAGGACACGGTGACGGTGCGTGAACTTCAGCGTGAACCGTTCATCTCTTTTGCCTGCGCCACCGAAGGCATGGGCCTGGAGCCGATGTCGGTCCTGCGCGAAGGCACGCGGCTGGGTGATCGCATCAATGGGCTTTCCACCAATATGGAAGAAGTGCGCCGGATGATTGCCGCCGGGATCGGTATTGGCATCCTGCCGCTGGCCTGTGCGCAAAATGACATCCGCGAGGGCAATCTTTGGCCGCTTGAAATCACCGATGAAACCATCGGGGCCGATGTCTATCTGGTTCATGCCCCGGCAGAGAAATTGTCTCCGTCGGAACAGAAATTCGTGCAGATGGCACAGGAATTGATTGCGCTTTACCCAGAGATGAGCTGATCCGCCGCCAGGGTTGCGGCGGCCAGATCCTGAAGCGCCATGCCCGCGGATTTGAAGACGGTAAAGGCGTCATCGGATTGGCGGCCCGGATGGGCGCCCTGACAAAGCTGTGACAGGTCAGCAAGAATATGGCTGTCGGTGATCGCCCCGCTGTCCAGCGGTTGTGCCAGATCGCCCGCCAGCATCGCGCCTTTGCGGTGGTCGACAAAAACCTCGGCCTGCATGATCGCCCTGTCGTCGCTTTCGCGCATGTCGGCTTTGAACGCTCCGACAAGATCCAGATGGGTGCCGGGGCGCAGCCAGTCGCCGAAAATGATCGGCTGGGTGGCGGCGGTGAGTGTGGTGATCACATCCGCAGCGCCACATGCGGTTTCAAGATCATCCGAAACGGTGGCATTGATCCCCAGATCGCGCAGTGTCGCGGCAATATTTGCGGCTTTTGCCGGTGTGCGGCCCCAGATCGTGACATCGCGATAGGACCGGACCGCGCAATGGGCGGCGGCCGAGGACACCGCCAATTGCCCGGTGCCCACCACCAAAAGACGGCTGGCATCAGCACGGGCGAGGTAATCCGCCGCCAGCGCCGAGGCCGCAGGCGTGCGCCGCGCGGTCAGCGTGTCCCCATCCAGCGCGGCCTGCATCTGGCCGGTTGCGCCATCAAACAGCAAATAGCCTGCGTTGATGGTGGGGCGGCCTTGGTCCGCGTTCTGGGGAAAGAAGGTGACAACCTTGACCCCGATGTTTTGCCCCGGAACCCAGGCGGGCATGATCAACAGCGACGCTTCGCTGCCGTCCGGTTGTTGGATGCTCAACACCTGCCGCTCGGGCGCTTCGACCGTGTCGGCCCTGTACCACGCGCGCAATTCCGCGATCAGGGCCGGCCAGTCCAGCGCCGATTCCAGCGCCGCATGTCCGATCAGGGCGGTCATCGATCGGCCCGCGTCACGACGGCGTGCAGAAGGATGTTCAACCCGGCCACGAAATCCGCCGGATCGCAGCTTTCTTCGTTGTTGTGGGTGATGCCGTTCTTGCACGGCGCAAAGATCATCGCCGTCGGGCAATGCGTGGCCAGGAAATAGGCGTCATGGCCCGCCTGGCTTTGAATATCGCGCCAGTTATAGTCCATGCGCACCGCCTGTTGCCGGATGCCGTCGATCATCTCGTGGTCGAAAATGTCGCCGCCCCATTCCCATTCGTCTTCGATCACCGCCTCACAGCCACAGCGGGCTGCGGATTCATACAGAGCACGGCGCATCTTTTCGGCCATGGCGCGGGTGGTGATTGGATCGGGGTGGCGCACGTCACAGACCGCTTCGGCTGTGTCGGACAGGATGCCGGGTTTGTTGGGCCAGGCGGTCAACCGCGCCGCTGTGGCCTTGCCATCCAGCACCGCGAAATCCCAGCCGATGTCATCGACAGCGGTCAGCCAACGCGCCCCCGCCGCCAGCGCATTTTTGCGCAGGTCCATCGGGGTGGGGCCGGTGTGCGATGTCTGCCCCTTGAAAGAGGCGCGCATGCCGCGCACCGGATAGCCGCCGGTGACAATGCCAACCTGGCGGTTTTCCGCGTCCAAAATCGGCCCCTGTTCGATGTGCAGTTCGAAATAGGCGTCGATCTCACCCGCTTTGCAGGCGCGCGCGCCCTTGTAGCCGATCCGCTCCAACTCATCGCCAAACCGCGCGCCATCGTCGCCGATCAGGTCATGCACCCAGTCGATGTCATACTTGCCGATGAAACAGCCCGAGGCGACCATCGGCGGCGAAAACCGCGCGCCTTCCTCGTTGGTCCAATCGACCACGACAATGGGGCGCTTGGTGACATGGCCCAGGTCGTTCAGGCTGCGGATCACCTCAAGCCCGGCCAAAACCCCGGCGATACCATCAAAGCGCCCGCCGTTGATCTGGGTGTCCAGATGGCTGCCGATCAGGATTGGGGGCAGGTCATTGTCGGTGCCATCGCGGCGGCCAAAGATATTGCCGGCGGCGTCAACCTCGACCGACAGGCCGGCCGCAAGACACCATTCGCGAAACAGATCGCGCATGGTCTTGTCATCATCGCCCAAGGTCAGCCGCGACAGCCCACCGGGACGGCCCACGCCGATTTCGGCAGAGGCTTCGATGGTTGACCAAAACCGGTCAAGGTTCACACGGGCGTCAGGGGTCATCGGCATGGTGTATGCTCTTTCATCTTGGATGTTCGGATCAGAACAGAATGGAGGGAAGGTCGGTGATCAGCGCCGGGAACAGCACCAGCAACAGCAGCACGCCAACCATCACGCCAAGGAACGGCACGAGGTAACGGAACGAGGCGCTGAGCGGGATTTGCCCGACGCGGCAAGCGGCCATAAGATCAATGCCCAGCGGCGGCGTATTGGCCCCGATGGCAAGGTTGATGGTCAGCAGGATGCCGAAATAGACCGGATCAATGCCATAGTGATGCAGGATCGGCAGGAACACCGGCGCAAGGATCAGGATGATCGCAATCGATTCCATGAAGGTGCCAAGGATCAACAGGATGGCCATCATCAACAGCAGTGCAACGGTGCCGCTTTCGGTGGCCTGGGTGATGCCGGACACCGCCAGTTGAGGCACCTGTTCGGCGGCGAGAATCCAGCCAAAGACGGAGGCCGAGGCAATCACCAACAGGATCACGCCGGTCATCTCGGTGGTTTCGCGCAGAAGCCGCAGCAACAGCGTCAGGGTCAGCACGCGGTACACAAAGACGCCGATGAACAGCGCATAGGCCACGCCGATGCCGGCCGCCTCGGTCGGGGTGAAAAAGCCAAGCCGGATGCCGCCAACAATGATCAGCGGCGCCAGCATCGCCAGGATGGAGCCCTTGGCGGCGCGGCCAAGCTCGCCCCATGTGAAAGGGTCGCCACCCTGCCAGCCATTTTTGCGCGAAATCCACCATGCGACGAGGATCAGACCAAGCCCCAACAGGATACCGGGGATGATGGCGGCAACGAAAAGCTGCCCGATTGAGCTGTTGGTGGCAGTGCCATAAACGATCAACACGATCGACGGCGGAATGACGGTGCCAAGTGAGCCAGCACAGCCAAGGGCCGAGGCGCTGAACCCCGGCGCATAGCCCTGATCGCGCATTGCGGGCAGCATCATTGTGCCAATCGCCACCACATCCGCCACACCAGAGCCCGAGAGCGAGCCGAACAACATGCAGGCGATGATCATCACCATGGCCAGACCGCCGGTGCGCCGCCCAATCAGCGCCGAACACAGCGCAATGATCCGTGGCGCAAGGCCCCCATGCACCATCAGCAGGCCCGCCAGCAAAAACAGTGGGATAGCCAGCAAAGTGAAACTGTTGATGCCGGCCACAGCCCGCTGGGCCACCACGATCATCGGCGCGGTATCAGCAATCAACAGGTAAAACATCGACGACAGGCCAAGCGCCACGGCAATGGGCGCATCAATCAGCACCAACAGCACGAATACAAGAATAAGAAGGCCAAGGGCGAGGCTCATTCCCGGCCTCCTTTCAACAGAAATCCGACCAGCGCCAAACCGCAGCAGACCGGCAAAGACAGGTAGAACAGCCCAACGGGCAGCGACAAAGCGGTGGTTTGATGTGACCATGTGATCCCGGTCAGCCGTGCGCCGGTGATCATCAACACGATCAGAAACGTCACACTGGCCAGCCCGGCCAACAGGCCAAACACCCGGCGCAGCGCGGGTGGCATGGCGATCAAATCCAGCAATCCGGCGCGGAAATGGGTGCTGCGCACAAATCCCGACACCGCACCGACAAAGGTCAACCAGACCAGAAACAGGCGCGGCAATTCTTCGGCCCAGCGCGGGGTGGAGGAAAACAGATAGCGCGACGCCACGACGTAGACCACCATCACCGCAAATCCGCCAACCAGCCCCGCACCCATCCAGCGTACAACGCGGTCAATCACATGTGCCGCGCGAAGCGACGCTGTAGAAAGCTTCATGGTTTCAAAATCCCTTCGGGGCCGCGGCACAGCATGCATTCGTCGCAATAGGCGGCGACAACGACCCATTCATCGGAAATCACCTCGACCGTATGATCGAGCCCGGGGGGCAGGCGCACCGCCGTGCCTTCGGTCATGTGGTATTCTTCGCCGCCCGCGCGCAGGATCGCCTCGCCCTTGAGCGTCAGGGTCACCTCGTCGCGCGGATGGCTGTGGGCGGTGGATTTCGCGCCCTTTTTGCCGGTGGTGACGGAGAGTTTGATAAATCCTTCGCCGCGCGCTGCCGGGGAAAACAGCACCTTTTGGCTGAAGTCATAAAGTTGCACCGGCTCCACCGATGCAACTTCTGTTATTTCCGGACGCAGGCTCATTTGCGGTAGGTATTCAAAATGGCCAGGAGATCTTCGCCGTAGACGTCTTTTTGATCTTCCCAGATCGGCGCAACCGCTTCGATGAATGCGGCTTTATCGACCTCGTTGAAGATCATGCCCTTGGCTTCCAGTTGCGCGACCAATTCGGCATTGGCGGCGGCAACCATATCACGCTGTTGCGCGCCCCAGCTGGTGGCGGCCTCGGTCACGATGGCCTGATCTTCTGGCGAAATCTTGTTCCATGTGGCGTTGGACATGGTCAATGTCGCCGCACCCCAGATGTGTTCGGACATCGAAACGTATTTCTGAACCTCAAAGAAGGACGAGGAATAGATGATCGCCAGCGGGTTTTCCTGAGCGTCAAATACCCCCTGTTGCAGCGCCGAATACAGCTCGCCAAACGACAGCGGCGCGGGTTCGGCCCCAAGGCCCTCAAACGTGGCGAGGCGCACTTTGTCCGGGGTTACGCGGATTTTGATACCGTCCAGATCGGCAGGTTTTTCAATCGGGCGCACGCTGTTGGTGATGTTGCGGAAGCCGTTTTCCCACCAGCCCAGAACCTTGATGCCCTTGGCATCCAGCATCTCTTCCAGCGCGTCACCAAGATCGCCGTCAAGCGCGGCAAAGGCCTGATCCCGCGCGCCCCAGGCATAAGGCATTTCGATGATGCCCATGCGCGGCTCGATCGCCTGAAACGACCCCGATCCAATCAGGCCAGGCCTGAACCGAGCCGAATTGCAGACCTTCGATCACCTCTTTTTCGCTGCCCAGCTGGCCCGAGGCAAAGACCTCGATCTTGACGCGGCCGTCGGTTTTGGCGGTCACTTCGTCGGCAAAGCCGGTCGCCGCGATATGCCAGCTGTGGCTTTCCGGCAGGACGTGACCCAGCCGCACCGACACGTCGGCGGCAAGCGCCGTCGTGGATGAAAGCGCCGCAAGGCAGGCCGCCAGAACACCGGTTTTCAGTCGTTTGATTGAGTGATTTATTTTTTCTCTCCTGTGGACACAACAATTTTGTCCATGGAATACCGAACCCGGTTTTCACGCAAATAGCGCCCGGCTATGGCAGTGAGAACTTTTGTGAATGTAGGGTCTGCGATGTGTCCCGGGTCTGAGGTAAACCACTGGTTGCGCAAAAGGCGCGCGCCGGGAAATTGATTGATTTGGCTGCGGAAATTCGACGGCCAAGTGGTGAAAGCGATTTTATTTCAGGGGCTTGAGTGGACTTCTCGTTACCACAGGCTTTGCAGCAAATTGAACAGCTCGGTAAGCACCGGGCTGTCCTTGCGGCGGTCCAATGCGACGAAACACAGACAGGCCGGCACCGAAACAGAGTTGCAGACCGCAAGGCCAAAGGATTGTTTTTGGTGCAGGGCAATGGATTCACGGCACAGGCTCAGCCCGATACCAGACCGCACCATTTCCAGCATCGAGGCCTCTTGGTCGACACGGGCAACGACGTTCAGACGTTCATCGAGATCCTGATACACCTTGGCCAAAAGCCGGTGATGCACCGATCTGTCCGGTGTGCCGATCCAGGGCAACGTCGCCAGCGAGGTCCAGTCGGCGTTCTCGATCTTGTTCTGCCAACCGACCGGACCGATGATGCGATAGCTGAAGTCTGCAAGCTTGATCGCATGTATTGGATCTTCGACTTCTGATCCCATCTGCGCCAGATCCGTGGGACCACACAGATAGAATCCGGCGTCAATTTGGTTGCGCTTCAGCCAGACCAGAATATCGCCGCTGACACCATGGGTCAGCTCGGTTTCGATGTCAGGGTGTTCCGTGCGCAGGCGTGCCAGCATCCGACCCAGGCGGATGAATTCGGGATCGACAATTGTCCCGATCTTGAGCTTTCCGCTGATGCGACCGGAACGCCGCCGTGCGCTGCGGTGGAAATCGTTCATTGATTCAAGAACATGTTCCGCCTTGGCCAGCACCGCGGCACCATCATGACTTAGCCGGAGCCCGGTGGCGGTGCGGTTGAACAAGACGATTCCGGTCTCTTCGGCCAGCCGCTTTATCTGATGGCTGATCGCGGGTTGCGTCAGGTTCAAAACCTCGGCGGCGCGCGAAACGCTCCCTTCTCGTGCCACGGTCACAAAGGCCAAGATGCTGTTAATATTCGAGAAACGATCCATATTAAAATTCCTAATATTACTGTGTGGCATTTGTCATTAGGTTTTTTTGCGGCCCTCGCCCAAAGCTTATCGAAATTCGCGTTCGGGGAGGGGACGTGACCGGATCGAACTGCTTTTGCCGACGCGGCAAAACGCGGTTTCTGGTTCATCAACTCCCCCTGTCTGCGCGGTCGACAATGCTATGACTTATGGATGGGGGGCGTTATGTCCGAAGCTTCAAACGGGTTTGACTTTATCGTAATTGGTGGCGGCTCTGCCGGGTGTTTGATGGCCAATCGGTTGAGCGCGGATCCAGCGAACCGGGTGCTGCTTCTGGAGGCTGGCAAGCCGGACACCTATCCGTGGATTTACATTCCCGTCGGCTATCTCTACTGCATCGGCAACCCACGGGCCGATTGGATGTACAAGACCGAGCCGGACAAAGGTTTGAACGGGCGGAGTTTTTTGTATCCGCGCGGAAAAACGCTGGGTGGATGTTCGTCGATCAACGGCATGATCTATATGCGCGGTCAGGCGCGCGATTACGACAATTGGGCTGCGTTGACCGGTGAGGAGGCCTGGAACTGGGAAAATTCGCTGGTCAATTTCAAAGCGCATGAAGACCATTACAAGCTGGATGATGGCGCCGATCCGGTCACCGGTGACAACAGCCGGTTTTCCGATATGCATGGCCACGGCGGCGAATGGCGGATCGAAAAGCAGCGCCTGCGCTGGGACGTTCTGGACAGCTTTGCCGATGCTGCGGTGGAAACCGGCATCCAGAAAACCGACGACTTCAACAGTGGCGACAATGCCGGTGTCGGCTATTTCGATGTGAACCAGCGGTCCGGCTGGCGCTGGAACACATCCAAGGCGTTCCTGCGCCCGGCCAAACAACGCCCCAACTTGACCATCTGGACCGAAGCACAGGTCGAAAAGCTTGTCTTTGACAAGACGGACGACGGCAAACTGCGCTGTGTCGGGGCCAAGGTTCAGCGTGCGGGCACATCCACCGTCGTCAAAGCCGCGCGCGAGGTGGTTTTGTCTGCCGGGGCAGTGAATTCGCCGCAGATCCTTCAGCTTTCGGGGATTGGTCCGGCTGAATTGCTGAAGGCACATGGCATCGACGTGGTCATGGACCAGCCCTTTGTCGGTGAGAACCTGCAAGACCATTTGCAAATCCGGGCGGTGTTCAAGGTCAAGGGCACAAGCACCATGAACACCCTGGCCAATTCCATGATCGGAAAGGCCAAGATCGGGTTGGAATATCTGTTCAAACGGTCGGGCCCGATGAGCATGTCACCCAGCCAGCTGGGCGCCTTCACCCGGTCTGATCCCTCGCGCTCTCATGCCAATCTGGAATATCACGTGCAACCGCTCAGCCTTGAGGCTTTTGGTGATGATCTGCATGATTTTCCGGCGATGACCGTCAGCGTCTGCAACCTGAACCCCACCAGCCGCGGCCATGTGCGCATTGCCTCTGCCGATTTCCGGGATGCGCCGAAAATCTCGCCCAACTATCTCGACACGGAAGATGATCGAAAGGTGGCGGCAGACAGCCTGCGTCAGGTGCGTGAAATCATGGCGCAATCGGCGATGCAGCCTTATGAGCCCGAGGAATACAAACCCGGCATTCAATACCAAAGCGACGCGGATCTGGCCCGGCTTGCCGGCGATATTGCCAGCACGATTTTCCACCCCGTCGGCACCGTCAAAATGGGCCGCGCGGACGACAACACCGCTGTTCTGGACCCGCATCTGCGGCTCAAGGGTGTCGCGGGGCTGCGCGTCGTTGATGCCTCTGTCATGCCAGAGATTACCAGCGGAAACACCAATTCCCCCACCATCATGATCGCGGAAAAAGCGGCAGGCTGGATTTTGGCGGGTCAATAACCCCGATCATCAAAAACATGAGAAGCCTTTCTGGAGGTCACATGCGAAATTCGTTTTCCAAACTGCCGCTTACCGGTGTGAAAGTCGTGGATTTTGGCCAGTATATTGCGGGCCCCGCTGTTGCGATGCTTCTTGGCGATCTGGGGGCCACGGTCGTGCATATTGATCCGCCCGCGGGCGCGATATGGGACAGCCCGGCCAATGCCACGTTGAACCGGAACAAGGTCATCGTAAATCTGGATCTGAAAACCGAAGACGGGTTGGAACAGGCGCTGGCGCTCTGTGCCGAGGCCGACATCATTGTTGAGAATTTCCGCCCCGGCAAGCTGGCCAAGCTGGGCATTGATTTCGCCGCCATGCGCGCGGAGCGGCCAGAGCTGATCACCATTTCGGTGCCGGGGTTTGCCTCGAATGATGCCGAGCGCCGCGAATTGCGTGCCTATGAAAGCATTGTCGCGGCCAGTTCGGGCGTCTTTACCGACATGGGGCTGAACCGGGTTCTGATGGGGTTGAACCCGTCGTTTTCGCCGCTGCCGCTGGCCTCGGCCTATGCGTCACAGATCGCCGCTTCGGCCACGGTGCTGGCGCTGCAATCACGTCAGGTCACCGGCCTTGGCGATCAGATCGAGGTGCCGCTTGCCGCCGCCGTGATGGAGGGGCTGTGCTATAACTCGATCAAGGTTGACGGGATGCCCGAACGCTATCTGACCCAGCGCGAGATGGAGATAGAGCGCCGCCGCATCGAAGGTCTTCCGATGAATGTCAGCTATGAAGAGCTGCAAGAGCTGATGGACCCGTTTTTCCGCAGCTACATGTGCAAGGACGGGCGCATGTTCTATGTGGTCTGCCCCAGCCACAAGAACCATGCGCGCCGCTGTCTTGAGGTGCTGGGCATCTATGATGAGCTGCTGGAAGAGGGGCTGACATCCGAGGAAAACACCTATCGGCCGTGGTCGGAGTGGGAGCATAAAACCTCGCTCGGGGTGTATCCGATGCCAAAGGACTGGGCCGACAAGATCTCGGAGCGGATGAAAGAGGTCTTTATGACCCGCACCTCGCACGAGTGGAAAAAGATGTTTGGTCGCGGGCTTATTCCGGGCGCGCCGCAACGGTGGCTGCAAGAGTGGATTCACGACGAATATGCCGAAGCCTCTGGTTTGATGATCGACGTATGGGATCCTGTTTATGGGGAAATGACCCAACCCGGTCCCGTCGTATGGATGGAGGAAAGCGGCGAAGAGGCGCTGAAACCCGAACCGCGTCGCTGGGTGGAATATGACGAGGCGCTGAAGATTTTAAGGAAGATACGCACCGAAATCCCCGAAGTGACAGAGGACGCGGTGCCGGACGGATGGTTGTCGGGGGTGCGTATTCTGGATCTGTGCAACGTGATCGCGGGGCCACATTCGGCCAGCTATCTGGCGCGTTTCGGGGCCGAGGTGATCAAACTGGAACCGGCAGAGCCGATGTATGACAGCTGGAACACCGTCATCTATGGCATGTCGCAAATGCGCGGCAAACGGTCCATCCTGGCGGACATCACATCCCGCCACGGGCGGCAGGTGTTTGAAGATCTGGTGAAATCCGTTGATATCATTGTCTGGAATGCCCCCGACAACCAGATCAAGAAGATGGGGCTGGACGCCGACAATCTGCGCAAGCTCAATCCTGATGCGCTGTTCTGCAAGCTGGATTGTTTCAGCGGTGTGCGGCGCGGTGCCCGAACGGATTACATCGGCTATGACGATCTGGTTCAGGCGGCAACGGGCATCATGCTGCGCTTTGGCGGCGCGATGGACCGCCCCGAGGAACACGCCCATGTCGGCACGATCGACGTGATGTGCGGTTTCGGTGGCGCCCTGGCTGTTGCGGCGGCGCTTTATCAGAAACACCGCCATGGCCGCATTGGTCGCGGGCGCACGTCGCTGACCGCCAACAGCGGATTGTTGCAGGTGCCGTTTGCCTATGACTATCGGGGCAGGGGGCTTTTTGATGAACCTTCCGGCCCGGAGGCAAGCGGCTATAACGCGCTTGCAAGGTTCTATAGCACGGCGTCGCAATACATCCTGCTCAGCGCCTATGAGGGCGATCTGCCGTTGTTCCGCAATGTCGAGGGGCTGGAACAGCTGCCGGATTTGCCAGAGGAAGAGCGCGCCGCGTTTTTGGCAAATGCCTTTCAATTACAGCCCGCAACGGAATGGGTCGCACGTTTGCAAGCCGCAGATGTCGGTGCGGTGATCTGTGAAAACCTCAATTCGCTTCGGGCGCAAAACCTGCGCGATGCGGATGGCACAGCGGGAACCGAAAACGGCAGCTATTCGTTCTCAAGATACCCCGATCACCCAAGCGGCCATGAGGTTATCCAGCTTGATCCCTATGCCGTGCGATCCACGCGTGCAAAAGTGGTTGCCGTGGCCCCAGCCGAGAAATTCGGCGCGTCGACCCGCGCAATCCTTTCGGAACTCGGCTACGCCGAAAGCGCGATAGAGGCGATACTCAAATCCGGAAATCTGACCAATTCCTGGAGCGAAGAATACCTGCCAAGTTGATCGGATCATGTGTTTGCCGCACATCCGGGCAAGCACCAGTGACGCACAGCGACGGGCATTGACCAACGCCAATGCCCGAATTCCCAGCCAGCCGCATGAATTGATCGGTCACGTGATGACACATCACGTGGGAGGGCCGATTGCGCCTGGCGTTCACCAGCCATTCAGGAGGAAACATGGCCAATAAACCCCCATTGATGGAATTACCTATCCGAACCGCGGAGCGCGGATTTTACGCTGGTTTCAGCAAAGATGTCGCGATCACATCCAAAATTCTGATTGCGGCTCTGATCGTCTGGGCCATTGCGGTGCCAGAGAAAGCAGCAACAATCCTTGGCGATCTCAACGGGTCTTTGCTTGGGACATTTTCAAGCTGGTATATCTACGTCGTCGCGCTTTTCCTGATTGTGTGTATCGTTCTGGCGCTGATCCCCAGCACGGGCCGTCTGAAACTTGGGCTGGATGGGGATACACCGGAATTTTCCAGTTTCTCCTGGTTTTCGATGATGTTCGGCGCGGGCATCGGCATTGGCATGCTGACCTTTGCAACCGCCGAACCGATGTATCATTTTGCCACAAACCCCAATGTGATCATGGGCGAAACCGGGGCCTCGGCCGCCGATAATGTCAACAACGCCTATCTTTGGTCATTCCTGCATTGGGGGTTTTCCGCCTGGGCATGTTACGCCATCGTTGGGCTGTCGCTGGCGTATTTTTCCTATCGTCGCAACTTGCCTCTGACCATCCGCTCTGCGCTGACGCCGCTGTTCGGCGAGAAGCTCTCTGGTATCCTGGGCCATGTCGTGGATGTTGTCGCCGTGGTGGCCACCATTCTGGGCGTGGCACAGACGCTTGGTTTCGGGGTCGAGCAATTCGTATCCGGTCTGCACCGGATCGGTTTTGGTGACTGGCTTATTGTTGCGGACACCGGCGCGCCGTCCACGGCCGGTGTGATCACCGCGCTTTTGATCATCATGGGTGCATCTACCTTGTCGGCGTTGTCGGGCGTTGGCAAAGGCATCAAATGGCTTTCCAACATCAACATGGGGCTGAGCTTCTTCTTGCTCGCGTTCTTCTTGGTGTTCGGGTCCACATTCTTTGGTTTGACCGCGCTCGTAGAGGGGCTGTTCACCTACATCATCCAATTGCCAAAATTGCTGTTCACCGTTTGGACATCTGATGGCGTCGAGGGCAGCGAAGCCGCGCAGCTGGCAAGCTGGCAGGGCGGGTGGTCTGTTTTCTATTGGGCATGGTGGATCGCATTTGCGCCGTTTGTCGGGGTGTTCCTTGCCCGGATCTCGCGGGGTCGTACGCTTCGTGAATACATTCTGGGTGCGATCATTATTCCCTCCATCATGTGTTTCGTCTGGTTCACCATTGTGGGGGGCACAGCGATTGATCTGACCCTGAACGGCGGCGCAGGCGATGCAATTTCCGGCGCGGGGCAACAGAACCAGCTGTTTGCGATGCTTGATTTCATCCTTGGGTCCGGGGCGGCCTGGGTGATGGCGGTGATCGTTGTTGTCTTGTTGCTGACCTATCTGGTGACAACCGCGGATTCCGCGATCCTGATCGTCAACACCATCAACGCCGCCGGTGCAGAGAAGCCCTCTGGCCGACCGCACATCATCTTCTGGGGGGTGGCCCTGTCCCTGGTTGTGGGCGGGTTGCTGATCGCGGGCGGTGTCGGGGCGATCCAATCCGCCATGGTGATCGGCGCGTTGCCATTTTCGCTGGTGATGGGGTTGATGTGCGTTTCCCTTGTCAAAGCGATCTGGAAAGACGGCATCCGCGAGAGAAACGGAGTGCAGGCAGTTCATTCCGAAGACTGATCTTTGAAGGGGGGCTTTAGAGCCCCCTTTTTTTATCGGCCAATTGCCTGCGGGTCCTGGGGCGGGCAGGTGGGGCTGGCCCATCGGGTGCAGATCGCAAGGTCACACATCGCACGGTCAAACATCGCTCGGACATACAGGGGGCACGCTCAGGTCGCGCGCAATCAATGCGACCATGACCTGACGGCTGACCAGTCACATGATTCCATCGAGGGCGCTGCAATCACGCTGGCGTGCCAGACGCCGTGACAGCTGGGCCAAGCCCGCGTTCCCCGTCTGTGGGGCGCGATTGCCCCATCGGGGCGTGTCTGTTGAATTCGGTAAATGGCTGGGATGGTAGGATTCGAACCTACGGTACACTGTACCAAAAACAGTTGCCTTACCACTTGGCTACATCCCAACTGTGCGGGTCTCATTAAGCAAATCGCCAAAGGGGTTCAAGCCCTGTTGTACGAAAAACGATGCTTTTTGCAGGATTTGTTTTACGGCGAATTTCGACCGAAATCCCGCACCACCACAAGCCGGGCTTTTGCGGCGAACCAAGCCCCGGTTGCAGCTGTATTTTCGCTTCTTATAGGCCGAAGTCGAAAAAAGCCCGGTTGCACAATGATTTTGCCTTGACGCGCCCCGGCTGCTGTCTTAATTCCGCCGGGCCTGTGGCGGAGTAGCTCAGTTGGTTAGAGCAGCGGAATCATAATCCGCGTGTCGGGGGTTCAAGTCCCTCCTCCGCTACCATTATTTCCCTCAAAGATCGTGACATTGAACCGGCTGAAAAGCCCCCTTTGACCTGTGGCCAATCGGGCTTGGGGTTTGGGCCATTTTGCCGGGCTTCGTGTTCTGACACATCCACGACCGATGTGCTGGCGTGGGCCAATTGCAGGTCAGGGCGGTGGCATGGGCAACTCGCGTGACCTGCGCTCCAAGACCTCGACACATAAAACAGTTGGCAGATGCCGGGCAATTTCGGACCAGGAATCACCGGCGGAAAAATTGGCAAAGATCGACCCGGACTTGGTGCCGAAATATACCCCGGCAGGCGAGGATCCGTCGGTGGCCATGGCCTGGCGCAGCACGGTGAAATAGCAGTTTTCCACCGGCATGCCGGTTTGCTTCTTTGTCCATGTGTCGCCGCCGTCGGTCGATTTCCATATCGCGGCCGAGGCCCCGGGCGGAAAGCGCCCTTGGGAATCGCCGTTCAACGGCAATGTCCAGATCATGCGGCTGTCAGTTTTTCCCAAGTGGTGCCGCCATCTTTGCTGGCGAACAATTGGGCCGGTTTTGCCCCGACGTAGATGGCATTCGGCGTGTGGTGCACGGACCAAAGCGCGTCGATCTGGCCACTGAAGGGCGCGGGCGGGGCGGGGGACAGGTCAAAAAGCCGGGCCGCTTCGGGATCGTTGCGCACCCTTTCGTCCAGCTGACCATCGGCAAGTTTGCTAAGGGTCCAGGTTTGCCCACCATCGTCGGTCCGCCAGACACCTGCGCCAAAGAATTCGCCGCCACCGGCCGCCCAAATGGTGCCGGTTTCAGGATCGCTGGTCATGTGGTTGATGCGCCAGCCGTCACAGAATGGGCCGGTGACAGACCATTGCTGGCGGTCCGCATTGCCGTTCAACAGGAACGCGCCTTTGTTGGTGCCGATCAACAGGGTTGTCTCAGCCATGGGGGCCTCCGTCCACGCCAATTGCCACCAGACTATCACAGCGCGGTCTTGCAACCTACGGGCGGGTGTTCAGACGCCCTGCAGTGTCAGGGAAAAGGTGCGTTGTGCCCCCGCAGGTGGCTTGGGAAAGGGCGCGGCGCGGCGGATCACGCGCAGCGCGGCATTGTCCAGCTTGCCCGATCCAGAGCTGCGGGTCACGCGTGCGGCGGCCAACCGGCCATTGGCGGCAATCGTGAATTGCACGCGCACTTTGCCTTTGACACCGGCCTTTAGCGTTCCGGCCCGGCGCAAGCGGGCCATCACCTTGCCGGGGTAATTTGCCGCCGCCGCATTGCCCGGCTTCACCGCCTGTTTTCGCGCCGGAGTGGCTGCGCTGGCGGCGCGGTTTGTGCCGGTGGCCTTGGTCGCACCGGCGCGGGTGGTGGTTTTGGCCGTGCCGCGCGGCGTTTGCGTCGTGGTGGTCTTTTTCGGGCGGTTGGGCGCGGGTGGCGCGACCTTTTCCAATCCGGGCGGGCGGATTTTCGGCCGCAGGGAGGCATGGGGGTCGGCGGTTTCGGGCGTTTGCGCAGTGATGAGTTCAGAGCCTTTGGGGCTGACAGCTGGCTCTGTGCTGACAGGCGGTTCTGTGGCCACCGGGGGGCTTGGCCGTTCGGCTTTTTGGGGATCGCCAGATTGATTGGCCGTGATCGAACCGGCCATCGGCGCGGGTGCAGGGGCCATTGCGCGCGCGGGTGCCATGGCCGCAGAAACGGCGGGTGGTGCTGCCTGTGCCACCTGCGGCTCTGGGGCAGTGACCATGGGAGCTGTCGCCGGGGCGGGCGCGGTGGCGCCTGTGCGTGCCGCTTGCGGCTGGGGGGCGGGTGCCAGCGGTGCCAGCTCCGCCCTTTCCGGCGCGGGGGCCGCGGTCACCCTGTCGGGTGTGACGCTTTGGGTCACGGGAGCGGTGTTCGTTTTGGCCAGAGCGGGGGGCGGGGCAAATGTGTCCATCGCGACGGGCGGATGTTGTGCCGCATTCAGGGGCGGCAGGGGCGGGGCGGCCTGGGCCACGTCGGGGCGATCGGCCTGCGCCTTGGTCGGGGTGGCGGTCAGTGTCCCTTCGGACAGATCGGCAAAGCTGTTGCCCAATTGGACCGCCACATTGGCCCCGCCCCCCGCGATTTCCACGGGCTGCGAGGATGGCAGAAACGCCCAGATCAAAAACCCGTGCAGCGCCACGGCAGAGAGCGCTGCGCCGATTTTGACAAACCCGGAGGTCAGGACCATCGCATGTCCTTTGGGGTCATGGCGACAAGGCGACCGGCCTCTGGCATGTGTTGATCGGTGGATGAACCGACACGGGTTCGCCGCGCAAACGGGGATGCACAACCTCTGTGCAATCCGGGGATTGGGCGCAAGAGGACCGAAGGGGCGCTCATCCGATCAGACCGAGCGTGGCGCTGCGGCTGCTGACCGCCAAGCCGTCTTCGCAGGCGGTGGCGTCCAGATCCGGCGCATCACAGGTCTGTGCGCCGTTGATCAGGATCTGGCTGATGCCGTCACAGGACAGCCCGGAAATCACGAACTGGCGGACGCGGGGGCGTGCGGCGGGCAGGGGGCCGAAATCAAACAGCGTCAATCGCTCGACCTGACCCGAGGTGTCAAACACCACCGCCTCATATACCGCACGGTCAATATCCGCCGCATGGCCATTCTGGATCAGAAAGGTCAGCGTGCAATTGTCCGTCTGGCTTTGGGCGGTGTTCAGCTCGACCTGAACGCGCGGGCCGATAGCATCCTGCGCCTGTGCCTGTGCCTGCGCCACCGGCGCGGCAATAGACAGAGCGGCACAGATGGCACAACGGATAACATCGGCAACACGCATGGCAAAGATCCTGTCAGCAAGGCCCGGAACGGGCGTTTGCCGGATCTCTTACCCGGAATAGGCGGCAATTTCGATTCCGAATTCAGTCACCGCTTTGATCGGACAGGCCCGAATTGGCACCGGAACGCGGATCATTTACTTGGTCAGGATCAATTTCCCGGCTTTGGTGATGCGCAGGGTATAAACCTTGCCGTCCAGCACGATACGCGCGGTGGCATTGTGCCCCACAAGCATCCGTGCGTCATAGGCCGGGCCGGCGTCGTCCGTGGTGTTTTGAATCAGGTCGATGGGACGGGCAATCGCGTTCATCGGTCTGCCTCCAACCGGTCAAGCATGTCTTCCAGTCGCAATTCCGTCGGGAAAGATCCGCTGAGCGCGTTTTGCAAAAGATCGTGCCAGGGTGGGATAGGCAAGGTGATGCCACGGGTTTTCGGGCGCGGTTGGGCCATGTTCAGTCTCCAGTTACAAAGGGAACCGGGCTGTCCGTGCAGGATGGCTGGGTCTTGCGTATAAAGTTGACTGAAAAGATAAGGATTGTCAAGCCGAGCCGTTTTGCGACTTTGGGCGCATACATTTGGGCGCATACAAATGGGGCCCCGGGCCCCATTGCGGTGCCCCGGTCAAACGCGCGGTCAGCTATTGGGTAACGCTGGCGATACGGGTCATATCGCCAGAGATCCGGGCCTTGTCCGCCCACAGCGTCAGCAGCCTGCGGCAGTCTTCGATGGAAAGCGCCAAAGGGCGCGCCCGCCCCGAGACCACCCGCTTTTGCAGAGCACCGTCGCGCGAGGCGCGACAGCCATTGGTCCAATGCCGCGGATAGGGGCGGGACCGGGCAAAGGCCCTAGGCCACCGCCTCCAGCAAAATGCGCGCGTAATCGGTTTGGGGGTTGGAAAACACCTGATCCGCCGGACCGGCCTCGACCACGTCGCCCTGCTTCATCACCATGACGTAATGTGACATGGCGCGGACGACCTTGAGGTCGTGACTGATGAACAGATAGGCCAGCCCGTATTTGCGTTGCAGGTCGCGCAGCAGTTCGACGATCTGCACCTGTACCGTCATATCCAATGCCGAGGTCGGTTCGTCCAGAACCACCAGTTTCGGGCGCAGGATCATGGCGCGGGCAATTGCGATCCGCTGACGCTGACCGCCGGAAAACTCATGCGGGTAGCGATCCATCATGGCGGGGTCCAGCCCGACCTCTGCCATCACCTCTGCCACGATGTCCCGCTCTGGGCGGGTGTCGCCGTCGGTGCCATGCACGCCCAGCCCTTCGGCGATGATCTGACCGGCGGACATGCGCGGCGAGAGCGAGCCAAAGGGATCCTGAAACACGATCTGCATTTCAGACCGCAATCGGCGCAGATTGCGGGTCGAGAATTGCCGCAGATCCTGACCGTCAAAGGTCATCCCACCTTCGGAGGCAATCAATCGCATCATCGCAAGCGCCAGAGTTGTCTTGCCAGAGCCGCTTTCGCCAACGATGCCGATGGTTTCCCCGGCACGTACCGAAAATGTGGCGTCGTTCACCGCCTTCACATGGCCGACCGTGCGTTTCAGCAGCCCCTTCTGGATCGGGAACCAGATCTTCAGGTTCCGGGCTTCGGCCACCACGGGCGCATCTGGAGCAACCGGATCGGGGTGGCCCGTGCTTTCGGCGGCCAGCAATTTCTGGGTGTAGGGATGATTGGGATTGGTGAAAATTTCATCCGTCGGCCCGGTTTCGACGATTTCGCCATCCTTCATCACACAGACCCGATCAGCGATGCGGCGCACGATGCCCAGATCATGGGTGATGAACAACATGCTGAGGTTTTCTTTGGTCTTGAGGTCCGCCAGCAGGTCGAGGATCTGCGCCTGAATGGTCACATCCAGCGCGGTGGTCGGTTCATCCGCGATCAAGAGATGCGGGCCGTTTGCCAGCGCCATGGCGATCATCACCCGCTGGCGTTGCCCGCCAGACAGCTGATGCGGGTAAGCGCCCAACCGGTCCTCTGGATTGCGAATGCCAACCTTGTGCAGCAGGTCGATGATGCGCGAACGCGCCTCCGCCCCGGTGACATTCTGGTGCAACTCCATGCTTTCACGCAGCTGTTTTTCCAGCGTGTGCAGCGGATTGAGCGATGTCATCGGTTCCTGAAAGATGAACGAAATGTCGTTGCCGCGGATCTGGCGCAGGGTGCGTTCATCCGCGCCGACCATTTCGCGACCATCATAGGTCACAGACCCCGAAACATCCGATGACCCACCCAAAAGCGACACGGTCGACAGCGCGGTCACCGATTTGCCAGAGCCGGATTCCCCAACCAGCGCCACGGTTTCGCCACGCGCGACTTCGAACGATACGCCTTTGACGGCGGCCGTACGCTTGCCGTCCTGACGAAAGCCGACCTCAAGATTTTTGACCGTAAGCAGCGCCGTCATGCGAATGTTTTCCTTGGGTCGAATGCGTCGCGTACACCTTCGAAGATGAAGACCAGAAGCGACAACATGAAGGCAAAGACAAAGAAAGAGGTGAAGGCCAGCCAGGGGGCCTGAAGGTTCTGTTTCGCCTGCAATGTCAGCTCGCCCAGCGAGGGCGACGACGATGGCAATCCAAAGCCGAGGAAGTCGAGAGAAGCCAGCGCACCAATGGTGCCGGTCACGATGAACGGCAGGAAGGTGACGGTGGCCACCATCGCATTGGGCAGCATGTGGCGGAACATGATGGTGATGTTGGACACGCCCAATGCCTTGGCCGCGCGAACATATTCCAGATTGCGGGCGCGCAGGAATTCGGCCCGCACCACACCCACCAGCGAGGTCCAGCCAAAGAGCACCATCAGGAACACCAGAAGCCAGAAACCACGCCCCAGAATCGCGAACAGGATGATGATGATATAAAGACTGGGGGTCGCGCCCCAGATTTCGATCACCCGCTGGAAGATAAGGTCAAGCCAGCCACCGAAATAACCCTGCAAGGCACCGGCAATGATACCGATCACCGAGGCCAGCGTCGTGACAATCAACGTGAACAGGATCGACAGCCGGAAACCATAGATGATCCGGGCCAGCACGTCGCGTTTGGTGTCATCGGTGCCCAGCCAGTTCTGCCCGTTCGGGGGCAGGGGGGCCGCGCCGGGGCGATCCACGGGCGTGTCAAAGCTGTACGGGATGGGCGGCCAAAGCGCCCAGCCCTTGACGAAATCGCCCTCTGGCGTGCCACCGGCATCGACGGTTTCGATCATGCCTTCGGGGTCGTCCCAGCAGGCCTCAAGCCCGCCGGTGCGGATCAGGCATTTGACCTCGATATCGCGATAGATCGCTTCGGTCTTGAAATCACCACCAAAGGCGGTTTCGGGATAGAAATTGAACACCGGCGTGAAGATCTCGCCGCGATATTTGACCATGATCGGTTTGTCGTTGGCCAGAAACTCGGCAAAGAGCGTCAGACCAAAGACAAACAGAAAGATGATCAACGACCACAACGCGCGGCGGTTTTTCTTGAAATTGCGCCAGCGGCGCTGGTTGATCGGGGAAAGCGCCATGGTCTAGCCCTCACGCTTTTCAAAGTCGATGCGCGGATCGACAAAGACATACATCAGGTCCGACAGAATGCCGACCACAAGCCCAAGCAGGCCAAAGACAAACAGCGTGCCAAAGATCACCGGATAGTCACGGGCGACCGTGGCCTCGAACCCCAACCGGCCCAAACCGTCGAGCGAAAAGATGGTTTCGATGATGATCGAACCGCCAAAGAACACACCGATGAACACCGCCGGAAAACCGGCAATCACGATCAGCATGGCATTGCGGAAGATATGGCCGTAAAGAACCCGGCTCTCGCTCAGTCCCTTGGCGCGGGCGGTGATGACATATTGTTTCTTGATCTCGTCCATGAAGCTGTTCTTGGTCAAAAGCGTCAATGTGGCAAAGGCCGAGATTGTCGAGGCAATCACCGGCAGCGCGATATGCCAGATGTAATCGCCGATCTTGCCAAACAAGCTGAGGCTGTCAAAATTTTCCGATGTCAGCCCGCGCAAGGGAAAGATCTGCCAATACGACCCGCCGGCGAACAGCACCAGCAACAGAATGGCAAACAAGAAGCCGGGAATGGCATAGGCCACGATGATCACGCCCGATGTCCAGGTATCAAAGGCCGATCCGTCATGCACCGCCTTGCGAATGCCCAGCGGGATCGACACCATATAGGCGATCAACGTCGACCAAAGGCCCAGCGTGATCGACACCGGCAGTTTTTCCACCACCAGTTCCAGCACGCCGATCGAGCGGAAATAACTCTCGCCGAAGTCGAGCCGCATGTAATTGCCCATCATGATGAGGAACCGTTCGCCCATGCCGATCGCTTCTTTGACGCAGGCGGGATCGGTCAGCGAAGGCGTGCCGGTGAACCCTTCTTCACAGACGATACGGGCAAAGCCGAATTCGATTTCCAGCTTTTCCAGGAACTCCTTGGGCAGCCCACGACCGCCCACATAATCGTTGTCTTCGGTTTCCGGCCCGGCGCCGGATTCGCCACCGGCAAACCCGCCAAACACGTCACCTTCGCCTTCGAACTGGGCGATATATTGTTCAATCGGGCCACCGGGCACAAACTGAATCAGAGCGAAATTGATGATCATGATGCCCAAAAGGGTCGGAATGATCAGCAACAGCCGTCGTAGGATATAGGCGCCCATTTACTTCAGGATGCCTTTCGATTTCAGATCCGCTTCGCGGTCGGGGTCAATCCACCAGAAATCAAGATAACCCAGCGCATAAGGCGGCAGCGTTTCGGGATGGCGGTACATGTCATAGGCCGCCACCCAGTAATCGGCGATATAGCCGGTGGGCACGACAAAGAACTCATAGCGCAATGCCCGATCCAACGCGCGCAACGCAACATCCTGATCGGCCTGATTGTCAGTGACAAAGGAGGCTTCGATGATCGCATCGACCAGCGGGCTGGCCAGTCCGGCGGGGTTGAACAGGCTGAATTCAGCCTCCTGAGAGCCATACATCTGGCTGAGCCCGCCCCCGGTGGACAGGAAAGGATCGTAGGTCGTGGAATAGAGCATGTCGAAGTCACGTTCGCGGCGGCGGTCGGTGTATTGCGCCGGATCGACCTTGTCCAATTTCACATCAACACCGATCTGCGTCAGGTTCTGGGCATAGGTGTCATGCATCGCATCCACCAATCCTGGATGTTGGACGGATAGAGCATGGTCAATTTCAGGGTCTGACCCTGTGCATTGCGGCGCACACCGTCATCACCGACAACCCAACCGGCCGCTTCCAGAAGTTTGGAGGCCTGACGCAGATTGCCGCGATCGTTCAGCCGCGAAGCACCCGAGGAATGCGACACGCGCACAGGCTCGCTCAGCAATTCCGGCGGCACCACATCGCCCAACCCCTGCAAGAAGGCGAGTTCTTCGCCTTCGGGAATATCCTTGGCCTCCAGCGGGGTGCCCTCGATAAAGGAGGAGCGCTGCGAATACAGGCCGTAAAGCAGCGATTCATTGGTCCATTCAAAGTTGAACGCCAGGGCAATTGCCTCGCGCACGGTTTTGTCCTGCAGGTTGGGCTTGCCCAGGTTGAAAACGAATCCCGTCGGGTTGGGCGGATTGCCGTCGGGCAGTTCCATTTTCACGACCGAACCTTCATCCACCTTGGGAAAGTCATAGCCCGAGGCCCAGACCTTGGGGTCGCTTTCGACGCGGATGGTATATTCGCCGGCTTTGAAGGCCTCGAAGCTGGCGGTTTGATCAGAGAAATATTCCAGCCGGATCGAATCGTAATTGTAGCGACCCTTGTTGAACGGCAGATCCTTGCCCCAGTAATCGTCGCGGCGTTTGTAGACGATTCGGCGGTTGATGTCGTAATTGTCGAGCTTGTAAGGCCCTGATCCAACTGCCACTTCCAGCCGGGGTTCATCCAGACGGCGGGTTTCGTCCGCCTCGAACCAGGCTTTGGAAAACGCAGGCGTCGAGCCCACAGTTTCAATCCGCGACCGTTTGGATGTTTCCGGGTTGAAGGTGAATTTCACCGTGTGATCATCCAGCGCCTCGGCGCTTGTTACCATGCGGCTGACGGCCTGTGCATACGACGGCAAGCCCTGGGTGATGAATAATTTGTGGGAATAGACCACATCCTCTGCGGTCACGGGCGTGCCATCCCAAAACGTCGCTTCAGGGCGCAGGTGGAAGATCACCCAATCCTTGCTTTCGGGGTATTCAAGGCTGTGGGCGAGAATCCCATAGTATTGCCCCACCGAATCTTCGACCGATTCAATCAGCTGATCGTATTGGATCGAGGTCAGAGCCCCCGAACGCCCCTTGCGGGAATAGGGATTGAGGCTGTCGAATGTGCCGGTCGCGGCCAGGGTGATTTCCCCGCCCTTGGGCGCATCCGGGTTCACAAAGTCGAAATGCGCATAGTCTGGCGGATAGTCGAGATTGCCAAAATAGGAATAGCCGTGGCTTTTGATGATCGTGGTGTCGTCGGATGCCGCATCCTGACCAAAGGCAGAGGTGGCAAGACCGGCGGCCAGACCCGCCACAAGTATCAATCCGCTCAGCGCAGTCACCGCTCTGGGCAGGGCCACGGGCCGGGGGCGGGCTGCGGCCTGTGCCTTTGGGGTTTGAAGGGGCTGGCGGGGCTTGATCATGGAATCCTCCGAAGCTGGACATGCCAAAGATGTGGCCAATACTCTGTTGTTATTACGGTAGATGGCCAGAGAGACCTTATTCAAGTTGATATTCCGTGATCGACGGTGATCACGGCCAATTGGCAAAGAAAAAGCCGCTGCACCGGGGTGCAGCGGCCGAATAGCTTGTGTTTTTGGCAGTGATCAGTTGTCGAGACTGTCCAGCCAAGCCACGATATTGGCGCGGTCCTCAGGTTTTTTCAAACCAGCAAAGGACATTTTGGTGCCCGGTGCAAATCCCTTGGGATTGGCCAGGAAACCGTCAAGCGCCTCGGGGGTCCAGACATCGGCCACCGCAACAAGCGAGCCGGAATAGCCGAAACCTTCTTCGCTGCCGACCGTGCGGCCAACAATGTCATAAAGCGATGGTCCGGTGCTGTTCACACCGTCTTCGATTTTGTGACAAGCCCGGCATTTGCCGTACACTTTTTCGCCCTTGGCGATGTCGGCGCTGGCCAGCAATTCGGCGAATGTCGGGCCTTCGGCCACATCGCCACCGCCGGACTCTTCGCCGGTGTCGATCACATATGCCTGTTCAGCGTGGTCGCCGTGGCCACCACCGGTATGATAAAGCTCTTCAGCGGCCCATTTGCCCAAGAGGAAGATCAGGAATGCTCCGCAGAAGCCACCCAGAATCTTGGTCGAGGTCATTGTATCCATAACACGCGCGTCCTTACGTCCGATCCTTGCTTCGGGTCTTACGTCTTCCCCTTGCCGGTGGCAAGGTATAGAAGCCGCGACGAAACGCCCATCTCATGCTGAAACCGGGCCAAAAAGACGGAAAAATACCATGAACGGACGTATTGCCTTTCAGGGCGAACCGGGGGCCTACAGTCATGAGGCCTGTCGTGATGCACGTCCCGACATGGAGGCGCTGCCCTGTGCCAGTTTTGACGATGTGATTGCGGCGGTGACATCGGGTGCGGCGGATCTGGCGATGTTGCCGGTGGAAAACACCACGTATGGCCGGGTGGCCGACATTCACCGCCTGTTGCCGGAAAGCGGTCTGCATATCGTTGATGAGGCTTTTGTGCGGGTGCATGTCAGCCTGATGGCGCATCCCGGTGTGATAATCGAAGACATTCAAAAAGTGCGCGCCCATCTGGTGTTGTTGCCGCAATGTGCATCGTTTTTGAAACAGCACGGCATTCACGGGGAATCAGCCGCCGACAGCGCCGGCGCTGCGGCGGAATTGGCGGTCAGCGGGGACCGCACATCGGGCGTGCTGGCCTCGGACATGGCGGCGGAAATTCACGGGCTGGAGATTCTGGCCCGCCATATCGAAGATCACGCCCATAACACCACCCGGTTTCTGTTGATGGGACGCGAGGCCAATATGGCGCGGCGCGGCGATCACGGCATGCTGACGACATTTGTGTTTCAGGTGCGCAACATCCCGGCGGCGCTGTACAAGGCGATGGGCGGTTTTGCCACCAATGGCGTCAACATGACCAAACTGGAAAGCTATATGGTGGGCGGATCGTTCACCGCGACGCAGTTTTATGCCGACATCGAGGGGCATCCCGAAGATCCGGCCGTGGCACGGGCGTTGGAAGAATTGGATTATTTCACCGATATGCTGGAAATCCTCGGCACCTATCCGCGCGACCCGCGCCGGGATTGAAACGCGGCGTGCGGCGCGGTTCAGATCAGCAATCCGGCCGCGCCTTCGTGGCGAAGTAACCAGACCTTGGTTTCCACACCACCCGCGCCGGAAAAACCGCCAAGCCCGTTTGCCGCAAGTATGCGGTGGCAGGGGATCAGCACCGGAATGGGGTTGGCGCCGCAGGCCTGACCAATTGCCTGGGCGGGTGCGCCAAGCTCGCGGGCCAAATCGCCATAGGTGCGGGTTTCGCCAAAGGGAATGCGCGTCATCGCAGCGCAGGTGCGTTTGACAAGATCCGAACCTTGGGGCGCAAACGGCAGGTCGAATTCGGTGATTTCGTTTGAAAAATAGGCGTTCACTTGGATTTCGGCCCGGTCCAACAGATCCGAAGCATTCCTGTCACCGCCGCGCCACGAGACCGACGAAATCGCGCCGTCGGTCTCGATCAAGGTCAGATATCCGACCGGTGTTTTTATCGCGCGTTCTGGCATGGGATCAGATTGGCCTTTGCCGGGGCAAGGCACAATCCGATTCCTGCTGTTTCACTTAGGCGCTTTCGAGCTTGTCCTGCGTCTTGGTGTCGAAATCCGATGCCGCGTGACGTTCGTGCAGTTGCGTCTCAGGCTCGCCAAACAGGCGGTTCACCTTGCGCCCGCGCTGTACCGCGGGGCGCGCGTCGATCCGTTTGGCCCAGTCCACAACATTGGTGTAGCTGTCGACGTCCAGGAATTTGCCGGCATTGTACTGGCGCCCCAGCACAAGATTGCCGTACCAGGGCCAGATCGCGATATCGGCGATGGTATAGGTGTCGCCCGCCATCCAATCCTTGTCCGCGAGATGCCGGTCCAATACGTCCAGCTGGCGCTTGACCTCCATTGCGAAGCGATCAATCGGATATTGCCATTTTTCCGGCGCATAGGCGTAGAAATGGCCGAACCCGCCGCCCAGATATGGCGCGCTGCCCATCTGCCAGAACAGCCAGGATAGCATTTCGGCGCGATCGCCGGGATCCTTGACCTGAAACGCGTTGTCGAATTTTTCCGACAGATGCATCAGGATTGCGGCGCTTTCGAACACGCGCACCGGTTTGTCGCCCGAGCGGTCGATCAGGGCCGGGATTTTGGAGTTCGGGTTGATTTCGACAAAGCCGGACCCGAATTGATCGCCGTCGCCAATGCGGATTGGCCAGGCATCGTATTCGGCGGCATATCCGGCCTCCAGCAACTCTTCGAACATGATGTTCACTTTGACCCCATTGGGCGTCGCCAGGGAGTGTAGCTGAAAGGGATGCTCGCCGACCGGCAGCTCCTTGTCATGGGTCGCCCCGGCAATGGGCCGGTTAGTCGAGGCAAAAGTACCGCCGTTTTGGGCTTCCCATGTCCAGACTTCGGGGGGGGTGTAGGTATCGGTCATTGATCTATCCTTGGCTGCATCCAGTTGGGATGGGACGTAAGGCGCATGCCCACCGATCCCAAGGGGTGCACATCGAGTGTGCATTAATGTGGGGCTGGGGGGGGCGGTGGCATTGTTTTGGTTTGAAAATGCCGAGGCCGTGGCCCCAGTTGAAGAAAGTGGCCCCAGTAGAGAAAAATAGGGGGCTTCGCCTCAGTTTTGAAAGTTTAGGGGGCTTCGCCCCCGGCCTTTGGCCTCCCCCAGGATATTTTTGAACAGAAGAAGCCGGGGAAGGCCAGATTTTGGGCGGCTTTAGCTCAGCGCGTCGTTGCAGCGTTTGCAGGTGGCGGGGTGGCTGTGGCTGCCAACGTCGGGCAGGATTTTCCAGCAGCGTTGGCATTTGTCGCCCTCGGCGCTTTCGAACACCACGCCCACACCGTCGATTTCCGGCAGGCGGAAGGCCTCGCTTGGTTGCGGGTCGCCGGTCAGCGACATGCCGGAGGTGATGCAGATGTCGTCGAAGTCGACCGATTTCAACGCCGCCAGCATGTCCGGGTCACGCACATGCACCACCGGTGCCGCCTCAAGCGAGGCGCCGATGACCTTGTTTGTGCGCTGCACCTCGAGCGCGGCGGTGACGGAGCGCCGTGCGCGACGGACCTGGGCCCATTTCGCCGCCAGCGGCTCGTCCAGCCAATCGGCGGGGGTATCGGGGAAATCGGCCAGGTGGACCGAGCTGTCCTCGCCGGGGAACCGTTCCAGCCAGACCTCTTCCATGGTGAAGACCAGCACCGGGGCCAACCAGGTGGTCAAACGCTGGAACAGGATGTCCATCACCGTGCGTGCCGCGCGGCGGCGAGCGGTGTCGCCATCGCAGTACAGCGCATCCTTGCGGATGTCGAAGTAGAAGGCGCTGAGCTCAAGCGTGGCGAAGTTGAACAATTGCTGGAACACGCCCTGGAAATCAAAGGCGCCATAGCCCTTGCGCACGGCATGATCCAATTCGGCCAGCCGGTGCAGCACATAGCGTTCAAGCTCTGGCATATCGGCCGGGTCCATCCGGTCGCTTTCCTCGAAATGCGCCAGCGCCCCCAACATGAACCGCATGGTATTGCGCAGGCGGCGATAGCTGTCGGCCACACCTTTGAGGATTTCCGGCCCGATCCGTTGATCCGCAGTATAGTCGGTCTGCGACACCCAAAGCCGCAGGATGTCTGCGCCATATTGTTTCACGACCTGATCGGGCGCGATGGTGTTGCCGATGGACTTCGACATCTTGAACCCTTTTTCGTCCAGGGTCATGCCGTGGGTCACCACATTGCGATAGGGCGCGCGGCCCTTGGTGCCGCAGGCCTGCAACATCGAGGAATGGAACCAGCCGCGGTGTTGGTCGGTGCCTTCCATATAGACGTCTGCGATGCCGTCTTCGGTGCCGTCTTCGCGGTCGCGCAGCACAAAGGCATGGGTCGAGCCGCTGTCGAACCAGACATCGAGGATGTCGAACACCTGATCCCAGTCGTCGGCGTTGTAGGCATCGCCGAGGAAACGTTCCTTGGCGCCATCCTTGTACCAGGCATCGGCGCCTTCGGCTTCGAACGCCTCAAGGATGCGGGCATTCACCGCTTCGTCGCGCAAGAGGTAATCATCGTCGGTCGGCAACGCGCCCTTGCGGGTGAAACAGGTCAGCGGCACGCCCCAGGCGCGCTGGCGCGACAGAACCCAATCTGGGCGGGTTTCGATCATCGAATAGAGCCGGTTGCGCCCGGTTTTGGGCGTCCAGTTCACCAATTGGTCGATGGATGTCAGGGCGCGTTCACGGATGGTGGTGCCATAGGTGTCCTGGCCATCGCCCACCGCTTTGTCGACCGCAGCAAACCATTGCGGCGTGTTGCGATAGATCACCGGCGCCTTGGAGCGCCAGCTGTGCGGGTAGGAGTGTTTGATCTTGCCACGCGCCAACAGGCCGCCGACCTCGACCAGTTTGTCGATCACGGTCTTGTTGGCATCGCCTTCGCCGCCCTTGCGGTTCAGGATGTATTTGCCACCAAAGAACGGCAGGTCGGCGCGGAAGCCGCCGTCATCCATCACATTGTAGGTGATGACCTGTTCAAGCATGCCGAGATCGCGATAGAGTTCATATTCCTCCATCCCGTGGCTGGGCGCGCAATGCACGAATCCGGTGCCTTCTTCGTCGGTGACGAAATCGGCGGCGCGGAAATCGCGGGGGTCATCCCATTCGCCATTGCTGCCTTCGGCACCCGCCAGCGGGTGGGACAGCGACAGGTCCGCCAATTCATCCGAGGGCACATCGCGCACGCGGGTCCACATGCCATCTTCAAGACGGGCCCGGGCAAAGGTGGCTGCGGCCAGCTTGTCCGCGAGGATGAAGCGTTCGCCGACCTCGGCCCAGCATTCGTCCGGCGTGCTTGTGACCTCATAAAGACCATAAGAATAGTCGGCACCGTAAACCACGGCCTTGTTTGACGGGATGGTCCAGGGGGTTGTCGTCCAGATCACAACCTTGGCGTCCTGCAAATCACCGGCGGTTTGTACGCGGAATTTCACCCAGATGGTGAAGCTTTCCTTGTCGTGGTATTCCACCTCGGCCTCGGCCAGGGCGGTTTTTTCGACCGGCGACCACATCACCGGTTTGGAACCCTGATACAGCGTGCCGTTCATCAGGAATTTCTGGAACTCGGCGGCGATCACGCGTTCGGCGTGGAAATCCATTGTCAGATAGGGCTTGGGCCAATTGCCGGTGATGCCGAGGCGCTTGAACTCTTCCCGCTGTACATCGACCCAACCTTCGGCAAACTTCCGGCATTCCTGACGGAAATCAATGACGTCGATTTCGTCCTTGTTCTTGCCCTTCTTGCGGTATTGCTCTTCGATCTTCCATTCGATCGGCAGACCGTGGCAATCCCAACCCGGGATATAACGCGCCTCATATCCCATCATCTGATGCGAGCGGACGATCATGTCCTTGATCGTCTTGTTCAGCGCATGGCCGATGTGCAGATGGCCGTTGGCATAGGGCGGGCCGTCGTGCAGGGTAAAGGGCTGGCGGCCCTCTGACTTGGCCCGCAGGCGGTCATAGACACCGATCTTTTCCCACCGGTCGAGCCATGTCGGCTCGCGTTTGGGCAGGCCTGCGCGCATCGGGAAATCGGTCTTCGGCAGGTTCAGGGTGTCTTTATAGTCGGCTTGGGGTGTTTCTGGCGTATCGGCGCACATTTTGGGCGTCCTTCGTCGGATTGTTCTATCAGGGTCTTCAACTATGTGGGGGTCTGGCGGCGCGGTTGCCCATACGCCTTGTCCCGGCGGCTCGATGTATCAGAGCGCCGGGCATGTAATTCGAATGATGATCGCGAAATAAGCCATCTTGTCTCGCTTATAGGCCTGGCAAGATCGGGCGTCCAGTGGCGCATTTCGGCGGGTGGCGTCGATGCCCGACAGCCGCGAGATCCAGTTGGCGATTGCCTGCCGGGTCTGGACCGTGGCCCCGGTCAAGTTGCGGGAAACAGGCCGGGGTAACGGGCAATGAAAACACCGCCGATGGTGTCGCCGTGGCAAGATATGCGCATTTGTCGCAGGTCAAACGCAAGAAAGTTAGCGGCCAAAGTCGCGCTGATCACCGAAAGTTTACAGCACGGCCTGCTCTGCAAATGAACTTGTAACCGTTTGACATAAGGATGAAATACAGGCCTAGGTTGTTCGAAGCTTTACAGGTTTTCAGATGGTATTGTGGATTTATTTACAGAAAAAGTCTCTGGTTGCCGTGACCTAGAGGCAATTCCCGCATTCCTCTGTAAACTCGCGCCAACGAGGATGTCCGGAGCAGATGGAGGAGCCATTGATCGCCCCGGATCCTGAAAATACGAGGGGGGAGCATATGCCCAACACTGATTCCGCACGCCAGTACCATGTCGATGCCGCGAAATATGACGAAATGTATGCCGCATCCATCGCTGATCCCGATGCATTCTGGGCCGAACAGGGCAAGCGCATTAACTGGATCAAACCTTATACTCAGATCAAGGATGTCAGCTTTGCCCCCGGTGATATTCGCATCAAATGGTATCACGACGGCACGCTGAACGTATCGGCCAATTGCATTGACCGGCATCTGGCGACCCGTGGCGCGCAGACTGCGATCATTTTTGAACCGGATGATCCAGGCGAGGCCGCCCAGCACATCACCTATCAGGAATTGCACGACAAAACCTGCAAGATGGCCAATGTCCTGACGGATATGGGCGTGACCAAGGGCGACCGGGTGGTGATCTATCTGCCGATGATCCCCGAAGCGGCTTATGCCATGCTGGCCTGTGCGCGGATTGGCGCGATTCATTCCATCGTCTTTGCCGGGTTTTCGCCCGATGCGCTGGGCGCGCGGATCAATGGCTGTGATGCCAAGGTTCTGATCACCGCGGACGAGGCCCCGCGCGGCGGACGCAAGACCGCGTTGAAATCGAACGCTGACAAGGCGCTGTTGCACACCAAGGACACGGTCAAATGTCTGGTGGTCAAACGCACCGGCGGCCAGACCACCTGGGTCGATGGGCGTGACTATGATTACAATGCGCTGTCAGCAGAGGCGGACAGCAGCTTTTCCCCGGTTGAGGTGAATGCAGAAGATCCGTTGTTCGTGCTTTATACCTCTGGCTCCACCGGCCAGCCAAAGGGCGTGGTGCATTGTTCCGGCGGCTATCTGGTCTATGCGGCGATGACGCATGAAATCACGTTCGATTATCACGACGGCGATGTTTATTGGTGTACGGCCGATGTCGGCTGGGTCACCGGCCACAGCTATATCGTCTATGGCCCGCTGGCCAATGGCGCGACCACGCTGATGTTCGAAGGCGTGCCAACCTATCCGGATGCGTCGCGTTTCTGGCAGGTCTGTGAAAAGCACAAGGTGAACCAGTTCTACACCGCCCCCACCGCCATTCGTGCGCTGATGGGGCAGGGGCCGGAGTTTGTTGAAAAATGCGATCTGTCGTCGCTGACCCTGCTGGGCACCGTGGGCGAGCCGATCAACCCCGAAGCCTGGAATTGGTACAATGATGTGGTCGGCAAGGGCAATTGCCCGATCGTCGATACATGGTGGCAGACCGAAACCGGCGGCCACATGATGACGCCACTGCCCGGCGCGCATGAGTTGAAGCCCGGATCGGCCCAGCGGCCTTTCTTTGGGGTGAAACCCCTGGTGCTGGAGCCGACAACCGGCGAGGTGATCGAAGGCAACGGTGTCGAGGGCGTGCTGGTCATCGCCGACAGCTGGCCTGCACAGATGCGCACTGTCTGGGGCGATCATGAGCGGTTCGAGAAGACCTATTTCAGCGATTACAAAGGCTATTATTTCTCTGGTGATGGCTGCCGTCGCGACGAAGATGGGGATTATTGGATCACGGGTCGGGTTGATGATGTGATCAACGTGTCTGGCCACCGGATGGGCACCGCCGAAGTCGAAAGCGCGCTTGTCGCCCATGCCAAGGTGGCCGAGGCCGCGGTGGTTGGCTATCCGCATGCGATCAAGGGGCAGGGCATTTATTGCTATGTCACCCTGATGAACGGGATCGAGCCGTCAGACGAGCTGATGAAAGAGCTGCGGACCTGGGTCCGCACGGAAATCGGCCCGATTGCCAGCCCCGATCTGGTGCAATGGGCCCCCGGCCTGCCAAAAACCCGCTCGGGCAAGATCATGCGCCGTATCCTGCGCAAAATCGCCGAAAACGATTTTGGCGCGCTGGGCGATACATCGACACTGGCAGATCCGTCGGTGGTGGATGATCTGATTGAAAACCGCATGAACAGGGCCTGAACGTGATGGATGGAACACCCCGAATGACCCCCGACGTCATCCTCATTCTGCTTGGGCCGCCCGGCGCAGGCAAAGGCACCCAGGCCCGGATGCTGGAAGAGAAGTTCGGCCTTGCCCAGCTCTCGACCGGAGATCTGCTGCGGGCTGCGGTGGCTGCGGGCACCGAGGCCGGCAAATCCGCCAAAGCCGTGATGGAGGCCGGCGGCCTTGTTTCGGACGAGATCGTGATTGCCATCCTGCGCGATCGTCTGGCCGAGGGGGACACCGCCAAGGGTGTGATCCTCGACGGGTTCCCGCGCACGATTGTGCAGGCCGAGGCGCTGGATACACTGCTGAGCGAGACCGGCACCGGCATCAATGCCGCGATCTCACTGGATGTCGAAGATGCCGCCATGGTCACCCGGATTTCCGGGCGGTTTACCTGTGCCAGCTGCGGTGAAGGGTATCACGACAGTTTCAAACCTCTTGCGGTGGCGGATGTCTGTGACAATTGCGGCGGCAGCGATTTCAAACGCCGCGCCGATGACAATGCGGAAACCGTCGCCTCGCGGCTAGAGGCCTATCACGCGCAAACCGCCCCGCTGATCGACTATTACCAAGGCAAAGGCGTGTTGCAGCGCGTGGATGCCATGGGGCAGATTGGTGATGTTGCGGCAGAGCTTGGGGCGATTGTGACCAACGTAAAGTAGGTTGGAAATTGCCCGGCAAACAGCGGTCGGCCAGTGGAGCGCTTCCACTGGCCGACTTTTTTATGCGGCGGTTTGGGCCTTGGCGAACCGGGTGTAGAAGTCCTGATTTTTTGCCGCCATGTCGCGCAGCAGATCAGGACAGGCAAACCGGTCGCCATACGTCGCGGTCAGTTGGTCACAGCGGTCTGCCGCATAAGGCGCGCCCAACATGTCGAGCCAGCTGAACGGGCCGCCGGACCAGGGCGCAAAGCCCCAGCCAAGGATCGCACCGACGTCGCCTTCGCGGATGTCCTCAAGCACGCCTTCTTCCAGCGCGCGCACCGCCTCCAGCACCTGTGCGAACAGCAGACGATGCTGCACCTCGATCAGGTCAGGCTGGTCATCGGATGCCGGGTATTGCGCTTTGACGGCTTCGCTGAGGCCGGTGCGCTTGCCCTTTTCATCATAGTCATAGAAGCCCGCAGCGGTCTTGCGACCCAACCGGCCCTGCGCCTCCATCCAGAAGATCACCTCGTCCACCGCGCCATCGGGATAGGCATCGCCCATCGCCGCCTTGGTCGCGCGGGCGATCTTTGCGCCCAGATCGACCGAGGTTTCGTCGACCAATTGCAACGGTCCCAGCGGCATGCCCACCATTTTGGCGGCATTTTCGATCAACGCCGGGGCAACCCCTTCGGCCACCATGCGCAGGCCTTCGTTGATGTAGGGAATGATGCAGCGGTTGGCATAGAAGAAGCGCGCGTCATTGACCACGATCGGCGTCTTGCGGATCTGGCGCACGTAATCCAGCGCCTTGGCCACCGCGCGATCACCGGTTGCCTTGCCTTTGATGATCTCGACCAGCATCATTTTCTCGACCGGCGAGAAGAAGTGAATGCCGATGAACTGCTCGGGCCGTTTGCTGGCCTTGGCCAGTTCGGTGATCGGCAGGGTCGAGGTATTGGAGGCAAAGATGCAATCCGCGCCAACAACCGCTTCGACCGCGGCGGTCACTTCGGCCTTGATCTTGGGGTCTTCGAACACGGCCTCGATGATCAGATCACAATCGGCCAGCGCCGCGTAATCTGTGGTCGCCTCGATCAGCCCCAACAGGGCGGTCTTTTTCTCTTCGGTCGCCTTTTTGCGCTTGATGCCCTGATCCATGTATTCGGCGGCATAGGCTTTGCCCTTGTCCGCCGCTTCCTGTTTCTGGTCGATCAACACAACCTTGATCCCCGCCAGAGCCGAGACCAATGTGATGCCGGCCCCCATCATGCCGGCCCCCAGAACACCAACCTTCTTCACCCGTTGGTCGGGTGCCTCGGGGCGGTTTGCGCCTTTTTCCAGCGCTTCCTTGTTGATGAACAGCGACCGGATCATTGCACTGGACGACGGATTCATCAGCACATTGGTGAACCAGCGGGCTTCGATTTTCAACGCGGTGTCAAACGGCACCAATGCGCCTTCATAGACCGCCGAAAGCAATGCCTTGGCCGCCGGATAGACGCCCTTGGTCTTGCCGTTGACCATCGCGGATGCACCCACAAACGTCATGAAACCCGCCGGGTGATAGGGCGCGCCACCGGGGATTTTATAGCCTTTTTCGTCCCAGGGTTTGACGATCTTTGGCCCCGACAAGATCCATTCACGGGCGGCCGCAACCGGGTCTTCGGCGACTTCGTCAATGATCCCAGCCATCTTGGCCTTTTTCGGGTCCGACAACTTGCCCTCCAGCAGGAAGGGCGAGGCCGCCATCGCCCCCATCTTGCGCACCAATCGGGTGGTGCCGCCGGCACCGGGAAAGATGCCAACCATGATTTCCGGCAGGCCGATCTTGGCCTTGGGATTGTCGGCGGCAAAGATCCGGTGGCAGGCCAGCGGGATTTCCAGCCCGATGCCCAGCGCAGTGCCGGGCAGGGCGGCGGCAATCGGTTTGCCGCCCTTGTTGGTCTTGGCGTCCATGCCGGCCCGTTCGATTTTGCGCAACAAACCATGCATCTGCATGATCCCGTCAAAAAGCCCGCGCGCCGGATCGTCGCCCGCGCTTTCCTTCATCTTGGCAATCACGTTCAGATCCATGCCGCCGGCAAAATCGGCCTTGGCCGAGGTGATGATCACCCCCTTGATTGCATCATCGCCCAGCGCGGCCTCGATATGGCTGTCAAGTTCGGCCAAACCTTCCAGCGACAGCACGTTCATGCTTTTGTCGGTCACATCCCATGTGATCGTGGCGACGCCGTCGTCGCCCGTGGTCATGGTGAAATCACTCATCTTGTAACTCCTGTCACAGATATTCCTGGTCCTGCCGTTGCCGGCGGATGTCTCGATTGTTGGCGTCGTCGCGGATCAGACCCGTTCGATGATCGTGGCCGCGCCCATGCCGGAGGCGATGCAAAGCGTGGCAAGGCCGACGCCTTTGCCGCTGCGCTCCAGCTCATCCAGCAGGGTGCCGATGATGATCGCGCCGGTCGCGCCCAGCGGGTGCCCCATGGCAATAGAGCCGCCGTTCACATTGACCTTGTCGTGATCGACATCAAACGCCTGCATGAAACGCAGCACGACGCTGGCAAAGGCTTCGTTGACCTCGAACAGGTCGATGTCGGAAATGGCCATGCCATTGTCTGCCAGGATCTTTTGCGTCACCGGCACCGGGCCGGTCAGCATGATGGTGGGATCTGTGCCGATCTTGGCCGTGGCGCGGATGCGCGCACGCGGTTTCAATCCATTGGCCTCGCCAAATGCCTTGTTGCCGATCAGGACGGCGGCGGCGCCATCGACGATGCCGCTGGAATTGCCGGCATGGTGGATGTGGTTGATCCGCTCCAGATGCGGGTATTTCATCAGGGCGACCTTGTCGAAACCGGGCATGACCTCGCCCATGTCCTTGAAGGCGGGTTTCAACGCGCCGAGGCTTTGCATATCGGTGCCGGGGCGCATGTATTCGTCATGATCCAGAATGGCGAGACCGTTGATGTCGCGCACGGTGATCAGCGATTTGTCGAACCGTTTGTCGGCCCAGGCTGCGGCGGCGCGTTCCTGACTGGCCACGGCCAACCGATCCGCGTCGTCACGGGAAAATCCATATTCGGTGGCAATGATGTCGGCTGAAATGCCCTGCGGGACAAAATAGCTCTCCATCGCCAGGCTGGGGTCGACGGCAATTGCGGCACCGTCACTGCCCATGGCCACACGGCCCATCATTTCAACGCCGCCCGCGATATAGGCCGATCCGGCCCCGCCGCGCACTTGATTGGCGGCCAGGTTGACCGCCTCCATGCCCGAGGCACAGAACCGGTTGATCGCCAGCCCGGGAATACGTTCGTCCAGATCAGAGGCCAGAACAGCGGACCGCGCAAGACAACCGCCCTGTTCGCCGACCTGGGTGACATTGCCCCAGATCACGTCTTCGACCGCATGGCCTTCTAGTCCATTACGGTCCTTGACCGCGTTCAGCACCTGCGACGACAGCCGCAGGCTGGTCACCTCATGCAGGGAGCCGTCTTTGCGGCCCTTGCCGCGCGGAGTGCGGATTGCGTCGTAAATATAGGCGTCGGTCATGCCTGTCCTCCTCATTTCGCCCGGTCGGCTGGCGAGCCGGGCATCAGGTCATAGGGATGTTTCCATCCCGGTGTTTCGGAAATCCGGGTCAACCAAGCGTCGATATTCGGCCAGTCTGCCCGGTCAAAACCAAATGGCTCTGGGTAATAGAGATAGCTGCAACAGCTGAGATCGGCGTTGGTGAGGCCGTCGCCGACAATCCAGTCGCGCGCCTGCAAATGGGACTCGAGCACGCCATAAGCGGCTTTCAACCGGCCCTGAAAAAAGTCGATCACCGGACCGGGGCGGCGGTCCGGCGGCAGGAAGTTCATCAGAAACCGGGTGACGCCCGCCTGGCTTGAAAACTTGTGATTGTCCCAGAACACCCAACGCATGATTTCGCGCAATTCCTCGGCAGTTGTGCCGCCGAATTTTCCGGTCTTCTCGGTCACATACATCTGGATCACGCCGGATTGGGTCAGGCGGGTGTCACCGTCCACCAAAACCGGCACTTCGCCCATTTCGTTCAATGTTGTGCGATAATCCTCGCTTCGTGCGGCGCCGTTGAAGAAATCCACATAGACGGGTTCCCATTTCAGCCCGCTGAGTTGCAGCGCCAGCGCGGCCTTATAGGCATTTCCGGATTCACCGAAGCAATAGAGTTGCATAGTCATGAAAAAACCTCCTGTGAGCCGCCTGTTGCGGGTCTGGAATTTGCGTATTTGGAAAGAGAAGAAGGGCCGGGCGCCCGGTAACACACCATTAAGGTTAACTCGCTAGCGTCACAGTTGCGGTACAGGCTGGCGAGCCGATGACCGCAAGAGGAGAAGCCCCTGTGTCCCGCCGTTGGTCCGTCATACGACCGGGCCGGACATGGGGGTGGATCGCTCTGCGCATCTTCTTCTCTTTTCAAATACGCAAATGCGCGGGCCTCCGCCGCAGGGGGAACCTGAATGTGGCGGGTGGCATGTCCGATCATCTTTTTCGCGCGTCCAGTTCCGAATTGAACAGGCGCAGCCGGTGGGTCAGCGCCTCGTCATCGGTGATGCTGTCGAAATGTTCGAACACAAAGGACAGCGCCTCGCCTTCGTCCAACCCGGCGTTGTCCGCAAATCGACGTAAGCGGCGATAGCCGTCTTCGGTCATTGCGGCGTTGAAGCGGCGGGTCAGGCGAAAGCGTTTTGGCATTCTGCGTCTCCTTGTGCACAGTTGGGTTGGACCCACTCTGGCCTTAGAATTGCTCGGCTGCCAGTTCCATCACCGGGGCCGCGCCGCTTTGGATGCGCGCAAGATGCGTTGCGGTCATCGGCAGTTGCCGTGCCATGTAATACCGCCCGGTGGTCAGCTTCGCCTGATAGAAGGCGCTGTCTGACGCACCATTGGCCAGCGCATCCAGCGAGGCCTTGGCCATCCGGCCCCACATCAGCCCCAGGCAAACATGGCCAAACAGATGCATGAAGTCATAAGAACCGGCCAAGGCTTCGTTCGGGTTCTTCATGCCGTTTTGCATGAAATACATGCCCGCTGCCTGAAGATCCTTGGACGCGGCTTTCAGCGGTGTGACGAAATCCGACATGCCGTCGACTTCGCCGTTTTCCTTGCAGAAGGTTTTGACCATGTCGAAGAAGGCCATCACATGTTTGCCACCGTCGGCGGCAAGCTTGCGCCCCACCAGATCCAGCGCTTGAACACCGTTTGCGCCTTCGTAGATCATGGCTATCCGCGCATCGCGGGCAAACTGCGACATGCCCCATTCCTCGATATAGCCATGACCGCCATAGACCTGCTGCGCGGCAATCGTGCCGTCAAAGCCCTTGTCGGTCAGGAAGCCTTTGATCACCGGCGTCAGCAGCGATACCAGCCCTTCGGCGGCGGCGTCTTCTTTGCGATGTGCCTGGTCGATCAGGTTCGCCCCCCACAGACCGAAGGCTCGCGCGCCTTCGACAAAGCTTTTCTGGTCCATCAGGTTGCGGCGAATATCGGGGTGCACGATCAGCGGATCGGCGGGACCATCGGGATTTTCGGTGTCTGTCACGGCGCGGCCCTGAAGCCGGTCCTTGGCATAGGCCAGCGCATTGTCATAGGCGACAACCGCCTGACCCAACCCTTGCAGGCCGACGGCGATCCGGGCTTCGTTCATCATGGTGAACATGGCGCGCATGCCCTTGTGTTCGGTCCCCAGAAGGAAGCCGCGCGCATTGTCGTAATCCATCACACAGGTGGAATTGCCGTGGATGCCCATTTTCTCTTCGATCTTGCCAACCGACACGCCGTTGCGGTCGCCAAGGCTGCCATCCTCGTTCACCATGAATTTGGGCACGATGAACAGTGACACGCCTTTGATGCCTTCGGGGCCGCCGGGGATTTTCGCCAGCACCAGATGGATCACATTGTCCGACAGGTCGTGATCGCCAGCCGAGATAAAGATCTTTTGCCCGGTGATCGCGTAGCTGCCATCATCCTGCGGCTCTGCCTTGGTGCGCATCAGGCCCAGATCGGTGCCGCAATGCGGTTCGGTCAGGTTCATAGTGCCGGTCCAGTCACAGGTGACCATCTTTGGCAGATACATCGTCTTTTGCGCGTCGGTGCCATGGGCGTGGATCGCGGAATAGGCCCCATGCGTCAGGCCGGGATACATCTGAAACGCCATATTGGCCGAGGTCAGCATTTCGCCCACTGCGGTTTGCACCAGATAGGGCAGGCCCTGACCGCCGTATTCCGGGTCGCAATCCAAGGCGGTCCAGCCGCCGTTGCGCATCTGATCGAAAGCAGCTTTGAACCCTTTTGGCGTGCGCACTACGCCATTTTCCAACACACAGCCTTCGGTATCCCCAACCACGTTCAGCGGGGCAAGCACGTCGCGGGCGATTTTGCCCGCTTCTTCCAAGACGGCCCCGGTGAATTCGGCGTCCAGATCTTCGTAGCCTGGCACATCCTGAGTTGATGCATTCAGCACCTCATGCAGGACAAATTGCAGATCCTTGGTGGGGGGTGTGTAGCTGGGCATCGGGGGCTCCCTTGGAATTCTGGCTGGCGGTTACTCCGCCGCCTTGTTCTGGACAGACATGGAACCGATCATCTTTTCGGCCCATTTCAACTGGCCCTTCAGATCGGCGATATTCGCGTCGAGTTCGGCGCGTTGTTTTTCAAGTTCGGCCAACCGGGCGCTGGCCACTTCATAGGTCTTCAGCAATTGCGTGTTCTGTTGGTCACCAACGTCATACAGATCGAGCAGCTGGCGGATTTCTTCGAGTGAGAAACCAAACCGTTTGCCGCGCAGAATCAGTTTCAACCGGGCACGGTCGCGGCGGGTAAACAGCCGTTTCAATCCGTCACGAATTGGAAAAAGCAGCTCCTTTGCTTCATAAAACCTTAGGGTCCGCGGGGTCACATCAAATGCATCACACATTTCACGGATCGTCATTGTTGTTTCATTCATCACTGCACCTGAGATCGTTTGTCATCCCGGCTGAGTAATTAATCGTTCCCTATCTCTACAATGGGAAAAACAGGTGACGTAACTCAAACGCTACGTCACATTCAGGTTGACGTAAGATCAATGCGCGTCAAGCTGCAAGTGTGAAATTTTAGTTTGCCGCGCGTGCAGTTTGAGCGGCGAAAAAGGTCAGTCCGACTGAGCCAAACGCGCGGCGGTTTGCGCGCGTAGCTCTTTTAATTCGCGCACGGCTTCGTCCAGCTGTTGTTGTTGCTCGGCCAGGGCAATCAATTGCCGGTCCGCCATGCCAAGGAATACCTGCATCTGGGTTTCGGTGCCGTCGCGGTCATAGATCTGCAACCACTGGCGACATTCCTCAAGCGAGAAGCCGAACCGACGCCCGCGCATGACCAGTTCCATACGGGCCACTTCGCGGGCGCCATAAAACCGTGATCGCCCCTGACGCTCCGGTGCCAGCAGCTCGATATATTCATAATACCGCAGGGTGCGTGGTGTGACGTCGAACTTGGCACACATGTCTTTGAAACTCAGCTTGCTGTCGCTCATCTTGTCCTCATTTCGATCCGTCCGGGTTATCCGGGTCCACGCCTTCGCCGTTTCGGAATCAGGCAAGGATCAAACTCACCCGGCAGCGGTCATGGTCGAAAACTGATCCACGAACCGGCCGCTGCTCACACAGGGTACGCAATGCTCTGAACCGTTGCAATGTGGCAGGTGCCTTGCAACCCTGGATGCCGCCAGCGCATAACATAGCCATTCACCAAGGACGCATTCATGGCCCAGGACAAATTCAAAATTGCCCGTGATTTCATTCAGGCCATACCGCACGCGCGGGAATTGGCCATGGCGGTGACTGATATCGGCGACGGCACCGCGGAAATTACCATGCCATATGATTCCCGTTTTGTCGGCGATCCCAAGACCGGCGTCATTCATGGCGGCGCGGTTTCGGCGTTGATGGACACCTGCTGCGGCGCGGCTGTCATGACCCATCCTGACTGCCCCGGGGCGACGGCGACACTTGACCTGCGCATCGATTACATGCGGGCCGCCACACCGGGCCAGACCATCACGGCCCGCGCCGAATGTCATCAACTGACCCGGTCGGTCGCCTTTGTACGCGCCCAGGCTTTTGACGCTGACCTTGAACGACCGGTTGCCACCGCCACCGGGGCGTTTACCGTAGGATCCTGAACTGGGCTGCAAGAGGGCACACCGGATGCATCAGAACGGCCATGAACCCCTGCAGCAGGTGAAGCAACGCCGTGATGCTGCTTTGCATGCCCTGGCCAATGGCGTGCCCTATGCGCAGTATCTGGGCATCAAATTCGACCGCCGCGGGGATGAGCTGACAGCGATCCTGCCGTTTACGGACAAGCTGATTGGCAACCCACGTCTGCCGGCCCTGCATGGCGGGGTCACAGCGGCATTTCTGGAAGTGACGTCGATCATCAGTCTCAGCTGGTCTTTTCTCTGGGAAGAGGTCGAAAGCGGCGCTCTGCCATTACAGGATCTACAGACCGGTGATCTGCCACGTCCGCCGAAGACAATTGATTTCACCGTGGATTTCCTGCGCTCTGGTTTGCCGCGCGACAGCTATGCCCGTGCCAGCATCACCCGGTCGGGGCGGCGCTATGCCTCGGTGCATGTTGTGGGGTGGCAGGACAACCACAGCCGCCCCCATGCCCAGGCGACCGGGCATTTCCTGATGCCCCGCCGCGATTGACGCGACACCCGCCTCAGATCCCCTGATTGTGAAAGGTCCGACATGTCAGCTCAAACCCCGGCGGCCCGCGCGGAGGAGCCCCCCGCGCTAAGCCACCAACGTGTGCTGAAAATCGCCCTGCCGATCATGCTGGCCACGGTGACCGTGCCCATCCTTGGCGTGGTGGACACCGGTGTGGTGGGCCAGATCCCGCAGGCGGAACCAATTGCTGCTGTGGGGGTGGGGGCAATCATTCTGTCGGCCATCTATTGGGTGTTCGGTTTTCTGCGCATGGGCACAACCGGGTTGACCGCCCAGGCCGAAGGGCAGGGACAAGCCCCCGAGGTGGCCGCGCTGTTGACCCGGGCGCTGATGATCGGACTGGCCTGCGGGGTGCTGATCATTCTGCTGCAACCGCTGATCTATCGCGCCGCTTTTGTGCTGTCGCCGGCCTCGGCCGAGGTCGAGGGCCTGGCGCGTGGCTATATGCAGATCCGCATTTGGTCGGCCCCGGCGGCAATCGCCCTCTATGGCGTCACCGGCTGGCTTATTGCCAAGGAACGCGCCCGTGCGGTGCTGGTGCTGCAACTTTGGATGAACGGCGTGAACATCGGCCTCGACCTGCTGTTTGTGCTGGGCTTCGACTGGGGGGTGAACGGGATTGCGATCGCGACATTCATCGCGGAATGGAGCGGATTTGTGATGGGGTTGTGGCTGTGCCGATCCGCCTTCCGCCACCCGTCCTGGCGCGACTGGGCGCGGGTGTTCGACCGCCATCGCCTGCGCCGCATGGCTGTGGTCAATACCGATATCCTGATCAGATCGCTGATGCTGCAGGCGATCTTCGTCAGCTTTCTGCTGTTTGGCGGGCGGTTCGGGGATGTTACATTGGCCGCCAATCAGGTGCTTTTGCAATTTGTCTCGGTGACCGGCTATGCGCTGGACGGGTTTGCCTTCGCGGCCGAGGCATTGGTCGGGCGGGCCTTCGGGGCCGGCGCGGTGGCACCGCTGCGGCGTGCCTGTCTCCTGACCGGGTTTTGGGGGGCGATCCTGGTGGTGATCCTGATGGCGATTTTCTGGGTCTTCGGCCCCGATATCATCCACCTCATGGCCAAGGATCCCGGCGTGCGGGACACGGCCATCGCCTTTCTGCCCTGGATGGTGCTTGCGCCGCTGACTGGCGTGGCCTCCTGGATGCTCGACGGGATCTTCATCGGTGCAACCCGGTCGGCGGACATGCGCAACATGATGGCCATTTCGACCGCAATCTATTTCGCGGCAGTGTTCACATTGATGCCGGTGATGGGCTATGCCGGGCTCTGGCTGGCACTGCATATCTCTTTTGTGGCGCGTGGTGTCACCCTGTTGCTGCGCTATCCGGCGCTGGAAAAGGCCGCCCTGTCAGAGGCGCGCACCAGCTAGCCAAACCCGGTCCTTCTTCTGTTGAAAAATATCCCGGGGGAGTCCCAGCGGGACGGGGGCAGCGCCCCCAAGCCAGAGGATCAGCCCGCCAGGGTCTCGCGGATGATCCGCTCCAGCTTCTGCAACAGCTGTTGGTTGTCAAACCGCGCTTCGGCCACCGCCCGCGCGGCCATTGCCATCCCTGACCGATCCGGTGCCTGAAATGCTGCGGCTATCGCGGAGGCAAATCCGGCTTCGTCATGCTCATCGACCAACCAACCGGTCTCGCCCTCATCCACCGCTTCGGGAATGCCGGCGTGGCGGGTCGAAACCGTCAAACAGCCAGAGGCCATGGCCTCCTGAATGGCGGTGGGCAGACCTTCGGTGTTGCCATCCTCGGCGGTGATCGAATGCTGCAAAAAGAATTCGGTCGTGGCCAGTTTCGCGCGCACCACATCATGGGGTTGTGCGCCGTGGAATGTCACCTGATCCTCGGCCCCTGCCGCCGCGACAAGCGCCCTTGCGGGCGCGAGGAGCGGGCCGTCGCCAATGAAATCCAGATGCGCGCCCGCATTGGCCTTTGCCGCCAACAGAAACGCCCGCAGGGTCACCAGCGGCGCTTTCTTTTCGACCATCCGTCCCACGGCCAGACAGGACAGCGGCGCTTTTGCAGCCGGCTGAAACCGCCGCACATCCACACCAGAGGGGATCACATGGGCGTTTTCGTGGCGCACATCACGTGCCGCCAGATTGTCGAGCAGGAATTGCGACACCGAAAACACCCCCGCCAGACGCGGCATCATCTTGGCATAGGCGCCCGGGACATTGCCCTGGTTCAACGCCTTGGAGGCATCAGTGCCGCGAAAATAGCTGAAGCAGGGATGCCCAGCGCATTGGCCAGCGGCGCAATCGCCAGCGCCTGGGTGCCGAATTCAGCCAAAATGACCTCAATGCGCTCGGCACGCAAAAAGTCCGCCAGGTCGCGTTTCGCCTGGCCAAAGGGCAGGCGCCCGGTGCCATGGATCATCCGATTGGCGGCCATGACAAACGGCATCGCCACCCGGTCCACCATCGGCATGTCGCGACCACGCCGGTTGAAATAGGCCACATCAAAGGGGTTTTCGCCGTGATAGCGCCCACAGACCACCGCCGCCGCCCCGCCAAAAATATGCTGAATATGGCGGTTGATGAATGTCTCTCCGGGCAGATGGTATTCCCCGGTCACGATGCAGGTGCGCATGATCTGTTGTCCCGTAACTTGTGGCTTTGGCCTAGCAGCAGCCCTGTGTCGGGGCAAGCAGCGGCATCATTTGCCGCTTTTGAACAATCCACCTAGGGCGCTTTGAATAATGCCCCGCACCGAAGGCCGCGAGCTGCGCAGGAAGGGCACCGGGCGACAGACATCCATCGCGGCGACGCCAACGCGGGCGGTCAAGGCACCATTGACCATGCCCTCTCCGAACCGGCGCGACAGTTTGCCCAGCAGCGACCCGCCGAGCAGTGGTTCCAGCATGTCATCGCCCACCGCCACAGCACCGGTGGCCACCAGATGCGCCATGACCGCGCGGGTCAGCCGCCAGCTGCCCAATGTGCCGGACCGCCCGCCATAGATTTCGGCAATGCGGCGGATCATCCGCAGGTTGGCGGTCAGCGCGGTCGCCACATCGGCCAGCGCCAGCGGCACGATGGCCGTCACTGTGGCCACCTGACGTGCGGCGGCCTCGACCTCTCGTCGGGCGGCGGCATCCAATGGGGCCAGAAGATCCAATTCGACCTCCGCCAGCATCGCTTCGGCATCAAAGGAATCGGCCATGCCATCCTTGAGCTTTTCGCGGCCCCAGCGGGTGTCTTCGCGCCCGGAATAAAACCCGATCAGATCCTGCGCCAGCTTGCGTGCCGCCTTCAGGTCACTGTCGGCCAAAGCATCATCGGCGGCGCGGCGAAACCGATCGACCCGCCGCAAGCGGCCAAAGGCCGCAAGTTCCTTGATCGCGATAAGCAACATCACAAAGACCAACAGGCCGATGACCCCGGTAATCGCCCAGCCCAAAATCGGCTGGCGTGCAATCATCGCAGTGGCAAAATCCCAGGCCGCCACCGACACCGCCGCCCCGATCACCGCAACCAGCAATCCCCAGAACCAACGTGCCAGCCGCGAACCACGTCGCGCCGCCAGCACAGCTGCGGTCTGCATCGCCTGTCCCTGTGGCGTCGGGGGGCCAAGTTCCGGCACTGGTGGTGCCTCGGCGGGCGAGGGGGCGTCGTCTTCCAATTCGATCAGGACGGGTTTGCGGCTCATTTCGGGCGCTCCCAGGCAAAACGGACATCGGGCAGCTGTTCCTGATTGTCGGCGCCATCGGTTTCCTTGACCGCGACAAATCCCTCGCGCTCATAAAACCGGCGCGCCCCGGTATTGAGCTGGAAGGTCCAGAGCTCAAGCCGTGTCGCATCACGCATCGCTTCGCGCAGAAGCTGTTTGCCGACGCCTCTGCCCTGGGCGGTCGCGCGGACATACAGCGTGTTGATCTCTTCGCCGTCGCGGGCAATGAAGCCGACAATGCGCCCGTCATTGTTTTCCGCGACCCGCACCCAGCCCCGGTCGATCATCCGCCCGCAAAAGGCGATGTCCTGGGCTGCAGAATGCAAATGCGGCTTCCAGTCGGGCGCGGCATTGCCTTCGGTCATGATCTCGCCGATCTTGCCTGCGTCGGTGCTGCGGGCCGGGCGTATTTTCAAATTCATAACTTGTCCCCAATCAGGAATTGCGCCGCCCGGTCCAGCCGGATGTGCGGCGGGCCGTCGCCGGGTTTCAGGGTCAGTGGTGCCGGGGCAAAGCGCATGGATTGATAGTCGCCGTCAAGCCACCGCGTCGCCCCGTCGCGGGCCGGGCCCAGCAATGCATTGGGATCTTCTGGCAGCTCACCGGGGTACAGCGCGGCCTGTTTGCCGCTGTCCAACAGGATGCCCCGCACACAATCAAGGCTCTGGCCCTGATGCTCCAGCGTCTGTTCAGTGGTGGCACGCAGCGCCGCGATGGACATCGCCGCCGTCTCTGCCCCGGCAAAGCGCGCCCGGTCGCGCGCGTCACGCGTCAGCGCCTCCATGATTGCGGTCAGGCGCGCATGTTGGCCGTGGTGCAGATGGTCGGCCTTGGTCGCGGCAAACAGAATGCGTTCCACCCGTTTGCCCATCAACAGCCGGGTCAGGAAATCATTGCGACCGGGACGAAAGGCCGACAGGATGTCCGCCATGGCATGGCGCATATCCTCGACTGCCTGCGGGCCTTTGTTGATCGCGCCCAGCGCATCCACCAACACCACCTGCCGGTCAATCCGGGCGAAATGATCGCGAAAGAACGGTTTCACCACCTCGCGTTTATAGGCCTCATACCGCCGTTCCATTTCCCGCCATAGCGACCGGCGCGGCGGGCTGTCGGGTTTGGCCAGCGGCGCAAAGGTCAGCACCGGCGCCCCCGCCAGATCGCCGGGCAGGATGAACCGCCCCGGCGTGCAGTCATAAAACCCCGCTTCGCGCGCCGCGTTCAAATAGGTGGTAAACGCTTGGGCCAGCGCCTTTGCCGCAGGTTCTGCCATCATGTCCGCGCCATCGGTGCCAAGCGACAGCGCCATGAAATCAGCAGCGACCGGCCGGTCCTTGATCCTTTCCAGGGTCTCAATCGACCATTCCGCAAAGCTTTTGTCGAGCAAGGCCAGATCCAACAGCCATTCGCCGGGATAGTCGACAATGTCGAGGTGGATCACCCGCGGCCCTTGCAGCCCGGCCAGAAAACCGCCGGGCTGAACCTTGAGCGACAGGCGCAATTCGCTGACCGCGCGGGTGCTGTCGGGCCATTTCGGGCTGCGGGATGTCAGATCCCCGAGGTGGGTTTCATAGTCAAATCGCGGCACGGTATTGTCGGGCTGCGGTTGCAGATAGGCCGCCAGCACCCGCCCCTCAGAGGCGGCCACCACACCGGACATGCGACCCCGGTCCATCAGATTGGCCACCAGTGAGGTGATGAATACGGTCTTGCCGGATCGCGCAAGCCCCGTCACCCCAAGCCGTATCACCGGCTCGAACAGGGTGGAATTGACCGTATCTGTCACGGCCTCGACGCTGCGCAATACGCCGTCGGCAAGTGTGTTGATGATCAAATCCGTCCCTCGCAAATCACTTGGCCAAAGGATAGGCATCCGCGCCGCGCGTTACCAGAGGGGGCTTTGGGGGATTGTTCCCATCGGCGCGTCGGGGTAAGGCGCAGACATGCCCAGATATGCCTTGAAAGTCGAATATAACGGTGCCGGTTTTGTCGGCTGGCAGCGCCAGACCAACCTGCCGTCGGTGCAAGGCGCAATTGAAACGGCGCTGGCCCAGCTGGAGCCGGGCGCACATACCATAGCCGCCGCCGGGCGCACCGATGCCGGGGTTCATGCCCGCAGCCAGGTGGCCCATTGCGATCTGCAACGCGATTGGGATCCGTTTCGCCTGTCCGAAGCCTTGAACTATCACCTGCGCAAGGTGGCGGTGGCGATCCGGGATTGCGCCCGGGTGGAGGATGATTGGCACGCCCGGTTTTCAGCCCGCGAGCGGCGCTACTTCTTTCGCCTGTTGTCGCGTCGTGCGCCCGCCACGATGGAGGCCGGGCAGGTCTGGCAGGTCAAAAATTCGCTGGATCTTGCCGCGATGCAGGCCGGGGCGGCGCATTTGGTGGGCAAACATGATTTCACCACCTTCCGCTCGTCGATCTGTCAGGCAGAATCACCGGTCAAAACTCTGGATCGTCTGGATATTGCCAAGGTCGAAACCGCGGCGGGTTCCGAATTCCATTTTCATCTCGCGGCGCGCTCTTTTCTGCACAATCAGGTGCGCAGCTTCGTCGGCTCGCTCGAACGGGTCGGGTCCGGGTCATGGTCGCCGGATCAGGTGCGCACCGCATTGCTGGCGCGTGATCGCGCCGCCTGTGGTCCGGTGTGCCCGCCGCAGGGGCTCTACCTGGTTGGGGTGTCCTACCCCGAAGATCCGTTTGCCTGACGGAAAACCCCTTGCCGTGCGGGGGCATTGGCCCTATGAAACCCGCCATGACAGCCATGCAGCACATCCGACGAGATATCTGATCTCTTCCGCTTCGCGCCCTTGGGCGCGGATATGCTTGCCTGTTATCTCCCATCACAACTTGACTTGACCGCGTGCCCTTGGCACCAATCGGGCTTCTTTCAGAGGATACCTCCATGATCGCTTCCGTTCTGCCGACCTATAATCGGGCAAAATTGCATTTCGTCAAAGGCGAAGGCAGCTGGCTGATCGAAGAAGGCGGCCGCCGATTTCTCGACCTTGGCTCCGGTATTGCGGTCAATGTACTGGGCCATGCCCATCCCGCGCTGGTGTCGGCCCTGACCGACCAGGCCAATGCGCTTTGGCATGTCTCCAACCTCTATGAAATTCCCCAGCAAGAGGCACTGGCGCAGAAGCTGGTCGATGCCAGTTTTGCCGATACGGTGTTTTTCACCAATTCCGGCACAGAGGCCTGTGAACTGGCGGTCAAAATGGCGCGCAAGCACCATTATGAAAACGGCGCCGCACAGCGGGTCGATATCCTGACCTTTGACGGCTGTTTCCATGGCCGGTCTTCTGCGGCGATTGCCGCCTCTGGCTCGGAAAAGATGATCAAGGGCTTCGGCCCGGTCCTGCCCGGGTTTGTCCACCTGGCGTGGGACGACCTGGATGCGGTGAAATCGGCAATCACCGACACGACCTGTGCCATCATGATCGAACCCATCCAGGGCGAAGGCGGCATTCGCGTGGCCTCTGACAGCTTCCTGAAAGAGCTGCGGGCGCTGTGCGACGCGCATGGTGTCCTGCTGATTTTTGACGAAGTGCAATGCGGCATCGGGCGCAGCGGGCGGTTGTTTGCCCATGAATGGGCCGGTGTGACACCGGACATCATGATGGTGGCCAAGGGCATCGGCGGCGGCTTCCCGCTTGGCGCTGTGCTGGCAACAGAACAGGCCGCAAATGGCATGGTGGCTGGCACCCATGGCTCCACCTACGGGGGCAACCCGCTGGCCTGTGCCGTGGGCGGCGTTGTGATGGACCATGTCACCGATCCCGATTTCCTCGATGGCGTCAACCGCAAGGCCAGTTTGCTGCGGCAAAAGCTCGAGGCGCTGGTGGCCAGCCATCCGGGGGTGTTTTCCGGGGTGCGCGGGCAGGGGCTGATGCTGGGTTTGAAATGCGTTGTGCCTGCGGGTGATGTCGTGGCGGCGGGTTATGCGTCTGAGGTCATCACCGTGCCTGCCGCCGACAATGTCGTGCGCCTGCTGCCGCCCCTCAACATCACCGAAGACGACATCGCCCAGGCGATCTCGCGGCTCGACAGCGCGGCCACCGCGTTAAAAGCGTCCTGACCTTCTTCTGTTTGAAAATATCCCGGGGGTTTGGGGGCTGGCCCCCAATTCCGACATTAATCAAAAGCGAAACACCATGAAGCATTTCCTCGATATTCACAAAACCGATGCGGACGAGCTGCGTTCGATCATCACCAACGCCAGAGCGATGAAAGATGCCCGCCAGGGGCGCCCGCGCGGCGCGGCGGATGACACGCAACCGCTGGCCGGGCATATGGTGGCGTTGATTTTTGAAAAACCATCGACCCGGACCCGTGTCAGCTTTGATGTCGGTGTGCGCCAGATGGGCGGGGAAACCATGGTTCTGTCGGGCAATGACATGCAGCTGGGCCATGGTGAAACCATCGCGGATACCGCGCGGGTGCTGTCACGCTATGTCGATCTGATCATGATCCGCACCTTTGACGAATCGGTGCTGATGGAAATGGCGGAATATGCGGATGTGCCGGTGATCAACGGGCTGACCGATCGCACACATCCTTGCCAGATCATGGCCGACATCCTGACGTTCGAGGAACATCGCGGACCGATCAAAGGGAAAAAAGTCGTCTGGACCGGCGATGGCAACAACGTCTGTGCCTCTTTCCTGCATGCGGCGGGGCAGTTCGGGTTTGACATGGTCTTTACCGGTCCGGCGCAGCTTGACCCGGAGGCTGAATTTGTCGGTCTGGCCCGCCAGCAGGGGGTCAGCGTAACCATCGAGCGTGATCCCTATCGCGCGGTGGCCGGGGCCGATCTGATTGTGACCGACACCTGGGTGTCGATGCATGACAGCCAATCGTCGAAGGAACGCCGTCACAACATGCTGCGGCCTTATCAGGTGAATGCGGATCTGATGCGGCAGGCCAAACCGGATGCCCTGTTCATGCATTGCCTGCCTGCCATCGCGAAGAAGAGGCGACCTCTGAAATCATGGATGGCCCGAATTCGGTGGTGTTTGACGAGGCTGAAAACCGCCTGCACGCGCAAAAAGCCGTCATGCGCTGGTGTTTGGGCGTCTGAGCCCTGCAACAAACGCTCTTTGCCCGCCGCTGGGCGCATCGCGGCGGGCACTTTGGCTTAGAGGTTGCGCAGAATTTCGCGCAGGCCGGGTTCCTCGACCATCATGGCGGCTTTGTCGGGTGTGACCCATTTGCGGATCCGTTCCCCGGCTTCGGGAAATGTCTCGGCAAGGCTGGCCACCCGGATTTTGTAGACCTGAGTTTGCACAATCACCGCAAGATCTGCTGACATGCGTTTGAGGTACTGAAAACTGCCGACGGGCCGTTTTTTCACTTTGACCGGTTTGACACCGGCCTCTTCCCAGGCCTCTTGCGCTGCGGTGCCCGGGCCGTCCAGCCCGTCGATCGGCCAGCCTTTGGGCAGCACCCAACGTCCGGTATCGCGGCTGGTGATCAACAAGACACGGCGCTTCTTGCCAGAGCCGCGCAAACATAGCGCTGCGATCTGGTGTTGGTTTTCTCGATCAGGAATAGCAGGCGACCTCTTTGGATCTCCGGCCTGAATTAAACTCGTCATACACAATTTGCTCGTTCATTACGTCTCTTGTATCTCCAAGGTATATACGTTTCTGCCCTGGAAATCCAGACCGTTGCGATAATGGGTGGTGCTTTCGAGAAATTTGATTGATTTTGGCTGACATCAACAGAGTATAGGAAACCGACATGACGTCCCAGATCGGCATTTACGGGCTTGGCACCATGGGCAGCGCCCTGGCGTTGAATATGGCGGACAAAGGCATTCAGATCGCGGTCTCGAACCGCTCTGCTGCGGCGGTGCCCGAATTTCTGGCCGAGGCCGGGCAATTGGCGGACCGCATCGCGGGGTATGACAGTCTTGAGGCGATGATCGAGGCATTGCCGTGCCCGCGCACCATTTTGTTCATGATACCGTCAACCGGACCGATGGACGACATGATGGATCATGTCATTCCCTTGTTGTCGGCGGGGGACACGGTGATTGACGCAGGCAATGCCGATTTCCACGCGACGCGGGCGCGGTCCCAACGGCTGGCGGAACATGATCTGCATTTTGTTGGCATGGGCGTGTCCGGCGGCGAAGAAGGCGCGCGCGTCGGCCCGTCGATGATGGTCGGTGGCACCGTGCATAGCTGGGGGCTGTTGCAGCCGGTTGCCGAAGCGATTGCAGCCAAATTCGAGGGCGCGCCCTGTGTTGCGCATCTCGGGCCGGACGGGGCGGGGCATTTCGTGAAAATGGTCCACAATGGCATTGAATATGCCGACATGCAGGCGATTGCAGAGGTGTACGGCCTGCTGCGTTTTGGCGCGGGACAGGAGCCTGCGGCCATTGCCGCACATTTTGCCACTTGGAACGAAGGCCCGCTGCAAAGCTTTCTGACCGAAATCACCGCCAAGACGCTGGCCTCGACCGATGACCAGACCGGGCAACCGATGGTGGATGTGATTGTCGACAGCGCCGGCCAAAAAGGCACCGGCCGTTGGACGGTGATCGAGGCGCTGAAGCTTGGGCAATCGGCCAACACCATCGAAGCGGCGGTGGGCGCGCGTATCTGGTCCGCGCAGCGGAGCCGTCGCGCGGCGGCTGCGGAGCTGTTCGACGGGCCGGGCGCACTTGCCCCGCTGTCGGATGACGATCTTGAAAAGGCGCTGCTTGCCACCCGTATTCTGGGCCATTCCCAGGGGTTTGATGTCATGCAGGCCGGGTCGGATGAATATGGCTGGGATCTGGACATGGGGCAAATTGCCCGGATCTGGCGGGCGGGCTGTATCATTCGGTCGGCGCTTCTGGATGTGATTTCCGAGGCCTATGCGGATGCGGTGCCGGAGCAAACATTGATGTTGGCCCCGGCGATGCGCGACCGTCTGGCAGAGACACTTCCGGCGCTGCGGCGGGTGGTCGGGGCCGCCGTTGCGGCGGGATACCCGTTGCCGGTGATGTCAGCGGCCTTGACCTGGTATGATGCTATGCGTCAGGCGCGCGGCTCTGCGGCGATGATTCAGGCCCAGCGCGATTTCTTTGGCCATCATGGTTTTGCGCGGTTTGATTCCGACGGTGCGCATCATGGCAGTTGGACGCGCTAAGGCGTTTCGACAGGGGAAGGGGCGGAGCATTGTGCGCGGCCCGTCACCTCTGCCCATGACTTCTGCCTGTGACTTCTGGCAGAGACAGAAAGTGTTGCGGGGCGTCCGATACAAAGGCGCCCCGCAAACGTTTAATGGGCCGGTTTGATAAAGGTGTCGTTGCGCAATTCTGCAAACGCCTGCATCAGCTCTTCGCGCGTGTTCATGACGATGGGCCCGTGCCAGGCCACAGGTTCCTGGATCGGCGCGCCTGAAATCAGCAGAAACCGGATGCCTTCGGGGCCGGCCTGCACCGTGACCTTATCCCCGGTGCCAAACCGGATCAGCGTGCGGTTGCCGGACAGGTCGCGAATGTTCACTTCCTGACCTGCGACTTCCTTTTCCAGCAATACGCCCGTGGGACCAGAGGCATCGGCAAACGCGCCAGCCCCGTCAAACACATAGGCAAATGCCCGGCGATAGGTGTCGATCCTGAACGTTTTTTTCACCCCGGCCTGCACCGTTATGTCAAGGTACTGAGGATCGGCGGCAATGCCATCCACCGGGCCACGCTGGCCCCAGAAGGCACCGGTGATCACCTTGACGCGTGTGCCATCGTCATCCACCACTTCGGGGATGTCGGAGCCTTGGATGTCCTGATAGCGCGGCGCGGTCATCTTCAGCGAAGAGGGCAGGTTGGCCCAAAGCTGAAAGCCATGCATCTGGCCTTTGGCGTTCCCTTTTGGCATTTCCTGATGCAGGATGCCCGACCCGGCGGTCATCCATTGCACCGACCCGGCGCCAAGCGTGCCGGAATTGCCAAGACTGTCGCCATGGTCCACCGTGCCATTCAGCACATAGGTGATGGTTTCAATCCCGCGATGGGGGTGCCAGGGAAATCCGGCGGTGTAATCTTCTGGCCGATCGCCGCGAAAATCATCAAACAACAGGAACGGATCCAGCTCGGATGGATCCTGAAATCCGAAAGCGCGGTGCAGCTTCACGCCTGCCCCTTCGGTTGTGGGAATGGCTTTGCGGGTCTCCAGAGTGGGTCTGAGGGACATGTCTGTCTCCTTTGCTCATGCGGTTGGCATAAAGATAGACCTGCGCATTCATTTCGGCAAATCCTTCCGCTGAACTGTCACTGTGCGTCAGTTCACAGGTTAGCCTGTTATCGGCCCCCCTCGCGTCTGGAAGATATCCGGGCTATAGGGCGAAGCGAAAGAGCGGTCGGGAGAGAATGATGTCAGAGGTTGTTGCGGAACTGCGGGCGTCCGCAGTGCGTCGGGTGATTGGCGTGGTGATGATGTTCGCGCTTGGGGCGCTGTTGCTTTACCTCGCGCTTGCCAATTCCTTTTCCAATCTGCTGTGGCAGGTTTTGTTGATTGCCTTGGCTGCGGGCGCGATGTTTGCCGCCATGCGGATGCAGCGCGCCACATCGCTGGTGTTGAGTTTGACCGACACGGGGCTGTATGATTCCGACGGTCTGTTGATTGCCGAATATGACAATATCGAAGCGGTCGAACGCGGCATGCTGGCATTCAAACCGTCCAACGGTTTCATGATCCGCACCAAGACGCCACAGGCGCGGCGCTGGCGTCCGGGGCTCTATTGGATCATGGGGCGGCGTATCGGAATCGGCGGCGTGACGGCGGCATCGCATTCGAAATTCATGGCCGACATGATGAACATGAAACTGTCCGAACGCGCAGGGCGGTTGTAATCACTTTAACAGGCCGGGCATTTCTGCCCGGCCTGCCGCTGGCCACTTCCTGTCTGGAAAGAGAGCAGATTGGGGGTTAGTTCCCCAACCAGACAAGTTGAGGCGCAAAACGTGGGCGTGTGAAGACACGTGAATTCATCACATGGTCTTCAAACCCCAGGTCAATCGGCCATTCGTAGTTCAGAAAGCTGTCCACAACGATCAGCTGCTCGGCGTTCACCATCACGGGCAGCATCGCTTGCGCGTTGATCAGATCGCTGTCGGTCAACGGTTGGGCATGCGCGCCGCGCACCTGGCTCCATTCGATTTCATAGCGATCGTCGCGGCCATTGTAGGACACCACGGAAACCCGCAGCGTGCTTTCGGCGTCACTTGACCCGGTCAGAAAGGTGAACAGCGACTTGGCGCTGTCGACATAAACCGGGGTGATATAGTTGGTTTCCCGCGAAAGCATGTCGCTGATAGTAAAGGTCGCCTTGTCGCCCAGGCTGTCTTTGCGGAATGCATCGTAGAAGGCCATTGTGGCCACGATGGTCGCCAGCAGGAACGGCAGGAAGATCATGGCCTCGACATTGACGCCGCCGCGCGCATCCGTGCCAAATTTGCGCAAATGAAGCGAGAGTTTGTTAAGAATTTTAACGATCATACCTGTTACCTCGGTTCTTGAACAAAGGAGGTGGCGGCAAGCAGCGCATAGTCACCTGCTTGATCCTTGTGCACGGCCTCTGCCCACCAGGTCAGCGGAAAGATGGGCGAGATCTTGGCGCAGGCCCGCATCACCATCAGCTGGTTTTCCAGACCGTTTTCAAAGGCGCGGACCGGGGCGACCTCTAGCGAGTTGTCGGTGCAATCCGCAGTGGCGGGAAGGGCGGCCCAATTGCGCAGATCACGTTGCACCATTTCCAGACGCAGGTTTTCTTCACAGTTTGGCAGGATCACCGCACGGTCACAGATCATATCCTTGATCTGGGAATGCTGCGGGGCGCTGCCGGTGCTGAGACGAATGGTGCGCACCACCTGATCCAATGCACGTTCAAGCATGGTGGCCCGTGCGGTGTAGGCCCCGACCTCCAATGCGGCCAGCAGGGTGAAAATGATCAGCGGCAACCAGATGGCAAAGGCCACTGTTTCGACCGAACCGGCCTCGTCCCGGCGGAAACGGCGCAGATATTGGTTTATCCGATGGGTCATTGGGTCAACCTCAATTGAGAGATGGTGCGGGCAATGGATGCAAAGGCATCCGAGATTTCCACGCCCTGCACGTCAAAGTAATGCGAAGGAGAGGAGGCACAGTCCTGCATGGCGTCCAACCCACGCTGTGGCGCTTCAAATCCGATGGCAAAGACCACAATCCCTGCATCTCTGGCACCTTGGCAGATGGTCTCCAGGCGAGCGTCGGCATGGTCCGCGCCGACAATGCTTTCATAGGCGTAATATTCGTCACGATAGTCGCCATAAGGGATCTGGCCGTTCTGATAGGGCGTGCGGAAGAATTTATAGGCGCGCGCACGGGTGCCCCAGCGGGCGAATACCTCTGCGTTCGACATTTGCCGGGCCGAGTTGCCGCCATCGGGGGTCGTGCGATATTTGTAGCTGTAGTAGGAGTTTTCGTAGCGGTCCCAGTAATAGACGTCTGCGTCGGTGCCCGGCAGGTCAATGATCCGCGAGGAAAACCGATCGTTTGACGCATCGTTGTCACCGCGATCATCAATAAAGATTTGCGACATGCCGGTCTGATAGGCGGGCTTCAGGTCGTATTCGGTGGTATTGGCCCCGTCGGTCATCAGCACGATGATCTTGAGCGTATCCATGTCTGTGAAGGCCACAGGGCGTCCAGAGACAACCTGGTCGATATGACCATCGCTGATCATGTCGGTCACAAGGTCCTGGGCACTGGGGTCCAGCAGCGCCGTGCCCCATTTCATCCCCAGGTCGATGGCGGTGTTGCCGCCAGCGCCCAAGGCGTCGATATGCGCGTTCAGGGCATCCGCATCATTGCTGTGCACCAGCATAGATCCGTAATCGTCATCCGGGCACCAGGAATTGGTAATCGCGGTCGAATTTTCATTGGAACTGTTCATGTCGAAGTGGCTCAACCGATCCAGTTCCGCCGTGCGGGAAATGCCCAGGGTGTTGAAGGCACTGTCGGGAAACACCGCGCAGCTGGAATAGTTATGTTCCGCCGAGAGGTTGAAATACTGGGAGACGATGGAGCCCAGATTTACGGTGGCGTTATAGCTGACCAGGTTCACGGTGGTCAGGCTGGGCGAATTGCGGGCTGGATCACTGCGTCGACAAATTCACGTGCTGCGGCGCGCAGGTTCTGGATCTTGTTGTTCGATCCCATCGACCCCGACCGGTCCAACACAAGCGAGATTTCCACATTGGCCATGATCTCTGTGGCCTGACCGGCAGCGGGGGCAACCATTTCGTCGATGCCAATGATCCCCAGAAACAGGGAATCCGAAGTTTGCGACGCAGTGGCGGTCACGGTCCGGTAGCTGACGCCATCATCCACCGTGGTTGAGGTCAATGTATCGGCCACACCGGATTTGGTGAAATAGTCTTGCACCACCGAAGCCGGATCAAGTTCCTGTTCCAGGTCGGCAGCCGCCAGAACCGCCCGGTCGAGCGTGCCCTGAAGCTTTGTGCGTTTCATTTCGTTCATCATCAGATCGACGCCGAAGCCACAGATGGCAATGATGCCGACAAAGATGATCATCGCCAGAACCGTGATGGTGCCGGTTTCGTCGGAACGAAAGCTTTTTGTTCGTGCTGTGACCCTTCCCCCCAGGAAGACAGCGGACCGCAGGTGTCCAATTGCATTCGAAATTCCTCATTACAATTGCCCGGCCTTCACCAGTGTGTCGCCAAAAGGGCGGGTGCAGATTGCGGCGCTGGGCAGACTTCGCGCTGCAGTCTGTTGTGCGGGAAGAAGGCGGCGGAAATATGGCAAGCCTTTGTCAAATAAGGGGTTTTTGTCTCTTGTTGCGCATTAGTGGGCGGGGGTTTCCGGTATTGTCCGGGCAATAGAAACAAATTGAACCTTTTTTGGCGGAAATTGTGCCCTGTTGTGGCGGCCACCGGGCGGGGTGCCACATTCCGGTTTCTGATCCTGATGTGCTGACCCCGATTTGTTGATACTGGTCTGCTGATATTGGTTTGCTGGCACTGGTCTGCTGAAACTGGCCCGGCGGGTCTGGTCTGGCGGTGCCGGTCCGGCGGGTCTGGCTCGCCGCACCCGAGCAGGCAAGTTCTGTTTCACAAAGTTTTTTCACCGTGTGAAGCAATCAGAAAAGAATTCACTCGCAACTCTTAACTATGACGTCATAGGCTTGGTTCAAAAACAAAATAGATGGCGAGTCACACATCACTTAACGGAGGACACCCTATGCAGCCTGCCAATGAGCCGACATTTCGCGAAAGCGTGGATCTGATGTTCAATCGCGCCGTGGCGCTGATGGACCTTCCACCGGGGCTGGAAGAGAAAATCCGGGTCTGCAACGCCACTTATACCGTGCGTTTTGGCGTGCGCCTGCGGGGGCGTATCCAGACCTTTACCGGCTATCGGTCCGTGCATTCCGAACATATGGAACCGGTCAAAGGCGGTATTCGCTATTCCAACGCGGTCAATCAGGACGAGGTCGAGGCGCTTGCCGCTTTGATGACCTATAAATGCTCTCTGGTCGAAGCGCCGTTTGGCGGCTCCAAGGG
>NZ_JBVVRZ010000013.1:0-78189 GCF_055808435.1 Marinovum sp. J2-8 | reverse complement strand
CCATCAGCCCGTAAGAGGCATCAATCGCCCCGCGGCTGAGCCAGGGGTCATGCTGCCCCTTTTGCAGCGCGCCAAACACCGCATGCAAAAACGCCGCCAGCACCGCCAGACCCAGCGCCAGTTGCTGGCCCATTTCGGTCCCTTCAAGGGAGATCAGCCAGGCGCTCATTCAGATCTCACGACAATGGGGGCGCTGCCCCCGACGCCTTTGGCGTCTCCCCCGGGATATTTTTGAACAGAAGAAGGACCGGCGCCCCGCATCCGCTCAGCGATCCAATCCGGTCAGGGCGGCGGCGAAATCTTCGGGATCGAAGGGCGCGAGGTCGTCGATCTTTTCGCCGACGCCAATGGCGTGGATCGGCAAGCCGAATTTGTCGGCCAGCGCCACCAGAACGCCGCCCTTGGCGGTGCCGTCGAGTTTGGTCATCACCAGGCCGGTGACATTGGCCAGTTCCTGAAAGGTTTTGACCTGCGACAATGCGTTTTGTCCGGTTGTGGCATCCAGCACCAACAGGGTGTTATGCGGCGCATCGGGGTCTTTCTTGCGGATTACCCGCACGATCTTGGACAGTTCTTCCATCAGATCCTTGCGGTTCTGCAGGCGACCGGCCGTGTCGATCAGCAGAAGATCCGCGCCATCCCGCGCGGCCTGTTCCATGGCGTCAAAGGCCAGGCTGGCAGGATCGGAACCTTCGGGCGCGGTCAGGACCGGCACGCCAGCGCGATCCCCCCAGACCTGGAGCTGTTCGACGGCGGCAGCGCGAAAGGTATCGCCCGCCGCAATCACCACGTTTTTGCCTGCGGCGCGGAACTGGCTGGCGAGTTTGCCGATGGTTGTGGTCTTGCCCGACCCATTCACGCCCACCACCAGAACGACCTGGGGCTTTTTGGCATAAAGCGGCAGGGGTTTTGCCACCGGGTCCATCACCCGCGTGATTTCCTGTGCCAGCAGCTCCTTGATTTCCTGAACCGAGAGTTTGCGGCCAAACCGGCCTTCGGCCATATTGGCGGTCACGCGCAGCGCGGTATCGACGCCCATGTCCGATGCGATCAGCAGCTCTTCGAGCTGTTCCAGCATGTCATCATCAAGCGTCCGGCGCAGCACCTCGGGGGAACTGCCGCGCCCCAACATGCGCCCGATCAATCCGGGCTTGCGGTCAGCGGGGGCCTTGCGGTCAGCGGGGGCACTGGGCGTTGTGGCGGGGGTCGCGGCAGGGACCGGGATTTCCACCGGCGTCACGCTTTGCGGCACTTCGATTGGTGTCGCCATCGGAATTTCCGATTGGGTCTCTGACGGCAGTTCCTCTGGCGCTTTTTCCGGCAGCTCCTCTGGCGCGGCGCGCTCTGGGGCCGGTTCCGGGCTTGTTGGTTCGGGGCTTGTGGGTGCAGAGCTTGCCGGTGGTGGGCTTTCCGGTGTTGGGCTTGCCAGAGCGACGCCAGTTGCGCGCCCAGAGGTGTCGTTCGGCACCTCCGCCGAAACCTCTCCACCGTCGCCAACAATTGCCTCCAGCCCTTCGTCCAGCTTGGACGAGGATTTGAACAACCGATCTTTCAGCTTCCCGAATAACGACATGGGCAGGCATCTCCTTTGATCTTGACCTATAACTTTGTCGTCACAAGGAAAAGGGCCGGTTGACTTGAATCGCACGGCTGCCATGACTGATGCCATGTGGTCTCTTTGTCTGGGTCTTGTGTTATGTCTGCTTTTCGCGCCCCCTTTGCGCGCGGCCGAAGGTATGGCGGAAGGCCCGCACCATGACGCGGTGCGGACCTGCGACGCCTTGGCGGCCGCGGCGGAAACCACCGGCCTGTCAGTGGATTTTCTGGCGCGGGCAGTTTGGGAAGGCGCTGAAGACACCAACGCCGAGGCCATCGCAGCGACCGCCACGGCACTTGCGACCCTGCAAGAGGACTATGGCAATCCCGGTCTTGCCGCCCTGGCGCATTTTGCGGGCACCGAACAGGTCGAAACCTTCATGGGTGGTGGCGGCATTCCCCCGCCAGCGTCGATTTCATCATCATGACTACCGGCCATATTCCAGAGATCTGGCGCGAGCTTCCCGCCGATCTGGCCGAGCGGGCAGAGATTCCGCCGCTGGCGGTCGATGTGGCCTTTCACCCGGCTTGCGTGGAGTGGATCGCCGGGCGTTGGGGGGAACCGCTGCCCGATCTGGTGCCGCTGCCACCGCGCAGCGCGCCGATGATCCTTGACCCTTCGGAGCGCAGCCTGCGACCCCGGCTGCGGCCGATCCCAAAACTGGCAAAATGGGGCGCGCAGCTGGCCTTTGGCACCAGCCGCGACCGTGCAGAAACCAATTTCACCCGCGCCACCCGGGCCTGTCGCAACGTGGTGGGCGACACGCCCGACTTTGTGCATGTGGAAAACCGGGTGCGGGGTCGTGAAGGATATTGGATGGCCCGCGTCAGCCGGATGGACCGCGACGAATCAGAAGAGATTTGCCGCAAGGCCCGTGCGCGCGGCTGTTCCTGTGTGGTTTACAAGAATTACTGATGTCAAAGATCCTGCGGTCAAACCTCGTCCGGGAAATGCGCCATGGTCATGCGGATCGGATTTGGCGCGGCCTGCCCCAGACCACAGATTGATGCATCCGCCATCGCCTGACAGATCTCTTCCAGCAGCGGTTGGTCCCAGTGATCCGCCTGCATCAGCTTGACCGCTTTTTCACAGCCCACCCGGCAGGGCGTGCATTGGCCACAGCTTTCATCCTCGAAAAACCGCAACATGTTCAGGGCGGCGTCGCGTGCACGGTCCTGATCCGACAGGACCACCACCGCCGCCGATCCGATGAAGCTGCCATGTGGCTGCAAGGTGTCGAAATCCAGCGGAATATCGTCCATTGACGCGGGCAACAGGCCCGAGGACGGCCCCCCCGGCTGATAGGCCTTGAAGCGGTGGCCCGCCGCCATGCCCCCCGCCGCCGCAATGATATCGGTGATCGTCGATCCGGCGGGCAGAAGGTAGACACCGGGCGCGGCCACCCGCCCGGACACGGAATAGGACCGCAGGCCCTTGCGGCCATTCTTTTCAACCGCGGCCAGCACATCAGGCCCCTCGCGGCAGATCCGGGCCACCCAATACAGGGTTTCGACATTATGTACCAAGGTCGGGCGGCCGAAAATTCCGACCTGCGCGACAAAGGGCGGGCGGTGACGCGGCATGCCGCGCTTGCCCTCAATGCTTTCGATCATCGCGCTTTCTTCGCCACAGATATAGGCCCCCGCCCCCCGGCGCAGGTCGATATACCCCGGCGCCACAAGGCCGGCGGCCTCCAATGCTGCGATTTCCCGGCGCAGAATTTCCAGCACCGCCGGATATTCATCGCGCATGTAGATAAAGCAGGTCTCGGCCTCGACCGCCCAGGCGGCGATCAACATACCTTCCAGAAACACATGCGGTTCCCGTTCAAGGTAAAACCGATCCTTGAATGTGCCCGGCTCGCCCTCGTCGCCATTCACCGCCAGATAACGCGGCCCGGCATTGTCGCGCACGAAACCCCATTTCTTGCCCGACGGAAACCCGGCCCCGCCCAATCCGCGCAGGCCAGAGGCCAGGATCTGGTCCTGGACCGCCTGCCAATTGCCAGAGGTTCGCAATTTGGTAAGGGTTTTGTATCCATCACCTTCACAATATGCGGCAAGATCCTGAAATGGCGGAATTTCCGCATGGGTGTCGCCGTTCGCCACAGCGGTCTGAACCTTGTCCATTGTCGCATGATCGATATGTTTGTGACCCAATTCCAACACCGGCGCGGTGTCACAGCGCCCCATGCAGGGCGCGCGGAGAACCCGGATCTGGTCCGGGTTCAGACCGTCCTGAAGCGCCAACCGCAGCTCTTTGGCGCCAACCAATTCACAGCTTAACGAGTTCACAGACCCGAATGGTCAGCGGCGGCGGCGCGGGATCTTCTTCGCGCAGGGGGTCGAAATGGGCATAGAAGCTTGCGACCTCCCAGACCTCGGCCATGGGCAGTTTCATCTCTTCGCAGAGCGCACGCAGATGACGGGCAGACAGATGGCCATGGGCGTCTTGGATCAGATGCAGGAATTCAATCAACAGATCGCGACGGCGGGGCCGATCGCCCAGCAGGGTCTGAACCTCTGCCAGGGCGGTATCGTCGAATTGACGGCCCTTGGGGGTGTGACGCCCCTTGCCCCGGCCCGATTTCCAGACACCTTTGCCGTTCGCTGCTGCCATTTTGTCTACCTCCGCTCTCTGCCTGACCATAGAAACCGTTCCGACCATCCGCGAGGTCAAATGCGACAATTTACCGGGCAATCACGTTGCTTTTGCGTTCCTTCTTGTCGGGATCTTGGCGATAGTTACCCTATCGGAAACACTTTTGCCGTTTAATGGCGGCTGACATCTGTTTGGATTTTCGTTCAATTGACCCGATTTACCTTTGCCACCCTTGTCCCGGTCCTGTTGCTGTTTGCGGCGGGCTTCTTTGGCGGGTTCTGGGTTTGGGGGGCCTTGGCCTATATCACCTGCCTTGTCGCGGGGTTGGATCAGGTGAAATCCATGGCCGCCCCCGCCGATCCCGGGGTGGAATTTCCGGCGGGAACCGGGCTGTCGGTGGTGCTGGCGCTGGTGCATTTCCCGCTGTTGGCGTTGGCGGTTCATGTGGTGTCCGGCATGGGGCCCGCCAGCGGCGCCGAAAGGTTTGGGGCCTTTCTGGGGTTTGGCCTGTTCTTCGGTCAGGTCAGCAATTCCAATGCGCATGAATTGATCCACCGGGGCAACCGTCATCTGCGCACCCTGGGCAAGGCGGTCTATGTATCGGTGCTTTATGGCCATCATGCCTCGGCCCATCCTTTGGTACATCATGTGCATGTGGCAACGCCCGATGATCCGAATTCGCCGCAGGGACGCATAAGTTACTATCGTTTTGCCCTGCGGGCATTGCGCGGTGAATATGCGGCGGGAAAGGCGGCGGAAACCGCACGGCGCAAACGGGCGAAGAAGACCGGAATGCACCCATATACCCTATATGCGCTGGGCTCTGTGGCGACGGGACTGGTGGCGGCAGGGATCGGCGGAATTGCCGGCATTCTGACGCTGGGTGCGATTGCCCTGCATGTCCAGAGCCAACATTTGCTGTCGGATTATGTGCAGCATTACGGGTTGTTCCGCCGCCGCGATGCCAACGGGAAACTGGAACCTTGCGGGCCGCAGCACAGCTGGAATGCGCCGCATTGGCTGTCCTCGGCGATGATGCTGAACGCCCCGCGCCATTCCGATCACCATATGCGCCCCGGCGTGGCATATCCCGGCCTTGTGCTCAGACAGGATACGATGCCCACCCTGCCCTATCCGCTGCCGGTCATGGCGCTGATCGCGCTTTGGCCGGGGCAATGGCGGCGCATCATGGATCCACGGGTCGCCAAATGGCAGAACCCGGCTGGATAAGGCTGCTTGCGGATTTGTGACTTGCTCCCGGCGGGGTGCATCTGGCAGAACATGACCCATGTTGAAAACTGTTCTTGCGACCTGCTCTGCCGTTGTCATTTCGGCCACATCTGCCTTGGCTGTGGACATGTCCGCGGCTGAGTTCGAGGCCTATACCACCGGAAAAACACTGTATTACGGTGCCGAGGGCCGGGAATACGGGGTCGAGGAATATATGGAAAACCGCCGCGTGCGCTGGTCCTTTCTGGATGGGCGCTGTCGCGAAGGCGAATGGTACGAAGACGCCAACGGCCTGATCTGTTTTGTCTATGAAGACCGGCCAGATCCGCAATGCTGGTCGTTTGAACGTGGTTCCGGCGGCGGACTTGTGGCGCGGTTTCAAAACGATCCCGAAGGCACATTGCTTTATGAAGCAAACCGCAACGATGAACCGATGCTGTGTCTGGGACCGGAAATCGGGGTCTGACGGTCAATATCCTGCGAGGGAAACCCCGGGTGCACCCGATTGGGCACACCGGAGTTGGGCGCACTGGGGTTGGGCGTACCGGAGTTGAGCGCACTGGGCCGTCCCCTGCACTGGGCTGTCCCCTGTAAATCCAGCCTATTTGTCGGTCAGAGCCCGCTCACCTCGTCAATCGCGCGGGCGATCAGCGGCAGACAATCGGGCGCGGAAAAGCTGTGATCGGCCCCTTTCAGGAACGTCAGCGAGATGTCGGGGCAATCGGCATGATCCAACAACCGCAGTGCAGTGTCGCGGGTGACGGCGGTGTCGTTTGTGCCCTGCACACAGCGCACCGGAAACGGCAAGGCAAGCGGGCTGCGCAACACCAGACGGGTGCGGCCATCTTCGATCAGGCGGCGGGTGATGCGATAGGGATCACCGTATTCTGACGGCACATCGCGATAGCCCTGTTGCATGACTTCGTCGCGTTCGGTTTCGCCAAAGCTGGCCCAGAACCCGTCTTCGGTGAAATCCGGCGCGGCAGCAATGGTGACCATCCCGGCAATATTGCCGAGCCGCTGTGCCATCATAAGCGAAATCCAACCGCCCATAGAAGAGCCAACCAGCACCAGCGGCCCGTCACAGGTGGCGCGGATCACCGCCTCGGCATCCTCGGCCCAATCGCCGATACAGCCGTCTTCAAACGCACCGGAACTGACGCCGTGGCCCGAATAGTCGAACCGAAGGAACGCACGTCCTTTTGCCCGGCACCAGTCTTCCAGCCAAACCGCCTTGGTCCCGGCCATGTCGGATTTGAAACCGCCCAGAAACACCACGGTCGGGCCCTGCCCAGCGGTCTTGTGATAGGCGATGTGACGCCCCTGTTCGGTGTCAAGAATGCGGTGCTCGGCCATGAAAACCCCCAAGTTTTCCCGAATATGCAAATGCAACGCGCCGTGTGCAATGGGGGAATGGCGCAATGGGGGAATGTGAAAGTTAGGTGACCCCATTGTCACGTGACTACTTAATCACATATAGTCGATTCCATGGATGCACTTTTCAAAGCCCTCAACGATCCCGCCCGCCGCGCGCTTTTGGATTTCCTGCGTGCCAAGGACGGCCAGTCGCTGTCCGAACTGGAAGACCAGCTGGAAATGACCCGGTTCGGGGTGATGAAACACCTGAAGGTGCTGGAACAGGCGCATCTGATCATCACCCGCCGCGAAGGTCGGTTCAAATATCACTACCTCAACCCTCTGCCGCTGCAGGACATGGTCGACCGCTGGGTTTCGCCATTTCTGCGGCAACAGACCCGTTCAATTCTTGATCTGAAAACACTGCTCGAACTGGAGACCCGAATGGGGAAACCCGATTTCATGATGCAAACCTTTATCCGCTGCACTCAGGATGCACTCTGGGAGGCACTGACCAAGGCCGATCAAATGGCGGCCTATCATTTTCTGTGCAACGAGGTGCGCGGCGATGTGGCGCCGGGCAATGTGGTGGAATTCATCCGCCCCGATGGCAGCGTGATGCTGCAACAGGTGGCCCAGGCGCTGGACCCCAAAAGCCGGATCGAAATGACGTTCGAGCCGAAATTCATGGGACCGGATGCGCCATCGTCCAGCATGGTCTATCTGATCGAGCCGCAAGGCGGGGATCAGGCCGACATCTGCAAGCTGACCATCGAACATTACAATATCGCGCCGGGCCAAGAAGGCTTTGGCGAAGGCTGGGCACGGCTTGCGGCCTCGCTCAAATCCTATCTGGAAACCGGTGTCGCCCTGAAAGGAGTTGCATGATGGAACATTTTCCAACCGAACTGGGCGTGTTGACCTGTTTGATGATCCTCGCGGCGTCGCTTTGGATTCCCTATATCGTTGGGGTGAGCAAATCAGAGATCGCAGGCGATCCGTTTGACCGGCCTTCGGATTTGCGGGAATTTCCGGCCTGGGTCCACCGTGCGCATCGGGCGCATCTGAACCTGCTGGAGCAGGCGCTGCCGTTTGCGGTGCTGGTGCTGATCCTGAATGCGGTCAGCGGGTTCAGCACGCTGACCTATTGGACCGCCATTGCGTTTTTCTGGCTGCGGGTGGCCCATGCCATCGGCATGATCAGCGGTCTGGCGCGTTCGCCGCTGCGGCCCATGATCTTTGTGTCCGGGTGGCTGTGCATCTTGCTGCTGGCCTATGCGGTATTTGCCGCGATCTGATTAAAATGCGCTGGTCCGATTTGCCGTCAGATCGGGCTTCGCGCTTGACATAGGGTGGGTTGCGGTTCAAATCGCCCCACCACATACCCGCAACCGGGCGTTCAGTAGGCGCCAAACCGACGAGGAGGCCCAAACATGGCTCAAATCTCCCTTACTTTTCCCGACGGCAATGCACGCAGCTATGAGGCTGGCGTGACCCCTGCGGATGTGGCTGCTGACATTTCAAAATCCCTCGCCAAAAAGGCGATTTCGGCCACCATTGATGGCCAGCATTGGGATATGCAGTGGCCCATCCAGAATGATGCGCAGATCGCGATCAACACCATGAAGGACGACGCCCCGGCGCTGGAACTGATCCGGCACGATCTGGCGCATATCATGGCGCGCGCGGTGCAGGCGCTTTGGCCGGATGTAAAGGTCACCATCGGGCCGGTGATCGACAACGGCTGGTACTATGACTTTGACCGGGCAGAGCCGTTCACCCCCGAAGATCTGGGCGAAATCGAAAAGAAGATGCGCGAGATCATCAATAAACGTGATCCCGTCCGTACCGAGGTTTGGGACCGCCCCCGCGCGATCAAACATTACGAAGACAACGGCGAACCCTATAAGGTCGAACTGATCGACGCCATTCCCGGCGATCAGCCGCTGCGGATGTATTGGCATGGCGAGTGGCAGGATCTCTGCCGGGGTCCGCATTTGCAGCACACCGGGCAGGTTCCGGCAGATGGCTTCAAGCTGATGAGCGTGGCCGGCGCCTATTGGCGTGGCGACAGCAAACGTCAGATGTTGCAGCGGATTTACGGCGTCGGCTTCCAGAACAAGGAAGACCTGCGCAAATACCTCAACTTCCTCGAAGAGGCCGAAAAGCGCGATCACCGCAAACTGGGCCGCGAGATGGACCTGTTTCACATGCAGGAAGAAGCGCCGGGTCAGGTGTTCTGGCATCCCAACGGCTGGACCATCTATACCCAGCTTCAGGATTACATGCGCCGCAAACAGCGCGCAGGTGGATACAAAGAGATCAACACCCCGCAGGTTGTCGACCGCAAGCTGTGGGAAGCCAGCGGCCACTGGGACAAATACCAGCACCACATGTTTGTGGTTGAGGTCGACGAAAGCCGCGATGGCGAAAACGATGATGCCGCGGTCAAGGACAAGGGCCAGACACGTATCAATGCGTTGAAACCGATGAACTGCCCCTGCCACGTGCAGGTGTTCAATCAGGGTCTCAAATCCTATCGCGATCTGCCGCTGCGGTTGGCGGAATTCGGTTCTTGCGCGCGGTTTGAACCGTCGGGCGCGCTGCATGGCATCATGCGGGTGCGCGGCTTTACCCAGGACGATGCGCATATCTTCTGTACCGAAGAGCAAATTCAGGAAGAATGCGCCCGCTTCATCGACTTCCTTGCCAATGTCTACGAAGAGCTGGGCTTTGCCGAGTTCGAGATCAAATTCGCCACCCGCCCGGAAAAACGGGTCGGCACCGAAGAGAGCTGGGACTATGTCGAAAACGCGTTGGAAAACGCGATCAAGGCGGTGGGGCGTGACTATACGTTGGAACCGGGCGATGGCGCGTTCTACGGACCGAAGCTCGACTTCTATCTGACCGATGCAATTGGCCGGGTCTGGCAATGCGGCACTTTTCAGGTTGACCCGAATCTGCCCGAACGGCTGGGTGCCAGCTATATTGCCGCCGATGGCGACAAACACCGCCCCTATATGCTGCACCGCGCCACATTGGGCAGCTTTGAGCGGTTCATCGGCATTCTGATCGAGAACTGGGAAGGCAAGCTGCCGTTCTGGCTCGCGCCGCGTCAGGTTGTTGTCGCCTCGATCATTTCGGACGCAGACGATTATGTGCACGAGGTCGTGGCGGCCTTGCAGGCCAAAGGCGTGCGCGCCGAAGCCGACATTCGCAATGAAAAGATCAACTACAAGGTCCGCGAACATTCGCTGGGCAAGGTGCCGGTGATCCTGGCGGTTGGCGCACGCGAAGTAGAAGAGCGGACATTGACCGTGCGGCGGCTGGGACAGAAGCAAACCACTGTAACATCTCTGGCCGATGTCGTGAACGAATTGGGCCTGGCGGCCACCCCGCCGGACCAATTGTAACATTCCAGCGCTGGAACCATGCGGGGCGTCACAATTTCCGGGGCGCCCCGTTTTGATTCTTAAACACTTTTTTCATGTTTCTCGCAGGTGCAGCATCACGCAGCCCTGACAGGTGATTACGCATCCGTGACCCACGGCGCTGTGAAGTGCTTGTTGACGTTTCCACGGCATAGTCTTGGACAGCCACCGCAGGGATGGCTTGGACCAAACACTTGAGACACATGACAAAAAGGGATGTACCTATGTCGAATATCATGAAAACCGTTGCCGTTGCCGGTGCCGTTGCTGCCGCTCTTGCCGCTCAGGCCTCCACAGCCACCGCACAAGCGCAGGAAAAATGCTTCGGTGTTTCCATGGCTGGCGCCAATGATTGCGCCGCCTGCCCCGGCACAACCTGCGCCGGCACATCCACCGTTGATTACCAAGGCAACGCATGGACGCTGGTAGATGCCGGCACCTGTGCCGAAATCGAACTGCCTGCAATGGCAGACGGTTCCGAACGCATGGGCTCGCTCGAAGCTCTGGACCGCGACCTGCCGCAAGGCTGATGCAACATAAGGCTGGGCAGGTTGCTCAGCCTTACGCTAGGCTTGGGGTGGGCAGATCTGCCCACCCTTTTTTTGAATTGGGGACGCGCCATGCCTGATGCCAGCCATCACTTTCCTGATCTGCCAGCCGCACCCGGAGTTGGCTATAAACCACAGCATTATTCGGACATTCTGACAAACGCCGCGCCAGTGGAATGGCTGGAGGTGCATGCAGAAAACTACATGGGGGATGGTGGCAGACCCCTGGCGCAATTGCGCGCCCTGTCAGAGAGATTTGCCATGTCGGTGCATGGCGTCGGCCTGTCGATTGGTGGCGAGGGGCCGTTGGATGCCGACCATCTCGCCCGGCTGAAACACCTGTGCGACTGGCTGCAACCGGCGCGGTTTTCCGAACATCTGGCCTGGTCGACGCATGAGAGCCATTTTCTGAACGACCTGCTGCCCCTGCCCTATACCGATGCCACGCTGACGCGGATTTGCGATCATATTGATCAGGTCCAGACCGTGGTCGGACGGCAAATGCTGCTGGAAAATCCGTCGTCTTATCTGGCCTTTGCCGAAAGCACCTGGGAAGAACCGGCGTTTCTGAACGAAGTGGCCCATCGCACCGGCTGTGGTCTGCTTCTGGATGTGAACAATGTGTTTGTCTCGGCGACCAACCTGGGATTTTCCCCCAGAGCTATATTGATGCCTATCCGCTGGACCGGGTCGGGGAAATTCATCTGGGCGGACATGACGAGGATGAGGACGACCACGGCGCGCCGCTGTTGATCGACAGCCACGGGCGCGAAGTGGTGGATCCGGTCTGGGCCTTGCTGGATTACACGCTTGAACGCGCCGGGCTGCGCCCCCTGTTGGTGGAATGGGACAATGACGTGCCGGAGTGGGATGTGTTGCGGGCAGAAGCCAGCCGCGCCGCAACCGCACTGGCCCGCCTGTCGGCACAGGTGCCTGCATGACGACCCAGGCCGACTTTCGCGCCGCGTTGCTGGATGCCAGCGCCGAGATCCCGACTGGATTGCAAGACGGCGCAGGCCGCCCCGCCGGGCGACGCTATGACGTCTATCGCAACAATATCGCAACCTCTCTGGGTGATGCTTTGCTGACCGGGTTCCCGGCCGTGGCGAAACTTTTGGGAGAGGTGAATTTCAAGAATCTGGCCGCAATGTACCTGCGCGCCGCGCCGCCCGACAGCGCGCGGATGATGTATTTCGGCCATGGCTTCGGGGATTTTCTGCAAGGTTTTGCACCCTTGGCAAAATATCCCTATCTCGGCGATGTCGCGCGGTTGGAATTTGGCCTCCGCGAAAGCTATCACGCGGCAGATCATGTGCCGGTGGCGGCAGAGGCGCTGGCAATTGCCCCAGAGGAATTGATGGCCGCGCGGCTGGGGCTGGCCCCGTCGCTGCGCCTGTTGCGCTCGTCCTATCCGGTGGTGTCGCTTTGGGCCTATAACATGCGGCCCGGCGCGCCAAAGCCGCAAGGCGTGGCCGAGGATGCGCTGATCCTGCGGGCAGAATTTGACCCGGAACCACATGTTCTGGCGCCGGGTGGCGCAGATTTCATCACGGCGTTGCAGGCGGATGCCACGCTTGGCACCGCATATGAGGCCGCCCTGGCCCAAGATCCGGGCTTTGACCTATCGCCGCTACTGGGCCTTCTTCTGGGGGCCAATGCATTGACATACTTGAAGAAAGACACGAAATGACCGCACTTGTGAATCTGCATGACATGATTTTTGACGCAATTGAACGCGGCCTGTCCGGGCTGTTGCCTTTGCTGGCGCGGTTTGTGTTTGCCGCTGTATTGCTACTGTATTTCTGGAACTCCGGGGTGACGAAACTGGGCGACGGGTTGTTCGGCTTTTTGGTGCCGTCAACCGGGGCCTATGCCCAAATTTTCCCCAAGGCGTTTGAAGCTGTCGGTTACGATTCCAGTCAACTGGGCGTGTTTCACTGGCTGGTTGTTGTCGCGGGCACCTGGGCCGAATTCATCCTGCCGTTGATGATTGTGCTGGGTCTGGCGACACGGTTGGCGGCGCTGGGAATGATCGGATTTATCGCGGTGCAAAGCTTGACCGATCTCTATGGTCACGGCGGCATCGAACATGCCGCAACGCTTGGCGCGTGGTTTGACCGGATGCCGGATGGCGTGATCCTGGATCAGCGGGCGTTTTGGGTGTTCTTGCTTGTGGTGCTGGTGGTCAAAGGGGCCGGCGCGCTGTCGCTTGACCGGGTGCTGAGCCGCACGGTCCTGGGGCGGGTTGAGGATTAACCGCGCCCCAGCGCACGTTTGATAACCGTATCCACATCGGTGCTGAGCGGGATCTTCTGGCTCAGCACATCTGCAATCAAATGCCATTCGGCGGCCGCCGCATCATCACAGGCCATCAAGGCCCCCTGCGCCCCGGTGCAACGCACGGCAATCAACAGATAATGAAACAGCAGCGCGCCAGCGGCGTCATGCCGGATCAGATCAAGACACATCAGGGTTTCGACCGCCTGCGCAGAGAGGCAGGTTTCCTCTGACAATTCCCGCAGGGCGGCTGCATGCACGGTTTCACCGGCCTCGACATGGCCGCCGGGAAACCCCCAGAGACCCGCATCGGGCTTGTCCGCGCCCCGACGGACCAGAAGGACGCGATCCCCCTCGATCACCACCGCCAGGGCGCCGACGCGCGGGAAAATTGTGGTGGAATTGTCAGAAATGCGCCTTTTCCTCATCCGGTTTGCCCGCAGCCAGCGCCAGAACGCCACCAAGGCCGGTAAAGGCGATCGGGAACATCGTGCCAACGTTGAAGCCATAAGCAACATACATCAGCCCACAGGCCAGCAACATCGCGATGCCGCCCCAAAGCGCCCGCGCCTTGGCCATCGCGCCACCGGCAATCGCCAACAGCGGCGACAGCACCGCAGCCGCGCGAATCAATTCGATATTGCCGACTTGTTCGGCCAATCCGTCGATCTCGCCAAACCGGTTCACCGCCTCGGTATAGCCATAACTGAAAAACCCGACGATCATCGCGATCACGCCGCCAATCACCCCAAGGGTCAGTGCTGCATTGCGCATTGTGGCTCCTTTATTGATTGCCTGACAGTCAGGTAAGGGTTGCGGGGCAGAGTTCCAAGGCGGGAATTATTCCCGCCTTTCCCCGGCTATTTCACCAACGCGGCCTGCACATCTGCACCCCAGCCAAGATAGAGCGTCGCACCATCCTCGATCAGCGGGCGTTTCATCAGGGTTGGATGCGCAATCAAAAGCTCACGCGGGGGTGTTTCGCGGGCCTTTGCCGACAGATTGCGCCAGGTGGTGGAACGCGTGTTGATCATTTTTTCGCCAAAGATTTCCAACGCCCGGTCCAGAACATCCCCCGGCACACCCTCGGCGCGAACATCGACAAACGTGGCATTTTCCAAAGTTTTCAGCGCCTTGCGGCAGGTGTCACAGGTCTTGAGACCGAAGAGTCGCATGTTTTTCCCTCAAAATCAGCACTGCATAAAATATCACCCATCCGCCCGAGGACCAGCGCCTTGTCCTTGATTTTTTACAAAGCCGTGCAATCCTTTTTGTCGTGACCCCGATGATCAGCCGAAATGACGCGCTGAGAGGCGGACAAACAACCAATATCCGGGGGGCTGGCAGCACCCCCAAAGCGAATTTGAAGGAGACGCGGACATGCCAACAGGCACCGTGAAGTGGTTCAACACCACAAAAGGATACGGGTTTATTGAACCCAATGGCGGCGGCAAAGATGTCTTTGTGCATATTTCGGCGGTCCAGCAATCTGGCCTGACCGGATTGGCCGACAATCAAAAGGTGGAGTTTGAGCTGGAAGAAGGCCGTGATGGCCGCCAGATGGCATCGAATCTGACACCGCTCTGACCTCCTGTTTCAATGGCGGGCGTATTGAACAAGGTCCGGGGAGCAGCTCCTCGGCCCTTGCGGGCTTCCTCGCCTTTTTCTGCGGGTGTTATTGTGCCTGAAGCCTGTTTGCCTCGCTTCGGGCCAATGCAATCAGGTCAGTCATATAGGGTTTTTCGGCGTCATCCTTGCGGATGGCGGCATATAACCTGCGCGTCAGACCCTGCTGTGTCAGCGGCCGGGTGACATAGTCGGAATTGTATTTGACCTCGCGCACCACCCAATCCGGCAGCACCGCAACGCCGCGATTTGATGCCACCAGAAGCAGGATGACGGCGGTCAGCTCGGCCTGACGCACCGCTGCCGGTTCCACGCGGGCGGGGATCAGAAGCTGGCTGAACACATCCAGCCGACTGCGTTCCACTGGATAGGTAATCAGGGTCTGACCGCGAAAATCCTCGGCGTCGACATAGGGTTTCTGCGCCAGGGGATGATCCTTGGACGCGACAAAAACCGGTGCATAGTCAAAGAGTTCGGCGAATTCGACATGCGCCAGGCTTTCCGGGTCGGACGAGACCACGAGATCGACCTCTTCTTTTTGCAGCGCGGGCAGCGCGTCAAAGGCGAGCCCCGGGCGAATGTCGACATCGACATCTGGCCAGGACTTTCGAAAGGCCTCGAGCACCGGAAAAAGCCATTCAAAACAGGCATGGCATTCGATCGCGATATGCAGGCGCCCGGACTTGCCATCACGCAAGCCGCTGAATTCCGCTTGCAGGGTCTCGATCTCTGGCAGAATCTTCTCCGCAGCCCGCAAGAGGCGCATGCCAGCGGCAGATAATTTCATCGGTTTTGAACGGCGGACAAACAGCTCGACCCCGGCCTGATCCTCCAAGCCCTTGATCTGATGAGACAAAGCGGATTGCGTGATATTCAGCTGGTCGGCTGCCTTGGCCAGACCGCCCGCTTCGTGTATCGCCCTGATCGTGCGCAGGTGTCGAAATTCGATATGCATATCCGCCAATCCTGTTGCCCAGCTCATAACCTTGATGAGATTTATGAGTTTGTCTCACATGGGCACATCTGCGACAAGGTGGAAACTTTGACAGGAATCGCCATCATGACCGTCCCCGCCGTCTCTTTTGAATTTTTCCCGCCACGCGATCTGGCAGGGTCATTCCGGCTGTGGGACACAGTACAGGTGTTGGCGCCGCTTGATCCGCGCTTTGTTTCGGTGACCTATGGTGCCGGTGGCACAACCCGTGAATTGACCCGTGATGCGGTCGCGACCTTGCATAAATCCAGCGGGTTGAAAGTGGCGGCGCATTTGACATGTGTGAACGCCAGCCGGGAAGAAACGCTGGGCATTGCGGGTGAATTCGCAAAAGCCGGGGTGAACGACATCGTGGCGCTGCGTGGCGATCCGCCCAAAGGCGCAGATGGGTTTACCGCCCATGAAGCGGGTTTCCGCGATTCATGTGAGTTGATTTCAGCGCTGGCCGACAGCGGTGATTTCACCATTCGCGTCGGCGCCTACCCCGACAAACACCCCGAAGCCGCGGATGAAGCGGCGGATGTGGAATGGCTGAAGCGCAAGATCGATGCCGGTGCTGATGAGGCGCTGACGCAGTTCTTTTTTGAGGCAGAAACATTTCTGCGCTTCCGTGACCGTTGCGCCAAGGCGGGGATCACCGCGCCGATCACACCGGGCATTCTGCCGATCGAGAACTGGAAGGGCACACGGAATTTCGCCCGCCGCTGCGGCACGCCGATCCCCGCCTGGGTGGAAGAAGCCTTTGCCACGGCGGAGCGCGACAATCGTCAGGATTTGCTGGCAACCACGCTTTGCACAGAGATGTGCGATACGTTGATTGGGGAAGGTGTGGACGCCCTGCATTTCTACACCTTGAACAAGCCGGAATTGACCCGCGATGTGTGTTTTGCACTGGGTGTGACGCCAAAGGGAACGTTGGAAAACGTCGCCTGATCTGGCGCGATTGAGAGGCAAAGTTGACGGCAGAAGAGAGGGGGCCAGCCCCCTCGGCCTGTGGCCTCACCCCCGGGATATTTTGACCAGGAGAAAGGTCGAAATGGGGTGGCTTTGAGATTTTTCGGATCGAATAGCAAAGGACCGGGCGCGATGCCCGGTCCTTTTTCTTTATGTGTTTAATGCTTTTTCTTTTTCGGCGGCATCAGGTCGGTGATTGTGCCTTCGAACATTTCCGCCGCAAAGTTCACTGTTTCGCTCAGCGTTGGGTGCGGGTGGATGGTATGGCCAAGGTCGACCGCATCCGCGCCCATTTCGATGGCCAAGGCCACTTCGGCGATCAGATCACCAGCGTTTGTGCCGACGATCAGCCCGCCGATGATCCGGTCGTCTTCGGGATCAAACAGCAGTTTGGTCATGCCTTCGGAGCGGCCATTTGACAGCGCCTTGCCGGAGGCTGCCCAAGGGAAAACGCCCTTTTCGAACTTGATGCCCTTGGCTTTGGCTTCGGTTTCGGTGATGCCTGCCCAGGCAACTTCGGGGTCGGTATAGGCCACCGAGGGGATCAGCCGTGCGTCGAAATGGCGATTGTGGCCTGCGGCCACTTCGGCGGCAACCTTGCCTTCGTGGACGGCCTTGTGCGCCAGCATCGGCTGGCCCACCACATCGCCGATGGCGAAGATATGCGGCACGCCGGTCTTTTGCTGGCTGTCGACGGCGATAAAGCCACGGTCATCCACTGCGACACCGGCCTTTTCGGCGTCGATCAGTTTGCCATTGGGCTTGCGCCCCACGGCAACCAGGATCTTGTCAAAGGTGTCGGTGCTGGTTTCGCCTTTGTCATCCTCGAAGGTGACCTTGAGACCCTTTTTCTGGGCCTCCACGGCGGTCACTTTGGTCTTGAGGAGGATGTTTTCGTAACGGCCCTTGATGCGGGTCATCAGCGGTTTGACGATGTCCTTGTCCGCGCCGGGGATGATCTGATCCATGAATTCGACGACGGTGATCTTTGATCCCAAGGCGTCGTAGACACAGGCCATTTCAAGGCCGATGATCCCACCGCCCAGAACCAGCATGCGTTTTGGCACATCTGCCAGTTCAAGCGCACCGGTGGAATCGATGATGCGGTCGTCTTCCGGGATGAAGGGCAAGTTGACCGGTTCCGAGCCTGCCGCAATCACGCATTGGTCGAAGGACACGGTTTTCACGCCATCCTCGCCGGTGACCTCGATCATGTTGGGACCGGTGAATTTGCCGTAGCCTTGCACCACTTCGACCTTGCGGCCCTTGGACAGACCTTTGAGACCGCCGGTCAGCTGATTGACAACGCTTTCCTTGAAGCTGCGCAGTTCGTCCAGGTTGATCTTTGGCTTCGCGAATGTGACGCCATGGGCGGACATTTCTTCGGCTTCGGTGATCACCTTGGCGACGTGCAGCAGGGCCTTTGACGGAATGCAGCCGATGTTCAGGCAGACACCGCCAAGATAAGGGTCTTTTTCGATCAGCACGACCTTCTTGCCAAGGTCAGCCGCACGGAACGCGGCGGTGTAACCACCGGGGCCGGATCCAAGAACAACCACCTCGGCGTGAACGTCGCCCGGGCCAGAGGCGGTGCCAGTGGCGGCAACCGTCTGTGGGGCCGCAGCGGCGGGTGCGGCGGCGGGGGTGTCTGTGGCCCCCGCGTCTGCCCCGGCCGCTTCCAACACCATGATGACCGAACCTTCGCCGACCTTGTCACCTTCGGAAACCTTGATTTCCTTGATCACACCGGCCGCTGGCGATGGCACTTCCATCGTTGCCTTGTCGGATTCCAATTCGATCAGCGCGTCTTCCTCGGCCACGGTGTCGCCCACCGCAACCAGGATCGACACAACGGGGACCGCATCGAAATCACCAATATCGGGTACTTTGATCTCCATGATGTCTCTCCTTACCACATCAACTTGCGCATATCGCCGAGCAGCGTCTTGAGCGTCACGGTGAACCGTGCGGCAAGCGCGCCATCGACGGCACGGTGGTCATAAGACAGCGAAAGTGGCTGCATCAGGCGCGGCACGAATTCTTCGCCGTTCCAGACCGGGGCCATTTTCGACCGTGTCAGACCAAGGATGGCCACCTCGGGTGCGTTGACGATCGGTGTGAACGATGTGCCCCCGATGCCGCCAAGCGACGAAATGGTAAAGGTCGCGCCCTGCATATCCTTGGATTTCAGCTCGCCTTCACGGGCGGCTTTGGACAGGCTCATCAGTTCCTTGGAGATGTCGACCAGACCCTTGCGATCCGCATCCTTGATCACCGGCACCATCAGACCATTGGGCGTGTCTGCCGCAAAGCCGATGTTGTAGAAATCCTTCTTGATCAGCTTGTCGCCATCGGGGTGGATCGACGAATTGAACTCCCAGTGGGTTTTCAACGCCGAGACCGATGCTTTGATCACGAAGGAAAGCAATGTCACGCGATAGCCGTTTTCCTTGGCGTGCGTGTCCATTTCCTTGCGGTATTTGTCCAGATCGGTGATGTCCGCTTCGTCGTTGTGGGTGACATGCGGGATGTTCAGCCAGGACCGGTGCAGCGCAGGGCCCGAGATCTTTTTGATCCGGGGCATTTCCACGTCTTCGACAGGGCCGAACTTCGAGAAATCGACCACAGGAATGGGCGGGATGCCCATGCCGCCCGATGCGCCACCACCAGCGGCGGCAGGGGCCGCAGCGGTCGAGGATTTCAGGAAAGCGGTGATGTCTTCGCGCAGGATGCGGCCCTTGCGGCCCGATCCGTTGACTTTGGACAGATCAATTTCCAACTGCCGGGCGAAGGCCCGTACAGAAGGCGAGGCATGTGCCTTGCCGAAACCGGCGTCGGTCACTGCGGCCGGTGTTGGGGCCGCTGCCGGCGCAGGTGCGGCGGCCGGGGCTGCCGCTTTGGGGGCCTCTGCCGGGGCGGCGGGGGCCGCTGCGGCGCCCTCGCCTTCGAGCAGCATGATCAGCGTGCCCTTGGACACGTTGTCACCTTCTGCCACCTTGATTTCCTTCACCACACCAGCGGCGGGCGAAGGCACTTCCATGGTTGCCTTGTCGCTTTCAAGTTCAAGCAGCGGATCTTCTTCGGCCACGGTGTCACCGACACTGACCAAAATCGACACGACCGGCACATTGTCAAAATCGCCAATGTCGGGAACGTTTACTTCGATTGCCATTATGGATTTCCTCGTATCCGCCGCGCTTAGACCAGCCGCGGGTTCGGCTTGCCGCCGTCGATTTCGTATTTGGTGAGCGCCTTTTGCAGATCCGCCTTGGAGATCGCACCTTCACGGTGCAGATCGACCATGGCCGCAGCGGCGATGTGATTTGCATCCACCTCGAAGAAGCGGCGCAGGTTCACCCGGCTGTCGGACCGGCCAAAGCCATCGGTGCCCAGCACCGAAAAGCGGTTTGGCACGGCAGCGCGGATTTGCTCTGCGTAGTTCTTCATATAGTCGGTGGCGACAATGATCGGGCCTTTGGCCTGTTTCAATTGTTCGGTCACAAACGGCACCTGTTCGGCCTCTAGCGGGTTCAAACGGTTGTAGCGGGCGCAATCCTGCACGTCGCGGGCCAATTCGTTGAAGCTGGTCGCCGACCAGATGTCAGAGGTCACACCGAAGTCTTCCTTCAGCATTTCCGCCGCTTTCAACGCCTGCACAAGGATCGTGCCGGACCCCATCAGGTTGACGTGTTTCTTGCCCGGTTTCTCGGTCTTGGAGAAACGGTAAAGCCCCTTGATGATGTCGGCCTCTACACCCATCGGCATATCAGGATGGCTGTAGTTTTCGTTCATCAGGGTCAGGTAGAAATAGACGTCTTCCTGATCTTCGTACATCCGTTTCAGACCGTGCTGCACGATCACCGCGACCTCGAACTGGAAGGTCGGGTCATAGCTGATGCAGTTCGGGATTGTGCTGGCAAGGATATGGCTGTGGCCATCTTCATGCTGCAAACCTTCGCCGTTCAGCGTGGTGCGCCCCGCCGTGCCGCCCAGCATGAAACCACGTGCGCGCGAATCGCCCGCAGCCCAAGCCAGATCGCCGATGCGTTGGAACCCGAACATCGAATAGTAGATGAAGAACGGGATCATCGGCACGCCGTGGTTGGAATAAGACGTTGCCGCCGCAATCCAATCGGCCATGGCGCCGGCCTCGTTGATGCCTTCCTGAAGCACCTGACCGGATTCGGATTCCTTGTAATAGGACATCTGATCGCGGTCTTGCGGCGTGTATTGCTGGCCCAGCGGGTTGTAGATACCAACCGAACGGAACAGACCCTCCATCCCGAACGTGCGGCTTTCATCCGGCACGATCGGCACCACGTTCTTGCCGATTTTCTTGTCCCGCAGAAGCGTGGTCAGGATACGGACAAAGGCCATGGTGGTGGAAATTTCACGCTCGCCAGTGCCGGTAAGCTGCCCCTTGAAGGCGTCGAGCCCGGGGATTTCCAGCGATGGTGAATCGGTGAAACGCTTCGGGAACTCGCCACCCAGCGCCTTGCGCCGGTCTGCCAGATAGGCCTTCTGCGAGTTGTTGAGCGCCACAAACGGGGCTTTGGCCACATCTTCGTCCGACACCGGGATCTGGAAACGATCACGGAAGGCACGCAGCTGCTCCTCGTTCATCTTCTTCTGCTGGTGGGTGGTGTTCTGGCCTTCGCCAGCGCTGCCCATGCCGTGACCCTTGACCGTTTTGATCAAGAGACAGGTCGGCTGACCCTTGGTGTCAGAGGCTTTCTTGAAGGCCGTATAGACCTTTTCGGGGTCATGGCCCCCACGGCGCAGCGCCCAGATCTGGTCGTCGGACCAGTCTTCGACCAGCGCGGCGGTTTCCGGGTATTTGCCGAAGAAATGCTCGCGGATATACGCGCCGTCCTTGGATTTGAACGTCTGATAGTCACCGTCGACGGTTTCTTCCATCAACTGACGCAGCTTGCCCGATGTGTCGCGCTCCAGTAGGTCATCCCAGCCTTTGCCCCAGAGCAGCTTGATCACGTTCCAGCCCGCGCCACGGAACCCACCTTCGAGTTCCTGAACAATCTTGCCGTTGCCGCGCACAGGGCCATCAAGGCGTTGCAGGTTGCAGTTGACGACAAAGATCAGATTGTCGAGCTTTTCGCGTGCAGCAAGATCAATCGCGCCCCGGCTTTCCGGCTCGTCCATCTCGCCATCGCCAAGGAAGCACCAGACCTTGCGGTCGGCCATGTCGATGTGGCCGCGGTTGTGCATGTATTTCATGAACCGCGCCTGATAGATCGCCATAAGCGGCCCCAGACCCATCGAAACGGTGGGGAACTGCCAGTAATCAGGCATTAGCCATGGGTGCGGATAAGACGACAAACCGTTGCCGTTAACCTCAGAGCGGAAATTTTCCAGCTGCTCTTCGGTGATGCGACCTTCCATGAACGACCGGGCATAGATGCCGGGGATCACGTGCCCCTGAAAGAACACCAGATCGCCGCCGTGGATCGCGGATTTGCTGCGCCAGAAGTGGTTCAGACCAATGTCATACATCGCCGCCGAAGAGGCGAAGCTGGCAATGTGACCGCCATATTCGCTGCTGACCTTGTTGCGGCGCACGACGGTGGCCATGGCGTTCCAGCGGTTGATGGTGCGGATGCGCCATTCCATTTCCAGATCGCCCGGGAATTCATACTGGTCATCGACCGGAATGGTATTCTGATACGGCGTGGTTGCCGAAAATGGCAATGTGGCACCGGCTGCGCGCGCGCTCTGCACCGCTTTATCAAGCAGGTAATGCGCGCGGTTCGCACCGTCGCGTTCGATCACATCCTCAATGGCGTCCTGCCATTCGCGGGATTCGACCGGATCAATATCGGAGGGCTGGTCTGTCATGTATCCTCTTCCCTTACTGCGCGCCGTGCCGCGCCATTGTTTAACCTTAAACCATCCCGCATGACATCCACAATCCGACGTCGATTTACGGGCCCGTTCTTGGCCTTCGTTTGTTGAGGTGGATCTAGCATACCAGGGTTCCGCTACGTAGACCGGCAAACGCATATCGTTCATGCGCCAGACGCATAGCGGTTAGTTGAACATTAAACTAAATATGATTCGTGCCAGGCCCCCTCCTCTGTTGATGAGAGCGTAACATTGTTGCGAACTAAGACAAAAGGCCGCAGTTACCGCTATCTCCGTAAAGTCGCCTGAACCGAATTTGTCATCGAGAAGGGGCTTTGTCTGGCGGGTGTTTCATGACAAACTTATCACCAGCCTGCTGCGCAGACAAACCGGCCTTTCAGCGCCGCGAAACAGGGGATACCATGTTGAAAACATTACTTTGTTCCCTCACCCTCTTGACCTTGGCCACCGCCCCTGCGGCGGCGCTGACCCGGGCGGAAATCCGCGATCGGGTGTTTGTTTCGGCCCAGCGCGCCCAGGCGTCCTCTGCCGGCGAAGCTCTGGCCAAGGCCGCCGGACGTATCGCCGCCGGCAGCGCAGGTCTGCAGGCGCTGTTGCGGGAACAACAGGATATTTCCGCCGCCATCACCAAACAACGCGCCAGCCTGGCGGAATATGCGGCCCAACCCGGCGCAGACGCGGAAACCGCCGTCGACCAGTTGCGGGCAAAAATCGAAGCCGGACGCAAGCGGTTGCAATCACTGGACAGCCAACTGACCGCCGAATTCCCGGAATTTCGCGAATTGACCAATCCCGCCCCGCTGGCGATTGCCGAGCTTCAGGCATTGTTGCGCCCGGACGAGGCGCTGGTCATGACATTGACCGAAGCCACATACACCTACACCTGGGCAATTTCCGACAGCGCCAGCGCCTGGACCCGTGCCGAAATCGGCCGAGAGGCGGTTGCCGGGCTGGTCCAGACCCTGCGCGGGCAATTGCGGGTCGAGGTCGACAACCGCGCCGGGCTGTCGCTGAACAAAGACAAGCGAACCGCCCGGGTTGACGGGTTTGATCGCGGTGCAGCGCATGAAATCTACCGCCAAACGCTGGCGCCCCTGGAACAGGTGATCGCCGACAAGGCCCATCTGATGGTGGTCTTTGATGGCCCGCTGACGTCCCTTCCGCCCGCCGTTCTGGTGACCCGCCCGCCGACCGGTGAAGATACCGCGCCCCAGGCGCTGCGCGAGACCGACTGGCTCTTGCGACGTCACGCGCTGACCACCCTGCCCAACGTTTCGGCGTTGCGCGCGCTGCGGCAAGTCAGCCATGCAAAACAACAGCAGGCCGACGCGCCGTCCTTTGTGGGATTTGGCGATCCCCTGCTCGGGTATCGGTTGGTGGCAGACGCGACAGAGGCGCAGAACGATGCCGACAGAATTGTCACCCGGGGCATCTATGAAGATGTCCGCAAGGTCGCCGATCTGGCCCCGCTGCCCAATACTGCGCGCGAATTGCGACGGTTGGCGGCAACGATGGGCGCGCCGGACGACAGTGTTTTCCTTGCCCGCGCCGCCACCGAAACCGCCGTCAAATCGCTGGACATGAGCGGCGCAAATGTGGTGGCCTTTGCCACCCATGGATTGTTGGCCGACGGCCTGCCCGGCCTTAGTGAACCGGCGCTGGTGTTCACCCCGCCGGTGACGCCATCCTCCCAGGATGACGCGCTGTTGACCGCGTCAGAGGCGGCGCAACTCAAACTCTCTGCCGATTTGGTGATCCTGTCGGCCTGTGACACCGCCGGATCGGATGGCACGCCCGGGGCCGAGGGGCTTTCGGGTTTGGCGCGGGCCTTCATCTATGCGGGCGCGCGGGCCATCCTTGTGTCGCATTGGCCGGTTGATGATTATGCCGCTTCGGTCCTGACCACCGGCATGCTGGACCGGATGTATGCGCCCGATGCCCGCGGCCGGGCCGTGGCGCTACAGCAGTCAACATTGGACATCCTCGATGACACCAGCGAAGACCGCTTCGCTCATCCGCGCATCTGGGCTCCGTTTGTGGTGGTTGGCGAGGGCGGCCTCGACGGCTGATCGCGGTTTGCGCATGGGGTGCCAGCCTCGGTATCTCACATCGCAGGCAACGGCGCAGAGGCATTATTCCGGCAGTGACTGCATCAGATCCCAGCCAATCGCCGCCTCGGTCGCGGCGCGCAGGCGAAAGGTTCCCGCGACATCGGTCGCGGTCAGGGCGTTGTCCGCAGCCCATTGGAAATAGAGATCATTGGCCAGCGTCACATCGCCAAGCCCGCGCATCACCCGCCAGGCGGATGAATAGCGCGTCAGGAAATCCGCCCGGATCGCACGCTAATCGCTGCTGTCCAACAAGGTGACAACCCGCGACAGATGGTACAACGCCAGACCGTGATAGGCATGCAGCCCCGGATCATCGCGGCTGTCTGTCACTGCGGCGCGCAGGATCAGCTCGGCCTGTTCCAGATCGCCCTGCCGATCCAATGCAGCGCCCAGCCCACCAGCCCCACGCCACCGATCAACAGAAGCATCACCGCCAAACCAGATCCCGCGCCCAAGGCCCACCCGAATGTGCGTTTGGGCCCGACGCGGTTCATTGCGGATCAGGCGGCAATGTTTGCGCGTAATCCCAACCGATCAGCGCCTCCCAATCGGCGCGAAGACGAAATCCGTCGGGGTCCACCCCCTCTGCCCCGGAAGACGCCCGGATCGAGGCCAGCCATTCGACATAGATGTCATTGCTGTACATCATATCCAACAGCCCCTCTCCGGTCGCATCATTCCAGTAATTCGCAATCGCGCGCGACCAGTAAAGGCTGGATTGCTGCAACCGCCAGTCCAGATCGGAATCCTCCATCACCAATGCGGCGCGATCCAGCGTTGCAAGAATTTCCGAAAGTTCGGCGTAATTGGCCAGAGAATCCGCCTTGATCCGCAGCAATCCCACCTGATCCATCGGTGTGAAACGCGCAAAAACCTCTGGGTCATCCAATACGGTATCCAGAAAGGCCACGACCTTGTGGTCGTTGTTTGTCCGATCCTTGAGCGCAAGCGCGGTATTTTGATAGATCTCGCCGATCAGATCCAGCCGGGCGGTGCGCGGATCAATCGCTTTCAACGCTTCTTGCGCGATGGAATGCGCTTCGTCGACACGGCCCAATTCGCGCAACATGCGGGATTGCCGCGCCAGCAAAAAGGAATTCACATCCTCGCGGAAATAGGGGGATGCCCGCAGCGTGGCGGCGGTTTCGCGCAGCCAATGCAAGGATTCCTCGCGATTGCCACGCCAGCCATGCGCATTGGCCAGCCCGAATTGCGTCGCGGCCAGCATCGAATGATCGCGCGGCACAGAGCCGCCGATGCTGGCGACCAAGGTGCCCAATTCGACCATGGCCTCATCCGAGAAAATGCCCTTGCGCGAATTCAGCACCTTGACCAGCCGCAGATAATCCCGCGCCAGGGTCATGGTGGGATAGGTCTTGAGCGCGCTCAACGTATCCGCCAACAAAGCTTCGTTCAGGGCCTCGTCCATATTGCCAAAGGACATTTCCATGATGACCGTGGCGGCATAGATGTCCCAGATCCCGGTTGTCCGCGTGCGGCCATATTCGGCGAACCAAATCTCCAGGATCGCCTGCATTTCGGCGTAATGGCTTAACCGGAAATGTTTGAACGCCAAAAGCGCATGATAAAGGCTGCGTTCCCCATCCGTCATGTTCGGCAACCGCGCCCGCATCCGGTCCAGCGCGCCCTGTGCGGTTTCCGGTTCATGGCCCGTGCCCCAGACCTTGGCGATCACTTCGATCTGATCAAAAATCAGCGCATTGGCCGCAACGCCACCGCCGTTGGTGGTGCGCGCGGTGCGCCGGGCCCGGTCAAGCAGCGTCAGGCTTTCGTGGTATTTGCCGATCACCGCCAGATACAGCGCCCGGTTCAATTGGTATTCGATGGTTTCGGAACGGCCCTCGTCCTCGAACCGCGCCAGCACCGCATCCAGCGCCAGATAATTGCCCTCGAAGAACAGGCGCAGCACATCGGCGCCGTCGGGGGCAAGATCAAACTGAACCGCATCAATCGCCCCCAGTTCCGAGGCAAAGGCAAAATCCTTCATGCCGGGATGATCGAGGTCGATGTATTTGCGCACCCCCCGGGCCACCCAATGATTGGCACGATCAACGCTGCGCACCTCGGCATAAGCCTCGCGGTAGAGCCGTTGCGCATCGTCAATATCTTCGAGGAATTTGGCAATATGCGCCTGCTGCGTCAGGAACCGCGCGATATAGACAGGCTCTGCACCGGTTTGGCGGGCCAGCGCGATTTCATTCTCAAAGAACTGATACCCCTCTTGCGGATCGCGACCATAGCGCAGCACCTGACCGAGATACAGAATGTTTTCATTCAGATCGGTGCCGGTGATGCCGACGTCGCGGTAATAATCATATTCCTGTTGCAGATAACCAAGCGCAGTGTCCCATTCACCGGATTCCGCCATCAAGACGCCCAGATAGCCCCGGAACCCCGCCACGCGACGCAGGTCGATATCTTCGGCGGCGGCGGTGGCCGCCACCAGATTGCGGGTGCGGCGGATGGCACGTGGCATGTCGCCCTGCCGTCTCTTGTCATTCACAATATCGCGGTAATTGAGGATCAGCGCCTCTTCCAGGGACACCAGCCAGTCGCTGCTCCATTCATTAAGAAAGGCCGAAGTGATCTTATCCCGGTCGTCGCGGTCAAGATCGGTCACAGCCATGCCAAGATGGTAAAACGCCAGACCATGAATCCCGGCCAGTTCCGGTCTGCCACGGCTTTCGGCGACGGCATTGCGCAGGATGATCTCTGCCTCTGGCAGACGGACCTGCATCCGCAGCGCGGCCCCCTGCAACGCGCTGGCCGCGATACGATAGGGATGATCGGGAAATCCGTCTGACGACAACCCGGTGGCAACCGAAGCGGAAAACCGCAGCACCTCTGACCAATCGCGTTGTTCATAATTGTAATAGGCCAAACCGAGGTTCGGGTAATGTTTGGAAAGGCCGGGGTAGTCATGTTCGTAGGTGATTTGATTGACCCGGTCGAGAATTTCATAGGCCGCAGTCATGTCGCCCTGTTGCGCCAGCTTGATGCCCTTGTCGACATCGGCCAGCACCTCGTTCGGGGTCGGCAGCCCCGGTTCCGGCGGCACATCCCCGGCATCATTTGCATTTTGCGCCGCCAAAGGTGCGGCCAGCAGCATCAGGATGACACATCCCCGCCGCAGCCCTGTCATCGCCCCACGGCACATGCCCGTGCCACCGCCCGTGACACCGCCCGCCGCACGCGGCGAAACACCGGCGCAAAAAAGCCGGGCCAGAACGATGCTGGCCCGGCAAAGGATATGCGTAAGGCGCCCCATGTCGTCTTAGTTGGCGCTGATGGTCTGGTTCAGCCAAGGCACGAATTTCGAAGCCTTGGTGTAAACCGAGAAATAAGCGTCTTCGGCACAGGTGGTCGATCCATTGCCCACCAGACCCCAGCTGACAACACCGGCCTGAATATAGCTGCCGTCGTCCAATGGCACGACCAGCGGACCGCCGGAGTCACCCTGGCAAGAGGTCTTGCCACCTTCGAAAGTACCGGAACACAGCATGTTGGGCGACAGCGGCAGCGGCGCACGCGCCAGCATTTCCTGCCAGACTTCATCGGTTTGCGATTGATCCAGCTGGAACACATTTGCAGCCTCGACCAGACGCGGCGCGGCAAAGTTGGCGCGGGCCTCCATCATCGCGTTGTTACAGGCTTCGCGCGACAGGATCTGAATTTCCGCCTGCATCATCACGTCGGTGCGTTTGGCGCCATTCACCAGACCCCAACCGGTCACGATGGTCGGGATACCCTGTTGGTCGATGACCTCGCCAAATTCGGAATCCGGGACATTGATCGTCTGGTAAGACACGGTTGGTGTGCTCGCCAGTTTGATCAACGCAATATCGTTGTTGAACAGACGCGGGTCATATTCCGGGTGACGGAACACCCCGGCAACGGCCACACGTTCCCCCGCGCCATCGGCAATGGTGTTGGTGCCGACCAGAATGTCGAACTGGCTGGGATCAAGCAGGAAATTACCGCCGTTGCCATCGGGCATGAACACGCAATGCGCCGCGGTCAGCACCCAGTTGTCGAGCACCATCGAGCCGCCACAGAATTGAGCGTCGGGGGTTGTTGGCTGGCCTGCCACCATCAGCGCAACCTGCCAGGGCCATGCGCCATCGCCGGCCACTTCGCCGCCGACCACACGGTCGCCTGCGGCCTCGGCTGCGGCCATCTGTTCGTCCAGCATTGTGCTTTTGGCATCAGAAGAGGCAAAGGCAAATGGGTTGGCCTTGTTCGGGTCAGCCATCATCCCGTCTTCGCTGTTGTCCTGGGCCATAGCGGTGCTGCTCAGGGTCATCAACCCTGTCAAAGCAGCAGCCAGAAAGGTTTTGGTGTGGGTCATAGCAATCAATCCTATGTTTATTGAGTATGGAATATGGTTCGAACGGGCAGAGCCCCGTGATGTTGTTGTGTTGTTGTTGGTTAATCGGGCTCCAGTTTGATGGAAAACCGCGTCACTTCCAAGGCCGACATGGCGCCGGGCAATGTCAGGTTGCGGGTCGCGGCATCCGGCAGGGACGCCTGCAAAAGCCAGGACACGCTGCCAGAGGCCTCTTTCGGGATGGCGCGGGTCGGGGCGGGATCGGCCAGGGCGGTCAGCACTGTGCGCGGCGACATGTCCTTGGCCGGGACCGCAAGCACCAAAATTTCCTCTACCCCGTTTCGGGCGGGTTCAGGGTTCTGGACCAACAGGCCGACCTCGATCTCTTCGTCAAAACCGACACGGTTCGACAGGCCCTGTTCCGGCCAGATCGCGGTGATGCGATTGTCGGCATCAATATAAAGCACGGTCACATCCCGGGGCGTGTTGGACGGATTATGCACGCTGAGCCAAAGCTGATCGCAATGGGTGACCACCACGGTTTTCGACACAGGGCGTTCGTCCTGCACCGCGCCGGTGTCACAGGCGGCATCCGGGTCGGTGACGGCGATGTGACTCAGCCGGTATTTCGGACCAAAGCCCGAAAGCGACAGCCCGGTGCGCCCGGACGAGACCTGGGACACCGCCGCGCGCAACCGCAGAGTGCGCGCGGCACGATCCAGGAAATCATGAAGGTTCGCCGGGTCGCTGGCGCGCGGCGCGCTGCCGGCCCCTGCCCCGTCGACAACCCCGTCGCGCCCGGCCAGTGCAAGCGCACCCCCCGTCAGCACAAGGGTGAATTCTGCCGGGCCCGGCCTCGCTCCACTGTACGCCATCCGGCGCGGCGGCGGCGCGCAGGCGGGCAATCTCGGCCAGAAAGGCGCTATAGTCGGCACCGTCCGCCACAATCGGCCCGGCAATGCGCAGCGGTTCCGGGCGGCCCGGCGTTTTCAACCGGGCAAATCCCTGCCCCGGCACGCGGGTTGCGCTGGTAAGAGTGGCAGATGTCGGCGTGACACCGATCACCGTCACCTCGGCCAACAGCGTGCCGCCGGGGCTGTCGAGAACTTCGTAAACCGCGCCGTTCTGGACCCCTTGAAGACTGCCGGATTGCAACTTTCCACCTGTCAGGCGGATCGCGGCGGGCACCGGTTCGGTTTGCCCCAACACCGCGCTGGCCAGCAATGTGCCTTCGGCATCGGGGGTCTGGGTGGCCGGGGAATTGGCATTCATTTCCGCCATCGCATTTTGCAGCACATCGCCCCAGGTCAGCGCCGCGCCGCTTTCCAATGCGCCAGCCACGGTGCGGGTGAAATCACCGTACCAATTGGCGTCATCCGCCGGGTCGCCCATCGGGTATTCAAACGCCCGCTGGTTGGATTGTGCCGCATAGAGAAAGACAAAATCGCCGGTCAGCGGTGCCGCCGGTGGCAGCGTCTCTCTGACCTCTGGCAGATCCGCGGGCAGACCGTCGGGCAGGTTCAACAGCGCCGGCGCAATGTAACGCGCGACCGGCGCGGCGGGATCATCGGGCAAAGCGCGAAAACCGGTTTCGGAATGACAGGCATCCAGCATCGCCACCAGTTGCGCACCGGTATCAAGAATGGCCTGCATCTTTGGCGTCAGCTCATCATCGACAATGGCGTTTTCCACCATGCCCGCCGCACCGGACCAGCCGCGCGCATCCACGGGCAGAAAAATCTCGTCAAAACCACCCTGTTCATCCCCGTTGGCGTCGGGCATCTGGGTGCCGTGACCGGAAAAATAGAATACGGCATGGGTGGCATCCGTCGCGGTGGACGCCAGAGCGTCCAGCCCGGACAGGATCGCATCACGGGTTGGCAGACCGGCATTGGCCACGCCTTCGGGCAATTGCGCCGATGGGTCGGCCAGCACGGTAATATCCGCCGCATGTGCGCCGCGCGCAATCAGCGCCCGCGCCATCAACCCGACGTCATTGGCCGGACCGCGCAGATCAGCGTCCAGATATTGATAGTCCGAGACCCCAACCAAAAGCGCGCGGATCTCGGCGTTGGCCGGGGCCGCAAGCCCGCAGGTCAGGGCAAGAAAGGGTATATGCAGGATGCTTCGTGTCATGACGTTAATCTTGTCCGATTTCGCCGTCCCATCAAGCCTCTCTGCCACACTGACCGCATTTGTCATTCTTTCCGCAAGGGGGCGATACGGCGCGGACCGGGACCGGGGCCGCGCGCCAACAGCGGATCGGTTTCGACATAGCCGGCCGCGCGCAGGAACCCCTGAACCTGAGCATTTGTTCGCGTCGACAGGCGGCCAGCCTGGATCGATTTGTCCACCTGATCCACCTTCAGGCGCAGCCGCGTGGGAATTTCGTCCAGCTCACTGCGCATCTCACCCGGCAACCCCCGGAACGAAACCTGCCCGACAAAGAATTTCACATCCCGGCAATCCCATCCCTTGGAACTGCCGCGCAGCCGCCGCACCTCTGCCGCGCCAAGGCTGCAACGATAGCTCACCAGATCACGTTCCCAATCAGAGATTTGCAGCCGCATCGCATCATAGCCGGTGCGCGACGCCGCCCCCATGGAGGCATTTGCAATCGACATCGCAAGCTGCACCCCGCCCGGCCCGCGCAGCCGCGATGTCCACCCCAGATCGCGCCGCGTCCCGGCATCCGCCACCAGAAACAGCGCGCGTTTCATCTTGACCGCTTCGGCGGGCGTCAGCGGCGCATAGGGGTTTTCGGCGCGGGCGCGTTCCACTGCCAATCCGGTGGTGCCGAAATTATCGGTGATGCCACCGTCCAGCAGTTTCAGGTATTTCACATCCTTGCCCGTCGCATAACTTTCCAGCGCCTCGGCATGGGCGACCATGGCCGCCGTGGCCTCTGGGTTGTGACGCGCAGCGGTCAGCCAGTCGGGTTCGGTGTAATCACATTTGCCGGAATGCGCCTCAAGCACGATGGGCGAAAACACCAACGGAAAGGCCGCCGACGCCGCAACCGCATCCGACAGCGGAAATTTCGACAGATCGGAACAGAGCGCATCAAAGGTTTCGGGGCTGAACAGAAAGGTGACCTTGTTGGCGACATCGGTGGCGTTGATCCAGGTCTTGATATGGGACCGCCGCGCCATATCGCCGAATGTTGCACCCTGAAAAAGCACCTCGTCCAGATACCGGCCAAAGGTGCGCCGCCCATTGGCCCCGCCGGACAATCCCCGCACCAGCGTCATCGGGTTGAGCGGCGAATTGGCCATGTATTTTTCGGCATTGGTGATCAGATATTTCTCGCGATAGCCATCGACCGCGGGCGGCCCGTACAGACCGAAATGCGCCGCCGTCACCGACCCACCGGACACGCCGGTGACCAGACGCACATCAGACAACACGCCATAGGGGTTCTGGTCCGATCGCGACAATGCGCGCAATTCCTCTAGCACGCCATGCGCAAAGGCCGAGGCCCGCATGCCGCCACCGGAAAACGCCAGCCCGACATAGACCTCGCCCTCCGCAGACGGATCAATGCCGGCAAACGGTGGATTCCCCCATCCGCGCCCCCGCAACCAAGGCCAGGTTCAGCGGTTTATTCAATGCAGCGCAGCTGGCCAGAGCAAGCATCAAGCCCGCCATCAAACCAAGCGCTGCAACCCCCCTTCGAAGCATGAAATTCGCTCACGAATCAATTAATTGCCCGTCAAGCTTAGGGAATGCGATGGTAATGGCAAAACCTTTCGGTTTGCGCGGCAGATCCAGCTTGGCACCATGGCGGGCGGCGATGGCCTGAACCAGGGCCAAACCAAGGCCATGACCGGCCTTGTCACGATCGCGCTCGGCGCGTGTGAAACGTTCGAACAGATCATCCTGAAGATCGGCCGGCACGCCGGGGCCGGTGTCCGACACTTCCAGAATGTGAAAACCCCCAATGTCGCGGGCGGTCAGGGTGATGGTGTCGCCGGGGTTGCAGAACTTGATCGCATTATCGAGCAGATTGGACATCAACTGGGCCAACAGCGACCTGTCGCCCAGCATGTGCAGACCCGGCTCTGCGCCGAACCGGCAGGTCAACCCGGCCTCTTCCGCCACAGGTTCATAGAGATCAAACACCTCTGCCGCGACTTCGCCAAGATCCAGCGGCACCAGACCGGGGCGCTGCCCCTGTTCGGCCAAAGCGCCGGAAATATCCAGAAGTGCGTCGAAAATGCGGATCGTGCCGCGCAGTTCGCCGCGGATATCGGCCACCAGCTCTGGCTGGCCCTCCAGCTTGTCCAGCTTCTGTTGAATGCGGTTCAGCGGCGTGCGCAGCTCATGCGCGATGGCATCGGACAACCGGTTGGTCGCGGCGTTGAGATTCTGAATACGGTCCAGCATCGAATGCATGTGGTCTTCGAGCGCGCCGAATTCGTCCGGGCTGCGCACACCGGGCAGTCGCGCCGCAAGATCGCCCCCCGCCACCCGGTCGGCCAGATCATTGACCGCATCAATCCGGCGCAGCACCAACCGCGAGACAAACCCACCCGTCACAGCCGCCATCCCGACCAGCGCCAGGGCCATCCACAGGATCGTGCCGCGCATCTGCGACAGGGTATCAGAGGTCAGCGTATTGGCCCGCGCCACCAGCAGCGGAAAGCCCCCCGGCAGCACCCGCGCCACACCATTGTATTCCACCCCACCGGCAGGAAGCGTGAAGGTGCGCGGCGCATCTTCGCTGACGCCGCCAGGCCATCGCGGGCAGATCCCGGGGCCAATCCGCAATGTTCCCGGCCAGGGTGGTGCCGTCGCGATCCTGCAACAGATACAGTGCCTGACCCTGTGAAGTCTGGGCAGCGCGATCGACAATCGCCTGACGCAACGCCGGAATGCGGCGCTGGTCGTATAACTCGGCAAAACTGTCGATGTCGGATTTCAACAGCGCATCTTGCTGCCGTTCCAGCGCAAGCGACGCAGTGCGGTATTGCACCGCCATCGCCAAAAGCGCCATGAACAGGACAAGACCGGCAATCGCCAGTGTCAGCCGCAGGCTGGCAGAGCGCGCCAAACGCATCGGCTTCATGTATGCCCCCGGTTCGGATCAAAGATATAGCCCTCGCCGCGCGCGGTATGGATCACCGGGCGGCCCGCCGCCGTGTCCAATTTGCGCCGCAACCGGCCAACATGCACATCCACCACATTGGTTTGCGGGTCGAAATGTAGGTTCCAGACATGTTCCAGCAGCTGCATCCGTGTCACTACCTGCCCGGCGTTGCGCGCAAAATAGGTGATCAATTCGAACTCTTTCGGGCTGACGGCAACGTGGTCGTTTTTGACATGCACAGTGCGGGCCTTCATCCGAATTTCCAGATCGCCAAAGGCAATCAGGTCATTGTCCAGCACTGTCATTTCCTGCCGCCGCAACAAGGCCCGCAATCGCGCGCGCAGCTCTTCGGGATCGAATGGTTTGGCAAGATAGTCGTCGGCGCCTTTTTCCAGGCCCTCGATCTTGTTCGCAGCGCGGCCCAGCGCCGACACCACAAGGATCAGCGCCGTCGACCCGCCCGCGCGGATCTTGGCAATCGCGTCGACACCATCACCGCCGGGCAGCATCCGGTCAAAGATGATGACGGCAAAATCGGCCAGCCCGGCGGCCTTTACCCCGTCGCCATAGCTGCGCATCACGATGGCCTCGCAGCCCAGATCCGCCACGGCATCCGACATGGCGCGCGCGGCGGCGGCATCGTCTTCGACGATCAGAATACGGCGGGGTTTCTCGGCCAGTTGATCTTGGTCGTTGTCCAGAGTCATAACCTCATGTGTCATCGTTGTCTCCTGATCAAAGTGTAATCACAACGGGGTCAAGCACAACCGCCCCGCCGATGGGGCGCATCCCCTGTTCATTTGAAAACGGATCAAAGACCACATGCCGGGTCTGACCCCCTGCGCCCCGCACAAGAAGGACAACAGGCCCCTCAATCTCTGGCCACACAAAACCTGCGTCGCCCACCGGCACACCGTCGATTGCCAGAATTTCATCGCCCACCGACAATCCCGCCAGATAGGCCGGGCTGGTCGGGGCCAGTTCGCTGACCCGGCGACCGCGCAGGATAACCCCCAGATCCTTCAGCGATGTACAGCGTTTGCCCGGCACCGGCGCGACATGGTTCAACAAGGCGGCGGTCGGCGCGCCCAACACATAGCTGCCAGAGGAAATCAGGCTGTCGCCTTCGATGGTGAATTTCAGCGTCACAAGGAATTTATCCTGCCCCCGCATCAGGGTGACATCGGATTGCGGCCCCGTGCGGTCGTCGATGAACAGGGCGAAATCGCCCTCGCGCTGGATCGCCCGGCCATCAATGGCCAGAAGGATGTCACCGGCGCGAATACCGGCTGTGTCCGCCGCACTGCCCGGCACGACATAATCCACCAAAAGCCCCATGCGATCCGCGATCCCCAGCGCTTCGGCAATCATGCCATCGACGGGACGCAGGCGCAGACCAATCACCGGAACATCCTGCAAGACGCCGTCAAACGTGGCCTCCAGCAGCGCGGCGGGCAATGCATAAGACAGGCCGCGTAGAACCGCGAATTGCGCACCAGCTCGGCGTTGATCCCCAGCAGATTGCCATCACAATCCACCAGCGCCCCCCCGGATGACCCGACATTGATCGCCGCATCATGCTGAATCAGAAACACCGGAACAGCCGGATCAATCTGACGCCCCTTGGCGGATATGATGCCGCCGGTCAGGGTTTGATCGGCCTCGAACGGCGCACCAATGGCAAAGACCGGTTCGCCCAGCGCCAGTTCCGTCCTGCGCAGGGCCAGCCCCCGGCCAAGGATGGCCTCGGCCAGTTTGACAAAGGCGACATCGCGCGCAGCATCCATGATGACAACCTCGGCAATCACTTCGAAGCCAAAGGCATTGCGCAGCCGCACCCGGCGCCGCTCGCCAACCACATGCGCGGCGGTAACGGCGAAACGGCCATCGTTCCACAACACCGCCGAGCCAAGAAACCGCCGGTCACGATCCGCCCCCGCCACCACCAATGTGGCCGCCATCGCGCGTTTCAATCCCGCCTGATCCGGGCGGCACAATGCCGTCGCCCCCGCCGGTATCGTCAGGGCCAACAACGACAAGAACGGCAGGATATATCGCATCTGCCGGGTGAGTTTCAGGGTCTGCATCAAATGCTCCTCTGGGGAAATCTTGGTGCAGTGAAGGTAAGTGTGCCAATGTCGCAAGGCACATGAAAAGACCTGTTAAGTGCAGCAATGCCACAAGAAACCCTTTGAAAATGGGGGCCGCGCCCGCAATATCCCCCACAAGATATTTCGCAGAGGAGGCATTTCGATGTTCCGTTACCTGACTGCCGCAGCGGTTGCTTGTGGCTTTTTATCCGCGCCCGCCCTGGCCGAACGCAGCACCGCGCAAATCGCGGCCTTGTCGGCGGAATTGTTTCTGGCCGGGATCGAAGCCGAAGATCCGCTGTTGCTATTGGCGGCGGCCAAACTGCGCAAATCGGTAACCCTGACCAAGGTCGCGCGCCAACCGGCCAAGGATATGCCACCGCCCGAGGGGCTTGACGATGTCGCGCCCATGGGCTGGCAGGACATCCTTGATACCGCAATTGCCATGGCCCCCGCCGACACCATCCTTGTTGGTCTGGCCGAGGACATCCGTGCAGAAAAAGACAAAGGCGTGTCCAGTGGCCAGGTCTACTCCATCACCTCGATCCGCAATGGCGGCACCGACACCTATCCGGCGATGACCTACCGCGGCGGCGAATATGCCGACGTCTATGTCGAAGGCACAGGCGCCGCCGATCTCAACCTCTTTGTCTATGATGCACAACAGCGGCTGGTCTGTTCTGACACCGATATTTCCGCGATCGCCCATTGCGGCTGGACCCCGGCGCAAGAGGCGGCCTTTACCATCGTGGTGCGCAATCGCGGGCGCGCCCATTCCGGCTATTCCCTGATTACCAACTGAGGAGATGGTGATGAAACGGACCGCAAGCGCGCTGGCCATTCTGGCCCTTCTTACACCGGCAACCGCATTGGCACGCGAGGCACATGCGCTGTTGATCGGGGCCTCCACCTATCCGGCGCTGGACAAACGGTTCTGGCTAAAGGGGCCGCGCCAATGATGTGGATCTTGTGGCGCAATATCTGGCCAGCAATCCCGCCCTGCCGTTCGACCCCGACAACATCACCGTTCTGGCCGATGGCCGCGCAGGCGCCCAAGCCCCGACACTGGCCGCAATCCGCACCGAATTTGCAGAGCTAACCGCCGAAGTCGCGGCTGGCGATTTTGTCTATCTGCATTTTTCCGGCCATGGGTCGCAAACCCCGGCGGCGGATCCGTCAACCGAACTTGACGGCCTGGACGAGATATTCCTGCCGGTGGATGTGGGCCCGTGGAACGACACCATTGGCCAGGTCGAAAACGCATTGGTCGACGACGAAATCGGCGCGATGATCGACGGGTTGCGCGCCCGCGGCGCCGATGTCTGGGTGGTGTTTGACAGCTGCCATTCCGGCACGGCAACACGCGCCGCACCCAACGACGAAGAAGTCTACATGCGCCAGCTGCCCGCCGGTGCCCTGCATATTCCGGCCGATGCCATGGCCGCCGCCGAGGTCCAGTCGCGCAGCCTTCCCAACCAAGCCGCCCCCGACCCCAGAGACCGCGACGCGCCGCCGGTTGTCTCGACCACACCCGACGGCGACAAGATGGGCAACCTGGTGGCCTTCTTTGCGGCCCAGACCAATGAGACAACCCCGGAAAAGAACATGCCCAAAGGCCAGGCCGACCGCCGCCTGCAAGGCGTGTTCACCTATACGCTGTTCGAAACCCTGGCCGAACGCCCCGGCATCACCTACCGCCAACTGGCCCAGGAAGTGCTGCGCAAATACGGCACGCAAAACCTTGCCCGCACGACGCCCCTGTTCGAAGGCAACCTGGATCTGCCGGTCTTTGGCCGCACCATGGGCGACCGTATCCTGCAATGGGGGGCGACGCGTGACGGCGACGCCTTGCGTCTCGCCGCCGGGCAATTGCACGGGCTGCACAATGGCACCGAATTGATCCTGCTGGCCTCTCCCGCCGACGATGACGATCAGGCCCTGGCGCGGTTCACCGTGACCTCCTCTGACACGTTTTCTGCCAAGGCCGCTGGTGATTTCGATCTCGACGCCCTGCCCCCCGGCGCGGTGCTGCGCAAGGTTGGCACGGTTCTTGACCTGTCTTTGAACGTCGCCCTGCCTGCACCGGGATCTGCCCCCGCCGCCGCGCTGGACGCCGCGCTGGCGATCATCCGCGAGGCCGGCCTGACCGGGCCGCGCATCAGGTTTGTCCCCGCCGGCGACCCGCAGGCCGATGTGCGCCTCGCGGTTTTCGCCGACAGCTCCCGGCCCGATGCGCTCTGGTTCATGACCGCCCCCGGCATTGTGGATATCGGCGAATTGGCCAATGTCCCATCGGTATCCACCGGTGACAAAACCGCGGGGGAGCTGGCGGATGTCGTCGCCACACATCTGCTGATCATGTCGCGCGCACTGAACCTGATGAAGGTCGGGGCCGCAACCGCCGGGGCCACAGCGGTCGAGGTTGGGGCCGACCTGGTGCGTGGCCGCTTCGATACCGGCAGCGAAAGCGTTGCCCCCGACAGCCGACAGCCGCTCAGCGGGGCCCAGGTTCCACGTATGGTGCCGAATGACACCATCGGCTTGCACATCAGCAATACCACCAAGGGCCCAGTGGATTTCAACATTCTCTACATTGGCTCGGATTATTCGATCAGCTTCATGGACAATGGCCGGATGCAACCCGGCGACACCCTGGACGAAGATTACATCCTGATCACCGACGCCAGCTTCGGACGAGAGCGGGTGATCGTGGTCTTTTCCCCCGCCGAACCGCATTCCGAGGTCGAAGACCTGTCCTTCCTCGAACAGGCGGCAATCGAACGCACCCGCACCGCCGCGATCACACATAAAAGCGGGTTGAACGCATTGCTGGACGAGGCCGGATTTGGCGACACCACCCGCGCCGCAATCTCCCTGTCGCGCAAAAAGAAAACCCCGGACCCGGTGCCTTTGTTTCTGCAATTTGAATTGGAAACCGTCAGGCCCTGACAGATATGCCCCCAAAGGGCCTTTCATCTGACCAAAAATATCCCGGGGGTGAGGCCAAAGGCCGAGGGGCCGGCCCCCTCTCTTTTCTGGCCTTTCCCCGCCTTTTGCCGGGTCAGCCGATGCTCATCGCCAGCACACGGCTGATCTCTGTCAATGACCGCCCCGACTCTGCCGCCCATTGATCAAACGCCTGCTGCACAGACCGCATCGCCGATTTCGAGGTCGGCGTCTTGTCCACCACACCTTCGGCGACCAGCCGCGCCACCACATCGCGCGACAGGACAAAGCCGTCGCGGCCCATGAACCGCATGCTGTATTGCCCGGTCGATGCCCCCAACCGGGAGCCGCGTTTTTTCAGCATGTCGAGCAGGCCGATGTAATCGGAATTTGGCCAGGCGCCCAGAACATGGCCAACACCGCCCTCCTGACGCAACTCCAGAAGGAAGGCCGCGTTGTCGCGCACCGATTGGATCTTGGCACCATGGCGCACGATCCGCGTATCCGTCAGCAAGGCGTCGAATGTCGCGTCATCCATCAGCGCATTGCGCCCGACATCAAATCCGTCAAACGCCTGTTCGAATCCCGGCCATTTGGCTTCGATCACCGTCCAGCTCAACCCGGTGCGAAAGATATTGCGCGACATCTCCGCCAACCAGCGATCTTCGGGAATCGCCGCCAGTTCCTCTGGTGATTTGGGTTTCACCAAAAGGGCCTCCAGCGCCTCTGCACCGCCCTTGCGTGCGGCAGACAGTGCAAAGATCTGATCGAAACTGCGCATGGCTCAGCCCAGCACGTCGCGCCAGCTGTGTTCCGGCTGAAACCCCAGCAGGTCTTTGGCCTTGGCGTTTGAATACATGCTGTCATGGCCGGACATCGCACGTTTGACCGGCACATCCGCATAAAATTGCGCCCGTACCTCTTCGTTGGTCAGGCCGGTGGACAGATCATCATTGGCGACGTTGAACACCTCATATCCCAATCCATCGGTCTTCAGGCACCGTTCCACCATCTGCCCCAGGTCACGCACGTCGATATAGCCAAAGATATTGCGCCGCCGCAGGGCCGGATCGGCGACAAAGGCCGGGAAATCGCGTTGGTATTCATCCGGTGTGATCACATTGTTGATCCTCAGCCCATAGATGTCGATGCCAGAGCGGGCCTGAAACGACCGGCCGCAGGCCTCATTACAGACCTTGGACATGGCATAGCTGTCGTGCGGCAAGGTCGGGTGTTCTTCATCGACCGGGATATAGTCCGGCAATTTTTCGCCCTGGGCGAAACAAATGCCATAAGCCGTTTCGGAGGAGGCAAAAATCACCTTGGGAATGCCCAATTTCACGGCTGCCTCCAGCACGTTGTAGGTTGACAGCGTATTGACGCGGAACGTTTCGCTATCGGGTTTGATCAGGATGCGGGCCAAAGCCGCGAAATGCACCACCGCATCGAATTGCGGCTTTTCCGGCAGGTCCAGCTCATCAAACCAGGAATACCCCGACAACGCATTGAACACCTGACCGCTGTCGGTCAGATCGATGCTTTGATTATCCGGGATCTGGGGCGCATTCAGATCAAGGTTCAACACCCGATGGCCGCGGCTGCGCAACCAGGGCACGATATGGCTGCCTGCTTTTCCGGTGCCGCCTGTGAATGCAATACGCATGGTATCCTCCCATAAATGTGCAAGGCCATAATGCGTTTCAGGCCCCGGGTTGCAAGGCATGGGTTGAAAGGCGTGGGTCGCAGAGCATGAGTTGTGAGGCATGGCAGGCAAGACGCGTTCCGCGGTTGCCTTGGCGGGATCTGGTGGCTGGTCCGCAACGCCCGCGTGCGTGGTCGCGCCACCGGATGGGGGGCCAGCCCCCCAAGGCCCCCCGGGATATTTGTGCCAAGAAGAATGGCAAAGCACCTGCACATTACACTTCACGTGACCGGGACTTGATCCACACCCTTTCCCGCCCTGCGCGCTCTGGCATAGTGGCGGACAATCAAGACCAACAAAGAGCAGCGAAATGGCCGACGATCTTTTGGGTGTATCCTCCGACTTCTGACTATGATGCCAGCCATATCGAGGTGCTCGAAGGGTTGGAGCCGGTGCGCAAGCGTCCCGGCATGTATATCGGCGGCACGGATGAACGTGCGCTGCACCATCTGGTGGCCGAGGTTCTGGACAATTCGATGGACGAGGCCGTGGCCTGCCACGCCACGCGTATCGAGGTGGAATTGCACGAAGATTTTGCCATCACCGTGCGCGACAATGGCCGGGGCATTCCCATCGACCCCCACCCCAAATTCCCCGGAAAATCCGCGCTTGAGGTGATCCTGTGCACCTTGCACGCCGGCGGCAAGTTTTCCGGCGATGCTTATGAGACGTCGGGCGGGTTGCATGGCGTCGGTGCATCTGTGGTCAATGCGCTGTCGGATTCGATGGTGGTTCAGGTCGCGCGCAACAAAGAGTTGTTTGAACAGAGGTTTTCGCGCGGCATCCCGCTGGGCGGGGTCGAAAAGATTGGTGCCGCCCCCAATCGGCGCGGCACCACCGTGACCTTTCACGCGGATGAGCAGATTTTCGGCAAGCACCGGTTCAAACCCGCACGTCTGTTGAAGATGGTGCGATCGAAGGCCTATCTGTTTTCCGGTGTCGAGATCCGTTGGAAATCCGGCATAGACGACGGGGAAACCCCGACCGAGGCGACGTTTCATTTTCCCGGCGGGTTGTCGGATTATCTGACAGAAACGCTGGGCACGGCGTCGACCTATGCCGACAAACCCTTTGCGGGCACGGTCGATTTCCGCGAAAAATTCGGCGCGCCGGGCAAGGTGGAATGGGCGATCAACTGGACGCCATCGCGCGACGGATTTATCCAAAGCTATTGTAACACCGTCCCCACGCCCGAGGGCGGCACCCATGAAGGCGGGTTTTGGGCCGCGATCCTTAAGGGCATTCGCGCCTATGGCGAATTGTCCAACAACAAGAAAGCGGCGCAGATCACGCGCGATGATTTGGTGACCGGGGGCTGCGCGCTGGTCAGCTGTTTCATCCGGGAACCGGAATTTGTTGGCCAGACCAAGGACCGGCTGGCCACGACCGAGGCGGCGAAACTGGTCGAAGGATCGGTGCGCGACCATTTCGACAACTGGCTCGCGGCGGATACCAAATCGGCGGGCGCGATCCTTGATTTCCTTGTGCTGCGGGCCGAGGAGCGGCTGAAACGGCGTCAGGAAAAGGAAACCGCACGTAAATCGGCGACCAAGAAGCTGCGCCTGCCCGGCAAATTGGTGGATTGTTCCAATTCCAACCGTGACGGCACTGAACTGTTCATCGTCGAAGGCGACAGCGCCAGCGGATCGGCCAAGATGGCCCGGGATCGCAAGACGCAGGCGCTTTTGCCGCTGCGGGGCAAGATCCTGAACGTGCTGGGGGCGGCGTCGTCCAAGCTTGGCTCCAACGCCGAAATCAACGACCTGTCACAGGCGCTGGGGGTGGGGCTGGGATCGCGGTTTAATATCGACGATCTGCGCTATGAGAAGATCATCATCATGACCGATGCGGATGTCGATGGCGCGCATATCGCGGCGCTGTTGATGACCTTCTTCTTTACCCAGATGCGGCCCATGATCGATTCCGGGCATCTTTATCTGGCCTGTCCGCCGCTGTTCCGCCTGACGCAGGGGGCGAAGCGGGTTTATTGCCTTGATGAGGCCGAACGCGAGATGTGGATGGAAAAGGGTCTGGGCGGCAAAGGCAAGATCGACGTGTCGCGGTTCAAAGGTCTGGGGGAGATGGACGCCAAGGATCTGAAAGACACCACGATGAATCCCTGACCCGGAAATTGATTCGGGTGTCGATTGATGAGGATGAACCGGGCGAAACTGGCGATCTGGTAGAGCGGCTGATGGGCAAGAAACCGGAGAAACGGTTCGAGTATATCCAGGCGAATGCGAAGTTTGTTGAGGAGCTGGATGTTTGAAGGCAAGACCGCATACTCCCAAGCCCGTTCAACGCGTACTGCGCCAAGAATCGGGCTTCGGATGTGCAAGTTGCGGCAGCCCGATACTCGACTATCACCACATCATTGAATGGCACGACAAACAGCACTTCGATCCAAAGCACATGATTGCACTCTGCCCAACGTGCCATCGTCACTACGGAAAAATGTCGAAGAACAAAGCGTACGCGTTGAAGCAGAATCCGTTCAACATTCGCCACAAGCGCTTTCGGGGCATGTTAGGAGGAAACGGAACACAAAAGGCCCTTAAAATTGGCAATATCCATATCGAAAGCTGCCGAAAGTGTTTGGTTTTCGGCGGTATGACTTTGTTTAATTACAAACTTGAGGAAGGAGAGTTTCTACTTGATGTTTTGGTGCCGAAACATGACTTCTGGCCCGACATCAAAATTGAAGCCAACGATGTTTTTGCAGAAATTCAAGACTATTGGGACATAGAGTTTAAAACGAATTGGGTAAAATTTATAAAGAATAAGGGCGAGATATTTTTCGAAGCGGATTTCAGAGGAGATTTCGTCGTGGTTCGTGGACAATTGGAGCTTTTGGGAGGAATTTTTCGGTTTACTCGGGATGGCCTAGAACTGCCTAATGGCTCCAAATTGAGTGCCGGAACGTTCAAAGACTGTGGAACCGGCCTTTCCTTCGGCCCTAAACGTCGAATTATCCCCCCTAATTTTGCTATGCAGAAACCGAAACCGACCTACTTCGGCTGATTCACCTCCATTCCTTACGCTCAGAAGAATCCTACTGAAACGTTTCCGCTCCGGTAGCCGGGCGGGCGGGCGTTGACCGAGCAAACGCTGAAAGACCGGCAGCCGGGGGCCTTGGTTCCGGGCTTGGGGTGTTGCATGACCGGCCGCATCAAACCCCTTGTAAGTGAGCGAGAGCAGGCATATTTTGAGCATGCAGGCTCCGAGATGATGAGTCTTGTCCCTGCCGCCTCCCACGGATCATCGCCCCGGCCAAACGGGCAACCCTGATCGCCTGACGATGCGACTGCCCTGTGCGATGTCCGCATGGGGAACGTGATCGGAGATCAACATGACCAAACAGAAACACCACGGCAACCGCGAAGCCAAGAAACCGAAGCAGGAAAAGCCCAAGGTTCTGGCGACCGCGAATTCCAACCTGGGCAAACCGCTGAATATCGGCGGCAAAAAGACCAAATAGGCGGATCTCATGCGTTTCGGCGGGCGTTTGGCGCCGTGACTGTGATTGAAGATCTTGCATTTTCATGCAGTTGGCGCTGTTCACCCCGCGCCGCCCGCCACCGCATGTGAGGGTTGGCACGCCTGCCCCGCCGGGTTTGCCCGATTGCACATCCTGACCCGGCCATGCCGGTCAGGGTGTCGCGAGTGGCCTGTTCCAAGGTTTTTGCGAACCAGGACCCTTGCAGGCACCCCAATCCGAGCCAGGGGTACGACGCCCCGAAACAAACCACTCTTCGACCGTTTGAATGTAGCCGACGTGCGGCGGTGCAGCAAAAGTGCATCTGGCTATTCCACCTATCCGAAGGGATAGATGACGTTACGTAAATTTAAGATGAAGGGCCCGCCGTTTTGCCGCATTTAAAAAAGCGACACGCCAAAGCAGCCAAAATCCGGGCAAAGAAAAACCCCCGCCGGGTGGGCCGACGAGGGTTTGGCGGACACCGAAGCGTCTGCGTTGATTTTTGGATCGGATCCTCTGGCCGCATGGTCGCCCCACTGGGGGCGTCCCGCGCCGTAGATCCCGAAAGCTGGCTTATGCCTCGGCAGCTTGCGCTTTCACGATCTCTTTTTTGACTTTCAGCGCATTGTCCGAAAGTTCAACATCCTTGGCTTTGGCAAGGAACTTGTCCAGGCCACCACGATGGTCGACCGAACGCAGAGCCGATGCAGAGATCCGCAGCTTGACGCCACGGCCCAGCGTTTCGGATTGCAGGGTCACATCATTCAGGTTCGGCAGAAACCGACGACGGGTTCTGTTTTTGGCGTGGCTGACGTTGTTGCCAGTCATCGGGCCTTTTCCGGTCAATTCGCAGCGGCGCGACATGTCATCTTCCTCATGGTTCTCAAGCAGGACAACGAGCATTTGCCCGGGCGCGCCCCACAAAAATCAAGGGCACCGCGTTGCAGTGCCCGGAAATTGGTTTTCAGGCTATTAAGCCCCAAGCCGGGAATCGTCAAGAGCCTGTTGCATAGGCTTTACATTCCCGCGCCCGGATGTTCAATCCGCCTGATGCAAAAGCATCGATGCGCGGACTTCTGCATGACGGGCCAGCGGCAAACGCCCGGATTTTTCTGCTTGTTTTGCCAGATGTAGCCAGTACTTCACGCTTTTGCGACGGGAATTGCGGTGCAACATGACGACGCGGCGCACCGGCACCACCGGTTTGACCAATTGCGCCTGTAGTTTGGCGAATTTTCCGCCCTCGCCCAGAACCCCGGTTGCGGGATGGCCGCCGCCGGCCAACCGTGCAAGCCGCATGGCGGGAAATGCGGTCTGGATCAGGGCGGCATTGCGGATATCCAGCGGGCGAAACGGATCGGCCAGGATCACACCCGCCACTTTTGTGCCGCGCGGGCCAAGATCGCCAGCGTCGAGCGCGAATCCCCCGCACAATCGCGGTAGCGGCGATCGAACGGCACATGCTCTGGCGCAATGGAATATTGCGGTGACACCGCAATGATCCGCCCCAGTCGCAGCGCCGCAGCAAAGCGAAAGGCCGCATATCCCCCCATCGAGAACCCCATCGCACAGGCCTGCTCGAAGCGGGCGGAAAATTCCGTCAGAACGCCCTCCAACGCCGCCGTTTCGCTGTTGATATACCAATCATTCAAACGCGACTGCAGGTGCAGATGGGTCATGCCCTGATTGATGAAACTGCGCACCGGTTTCGGCTCGGCAAAGCTGCCGGGGTCGGCGATCCGCTGGCGGAAGCTGACAAACAGCTTCGGCTGACCGGGATTGAACACGCTGGCGCGGATCAGATCGCCGTCAAAGAGCGGGACCGCCGTCATCCGCCCAAATGCCGGGCCACCATATCCTGGGCGGCGCGTGTCGGGGTTGTCTCGCCTGCGGCCACACGGGCCGACAGCATCGCCATCGCATCTTTTGCGGCTGGCGTTTGCAGGCGCGCCAAGAGGGTTTGGCGCACTTCTTCGGAAAACCAGAATTGCGCCTGTTCCGCCCGACGGCCATCGAAATGACCATTCTCGCGCCGCCAGGTCACCAGCGTCTGCATTTCATCCCAGGCTTTTTCCAGCCCCTCCAGATGCAGCGCCGAAACCGTCATGGCCTTTGGGAATCCGGCGGGGTCCTGCGGGCGTTTGCGCAGCAGACGCAACGCGCCGGAATAATCCGCACAGGTCCGGGTTGCGGCCGACTTCAGATCGCCGTCTGCCTTGTTCACCAGAATCAGATCCGCAATCTCCATGATGCCGCGTTTGACGCCCTGCAATTCATCGCCGCCCGCCGGGGCCAGCAGCAACAGGAACAGATCCGCCATCTCTGACACCACGGTTTCCGATTGGCCGACGCCGACGGTCTCTATCAACACCACGTCGAACCCCGCCGCCTCACACAGCGCCACCGCCTCCCGCGTGCGGCGCGCCACACCGCCAAGATGGGTCTGGCTGGGCGAAGGACGGATAAAGGCGTTGCGGTCACGGGTCAGCTGCTCCATCCGGGTTTTGTCACCCAGAATGGACCCACCCGACCGCGCCGACGAAGGGTCAACCGCCAGAACCGCCACCCGCAGCCCCTGCCCGGTCAACATCAACCCGAAACTTTCGATAAAGGTGGATTTGCCCACCCCCGGCGTGCCCGACAACCCGATCCGCAGCGCCTGCCGCCCGGATTGACGCAGCCGGTCGATCAATTTGGTCGCCTCTGCACGGTGATCGTCCCGACCGCTTTCAATCAGGGTGATCGCACGGGCCAAGGCCCGCCTGTCACCGTCCAGAACCCGGGTTGCAAGGTCGGAAATGTCCATCTGCTCTGCCATCCTTTTTGGCCGGTTGGGTGTTGACCGGCATCATTCCGCACAGGCCCAGCCGGGGAATGCGCGGGGAATTGCGCGCGGGTCCGGGCGGTCCGGTCAGTTCTGGCATTTTGTGCACGCCACTGGCCAACTAGTCCAGAGCAGCGCAGCCATTCAGAACTGACTTTGGCGGCAAAACCGCAAAACGGACAACAGATGAAACCTTTTTCTCGCACATCCGGGGTGGTCCTGGGGCTGATCCTGTCCCAGGTCATGTCCCTTGCCGGGGCCGCAGAGCCGACCCAGGAAAAGACCCGCTATGATGTCTATTTCTCAGGGTTGAAAGCCGGAGAGGTGCAAACCCGCATGACCCGCGAGGGCGGCCAATATGCCGCTGCGGCCCGGGTCAAATCCTCTGGCCTGATTGCGGCGATCACCGATTTCCGCTTTGATGCAAAGGTGCTGGGGCATGTGCGCAACGGCACGTTTCGCCCCGCGCGGTACGAGGAAAATTCAGACACCGGACGGCGCAAAAGCAACAAGGTCATCACCTATCGTGCCGGCGTGCCGGTGCTGGAGAAAAGCGAAAAACCAGAGCGCCATTGGCTCCCGCCCGCGACACAGGCCGGCACGCTGGACCCGCTGACCGCGATCTGGCAGGTGCTGGCCGACCGGGCGGGCGATGACCTCTGCCGGTTGGATGTCAGTTATTTTGATGGTGAGCGGCGCATTCGCCTGACAACATCGCAGCCCCGCCGCCAGACAGATCTGGTGACCTGTCAGGGGCAGTACATCCGTGAAGGCGGATTTTCCCAAAAGGCAATGAAGGAAGGCAAGACATTTCCCTTTGAGCTGACCTATGAGCCGAGCGATGACCGCCAATGGCGGGTCAAACGCATGGATGTGCAAACTCTGCGTGGACGGGCGGTGCTCATTCGGCGATAAGGCGTTTTGTGACGACACGCCGGACCCCTTTGCCAATTGATGCCGCGCTGCCAGAGCTTCTGGCGGCGGTGGCGACGCATGGCCGCGCGGTGCTTCAGGCGCCCCCCGGCGCGGGCAAGACGACGCGAGTGCCGCTGGCGCTGCTGGAGGCTGGTCTGGTGACCGGGCGCATCGTGATGCTGGAGCCGCGGCGGCTGGCGGCGCGGGCGGCGGCGGAACGTATGGCCGAAACCCTGGGCGAGGCTGCGGGCGACACGGTTGGATACCGCATTCGCGGCGAGGCCAAGGTGGGCCGGAACACCCGGATCGAGGTGGTGACCGAGGGTATCCTGACCCGGATGATCCAATCGGACGCCGAATTGACCGGCGTGGGCGCAGTGATTTTTGATCAGTTCCACGAACGTAGCCTGAATGCTGATCTGGGGCTGGCGCTGTGTCTGGAAATTGCCGGGGCGCTGCGCGACGACCTGCGGCTGATCGTGATGTCAGCGACGCTGGATGCTGCGCCGGTGGCGGTGTTGATGGGCGATGCGCCGGTTGTCACCTCTGAGGGGCGGTCCTTTCCGGTGGAAACCCGGTGGCTGGACCGGCCGTTGGTGGCCAAACCGGGGGCAAGAGTGCGGCTGGCCGAGGCCACCGCCGATCTGGTGGCTCAGGCGGTCAGCGCGACCGAGGGCGGCGTTTTGGTCTTCCTGCCCGGAGAGGGCGAGATCCGCCGCTGCGAAGGTTTGTTGAAAGCCCGCCTGCCCGCTGAATGCAATATTCGCCCGCTGTATGGCGCGCTGCCCTTTGCCGCCCAGCGCGCGGCGATCCAACCGGAAACCAGCGGGCGCAAGGTGGTTCTGGCGACCTCGATCGCCGAGACATCGCTGACAATCGAAGACATTCGCGTGGTGGTGGATGCCGGTCGGGCGCGTCGCGCGCGGTTTGATCCGGGATCGGGCATGTCGCGGCTGGTGACCGAACGGGTCAGCCGGGCCGAGGCCACCCAACGCGCAGGCCGCGGCGGACGCGTGGCCGAAGGCGTGTCCTATCGGCTTTGGACACGTGGCGAAGAAGGCGCGCTGCCCGCCTTTGCCCCTGCCGAGATCGAGGTGGCCGATCTGGCCGGGCTGGCGCTGGAATTGGCGCTCTGGGGCGGGTCGGTTGAGGACATGCCGCTGCTGACGCCGCCCAATCCTGGGTCCTGGGCCGAAGCGCAGGCACTGTTGCGGATGCTGGGCGCGTTGGACGCGATGGGCGCAATCACCGCCCATGGCCGGGTGCTGGCCGCCCTGCCCCTGCATCCGCGGTTGGCGCATATGCTGGCGGTGGCCGGGCCGGAGGCCGCGCCGTTGGCGGCGCTGCTGGCCGACCGCGATCCTTTGCGCGGCGCGCCGGTGGATCTGGCGCTGCGGCTGGAGGCCCTGCGCGACCTGCGCGCATTCCGCAACCGACGCCCCTATGAGGTGAACCGCCCGGCGCTTGAGCGGATTGGCCAGGAGGCCAAGCGGCTGCGGCGTGCGGGCTCCGGCAAGGCTGCGGGAGGTCCCGGATCGGGGTCCGGGACCGGTGCGGCGCATTCAGCGGCCCAGATGGCGGCTCTTGCCTATCCGGACCGGATCGGGTTGCGCCGCAAGGGCGATGCGCCCCGTTATGTGTTGTCCGGCGGCAAAGGTGCGGTGATGGACGACAGTGATCCGCTGGCGGGGCAACGGTTGATCGTGGTCACCGACACCGATGGCAACCCGCGTGAAGCGCGCATTCGCCAGGCGATAGCGATTTCCGAGGGCGAGATCCGCGCATTGTTTGAGGATCAGATCGCCTGGGTTGATGTCTGCGAATGGTCGAAACGCGACCGGCGAGTGGTGGCGCGCCAGCAAGAGGTGTTTGGCGCGGTGGTGCTGCAGGACCGGATCTGGAAAGACGCGCCCAGCGATGCGGTGGCGCGGGCGATGCTGGACGGGGTGCGGGATCTGGGCCTGCGTCTGTCCAAGGGCGCGGCGCGGCTGGTGGCACGGGTGCATGTGGCACGCGCAGGCGGGATTGACCTGCCGGATATGTCCGAGGCGGCCTTGCTCGCGGGGTTGGAGGATTGGCTTCTGCCCTATTTGACCGGGGTGAAGACGGCGGACCACTGGAAGGCGTTTGACGTGCATGATGCGCTGGTCGCCTCGCTGTCCTGGGATCAGCAAGAGGCGTTGAATTGGGCGGTGCCGGCGGCCTTTACCACGCCTTTGGGGCGGAAAATTCCGATTGACTACGGCGGCGAGCATCCCGAGATCACCCTGCGCTTGCAGGAGATGTTTGGTCAACGGGTCCATCCGACCGTCGCCGGACAGCCCTTGCGGGTGACATTGCTGTCGCCGGCACAACGCCCGGTACAGGTCACAATGGATATTCCCGGATTTTGGGAAACGTCATATGCGGATGTGCGCCGCGACATGCGCGGCCGCTATCCCCGCCATCCCTGGCCCGAAGACCCACGCGAAGCCGATCCAACCCTGCGCGTGAAACGACGCGGCACATAGTATCAGGACCCTAGAGGGGCGCTGCCCCCGCCCCCCCCTGAAGGGGACTCCCCCGGGATATTTTCGGTCAGATGAAACCGTGCAAGCCAACGCAGGCCAGCGCAGGTCTGACAGTCAGGCCCCCACGATGCGGCGCACCATGTCCCAGTAGATTTTCTGGACTTCTGTCAGCGACAGCCGCCCGCCAGCCCGATACCAGGTATTGACCCCGGTCAGCATGGCAATCACCGCCATTGTGGCAATCTTGGTGTCCGGCATGGTGAATTGACCCGTGGCGAGGCCTGCGCGCAAAATGGTTTCCAATTTGTCTTCGTAAGCCCGGCGCAGCGCTTCGATATGGGCAAAGTTATCGGCCTCCAGATTGCGCAATTCCATGTAAGAGATAAAGATCGCTTCGGGGCGTTCGATATTGAACCGGATGTGGAAACGGGTGAAGGATTCCAACTGTGCCAGCGGCGTGTCCGCCGGTGCGGTATCCTGCCAGGCCGCCAGAAGTTCATCCATGTGGTCCCTGAGAAGCGAGAACAAAAGGCTCTGTTTGTCGGGCGTGTAGTTATAGAGCGCCCCGGCCTGGACCCCGACCTCGGCCGCGATTTGACGCATTGATACCGCGGCAAAGCCGTTGCGTGCAAAAAGTTTCAGCGCGGCGGATTTGATCCGGGGGCCGGTGATGTCGGAATGGGAACCTTGGGTACGTGCCATATGGGTGTTTAGATCTGAACGCGCGTTCAGATCAATCACCAATCCTTGCCCTTGGCCGCGCCATGCGGCATGACAAGGCATGAAAGAATGGGAGCGACCATGCATCTGATCCGGCTGTGTCTTTGCCTTGTGCCCGTGACCCTGGTCCTGGGATGCACCCAATTTCCGGCGCTGGACAACAGCGAAGGCCCGGATGTCGCGGCGGCGGCCTATCCCCGATTGCTAAGCATCGAAGAATTGCGCGCCATTCCCGACAGCACCACCACCCTGGAGGTACAGACCTCTTTGCTGGGGCGTTTGGCGGCACTTCGGGCGCGCGCGGCGGGGCTGCAAAGCCCGGTGATTGACCGCGCCACCCGCAGTCGCATGGCGCGCGGTGTGCGCTGACGTCGAATTTGCCAATATGACCGGGCTTGGCGTTGCACCCCGCGCCGGTTGCCGCTACATCGCGGCGAACACAATTGACCCCGTTTTTGATCCTTTAGGAGGACCTGCCATGACCGAACCTTTGCGCCTTGGGATTGCCGGGCTGGGCACGGTTGGGGCCTGGCGTGGTCAAGATCATCCGGCAGAAATCGCATCTTCTGGCGGTCCGTGGCGGACGCCCGGTTGAAATCAGCGCCGTATCGGCCCGCACCCGCGACAAGGATCGCGGCGTCAACCTGACGTCTTATGCCTGGGAAGATGATCCCGTGGTTCTTGCCACCCGGGATGATGTCGATGTGTTTGTCGAACTCATGGGCGGCAGTGATGGCCCGGCCAAGGCCGCAACCGAAGCGGCGTTGAAGGCCGGCAAGGATGTTGTCACCGCCAACAAGGCGATGTTGGCCATGCATGGTCAGGCGCTGGCGCAACTGGCCGAAGACAACGGTGCGGTTCTGCGGTTCGAAGCGGCGGTTTCGGGCGGCATTCCTGTGGTCAAATCCCTGACCGAAGGGCTGGCCGGCAATGAGATCACCCGTGTGTTGGGTGTGATGAACGGCACCTGCAATTACATCCTGACGCGGATGGAAAGCGCCGGTCTGCCCTATGATGTGGTGTTCGAAGAGGCCAATCAGCTGGGCTATCTTGAGGCGGATCCGGAATTGGATGTGGGCGGGATTGACGCCGGGCACAAACTGTCGCTGCTGTCGGCTGTTGCCTTTGGCACCCAGGTGAATTTCGCCGGGGTCGAGCTGGAGGGGATTGGCCGGATCAAGATCGAAGATATTCGGGCCGTCGCCGATATGGGCTATCGCATCAAGCTTTTGGGCGTCGCACAGATGACCGGGCGCGGGCTGGAACAGCGTATGTCGCCCTGCCTTGTGCCGGAAACCTCTCCGCTTGGGCAATTGCCGGGCGGCACCAATATGGTGGTGCTCGAAGGTGATCAGGTGGAACAGGTTGTGCTGCGCGGCCCCGGTGCCGGCGAAGGCCCGACCGCCAGCGCGGTGATGGGCGACGTGATGGATATTGCGCGTGGTCTGCGGGTCACGACCTTTGGCCAACCGGCCGCCACCCTGACCGAGGCCACCCCGGCAAAGAGCGCAACACCGGCCCCCTATTATCTGCGCATGGCGTTGCAGGACAAACCCGGCGCGCTGGCCAAGGTCGCGGCGGTTCTGGCGGCATCGGGCATTTCCATCGACCAGATGCGCCAATATGGCCATGCTGATGAGGCCGCGCCGGTGCTGATCGTCACCCACAAGACCCAGCGGGCGGCGCTGGACGAAGCGCTTGAGGCGATGCAGACAACCGACGTCGTGGTTGGCGCGCCGGTGGCGTTTCGGATCGAAAACCTCTGAGCTTAAGGTCCGGCCGAGAGATCGGGCCAAGATTTCAGGAACCGGGGATGAACAACTGGGGCAGCATTTGCCCCGGCGCACCAGATCTGTGATTTACCAGAGCTTCCCCTGACCGGCGTCTGTTGCAATGGCGTCGTACTGCGGCGCTAGGTCCAGGGTTCCAGCCGGGCGATGATATCGGCGTCAACCGGGCGCAAATCGGCGTTCAGGCCCAAAGGTTCACCGAGGATCTTGATCAGCGATCCATCGCAGAGATCGCCATAACGATGCCCCATGGAATGGCTGATCGCCACCCGTTTGCCGGGCCGGGGGTTCAGGCCGGGTTTCGTTGCACCCAGCCCGGTCTTGATATGATGTGCGATGTCCCATTCCAGGATCTCGCCCTCATGTCGTGTGGCCACCCAGCAATGACCATCCAGGGTGATCCCGGCACGCTCTTCGGGAAAGAAATAGCCATAGAAATATGCGGCATCATATCCGGCGGCCCGTAGCGCGGCGACAAGATAGGTGTTGATGTCGACACAAGACCCCGGCGTCAGCCCGCAGGACAAATAGGGCACCATATCCATGCCATCGGTAAACCGGTGCTCCGGGTGTGCATAAGAGAACCGGCTCTCGGCCTCGGCGACAAGCGCCTCTATGCCCGCCTGCCCGCGCCCGGCACCCTCTGCGATCCGCCGGCTTTCTGTGGCCAGTTCGGCGGCGGCACGGGTGAATTGGTTTTGTCGCGGGGCGAATGCGGCCTCGGGGTAAAGGTCCCCGCTCGCCGCTGTCTCGACACCATAGCGCACCGTCATCTTCGCGCCGTCCGGCACAGCCAGAGAGGCGGACAATCCCAGCTCCGCATCGCTCAGCACCCGGGTTATGTGACCACCGATAACGTTCAACTCCACGACCTTGTCATAAGGCGTGCCAATCCCGTTGGGCACAAGCACAGCCGCACAGGACGTGGTGTCGATTTCGACAGTCAGATGTTTCATGATCGACACAACTCTGGCGCAAGGAAAGCAATTGCAGGCCGCAGTATCAGCCCTGTGCAACAGCAAGATGTCAAAGCCAGCCCCGCATGACGCCCCGCCGCAAATGGCCAAGCCCCTTGCGGCCCCTTCCCCGCAAAGGGTAATCACATGGGGACGGTGTTCACACAAAGGATCAAACCTCATGGCCCCCAAGGATTTCAACGACCGTATGCTGTCTCTGGGCCTGGCCCGTGTGGCGGAACAGGCCGCGATTGCCAGTGCCAAACTGATTGGACGTGGTGACGAAAAGGCCGCGGATCAGGCCGCCGTCAACGCCATGCGCGAACAGCTTAACAAGCTGGACATCAAGGGCGTTGTCGTCATCGGCGAAGGTGAACGCGACGAAGCGCCGATGCTGTTTATCGGCGAAGAGGTGGGCACCGGCGAAGGTCCGGGGGTGGATATCGCGCTTGACCCGCTGGAGGGCACAACCCTGACCGCCAAGGACATGCCCAACGCATTGACCGTGATCGCCATGGGACCGCGCGGATCAATGCTGCATGCCCCTGACGTCTATATGGAAAAGCTGGCCATCGGGCCGGGATATTCCGAGGGTCTTGTGACGCTGGACATGCCGCCCGCCACCCGCGTGTCGGCGCTGGCCACCGAAAAGGGCTGCTCACCGGAGGATATCACCGTCTGTATCCTGGAACGGCCCCGCCATCAGGAAATGATCGACGAAGTCCGCTCGACCGGGGCGTCGATCCGTCTGATCACCGATGGCGACGTGGCCGGGGTGATGCATTGCGCAGAGCCGGACAAGACCGGCATCGACATGTACATGGGATCGGGTGGCGCGCCCGAGGGTGTTCTGGCCGCTGCCGCATTGAAATGCATGGGTGGCCAGATCTATGGCAAGCTGTTGTTCCGCAACGACGATGAAAAGGCCCGCGCCACGAAGGCCGGGATCACCGACTTTGACCGGATCTACACCCGCGACGATATGGTGACCGACCATGTGATCTTTGCCGCGACCGGCGTGACCGGCGGGTCCTTGTTGCCGGCGTTGAAGCGCGAACCGGGCTGGACCACCTGCGAAACCATCCTGATGCGGTCAAAAACCGGGTCAGTCCGGCGCATGACCTATCGCAATCCGACCCAGTGATGACCCCGACCACCACAGTATCGCCGGCGACCCCGCCGAACAGAACCGCGCTGGTGATGATCGACTTTCAGACCGGGTTTAATGACCCAGTCTGGGGCGCGCGCAACAACCCGGACGCAGAGCAGCATGCGCGCACCCTGTTGGATGCGGCCCGCAGATCCGGCTGGGCGGTGCATATGGTGCGCCATCTGAGTATCGATCCGCAAAGCCCGCTGCATGGCAGCAGCGACGGGGCTAATTTTCTGCCGGGGTTTGCCCCACAAGACACCGATGCCCTGCATGAGAAGTCGGTCAATTCCGCCTTTATCGGCACGTCACTGGAACAGGATCTGCGCAACGCGGGCCTGACGCATCTGGTGATCTGCGGGCTGACAACGCCGCATTGTGTTTCGACTTCGGTGCGGATGGCAGCGAACCTGGGGTTCGTGGTGACACTGGCGCATGATGCCTGTGCCGCTTTTGCCGCCACAGCCAATATGAGCTGGCAGGCGGGCAGCCCGGACATGAGCGCCGAAGACAGCCACCGCGCCGCAGTGGCACATCTGCACGGCGAATTTGCCACGGCGCGTCGTGTTGCCGAAATCACAGGGCAACTGACATGAGCGCCTATCTGGGGGTGACGCAATCGCTGACCGGGCGACGCTGGGTTGGTCCGGGGATTGCGGTTGAACGTCAGGCCAGCCTGCTGGAACAATCCGCCACCCTGCCGCCCGCTTTGGCCTTGGTGCTGGCGCGACGTGGCGTCGAGGCTGATCAGGTGACGGCGTTTCTTGATCCCAAATTGCGCGATCTGTTGCCCGATCCGCGCAGCATGCGCGACATGGAACCGGCAGCGGCCCGTATCCTGCGGGCGCTGGAAACCCGCGAAAAAGTGGCGGTTTTTGCCGATTACGATGTCGACGGCGGCACATCCGCCGCCTTGCTGATAGATTGGTTCCGGCATTTTGGCCTGCAGGTGACGCTCTATGTCCCCGACCGCATCGACGAAGGCTATGGCCCGAATGAACCCGCCATGGCAGAGCTGGCGCGTGGTCACGACCTGATTATCTGTGTCGATTGCGGCACGCTCAGCCATGCGCCAATCGAGGCGGCCAAGGGCGCGGATGTGGTGGTGCTGGATCACCACCTTGGCGGTGAAACGCTGCCCGCTGCGGTGGCCGTGGTCAACCCGAACCGCCAGGACGAAGATGGCGCGCTTGGCCATCTCTGCGCCGCTGGTGTGGTGTTCCTCTGCCTTGTCGAACTGGGGCGGCAATTGCGCGAGATCGGCAAACAGGGGCCTGATCTGATGGCGCTTCTGGATCTTGTCGCCCTGGGGACGGTGGCCGATGTTGCGCCCCTGATCGGTGTGAACCGGGCCTTGGTCCGCCAGGGGCTCAAGGTCATGGGGCATCGTGCGCGCACCGGTCTGGTGGCGCTGTCCGATGTGGCGCGGCTCGAATTCTGCGCCGTCGTCGTATCACCTTGGCTATGTGCTGGGACCACGGGTCAATGCCGGCGGGCGGATCGGCCAGGCGGATCTGGGCGCGCGGCTGTTGTCGACCACAAATGAAGCCGAAGCCAAGGCGATGGCGGAGCGGCTTGACCAGCTGAACAGCGAACGTCGCGAGATCGAGGCCGCCGTGCGCGCCGCCGCGCTGGATCAGGCGGAACAGCGCGGGCTGGATGCGCCACTGGTCTGGGCTGCGGGCACTGGCTGGCACCCCGGCGTTGTCGGCATTGTTGCGTCCCGCCTGAAAGAGCTGACCAACCGTCCGGCGATTGTCATCGGCTTTGATGGCGACGACGGCAAGGGATCGGGGCGGTCGGTGGCCGGTGTCGACCTTGGCGCGTCGATCCAGCGGCTGGCGGCAGAGGGGCTTCTGGTCAAGGGCGGCGGGCACAAGATGGCCGCGGGCCTGAGCCTGACACGTCAGATGCTGGAACCGGCCATGGCGCGGCTGTCGGAATTGCTGGCCAAACAAGGTGCCGGTGATGGCGGCCCCGCCGACCTGCGCCTGGACGGCATGCTCATGCCCGGCGCGGCCTCACCCGAATTGGTGAACCGCCTTGAAGAGGCCGGGCCCTACGGTGCCTCGGCCCCTGCCCCGCGCTTTGCCTTTCCCGATATGGCAATCCGCTTTGCCAAACGCGCCGGTGACAGCCACCTGCGGCTCAGCTTCTCTGACGGTCTTTCCCCCCGATCGAGGCCATTGCCTTTGGCGCCTATGACAGCGCGATTGGCACTGCGATCGAAAATCATGGGGGCAAGCGATTCCACCTTGCCGGCAAACTGGACATCAACACCTGGGGCGGACGGCAAAAAGTGCAATTGCGGCTGGATGATGCCGCCGAAGCCACCGGCTGACCACCGTCAAATGGCCCCGCGTCGGGCGCGATTCTTGGGATCAACGGCAATGGCCGCCCAAAAGCATGTCCAACGCCATTGAATCGCAATAAATCCCACCATAACGCAATAAAAATTTTCAAACAAAATCAATAAGTTGTCGCGAGAATTCGAAAAAAAACGCTCCAAATCGACTTCTGTCGCAGTTTCTTCAATTTTCCGCTTGCACCTAGCGCCCGCTTTTCTTAGAACCCGGCTCACGCCACAACAGCTGGCCCGTTCGTCTATCGGTTAGGACGCCAGGTTTTCAACCTGGAAAGAGGGGTTCGATTCCCCTACGGGCTGCCACTTCCCTACACGAAGTGCAGTAGTGCTGAACCGGAAGGCGAGAAAATCCTTTGAAATCAGTCCACTTGTGTCACGCGGCTCCACATGCATCTCAATGATGTTTGCTTGGGATGACTGGCTTGCAAATCGTCGCCCCCCCACACTTCAAGCTGCATCTACCGTCTTCGATCTGGTCTGCGCGCAGCGCTCCTGATCTAGTCCAGCGCCTCGATTGTGATGCCCTGTTCCAGCTGTTGCAGGTGCGCGTCGCGAAGTCCTGCCCAGTCTTCTGCATGTGCGCCGCCCTGGCGCAGCGCAGCAGCGGTTAATCCCTTGGGTGCCAAATCTTCGACCTGCAGGATCAGCATCTCCTGGCGGGGGGCGTCCTTGGGCACATAGGCGAACCGCGACCAGATATAGTCTTTGGGTATGGGAAATCCGTGGTCGTCGGCAAAGCTGTAGTAGCGTTCTGAATTGGTCCCCGGCAGGCCGTTGGGAACCAGCCAATGCCGCCGAACAGGATTGGCATCCACATGGAACTCCAAAGGTCCGATATGTGTCGCGCGCGGCGCTGCCGAATAATCGTAAGCCCCTGCAACTTCAGGCAATATCGCTTCGAATTGGACGTTGATTATGGATCGGGTTGCGCCATCCGAATGCGCCGACACAAATAGATATTGTTCGGCTTCCACCGTGCCATAGAGGATGAAATCTTTGCGCCCCCAGATAATCATACTCTGGTGGAAACGTGATGCGCGCGGATGGATGCGCATAAGACGTGAGCGTGTTCCCTTCGACGGTACGCTTCAGCCCTGTCATGCTCACTTCTGACGAGAACCGCCCAGGATGGCTATAGTGGATCTTGTAGATGGCGAAACCGACCGCACCGACAACCCCAAGACCAAAGAGGGTCGTGGACAGCAAAATCCACTTTTTCACTACTCTGCTCCTGCTGAATGAGATGTCGCTGCGCGATACAAATCAGGTAGTGGCCAGCCTTATGATTTTCAATGCACAGGGCCGCCGGTGTGCAGGCATGATCCCGTCAGGGTCGCGGATCTACATACGCGCCGACGCCCTTCGCATTCTGCGCATGGCGGGAAAGCGGCAAAAGGCCAGCGTTGTCCGAAAGGCTCTCGTGCATGATCCGCATCAACTGGTGATGCGCCGGTCTTTATCGCCCGGCACCTCGACAAATTGCAAGATCGGCAACAGTCTCTTCGATCAGCACCTTGGGTGAGATCACATGCCCCGTTCGCCGCACAAAGCACGTTCCAGGTATGCACGTTGCGCCGGAAAGCCGCGGTGCAATGACAAGGCAAATTGCATTTTGACATAGGCCATTTCCAACGTCGTATCGCGCCCGTCGATCACATCGCAATCGGGCAAGATCTGGCCCGAGGCATAGGTGCCAAACCGCATGCCGCCTTCGGGGCATTGGCTGATCGCGATCACCGGGATCTTTCGGGATTGGGCTGTGGCCAAGGCGCGGCGCAGCGCCGCTGTGTCGGGCGCGGTGCCAGAGCCATAGACCCGCAGGACAATGCCGTCACATTGGCTACAGCCATAGTCCATCAGGGCGCTGCTGCCCCCCGGTGTCACCGTCAGAACCGCGACATTGCTTTGGTCAACACGCTGAAGCATCGGTGCCGCCGCGGCAATTCGCGGAGCCACATCGCTGGACGCCGCACAAAAGGCATTTGGCGCCGTTGAATGCGCCTTACGCACCCGCCCGCCATGCAACAGCTGACCGGCGAATTGCACCCAGATACCGGGCTCGGCATGTTCTGCCGCGCGCAATGCATCTGCAAGATTGCCCCAACCGTCGCTGTCGGGCACGGTCAATGGCACCATCGACCCGGTCACGATCACCGGAAGGGTCACGCCCGGCAAAGACAGGCACAGCGCGGCGGCCGAAAACGCCAGCGTATCGGTGCCATGGGTCACCACCACCGCGTCATATTTGCCCTCTGCGTCAAACACCTGTGCGGCGATGGCGGCCCAGTCTTTGGGGGTCGCTTCCGAACTGTCGATCATCGGGTCCATCGTCACAAGCTCGACCAAGGCGGTGACCCGGCCATCCGCGACCATGCTGGCCACCGCCGCCTCGACCACGCCCGCCTTGGGGGCGAAGCCGGCCTCGGTGGCGGCCATGCCAATGGTGCCACCGGTATGGATCAACAAGATGCGCATGTTCTTCCCCTGGATGTGGTCCCGGTCGCACCCGGCATTGCCGCGAACCCTAGCCACAGACCCCAAGACGGTCAAACCGGAACCATCCGATCAGGCCGAGCGCGCCCCCGACCGTCCTACAGACCGCCCCGCCGAGCGCCCGCCCTTACCGCCCTGCCCCGCCGAGCGCACCAACCAAATCCAAGCGGCATTGCATCGGCGTCTGACCGGTCCAGCCGCGAAACGCCCGAAAGAAAGAATTCGGGTCCGCAAACCCCAGAAGAAAGGAAATTTCGTCAAAACTGATGTCGACCCGCGCCAGGTAATGCAGGGCCAATTCCCGCCGCGTGTTGTTCAGAATGGATTGAAACGGAATGCCAATTTCGGAAAGCCGCCGATGCAAACTGCGTTTTGACAGGTTCAGCCGGGTCGCGACCACATCGGCATTGGATTGGCCGCTGGGCAACAGTTCCAAAAGCACCTGACGCACGCGGGTGTCCAGGGTCTGAACAGAGCCAAGATCCCCCAATTGCCGCCGCAAATCCGGCTCGAACACCGCCCAAAGCGCAGGATCACGCGACAACAACGCCAGCTCCGCCACATCGGGTGGCAAAAGCAGCTCCGCGTATGGTCCCGCATCCACAGGGCATCCCAGATACCCGGACAGCGCGGTTTGCAATCCATGCCCCGCCGGCAATCGCGCGGCCAGAGCGGCGATGTCCTGGCCGGTATGATTGCGCAGCAACTCCATGACATAGACAATTTCGAACGCCGCCATGGCGGGGGGATGCGGCAGATCGGGATCAGGCGAGCGCAGGGTGACCGCAAACCCGTCTGGCACCTGGCCACTGTCCAACAGCACCGGCCCCACCAGCGGTTTGAACTTGGCCAGCCGTTCCAACCCGGTCCCGACATCGGGACTACAGGCAAAGGCAAAACAGGCCGCGCAAACCCGATGCGCGCCGCGAACCGCGCCAGATCCAGCGGCATGTCGGGTTTGTCCACCTCGACCTCGACCGCAGCCCAAAGCGCAAACACCTGCTCTATGGTGGCGCCCCTGTCTTCGCCGGAAAACATATCGGGCGACAGACCCGCCCGCAGGCAAATCCGCTCTGGCGGCAGATCCAGATACTGACACAGCCGCAGGACGGTTTGACCAACCTGATACCGCGCGCGCGAAATTGGGGGTGACATCATCATGGCCAGAAGGATTGCACCGCCGCCCGCGCGGGGAAAGACTGCAAACCGTCCCTGGCACGATTTGTTTGTCGATTGGCACGATTGGTCCCTCGTCGTCGCGGCTTTGCCTGCTATCTATCCCTTAGCGAATGATTGAAATTCAGCCAAGGGGCAGCGTCGGGCATGAAGCTTACGGTAGATGGTGTGGCACATGAAGTGGATGTCGAAGACGACATGCCGCTGCTTTGGGTGCTGCGTGATGAATTGAAACTCACCGGCGTGAAATACGGCTGTGGCATTGCGCAATGCGGCGCGTGCACGGTGCATCTGGATGGCGCGGCGGTGCGGTCCTGTCAGATTGCAGCCGGGGATGCCGAGGGCGCAGAGGTGCTGACCATTACCGGACTGGGCCAGCCGAACGCGCTGCATGCGGTGCAGGCCGCCTGGGTCGAGCATCAGGTGGCGCAATGCGGCTATTGCCAGTCCGGCCAGATCATGCAGGCCGCCGCCCTTCTGGAAAATGATTCAGAGCCGACAGACGAGGTGATCGACATCGTGATGTCCGGCAATCTTTGCCGGTGTGGCACCTATCCCCGCATTCGGGCTGCGATCCATACCGCCGCCGCAAAAATGAAAGAGGCATGAGATGGGCCGTCTAAAGACCTTGACCCGCCGCGCTTTTCTGGTTGGCACTGCGGCGGTTGCCGGCGGTGTGGCTTTTGGCGTCTATACCGTGCGCCGCCCGCATGAAAACCCGCTGCTGGGCGATCTGGAGCCGGGACAAGCGGCGCTGACGCCCTATGTGCGGATTGACGGTGACGGCGTGACGCTGATCACCCCGCGCGCGGACAAGGGCCAGGGCGCCTATCATGTCCAGGCGGTCTTGCTGGCCGAGGAGCTGGACCTTGATCTGGCGGAGGTGCGTGTCGACCCCGGCCCGCCCAGCGCGGCCTATTGGAACACGGCGCTGGCCCCCGAAGCGGCGGAATTCACCATTCCGGCCCAAGGCATGATGCGGGACATGGTCGAAGGCGGCCTTGGCGCGGTGATGAAGGTGATGGGCATGCAGATCACCGGCGGCTCCACCACCGTGGCCGATCAATTCGACAAACTGCGCGCAGCGGCTGCTTCGGCGCGCGAAACGCTCAAACTGGCGGCGGCGGATCAGACCGGGGTCGCGGTCAGTGACATCAGAACCGAAAACGGCGCGGTGATCCTGCCCGATGGGCGCGCCATTGCCTATGGCGATCTGGCCGGGGCTGTGGCCGGGATGGACGTGGTCCAGGATGTGCCGCTGCGCGCCCCTGCACAGTGGCGCTATATCGGCAAACCGATGCAGCGGATCGACATGCTGGGCAAATGCACCGGCACGCTCGACTATGGGATTGATCTGGACGTTCCCGGCATGTTGCAGGCCACGGTCGTGTTGAACCCGGCGCAGGGCGGCGCATTGAACCGCTTTGATGCGACCGAGGCCGAAAAGATGCGCGGCGTAAAGGCGGTTTTGCCGGTGACGGGCGGCTTTGCGGTGGTGGCCGACAATACCTGGCGCGCCTTTCAGGCGGCGCAGATGGTTGTGCCGGACTGGGGTGACACATCGAACATGCCCGCCACAATGGAGGGCCATTGGCAGGCGCTGTCAGATGCGTTTACCGACGACCAGCAGGACAGCCGCCAGCGCGACGATGGCGATGTCGACAGCGCCCTGTCGGGTGGCAAGATCATCGAGGCCGAATACCGCGCGCCCTATCTGGCACATGCGCCGCTGGAACCGATCAGCGCCATTGTCCGCGTCGATGACACCACCGCAGAGGTCTGGACCGGCACGCAGATCCCGCGCTTTGTGCAAACCAATGTCGCCCGGATCGCCGGGATCGAGGCCGACGCTGTCACCCTGCATGTACAGATGATGGGCGGCTCTTTCGGGCACCGATTGGAAGATGAGGTGGTGAAACAGGCCACGGAAATCGCGGTACAGTTGAAGGGCGTTCCGATCAAGCTGACCTATGCCCGCGAAGAAGACATGACCCACGACTTCCCCCGCCAGATCGCCATGGCCCGGCTGCGCGGCAAGGTGACAAATGGCCAGGTCGAGGCGATGGATCTGTCGATCGCCTGTCCCTCTGTCATCGTTTCACAAATGGGCCGTCAGGGCATTTCGATGCCCGGCCCGGACAGCCAGATTGTCGCTGGCGCATGGAACGCGCCTTTTGCCATCCCGCACCATCGCGTCACCGGATACCGTGCCGCGCCACTGGCACCGATTTCGTCCTGGCGGTCGGTGGGCGCATCCCATGCCGGGTTCTTTCAGAACGCCGCGCTGGACGAATTGATTTTTGCCGCCGGGGCAGATCCGCTCGAAGAACGGTTACGGCTGGTGCATGACGATCTGGCGCAAAAAGTGCTGGAGGCAGTGGCAGACATGTCGTCCTGGGACGGTCCGCTTGGCAATGGGCGCGGGCGTGGCGTGGCGCTGACCACCAGTTTCGGCGTGCCCTGCGCCGAGGTGATCGAGGTCAGCCAAACCGAGGCCGGCCTCAAGCTGGACAAGGTCTGGGTCGCGGCCGAGGTCGGTCGCGTGGTCGATCCGGTGAACTTTGAAAATCTGGTTCAGGGTGGGGTCATCTTTGCCCTTGGTCATGCCATGAACTGTGAAATCACTTATGCGGACGGCATTGCCGAACAAAGCAATTACCACGCCTATGAAGGCATGCGGCTCTATCAATGCCCGGACATCATGGTGCGCGGTCTGGAAAACGGTGATCAGGTCCGCGGTATTGGCGAGCCGCCAGTGCCGCCCGCCGCTGCGGCACTGGCGGGGGCGATCTTTGCCGCCACGGGCACGCGTCTGCGGGAAATGCCATTCAACAAATTCGTCGATTTCGCATGAGAGCGCCCATGAAACATCTTGCCCTTTGTGCCGCTGGTCTTTTGGCCCTGCCCGTCTTTGCCGAGGGCGAAAACGTCACTATCACGCCGCCCGCCTCTGTCAGCCGCGCCGACGGTCTTGCGGCCTGGGCGCGGATTTATCAGGTCACCTCGCACCCGCGCTGTTCCAATTGCCATGTCGGACCGGACAATATTCCGATGTGGTCCGGCCCCAGCTATGGCCGCCCCCGCCCACATGGGATGAACATCAATGGCGGCGAGAGCCGGATCGGCGCGGAATTTCTGGCCTGTAGCACCTGCCACGCCACAACCGGCACCCGCGCCAATGACGCGCCGCATATGGCACCACAGGTGACTGCGGATTGGCAATTGCCGCCGGTTGAGGCCCATTGGTTTGGCAAATCCTCCGAAGACATCTGTCACCAGCTGCGCGACCGCGATCTGAACGGTGACCGCAGCTATCGCGAGATTGCCGAGCATCTGGATCATGATGTGATCCTGCATTGGGCCTGGTCACCGGGTGGCGGACGCGAACCGGCCCCCTATTCGCTTCAGGAACATGTCAACGACGTGCTGGCCTGGGGCGTGGCCGGGATGCCCTGCAGCGACGATTGAACGACGCCTAGCCGCTGCGCCGGAACGCCGCGCTGGAGCGATCGAGGTGCTGCCCCATGATCGCAACCGCGCCGTCCACATCGTGGGCTTCGATACAGTCGGTGACCTTGCTGTGTTCGTCCAGGGTGACCTTTTCATTGCCCTGCCAATGCAGGACGCCGTCGTGGTATTCAAACAGCCAGCCCAACATCGCATTGGACACCGACAGAACAATCGGATTGTCGGAAATCGCCGCAATCCGCGCGTGAAACCGCACATCGGTCTGCACAAAGGCCGCCATGTCGTTTTTCAGAAAGCTGCGCTGCAATTCGATCAAGGCGCGCAGATCCGCCACATCCTTGGCCGAGGCCCGCGCCGCCGCATTGCGCACCATGCCCAATTCGAACATGCGACGCGCCTCTTTCAGGTGATCCAGATTTCCCGGCGCGGCAGACAGAACCAATCGCGCGATGTCGTCAGATTGGCTCAGCACCGTGCCGGCATCAATCTCGTTCACCCGCGACCGTTCGCCGTGGCTGATGGTGATCAGCCCGCTATTGTGCAACGATTGCAGCGCCTCGCGCACCGCGGGACGCCCCACGCCGAACCGTTCCATCAAAGCTCGTTCCGATGGCATGGCATCGCCCGGCATCAATTCGTTGCTGGTGATCATATCGCGCAAACGATCCAGAACCTGGTCCGACAATTTGCGTCGGGTGATCTTTTCCGGGACCGCATTGTCTTTGCCCGCCTTTGACACGCCGGAAACTCCTGCAATATTGTGTGTTTGTCGGATGATACACCAATTTAGACGGCCGCCAACAGGGACAATGAGCATACTTGTTGCCGAAAGCCGTTATCGACAAGCCCTGCATCCCTTACGCGCGCCTCTCGGATGAAATCGCTCAGGTTTCAGGACAGGATTGCGGCTTGGCCAAGATGGAATGTGGTTGGGTTCATGCCGCCTTACGGGATTTTCTGTGACAAAGACTGCGTCGTCCGGGGGCGATTGTCGAGGGCCGCGAAGCGCCGCTCCAACAGGTTCGGCGCGATGTGGAAGGCCGGGATGCTGTTGGTTGTCACCTTGTAAGACTTCCTCCGCTCAACACCGATACCGGTTTCCGCCATCAGCCGCCCGACGCGGCGATGGCCAAAGTTCAGATCCAGCACCTGATCCGCACTCGGGCGTCCTTCCTGAAAATCATAACCGACCCTGCGCGACGATTGAGATGACCGAACAAAAGATTGCGGCATCATTCCGCATAATGGATGCGACTGGGTCTTTTGGGGTTTTGATATGTCATGCCGTGGCGCGGGGGTGTTGAACAAAACTGCGATCTTACACGCGGCCCTGACAGACGGCATCCTCCATTATTCGACCAGCTCCTCTGTGCTCGCTGAACCCGGATCGTTGTACACGGATTTCATGACCAACCCGCCCTGTAAAAAGAAGACCGGTTCGCGCCTGCGTAGACCGAAACGCCTTTTGATCCCTTACCCTCGCGCGCCGCGAATGCCTACGCACATTCACCTTGACGCAGTTCAAGGCGCTTTACCTGTCAGGGAAATTGACCAAATATTCCCTAAATCCCGCGCCATTCAGTGCCACTGAGAGCCATTTTGACGCCTGTGATGTCCAAATAGGAAAATTTCAAAAACGGGAATTTTCGCCTTGTACCCCCTATGTTTCCTTGGCTATACGCGTCGGTGGAGACGTGGCCGAGTGGTCGAAGGCGCTCCCCTGCTAAGGGAGTAGGCGGGAAACCGTCTCGAGGGTTCGAATCCCTTCGTCTCCGCCACTTGACCTGTAAATCACTAGTCATAAACCGTTTTTCCAAGAGCGTTACTGACAAACCCAGCCCCCGCTACAGACACCCGTTACAGTGGGAACGCCAAGGATGGGCATTACTCCGCATCTCGTGCTTCGAGGTACGACCTATAATTTTTTGCATGGTTGTGCCGCGCCACCTCGTGAAATCGATAGGGCGGGCTGAGATTTCGACGTCCTTACGAACTGTTAACCGAAAGGAAGCCGCGCTTCGTGTCGCCATAGGCAAGCGTGCGGCCTGACCGCCCTATGGAGCGGTTTTCCAAGGCAGCAGATCATCGACGCGGTTGATCTTGTAGTCGGGGATGCGGGCGAGCGTGTAGGCGAGCTATGCTTGCGGGCCGATGTCATTCAATTTGGCGGTTTCGATCAAGGTGTACGCGATCGCAGCCGCGCGACCACCGGTTTGCGATCCTACAAACAGGTAGTTTTTGCGACTGACGGCAACTGACCGCATGGCCCGTTCGGCTGTGTTGTTATCCAGCTCCAGGATGCCATGGTCGAGGTACTGCCTGAGCCGCGTCATGCGCGTCAAGGCATAGCGGATTGCAGCCGCCAACGGCGATTTGCCCGAGATACTGGGAAGTTGGGCGTGCAGCCATGCTTCGAGGTCATCGAAGACCAGTTTGGCCTTCGCTTGCCTGACATTGACGCGGTGGTCTGAGCGACTTTACCTATGTCTCAACCTGGCAGGGCATTGATTACGTGGCTTTTACATCGACACGCTCGCAGATCGCATCGTCGGCTGGCGGGTCTAGCGATCTGCAAAAACAGACTTTGTCCTCGATGCTCTGGAACAGGCCCTGCATGATCGACGGCCCGTACAGAAAGCCGGATTGATCCATCATTCGGACCGCCCTTCTCATGGTTTGCTTTGCAAACCACTGTCAGGCAGCGGGACGGGCACTATGTGTCAATTCGCGACACCGGGCGTTTGGCTGAGGCTGGCATCGAACCGTCGGTCGGCAGCGTTGGTAACTCGTATGACAACGCCCTCGCCGAAACGATAAACGGCCTCTACAATACCGAGCTGATCCACCGCCAGGGATCGTGGCACAACATGCAGGATCTGGAAATTGCCACCCTCGGCTAGGTCGATCAGTTCAACAACACGCGCCTGCTCGGGCCTATCGAAAATATCCCACCAGCCGAGGCCGAAGCGAACTTCTATGCACAGCGCGAAATGCTCGATATGGGCGCGTGAAATGAAGCTAAAGGCCTCCGGCAAACCCGGGGCGGTTCATAGCTCACACTTCAACAGTGCTGCGCGAAGATCTGTTTCTGGTACTCGACGTAATGGGCAACACGTTACGCGACCACCGCGACCGCGCGTTGTTGTTGACCGAATAGGCCGCGAGCTTTCGCTGTTCGGAACTGGTCGAGACGGATCCTGACCCTACTGCGTTCAAGATCGACCTGACCGGACAAGCCCGCAAAATCGGTATCCCGTTGGGGAGGGCCCGTCATTGCCCCGTTACAGCACTGACGGCATGGCGTGAGGTTTTCGCGGATGGCACCGGTCCCCTGTTTCGCCCGATTGATCGTCACGGCTACGTTTCGCCCGTCCGACTGCGCGGCGATGCCGTATCCACCATCTTGCGCGACCGGGTTCGCTGGGCCTTGGTTGACCCCAAGGGCAAAAGTGGCCACAATCTCCATGCAGGCCTTGCCACCAGTGCAATCAAAGCAGGTATTCAACCTTTAAGGTGAGAGCGTAAACGGGACGTGCTTCGGATGCGATGTTAAGTCGATATGAGCGGGATTGCGAAACGTTTCATGGCAGCGCAGTTGGGGGGTGTTTTTTGGGGGGCGGAAAATAAGGATTGGCAACGAGATCGAATAACCTGAGGCTGACTGACCAAAACAGCCGTTGATTGAAGATCTGAAACCTCACCCCGCAAAATTGGTCCGCCTCTATAGTTAAAAGACGTCGGCACAAGCATAGGAAACAAGGTATCCTGCGCGCAATGAGGCCAAAAACTGCAAATTCCCTTCTTTAGAATGTAAAGATTATGACACCAATCACCAATTTTTCTGTTCAATTGGATGGCATGGATATTTCCGCCATTGCCGCCACGCCTTTTGATCTTGTTGTCGTCGAAAGCGGTTACGTGGGGCACGACCCGGACACTCTGCTGCCAACCCCTGGTTTTGTCGCACAGCTCCCCCCACAAGAAGACGGTCGCTTGACGCTGGCATACTTGAATGCATCCGTGACCGACCACAATCGCGCCTATTGGCCCGACAACTCGCTTGAATGGTTGACACCGCCAGCGGCCGATGCAGCGGATCTTGATACCGGCACGCCCTCGTGGAACAGGCCAGATCCACGCGTTCCGGATTGGTTGGAAAACAATCGCGGCATGGCGACCGGGCCAGAGGATAATGGCGACGGCACGTTTGGGTTCATCGTGGATTGGAGTGACGCGGATTGGCAGGCCCGTGTGATCAAGGAGGCGGTCTATCTGGTCAAACAAGGCTACAGCGGTATCTTCCTCGACGACGTCGGGCGCTATATGACCAACCATTTTTTCAAAGACCCGAATGGCCAACCAGCCGAATTCGACCAATTTGGCTACCCGGTTATCGATCGAACGACGCTGGCGCAATACGCATCAGAAATGATGACTTTTGTCACCGAACTGAGTGATGCAATCAAAGCAGTGGACAGCAACGCTTATCTTTTGATCAATTCGGGCCTCGATATCGTGGACCATGCGAATTTGACGGATAGCGAAACGGCAGCGCATTACTACGCCGCCGTGGACGGGTTCCTGATGGAGGCGCAATACGCTGCCTCGGTTGACGGCGACACATACAATCCTTGGGGCAATGCAAAAAGCCTTTATGGCGCAAATGCCACTGACCTGTTCGCGCTGGAAAGCGTCGCAAACCTTGATGATGTAGCTGAATTTTATAATTGGGCGCATGCCGAGGGCATTCTTGGGCTGGCTACACCCAGTACTAATTATGCAAATCCGCCTGCCGTGCCGCCCGGAACACCGGAACCCGAGAATATTTCCGGTGACGATAGCATCACGGGAACGTCTGCGGCTGACAACATCCAAGGCGGGACCGGAAATGACACCATCACCGGTGGAGGTCACCAAGATGCGATTTTTGGCGGCCTGGGCGACGATAATATTTCCGGGGGATGGAACGAAGATACGCTTGTCGGTGGCCCGGGAGATGACACGATCAGCGTCACGGCTCTGGTTCTCGGAACTTATGACTTTCAATACATTTATGAGGACGAAGAAGACCTTATTTTACCGGGATTGGGTCACGATACAATCTTCGGAACCCAAGGGACAACATTCACCAACCATTCGGGCGAATACAATCACTATGCTTCTGCAATCCTCTCATACCGGGATCTGCCCGAAACCGGCGGATTAACACTGCGCGTCAGTCCGAATACCGATTATACGCAGTATTTTAATGACGACTTCCGCGAATTTGTTGGCACAGTTCAAAGCGATGATGGCCGTGTGGATGACGTTTTTACGCCCGTTCGCACACTTGAGGGAAGCCTAGAGGCGGACCTTTTTGAACTTGAACCAAATGTGCAGGACAAATTTTTGGTGGGGCATGGAGGCGATGATGTCTTTAGCCTTGGGTCAAACGCCTCTGCGACACTGCGTTATGATCGGGAATCTGCATTTAATCCAAATTCCATTGGGATCGCGGTCGATTTCAGCACGCGTACTGTTTCCGACACATATGGGGATGTCGACCAGTTTAGTGGCAATGTTTCGATACATGGTACAGAACTTGGTGATCTTTTTGACCTCCGCGGGGCCGAAACGCTTATCGAGTTTACGACTGGAGATGGTGACGACACCATTTTGACGGGTGATGGACGTATTGATTTGATCTTGTCCAAGGGTGCGGACAGGATCGAATTGGGATCAGGTGGCGGCGACATCCGCCTAGGGGACTGGAACTCACTCTGGCCCAATAAAATCAATTGACCTCGCCGGCCTCGGCCGGGATGGACAGATCTTATTGTCGTTCGCTGGAAATAATGAAGATATTTCCTTTGATGGCAGTACTGGGGCGGGTTTTGTCGGGCAAACCCAAGTTGTCGAGTTTGACAATATTACCCACTTAACAGCGGGAAACGGCACACTCGGCTTCATTGACGACGCGTATTCTGGCGCAGTTTATTCGTTCAATAATATGGGAGACGGTCGCATCGCCTTAACGGGTGATCTTTCAAACGACACCATTCATGTCCAAGGTAACTCGCCAGAGCTAAGCATTCCATTGGGAATAACCAGCGCGATCAATATCAACCTTGCGACCAGCCAGTTTTCGAGCTTTGGCTATGCCGCAGGCACAGACCCGACCATCACGGGCAACGCTGCAATAACCACGCTAGTCATTGGGGCAGACAATCGCATCGCTACGGATTTTGCCTCGGGTCGCGCGGAAGCGCAGATTATAGGATCGCAAGAGGATGAAACGCTTGCTTTCCTCTCAGCCGGGGCAGATACGCTTGTTGGCGGCGGGGGCATTGATACTTTGGATTACAGCGGCCTTGCTTACCCGAATGGGCAGGACACGCTGTATAGTTTGTCCATAAATCTGGTCACGGGAATCGCGCAAACGCCAGAGCAATATGAGTACAGCCGAGATTTTCACTTCAACGGGCACGTCGGGTTTTATTCTGAGTATTTTGACCCAAACGTCAGCGTCCGATTGCTCGACCAGCAAATATCTGAGTTTGAGAATGTAATTGGATCGGTGGGCGATGACACCATTTCGGGCGATCAGTTTTCAAATGTGCTGGCCAGCGGCGACGGGAATGACATATTGGTCGGATCATTCGTCGATGCAATAGATACCACAGCCGCGAAAATCTATCGTATTTACCAAGCAACCCTGGGTCGCACTCCCGATACCGGAGGTTTTGTCAATTGGACGAACCGGCTCGACTCTGGCGCGCTCACCTTTCAAGAGATTGTACATGGATTTGTTGCCTCCAAAGAATTCAAAAATGTCTACGGTGCTTTAAACAACACCGAATTTGTTACACTTCTCTATAACAATGTACTTGATAGAGAACCGGATACCGCGGGTTTGAACGCTTGGGTCACGCGCATATCAGAAGGATCAAGCCGCGAGCAAATCGTGATCGGATTTGCGCAGAGCCCAGAGTTCAAAACAATAACCGAAGCCGAGTCAACCGCTTATGCAAACGCGTTTTTCGGGTGGAAACAAGGTGACTATCTTGACGATATCTTCCGCCTTTATCAGGCAACTCTAGATCGCACACCAGACCAAAAGGGGTTGGAGGCGTGGACATCAAGATTGATGGATGGTCAGGCTTATACAACGATTGCAGAAGGCTTCACAAATTCGACCGAATTTCAGAACATCTACGGTGCGCTCGATAGTGAAGAATTTGTTCGCCTACTTTATCAAAACGTCTTAGATCGTGAGCCTGACCTGGCTGGCCTAACGAACTGGACACGCGCCATTGATGAGGGAGGAAGCCGCGAAGCGGTAGTGCGGGGGTTCGCGCAAAGCTCGGAATTTATCCAAAAATCACAAGATGCATTTGAAACCTACATACGTTCACTTGAAGGCGATGTGTTAGATGGCGGTGCGGGCAATGATATTCTGTGGACAGGGTATTCCGCTGACATGTTTGTTTTCGACGCAAAGGATCGCGGCTCAGATGTCGTGCTGCAAGTAGATACTTGGGATACTCTTGAATTCAGTGGCTTTGGCTACAATTCAGACGCCGACATTCTTTCTCGATTGACGGTCGAAGGGCCGGATATTATTTTTGAAGACCAAGGAGTCAGGATTCAGTTTTTGGGCGTTGATCAGTCAACATTGGAATCGGTCGACTATATCCTTTCATAAATGCCTAACAAGTCATGAGAGTATGAGGCCCACGAACTTCAGAAACAATCGACGCTTTGTTTTGGGTTTAAGTGAAACCATCGGATTCATTTGCAACAATCTGGTCCCTTTTTACGGGGCTGTTGCGTTAATCGTGTCGTTTGGCGGCTTTGAGGTTAGACATGCGGCGGCCTTCACCCATCAAGCATCACCGCTTTCCGCGCGAGATCACCCTTTGCGCTGTTCGCAGGTATCTACGGTATCCACGGTCCAACCAGGATGTCGTGGACCTTCTGTCAGAGCGTGATGTCACCGTGGACCGATCGCCTATCTAACACTGGGTTCAGAAGTTCGGTCCCGATTTGGCTAAGCGCACCGTGAAACACCTGCACCGTGCGAGTTTCGACTGGTATGCCGACAAGACCTACATCGGTGTCGCTGGTAAGTGGCATGATCTCTGGCGGGCCATCGATGCCACCGGCCAGATGATTGATTTCCGCCACACCGCGCGACGCGATGCGAGGGCTGCAAGGGCCCTTCTCAACAAGGCCATCGCGCATGTGCGTCTGAACCGGCCTGTTACAATTGTGACGGACGAGGCGCACAGTGATCGACGCGCCATTCGTGAGATCAATCACAAGCTGCCAAGCGTCAAGCGCGAGATCGAATTCATACGCGGGCTGTTCGAAAGCGCTGCGTGATCCAATCCTCCTGCTGGGCCGTCGCGCACCACTGAATATAATGCAACAATCCCTCACGAACGCCCTCGCGATATCGCCGCTGGTGTGGCCACAGCCACCGCTGCACATCCAACAGGCATTCGTCGAAAAACGTGAAGAAAACAGGCAAAAAACGCCACCGCCAACAGGTGCGAAGAATTTGTTGACCCACAAAGATTCATAGTATCTATTTCTTGAAATTGCCTGTGACCCGCAACTCCGGATTGTCCGGCTTTTGGGGGTGATGCGGGCAAAATGGGAGGAATAAAAATGATGAACCGCCGAAATTTTGCAGCGCTTGGTGCCCTTGCCGTCGCCGGAGCGATGACAGCCATGACGGCCACCCCGGCACTGGCCGAATATCCAGAGCGCCCGATCACGCTGATCGTGCCTTGGGGGGCCGGCGGGGGCACCGATGCCACCGGACGGATGATCGGCACGCTGTTGCAGGCGGAACTGGGTCAGCCCGTGGTTGTGGTCAACCGCGACGGCGGCAGCGGCGTTGTCGGGCACACCGCAATCGCCACTGCCGAGCCGGACGGCTACACAATCGGCGTCGCCACGGTTGAAATCGGCATGATGCATTGGGCCGGTCTGACCGATCTGACATGGACCGCCTATACCCCGATCGCCCTTTACAATGCCGACGCTGCGGGCGTGATCGTGCGTGCCGACAGCGATTGGACCAGCGCCAGCGACGTGCTTGCTGCGGTCACGGCGGAACCGGGAAAATACAAGGGCTCGGGCACCGGACAGGGCGGCATTTGGCATCTGGCATTGGCGGGCATGCTGAACGACGCAGGCATCAGCCCCGATGCGGTGCCATGGGTCCCCTCCAAAGGTTCAGCGGCAGGACTGCAAGAGCTGGCTGCGGGCGGCGTTGACATCGTGACCAGTTCGATCGTCGAAGGCGCGGCAATGATCGCCGCAGGTCAGGCCAAGGCGCTGAATGTCATGGCAAGCGAACGCATCGGCGCCTTTGCCGATGTCCCGACGCTGAAGGAGACAACCGGTTCCGATTGGCAATTGGCCGCTTGGCGCGGCATCGTTGGCCCCGCCGGCATGCCGGATGAGGCAACCCAGAAACTGACCGTTGCCCTGGAAAACGTCTGGAATTCTGATGAATTCCAGGAATTCATGAACGGACGCGGCTTTGGTCTGACCTGGAAATCGGGTGACGACTTTGCCGGATGGATGAAATCGTCCGACGCGTCGCTGGGCGCGGTCATGACTGCGGTCGGCTTGGCAAAATAGACCAACACTAGCGAAAAGCCATGCGACTGGGATTGGGCGGCGGCAGGCCGCCCAATTTCGCTCTGCAACAATTTTTGCGAGGTCAAAATGCGCTTCAATGACGCTGTTCCGGGCTGTTTCCTTATCCTTTTTGCGATAGCCGAGATCCTCTATACCCAGACCTTCCCCCAGCTACACGGACAGAACTTTGGCCCTGACCTGTTCCCGATCCTGATCGGCGGCGGGCTGATCATCTGCGGCGGCCTGCTGGTCTTTCAGGGCGTTGCGACACGCCGGACGGTGCCGTTGCTGACATTGGGCGATTGGTCCAAAGACCGCCGCACCGTTGTCAATCTTGGGCTGATGATCGGCAGCATGGTGTTTTATATCCTGTTTTCGGGCAGCCTTGGATTTGTCGTGACCTCGACGCTCCTCATGACCTTGTTGCTGTCACGTCTGGGCACCGCACTTGTCCCCAGCATCGGGATCGCCGTGCTCGTCACGATGATCATTCACACCGTTTTCGCAAAAATCCTCCTGGTGCCGTTGCCCTGGGGCATTCTGCAAGCCATAGCGTGGTAAAAACATGACCTGGGACGTCCTTGTACAGGCTTTTGGTCTGGTTACTCAGCCCTATACACTGGGGGTTATGCTGCTGGCGGCGATGTTCGGCCTGTTTGTCGGCTCGATGCCGGGGCTGACGGCCACGATGGCCACGGCGCTGCTGATCCCCTTCACCTTTTTCATGGATCCGGTGCCGGCCATCTCGGTGATTGTCACCGCCGTTGCCACCGCGATCTTTGCCGGCGACATTCCGGGCGCCCTGCTGCGCATTCCCGGCACACCGGCCTCGGCGGCCTATTGCGACGAAACCTATGCCATGACCCGAAAGGGGCTGGCCGAGCGGGCGCTTGGCATCGGGCTTGTGACCTCGGTGATTGGCGGGCTGGTCGGCGCGGTGGTTCTGTCGTTCAGCGCGCCGTTTCTGGCCAAATTTGCCATCAAATTCTCGTCCTTTGAATATTTCTGGCTGGCCTGCCTTGGGCTGTCCTGTGCCGTCATCATTTCGTCGGGGTCGACGATCAAGGGGTTTGTGTCGCTGTTGATTGGGCTGTTCATCGCTACAATCGGCATCGACGGCACGGCCGGGCATCCCCGGTTCACCTTCGGCAACGTCGAATTGATGGCCGGGATCAGCTTTATCCCGGCAATGATCGGCATGTTCGCGATCTCCGAGGTGCTGCGCTATGTGGCTTCGACCCATAAGCCGCTGACAGTGCCAAATCATCCGCCCAGCCCGGTTTTCCGCGGTCTTGGACCGATCCTGCGCAAATACAAAATGAATATCGTCCAAGGCAGCGGTCTGGGCGCAATCATCGGCATCCTGCCGGGTGCGGGTGCCGATATCGCGGCCTGGATCAGCTATGCGCTGGCCAAGAAACGCTCGAAAACGCCGGAAAAATTCGGGACCGGCCACCCAGAGGGGCTTGTCGCCGCAGGTGCTGCCAACAACGCCAGCATCGCCGGCGCCTGGGTTCCGGCCATCGTCTTTGGCATTCCGGGGGATTCGATCACCGCCGTTGTCATCGGTGTGCTCTATATGAAGGGCATGAACCCGGGTCCAATGGTGTTCATTCAGAGCCCCGAGTTGATCTATGCCGTCTTCATGGCCTTCTTTCTGGCCAACCTTGCCTTGCTGCCGCTGGGCTTTGCAGCAATCCGAATGTCGCGCCAGGTCCTGCGGGTGCCGCAGCGCATCCTGATGCCGATCATCCTGATGTTCTGTGTGGTCGGCGCCTTTGCCATCAACAACACGGTGTTCGGCGTCACGCTGATGCTGGCATTGGGCATTCTTGCCTACATCATGGAAGAAAACGGCTTTCCGGTCGCCCCGGCCATTCTGGGCATCGTTCTGGGTGGCATGGTCGAAGACAACTTCATGTCGTCGATGATCAAGGCAGATGGCGAACTGATGGGGTTCTTCTCGCGTCCGATTGCCGCGACTTTGGGGGTCGTTACGATCCTGCTGTGGATGACGCCGCTTCTGCTGGCGCTATGGCGCAGAGCACGTCGCAGCGGAGCGGACAGCGCCGCCCCCTGACACACGAACCCCGGCGGATATCCAATCGGTTCTTCGCCGGGTCGTATCAGGTCTGGCCATTACGGATCAGGCCAGACTTGATCAGGCCAAACATGATCAGACCAAACACAAGCAAACCAAACACAATCAGACCAGTGTGACAGGCCAAGCCGCACCTGTTCCGCGTGAAGCGGAACAGGTGATCATCGCCATGCGGACCGGGGCCCACGCATGACGCTATGGCCTTGCAGACCTCAGGTGTTGAACAGGAAGTGCATTACGTCGCCATCCTTGACGATATAGGATTTGCCTTCAGCGCGCATTTTGCCCGCTTCCTTGGCGCCGTTTTCACCGCCACAGGCGACATAATCGTCATAGGCGATGGTCTCTGCGCGAATGAACCCTTTTTCGAAATCGCCATGGATCACGCCGGCGGCTTTCGGGGCGCTGGTGCCTTCGCGGATTGTCCAGGCGCGGGCCTCTTTGGGACCGACGGTGAAATAGGTTTCCAGATGCAAGAGGTCGTAACCTGCACGGATCAAACGGGAAAGACCGGCCTCATCCAGGCCCATCTCGTCCAGGAACATCGCGGCCTCATCATCGTCGAGCTGGCTGATTTCCTCTTCGATCTGCGCGGAAATCACCACGGATCCTGCGCCCTCGGCCGCGGCCATTTCGGCGACACGGGCCGAAAATTCATTGCCTTCGGCGGCGCTCGCCTCATCGACATTACAGACGTAAAGGATCTTTTTCGAGGTCAGCAGTTGCAGGCCTTTCCAGGCTTTGACGTCCTCTTCGTCGACGTCGGCCTGACGCGCGGGTTTGCCCTGATCCAGCATCTCCTGGGCTGCCGCCAGCAGGCGATCCTGCTGGATGGCCTCCTTGTCGTTGCCTTTCAGCTTGCGCACCAATCCAGCGCGCCGCTTTTCAATGCTTTCCATGTCGGCCAGCATCAGTTCCGTTTCAATCACCTCGGCATCGGCCACGGGGTCGACCCGGCCTTCGACATGGGTGACATCGCCGTCTTCGAAACAGCGCAGCACATGGGCAATGGCATCCACTTCGCGGATATTGGCAAGGAACTGATTGCCGAGGCCCTCGCCCTTGGACGCACCTTTGACCAGCCCGGCAATATCAACAAAGGTCATCCGCGCCGGAATGATCTGTTTCGACGTGGCGATCGCCGCCAATTTGTCGAGCCGCGGATCGGGCACCGCGACCTCACCCACATTGGGTTCAATGGTGCAGAATGGAAAATTCGCCGCCTGCGCCGCTGCGGTGCGCGTCAGCGCGTTGAAAAGCGTCGATTTGCCGACATTTGGCAGACCGACAATCCCCATCTTGAAGCCCATGACCGATGATCCTTTGACAGTGCGGGTGCATGTTCCGCGTGTTTTGCAGGCAATTTCACCCGGCGCTTCTATTTGGGCCGGAAGACAAGCGCAAGTCGTCGCCACATGTCACATCCTTTCGGGCCTCGCCGCAAGGACGCCCTACAAGGGCCAGAGACGCCCCTGCCCCATTGCCAAGACCGCACAAATTCGGCACATGAAGGGAAAGATATCCGAAGGACAGCCGCATGACCCGTATCGACGCCAAATTCGCCGCGCTCAAAGCACAGAACCGTAAGGCCTTTGTCGCTTATGTCATGGCGGGTGATCCAGATTTCGACAGCTCGCTTGAGCTGGTGCGCGGCCTGCCCGGTGCAGGCGTGGATGTGATCGAACTTGGCTTGCCATTTACCGATCCGATGGCGGATGGCCCGACGATCCAGCTGGCCGGGCAACGGGCGCTGGAAAGCGGCATGACCCTGGACCGCACTTTGGAACTGGCGACAAAATTCCGCGAAACCGACAATGAAACGCCGAT
>NZ_JBVVRZ010000012.1:0-84081 GCF_055808435.1 Marinovum sp. J2-8 | reverse complement strand
CTTTCCAGCGCGGTGCAATATCTGCGCACACTTGCCCTTGTGCTCAACAGCCGCCACTCTGTCCTGTCCGCGGTTGAAAACGCCGCCGAGGTTCTGACCGTGGCGCAGTTCAAGACCGAGGCCCAGGCTGTCTCAACCGCCATTCGCCAAGGCGAAACCTTGTCCAAAGCCCTCGAAAAACTCTCTGTCATACCACCCATCGCACGACAATTGATCAGCGCGGGCGAGGTCTCGGTCAGACTGGCCCGGATGACAGAGCGCAGTGCGGTTCTGCTGGAAAACGGACTTAGTACCGAACGCAAACGCATCGCCGCCCTGCTGGAGCCGATGCTGATGATGCTGGTGGGGGCGTTTGTGCTGGTGATCGTACTGGCGGTGCTGCTGCCAATCTTTGATTTGCAGGCGGTCGTGACCAGCTGATCACCGGCACTTCATGGCATGTGGACAGATCGGCCCGGTTCTCAGACCACCGGATAGACAAATTCCTGCAATCGCCCCGCCGGCTTGCCCCCAAGAAAGTAATTCGGTTTGTTTTCCCGAACCAGCAATGACACCTCGGCAAATTCCTTTGCCAAAGCCGGTGCATTCTGGTCGGCATATACATCCAGAAATCTGGCCAGTATCGTGTTGTCTTCGCCCAGAAGCGCGCTCAGCGGCACCGGAGGCGCGGCCAGTTCTGCCATCGGGGGAACCAACGTGCTGTCACCGTTGGCCTGGTCCGACCCGGCATGATGCGGGGTGTCGAACAGCCGGGCAAACAGATCCATGAGATCGGGGGCGTTAGTCTGCAGCATATTTTTTCTTTCCAATGAATGAGTTCACCCATTCGGGCTGGGCCGACCGGCGCACCAGAAACGGGCCGATTGCCAGACAATCCATGTTGGTGTTCATGAAACAATCGATCGCATCGCGGGGCGAACAGATGATCGGCTCACCACGGACATTGAACGAGGTATTCAACAGCATGGGACAGCCTGTCAGCTCATAGAACTTCTGCAGGATATCGCCAGACCGTGACAACCGCGCCGCGGGATCAACAGTCTGCAACCGGGCACTGAAATCCACATGGGTCACGGCGGAAAAATCCGTGCTGACGGCACGCATCAGATCAAGAGGCTCATAAAGCCCCTGACCAAGCGCCGTTGCCAAAGTCGCCTTGTGACGGTACGCGTGCTTCAGCGTGGATATGAGCAGCATGTAGGGACTGTCAGTCGGGCCTTCAAACAGGGTCGCGGCGTGTTCTTTCAGAACCATCGGCGCAAAAGGCCGCCAGCCCTCACGGAACTTGATCTTCAGATTGACACGATCAAGCATGTCGTCAGGGCGCGGATCAGCCAGGATCGAACGGTTGCCAAGAGACCGGGGACCGAATTCCATCCGACCGTCAAAATGCCCGATAATCAACCCCTCCGCCAATGCAGAGGCGACCTGCCCCGGCATGTCATCCGGTTGTTCCCAAATGAGTTTCGATTTCTGCAACTCCGCCAAAATGCTTTCATCGTCGAAGTCCGGCCCCAGAAAACTTCCGGCCATTGGATCCGCCGGAGCCCTGGCCCTGACCGACCCGTCCGGAGACGCCGATTTCGTCTTCAGATGTGCCGCAACATCCAGCGCCGCCCCAAGCGCGCCCCCGGCATCGCCTGACGCAGGCTGGATCCACAGGTTCTCCAGCCCCGGCACGGTTTTGATCAAATGGCTGTTGGCGACACAATTCAGCGCAACACCACCGGACAGGCACAGGTTTTTCTGCCCGCTGATACGCAGCGTTGTGCTGGCCAACCGGGCAAGCGCATCCTGCAACACGGCCTGCGCCGAGGCCGCAACATCCATGTAATGTCGGTCCATGGGTGAATCCGGTTGCCGAACCGGGCGGTCGAACAGCATTTCGAACAATGGGCTGATTGTCGTGACATCCGTGTCAAAGCGGAAATACGACATGTCGAGCTCGAAAGACCCATCGTCTTTCAGATCAATCAGGTTGTCCATGATCCGCTTGGCAAATCTTGGTTTGCCAAAGGGCGCCAATCCCATCAGCTTGTATTCGCCGGAATTCACCCGAAACCCGCAGTATTGCGTGAATGCGCTGTAAAACAGCCCCAGCGAATGCGGAAACCGGATTTCGGACAAAGGCATCAGCCGGTCGTCTGCGCCGTTCCAAAGGCTGGTCGTGGACCATTCACCAACCCCATCAACAACCAATACGGCGGCCGTATCGAATGGCGAAGGGTAAAAGGCCGATGCAGCATGTGATCTGTGATGCGGGACAAAGAATATACGATCCGGGTCGTCGCAGACGGTCAGCAACCGGGCAGACAGATCCTGGCCATAATCACACATCATCCGCAATGTCTGGGGCCAGAGGGCCGCCCCCCGCGGGGCGGTGCTGCGCGCGTTCCGGAACACCCGTTCCAGTTTTAGTTGCGGATTTTCATAGAACGCAACGCTCACACGCTGATCGGGATCGGGTAACTGCGAAAGACAATAGCGTATCGCGTGATCGGGAAAGCCCCAATCCGCCTTTTTCCGGGTGAACCGCTCTTCCTGCGCCGCGGCCACAATACGCTGCCCCTGAACCAGCGTGGCGGCTGAATCATGGAAATGCGACGAAATCCCCAGAACGTATTCGTCATCCTTCATCGGGTGCCGCCCCCAGCCTGTTCAATAAGATGTTGCGCCGGTTCCAGAAGACGGTCTGCAAAAAGCGCGTTTGCAGTTTGGTTGGGATGCGCATCAACCGGGAGAAACGTATGCGCCGCGTTCAACGGCACCGAGATATCAATTGCGCAGTCGAAACGACGTTTCACCATCGCGTTGAAGCTTGGTTGGTTCGCATCCAACAAGGCAAACCGCAATGGAATGGCATGGGTCGCCGCAAGGCTTTCGATCTCTTTGAGGATCGTCAATGTGGCAGTGTCGACCATATGCACATCCGGCAAAAAGACGTCAAAATCGCATTGCTGCAATACAGGTTGCCATATCGGAACATACACAATCGAATGGCGTCCATCCCGCCCCTGCCGCAAAACCGGCACATGCTCAACACCAAGCTCGTACCACTCCGGGCTCAGCAACTGCCGCATGCGGCCCGGGTGAGGAATATTGCGGGACCGATGGCCGCTGAAAACCGCAAAGATGGCGGCATCGACAAGCCCTTCCTTGATCTCGCGGCGGAACTGCAAAAAATTCTGCACCGTGCTGTGCCCACCAATCCCGCGATTATGCACCTGTCCAACCGGGAGGCTTTTCTGCAACCGGGCCAAATAGGTCTCGTCATCCTTCAGGCCGGTGCCATACGTGAATGAACAGCCATAGATTGCCAGGCGCGGACCTGTGGCGGCCGCGGCACCCGGGACATGGCGCCAACCATCGGCACCAATATTCTGAACGACATCAGGCCGGTAAGCGACCCTGACGCCATGGTTTGGTGTCAAAGACCATCCCAGAAGCGGATGTGGCCGGAACAGCAATCTGGGTTTTGCCACAATTTTCTGGGTCTGCTGGCTCACGGGGCCTCCGAAGGAGTATGGAAAGGGTGAAAATTAACAACAATCGCGGATCGCAGCAAGGCCCCCAGGGCGCTTTGTCATCCCGTCATGCCCGTATAGAGAGCAATAGTATCAATTCCTTACACCCCATCCAGGGTGCTGGAGCCGGGATTGTTGCATGATCGTTTTCAACAGGGTTGTTCCGATACTTTCTGCCAATGTCCGTCGTGTCGTTCAAATGCAGGTCGTCGTGGCAATGAATGTCTCGAATGACCTTCCCAGATCAGAGCTTTATCGGTGATGCATGGAGCAGGTCGATGTCGGCGCAAGCGCGCATTCGTCTTCTTTGCAAGGCTGTGACCGCCTTCGAACCGCAATGCCCATAAGCGTAAACGTGACGGATCTGCGATCAGACTGCCTGTCGTGACATGGGGCGATGCTCTGCTTGCCGGGTCACCCCATATCTGTCAGAACATCATACAACTTCGGAAGCATCCCAGCTCAAGGCGCGTATGACCAATTCTTCCTCAAGCCCCTCTCTCCCGGGGCCAGTTCTTCCGGCAGCAACATCCCCCAAGGACGGCACCGCGCGCCATACGCCCGCTGTTCGCCTGCTGTTACACGGATCGGAGGATCGCACACGCGGCGGGCCCAGCCTGCGGGTGCCGCGCTGTGCTCAAGCTCTTCGTGAAATAGGCGTGTCGGCCAGTGCCACGCAATTTCACCGCGTGTCGGATATCGACGAGGACACGGTCCATCTGTTCAATGTCTGGCCCCCCAGCAGCGCACTCCAGGCCCTGCGCCAGCTAAAGGCGGCGGGAAAGCGGGTGGTCTTCTCGCCGATCTATCTTGATTTCTCGGAACGGCCCGTCTGGGGCACAGGTGGTTTTCAGATTTCAGGTTCACAAGAAGACGCCACAATACAGCGCTATCTGCAAGGCCGTGGACGATTGCACGAAATCGTACCCGGCTATCATGCGATGGTGCGGGAAATGCTGTCCCTAGCAGATCACGTGGTGTTTCTGAGCGATGCGGAACGCAAGGCGTTGACGGCCATCGGCGCGCATGTGCCCGAGGATCGCGCCAGCCTGATCCGCAATCCGGTGGACGCGGTCGCCTGGCAAGACGGCGATCCGGCGCCTTTTCGCGAAACCCATGCGGGCGGACGCGACTATGTGCTGTGTGTCGGCCGGATCGAACCACGCAAGAACCAGCTTACGCTGACGCGGGCGATGCGCGGGTTGCCCTTGCGGCTGGCGCTGGCTGGCCACGTGGGCGACCAGGGCTACGCCACGCAGATCCGTCAGGCAGGAGGAGGACAATTGATCCTGCCCGGCAGGCTTGGCACCGCTGATGGCATGTTGACTTCGGCGCTTGCAGGAGCGCGCGTTTTCGCCTTGCCGAGCTGGTCCGAGGGCGCGTCGCTTGCAGCGCTTGAGGCGGCGGCGGCAGGCGTGCCGATGGTATTGTCGGACCGTTCTTCGGAGCGGGAATATTTCGGCAATCTCGCGCGTTATTGCACGCCCGGCGACCCCGACGCGCTGCGTGCGGCCCTGCGCGAAACGCTTGAGGATTCCGAGGCTCCTGCCCGCGCGCAGGAATTGCAGCGTCATGTGATTGAAAATCTCGACTGGTCGAGCCATGCCCGGGCCACCGCAGAGGCCTATCGGCACACCGCCCAAAACACTTCGCGCCCTGTTGAAAGCTCCGTCAAAATCACCACCCGGCAGCCACGGCAGCCACAGGCGCTGATGCTCGACCTGACCGCGCTCAGCCGCCCTGACGTGATGCCGCGCCATGTGTTGCGCTATACCGAAGCACTGGGCCGCGCGCTGTTGTCCAGACCTGACGCCCCGCGTCCAGTGGTCTGGTCGTCGGCGCGTCAGGGGTTTCTGGACCTTCCGCCCTCTTTCCTCGCGCCGCGCGATGCACAGCGCTTCGTTCAGCGCGCCGCCGAGGACGAAAACCTCGTGCCTGTTGTGGCCGATCCTGACATCGCGCTGCTGCTGGTCGGGGGGCTGCACGGCAGCGACATTGCCCACCTGCGCGGCCTTGAAGATTTCAAGGCACAAAGCGGCGGGCCACTGATCGCTCTGGTCGAGGATGCCGGTCCCTGCCTGCGCCCGGATCTCTTTTTGGCCGAGGCGACAGCGGGCTATACCGCGCGACTGCACCGGATGGCGGAACTGGCGGATCATCTGATCGCGCCCTCGTCGGCAACCGCCAGCGCGCTGGCGCGGGCGCTCGAAACCGGCCCTGTACCAATATCCCGTAACGACATTTCTGTGCAGGCCTTTCCTGCCCTTCTTCCCCTCTCCGCCGACACGATATCCGACCAGGGTCTGCAACCGGAGAAGACGGCCCTGCAAAACAGCCTTGGCACTGCGCCCTTTGCATTGCTGCCCGGCCCTGTTGCGGCGCGTGGGAATTGCGGCTTCTGACCCGGATCTGGGCCCGCCTTGCCGCCCGGAACGCAGCCCCGGACCTGCATCTGGTGATTGCCGGTGGCATTGCCCCGGGTGCCGAAGCTCTGGCCGACAGCATCAACCGCGATCCGCGTATAGCCGGACATGTGCACATTGTTGCGGCCGAGGGGGCCGAGCTCGAATGGCTCTGGGCGAGGGCCTGCATGATCCTTTGCCCCTCTGAGAGCGCAGACTGGAACTGGCCGGTGACCGAGAGCCGGGCCCGGGGGCTGCCCTGTCTGGTGGCCGATATCCCCGAACTGGCCGACTCTGATGCAGAGGCAACCGTTGAAGCCCTCGATCCCGATGACCTGCCCCTCTGGGAGAGGCGTATTCTGGCCCATGCTCAGACACAGCAAGAGGCCCGGTCGCCCGTGGTGAACGACAGCCCCCAGACCAGTTGGGCCGACATGGCAGCGGCGCTCGGGACGCTGTCCACCACGCCGCGCCATGTGACCACGCTGCGGGCTCTGCGCGCTGGTGAAATTGCCCTGGTCGGCATTGACGCTCCGCCTTGGGCGATCGGCTTCATCACGGGCTGGCATCCGGCCGAAGCGGGGCTGCGCCATACCGCTTCAGACCGCGCCGTATTTCGACTGCGCGCGGACAGGGTGCTCTCTGACGATGGGGGGCCTTCAAAGGAAGATCCGGCAACGCCCGGTCGGCTGCTGTTGCACTTGCGACTGCAACTGGCCACGGACCGGCCCCGCGCGCGCCTGCGTATTACCTGTGGCGATACCTGCCTCTTCGAGGCCCCCGTCAGCGGCACAAGCCTGCCCAGGGATCTCGTCCTTGCGGTGCCTGCAAATGCGCTCGACCCCGAGGGTTGCCTGACACTCGCCCTGCATTTTCCAACCCGGACAGGCCCTGCCGCACCACCCTCTGAGGATGGCACGGCGCCCGCGCCGCAAGGCATCGGGTTGGTCTCGGCTCAACTGCTGGATGCCCGACGCAACAACCCCCTCGTCACGGTTCGGAACGCTGACTGCTGGAGCGAAGGCCTGCACGCACAGGAGGTGGATTTCGCTCTGGAAAGCCATCGCGCGGTGGTGGCGCCGGATCTGCATGTCGCCCCCGGATGGGGGGTGGGCAGCCTGCTGGCGAGCTTTGTTCTTTTCGTGCCGATCCTCCCCGGGGCAGGGCCTCGGATCCTTGGATTGACACTGCGCCCGGTGGCCCGGCCCGACGCACCTTCCGGCGCATCGTTCTATTGGAACGGCCGACTGCTGCACGAAGCGCAGTGGCACGACAACCAACCCGTCGCACTGAACCTGCCGCTGACCGAGGCCGACCTGCAAACCGGCCCTGCCGTGCTTGAAATTCGCCCCACTGCGCTGGCGACGCCCGCCGACCTCGGGCTTGGCCACGAACAGGGCCTGTCCGGGCTTGGCCTGTTCGACCTCACCTTGACCCCCGACGTGACCGAGTGAGCCCCATGCAGATCGCACAGAAAAGCATTTTCGAAGCCCCGCTTGAGCGGCCAGAACTGAGCCCCGGCATCCGGATCGGGCACGGCTGGCATGCCGCTGGCACAAACGCCAGCTGGTCGCGCAGCAGCAAGGCTCAGCTGATGATCTCGGCAGAAGAGTTCCCGACCCCTATAGCGCTCCGGATCCGGCTGTGCCTGTTCAATGCCGGACCTGACCGGCCCCGGACCCTGCGCACGCTGAGCCCCGGCCACGAACCCACCGTCGTGACCGTTTCCACACCCGAACCGGTGGCTGTGCGGGTTCGCACACCGCAACACGCGCCGGGGGCTGTCGCCACTCCGATCAGTTTCATGCTCGACACGCTCGACAGCCCTTTCCTCGCCGGGTATTCCGCCGACGAACGTCTGCTTGGCCTGTCCATCACCGAGATCAAGACCGGCGTGCCTGAAATGACCTTCCCGCTTGACGTGACAGCTTCGGGCAATGGCGCACCGGTGCTGACCCGTGGCTGGAGCAGCCCCGAAGAGAGCGGCAGCTGGACCGTCGGTCCCACCGCGATACTGCATCTCCCCGGCGAACTTTCGCCGGGATGCGCGACCGAACTGATCGCAGAGGCAGATGCCCTGCCCCGCCCCGAGGGCGAACCGCCGCTTGAGGTCGACATCTGTGATGAAGACAAGGTTCTGGCAACTTGGCGCTTCACCTCCGGTGCGGAGGGCGCGGGCCCGACTGGACAATGGCGTTGCGCGCTGCCCGATTGGTGCGACAACACCGACCGCCGTTTCACACTGGAGATCCGCAATCCCCGCTCCCCGGCCGAGCTGGGGATCAACACCGACAACAGACCACTGGGGTTGCGGCTGAAGCGGCTGTCGCTGTCTGACTGATGGCTGGCTGACCGGATCGGTCCGCCCCTGTGTGAAACACGCTTTTTCAGATCACCCCTGCGCGGGGGCTATCGGGTGTCGGGACCTCTACCTTTGGCCCGGACCCCGATGGCGGATGAAACCGCCATCGGAAAACTCAGCGAACCGGGGAAGGTTCAACGTTACGAAACGTTGAATCCCACCCGCTGCATGTCAGCCATTGAGGTGTTGCGGAAGGTGATGACCTGACCGGCGTGGTCAAACACAACCGCCCCGCCAACCTGGGTCATATGGGCCATTGCATCCGCGGCAGTGTTGAAACCAAAGCCCGACAATTGCACCCGATCCCAAGGTTCGAACCCGTGGATCACATCAGACCCGCCCTGCCCATTACGGAACACGAACGTATCACTGCCCACACGACCGTTCATCTGGTCGTCACCTGCCCCGCCTTCAAGCACATCATTCCATTCAGGGCGTACATCGTACATCCACTGGTCCAGCAACGGATTGGTTGCGGTGCGGAATTCGCCCGCTTGGGCAAAGCCCAGCACAACCTGGGCACGGGTCATCTCTTGGCTCTCCAGCCGCCCGGTCCAATTGGCCAGACCTGTTGCATCCGGTTCACGGCCCAACACGTTGCGATAGAGCTGTGTCACAAACGCAGCATTGTCCAGCGTGCCATATTTCAGCTGGAACTCTGCTGAATTCACAAAGGCATTGGCAGCTTGCAGCAAAGTCACCCCGCCAGTGCCGTTCTGACCACGGACCAGCCCGTCATACCAGTTGGTGAAGCCTGTCGCATCCGGCTCACGGCCCAGCGTGCCGCCGTAGAGACGATAGACCTGCCCCGTCAGTTCCTTGCCATTGGACACCAATGCATCAACGGCAGCGGTGCCTTCTTTCAGGATCTGATTGCTGTCACCCCCGCGCAGAACCGAGCTGTCAGTCAGATCCCCGATCAACACATCGGAATCGTCAGCAGCGCCGGATTTGCTTTCTGCCCGGATCCCGTAGGAGCTGGACAGATTTGCAAACTGCGGAGAGCCGGTGAAGCCCTGCAGAACCTGATCACGGCTCAGGCCATTGTCCAGATCTCCAGTCCAGCGGGCAAAGCCCTGCGCATCCGGTTTACGACCGAAGAAGGCCTCATACAGCACCTCGACATATTCTTCGTTCGTCAACCCCCGCGCCAGGAATTCAGGGCTGAAGATAAAGCCACGGGCCACATCCGCGCCGCTGCGCACCCCTGTATAAAGCCGGTCGGTCCAGTTGTTCAGCCCGTTCGCATCAGGGTCGCGGCCGAGAATGGTGTCATACATCTGTTCCACGAAGGCCTGGATTTCATGCAGGGACTGGCTGTTCTGGTATTCGGCAATCCGGGTTTCGCCCACCTGGGTGTCGACGATATTTTCCCAGCGATAGACAACCGCGTGATCCTGATCGGCATTGGTGCCGCCGGTGATCAGATCCAGATAACCGTCATTATCAATGTCATGGGCCACCGGCGATCCGGCATAATTGTTAAAGGCCCGCTCGACCAGTTCGGTATTGGTGATCTGGTTGCCCTTCTGGTCCAGCACAATCATCTGCGAGCCGATGCTGACCATGATTTCAAGATTGCCGTCACCGGTCAGATCCACAGCAATGGGCTGACGGGCGATCGGCACATCTGGCAGACCGGTCATTGTGTCGTTGTCGAAGGGCATGACCTGGGTCGAGAACAATGTGCCGCCTCCGGCGGACCATGCATGGACATACCCCTCAAGCGTGGCGGCAATGATTTCCGGGCTGCCATTGCCATCCAGATCCGCAATCAGCGGGCTGGCCAGCACCCGGCCCCGGGTATCCAGCTGGAACCTCAGGCTGCCATCGGTGTTCCACACCTTGACGTATTCGCCGCGCTCATCCTGAAAGAAGTTGCCGGTGCCCTGTACAATCTCGAGCGTGCCGTTGTTGTCCAGATCCACAACCTTGGGGCTGGACCAGAGAGATTGTTCCTCGAGCTTGCCGCGGAAATCCGCATTGGTCGACGTGCCGACCTGTGTATCCCAGCCCGCGACCGTCTGGTGGCCGTAGTTGTTCAGCACGTGCAGGATGCCGCCCTGGATCGGAATGCCGGCGCGGGCGTTTTCGGTGATGTCGGCAGGTGCGATTATTTCGAACAGCCCGTCACCGTCCAGATCGGCCAGCGCGGGTGTGGCGCCAGCTGTGTCGTGCAGGTCAACGGTGAATTCCAATTCACCGGTCGCCCCGTCCAGCACATAGAGATAGTGGTCCCAGGAAGAGAAGATCACCTCGCGCTGGCCATCGGCATCAATGTCGAAAACCCGCGGTGTGCCATAAACCCCGTCGGGGCGGCCATCGGGGCCGCTGGGGGATTCGGGATCATCCGGATCGGACTGGCGACCGAAGGAATCCTTGGTGATGTAGCTCCACATGATGTTGCCATCGGAATCCAGCGCATAGATGCCGCCCTTGTCACCGGGCTGGCCTGCGGGGGCAAATTCATTGCGGTTGTCGGCGCCGACACCCACGACGATGTCGATCGAACCGTCATTGTCGAGATCCGAGAACACCGGCGCGGTGCTGACCGAGGTCGTGTTGTAGATCTTGCCGGTGACCGGATCCGGTGTGGACATCGCTTCGAAGGTCTGGCTCCACTTGACGCCGCCGGTATCCTCAAGAACCACCAGACCGGCCGGCAGAACCTCGTTGGCTTCGCCATCCAGCCCCTTGACCGTACCGACAAAGATTTCGTCCTTGCCGTCGCCGTCAATGTCATAAACCGCAACCGAAGCATTGCGGATCGGGCCGAAGTCCAGCTCGTTCGACCATGTCTTGCGTGGCAGGGCGACGTTGAGCTCGTAATTCAGGGACACTCCGTTGGGCAGTTCCTGCCCGTCATAAGGCGCCCAGAAAACATTCAGATAATAGGTCGATGTGCGGGAGGCATAAAATTCAAAAGCCTCGTTGGTAAACTCCTGATAATCGCTGCGCACCGGATTGCCGTCGGCATCATAGAGACGCATGTTCAGGTTCATTTCCATGCCATCCGGCGTGGTGGCGCCGGTATGGGTCATCTCGAAATCCATCCGGCCTGGGCCGGTCTGAATTTCGTACCAATCGGTGCCAATGCCTTCGGTCACGATGTGTTCGCCCACGCGCAGCCGCTCGGCGGTGGCACGGGTATCATTGCCGTCGCTGCGATTATCCGGCCCGGGCAAATCGTAATTGATCGTATAGCTCAGCAGCACATTTTCCGGCGTGTCATCGCGGAACTGGGCTGTGTAGACCTTGAAATAATATTCCCCGGCCACCGGCGCCAGATATTGCACCGTCTCGGTCATGTCGTCCGAGAAGTTCGAGCGGACAAGTTCGCCCGCGCTGTTGTAGATCTCGATATTCAGGTTGCGCAGGTCATCGCGCAGGTCATTGGGATCATCCAGATGCTCGGCGGCTGTCAGCGACACTTCGATCAGGCCGGAATGGGCGCTGTTGACCTTCCACCAGTCCACCCCGGTGCCGACCACGTCGCGCGCCACGCCTTCGGGCAGATCCATCGCGGTGGCAAAGGTGTCATTGCCATCGCTGGCAACAGCATCCGGCAAATCGATATTCAGCTCGTAATTCAAACGGGTGCCGTTCGGGGCACCATCGGGATATGGTGCCCAATAGACGTTGAGATAATAGGTCGCGGCGGTCGGAAACTGGTATTCAAAGCTTTCATCGGCAAATTCGGCAAAACCGTTGCGCACCGGATTCCCGTCGGCATCATAAAGCCGCATGTTCAGGTTCATCTCGGTCCCGTCGGGGGCCAGACCGCCGGTGTGGGCCATGTGGAAATTCATGATCCCCGCCGGGCTGTCGATCCGATACCAATCGGTGCCGATCCCGTCTGTCACCACATGGTGCCCCTCGCCCAGGGGTGTTGCCGTGGTGATCGTGTCATTGTTGTCGGTGACGGTATCAACCTCGGGCAAATCCACGTTCAGCGAATAGCTCAGAACCACATTGTCGGGTGCCGGATCGCCCCCGAACTGGGCGGCGTAAATCTTGACGTAATAATCACCGTCGGAAGGGGCCAAGTAAGTGACATCCTCCGTCACGCCCGTCGAGAAATTCGACTTCACCACCTGGCCGGCGCTGTTGTAGATTTCCATGTTGAGGTTGCGGATATCATCGCGCGGATCGGTCGGATCATCCAGGTTTTCCGAGGTCGTCATCGTGATGTTGAGCATGCCCGAGGGGCTTGTCACCCGCCACCAATCAACACCGGTGCCGACAATGTCACCCGACCCGCCCGCGCCCAGATCCGTGGCCGTGGCCATGCTGTCATTGGCATCAACCACCACTTGGGGCAGATCGATATCCAACCTGTAATCAAGCTCTGTATCCGAAGGCGGGTTGTCGCCCAAAGGGGCGGCAAAGACACGCAGATAATAGGTACCGTTTTCCGAAATGCGGCGGTCGAAATCTTCCATTCCGCTGGCAGCAACATCGCGCTGAATGCGGTTTCCGTTGCTGTCATACAGCTCCATGTCCAAATTCAGCGGCTCGGCGCCCGGCGTCATGGCAAAGCGCATGAACCCCGCCTGACTTTCGATACGGTACCAATCCTGGCCCAGCCCATCGATGTCAAAACTGCCTTCACCCAAAAGCTGCGCGGTTTCCAAAGTATCGTTGCGAACAGCTTCAAGCGCATCGGGCGCATAGACTTCGGGAAAAAGGAAATCATCCATGCGTTATTCTACCTATTTTGGATTAATCTAACTGTTTTCTGCAAGCCTACGGTCCCAAATTTTACAAATGCAAGGACCACAGCCCGGAAAGAGGTGCCACACCTTGAAACGTAATTTCGTCTCTAAAGTGATAACAGGAAACTCCTTTTCATATTCCTAAAAAAATCCACCTCGAGACGTTCCATCAATGCAACAGTCGCGAATCCAATCACCAAAATCCTGATGATTTCGCTCTCTCGCACCTGAATGCAAGCCTGTTAATTGGGCAGACCCGAACCCATCTCGACCGCGTTTGCGGGCGCTGTGACACACCTCCGCCACACCCCGTCCGCCGCCGGGGCAAAGTCATTGCCTTTCGGCAAGCCCCATACTAGGTACTCCAAAAAATCAATTGTTCGAGGATTTGATGAAAAAAGCTTTCGTCACCGGAATCACTGGCCAGGACGGCGCCTATTTGGCTCAGCTCCTTGTTGAAAAAGGCTATGAAGTGCACGGCGGGGTTCGGCGCATTTCGCAGCCTGAAACCACCCGACTGGACATCCTGGGCATCGCGGACAAGGTGCATCTGCACGAGTTCGACCTGACCGAACAGAACAACGTCTTCCGCGTCATTCGCGACATCGAGATGGACGAATTCTATAACCTCGCGGCGCAAAGCTTTGTTGGCGCGTCCTGGGAATTGCCGGTTTATACGGCGGATGTCGACGGGATGGCCGTGGTCAAGATCCTCGACACCCTGCGCACCCTGCGCCCCGAAACACGCTTCTATCAGGCCTCGACCTCGGAGATGTTCGGATTGGTGCAGGAAGTGCCGCAATCCGAAACCACCCGGCTTTATCCGCGCTCGCCCTACGGTGTGGCCAAGGTTTATGGCCATTACATCACCATGAACTACCGCGAAAGCTTTGGCATGCATGCCTCCAGCGGCATTCTGTTCAACCACGAAAGCCCGCTGCGCGGCAAGGAATTCGTGACCCGCAAGATCACCCTTGGTCTGGCCGCGCTGGCGCGTGGTGGCGACAAGCCGGTTGAACTTGGCAATATGGACGCCAAACGCGACTGGGGCTTTGCCGGCGATTACGTCGAAGGCATGTGGCGCATGTTGCAACAGGATGTGGCCGACGATTACGTGCTGGCCACCGGCGAAACCACCACCATCCGCGACTTCTTTACTGCGGCGGGCGCGGCGCTGGGGATGGACATCCAGTGGAGCGGCGAAGGTGAGGCCGAAACCGCAACAGATGCCAAAACCGGCAAGCTGGTGATGAAGGTGAACCCGAAATTCTATCGCCCGGCCGAGGTTGAGCTGCTGATCGGTGATCCCTCCAAGGCCCGCGAAAAGCTGGGCTGGGTGCCACAGGTCAACGTTCATCAACTCGCTGAGATGATGGCCAAATCTGATTACGACGCGCTCGGCTGAACCGCGCGTTCTAAGCCGCGTTCAAAAAAGGATTCCTGACTGTGAGCAATGCAGAAAAAACGCCTTTTGGCGCAGTTCTGGACCGTGTCTTGGTGCCTGCCAAAAAGCATCACGTGCGCTGCAACGCCGACAGAAACAGGGGCCCTTTCGCGGGTATCTGGATGAGCTGACCTCCGAAGGGTTGCTGCGGGGTTGGGTTGTCGACCGGCGCACCGGCAAAGGCCGGGTGCAGGTCGCGCTTTATGCCGGCAATGACATTGTCGAAATCGGCTATGCAAATGCTGTGCGCGAAGACGTGCGCAGCGCCACCGGCGGCGAAGTCGAATGCGGGTTCAACTTCAACCTGTCCGAAACCGCCTTCGAACGGATCAAGGCGGCCGAGGGCAAGATCTCGGTGCGGACCCACGGCAGCGAGATCCATGAGATCGGCACAATGGTGCTGAACATTGATCACAACGAGCCCAAGATCGTCCAGAACGACATGGCCGCGACCCGCGTGGCCATGAAAGACGAATTCGAGTTGCTCCAGGAGATGCTCGAAGACACCCCCGTCCCCGACGGGCCGCTGCCAATGATCGAAAAACCGGCCTTTGAACGTCACCCGATGATGTTCTCGACCGATAAAATCATTCCCGACATCCCGAAAAGCGGCCATCCCGCCTATCTCGACTATGTCCGCTACCGCTACCGGATGGACGAAAGCTATGAGGTGGAGCCCGAGCTCGAGAGCAAGGACCGCTATCTCTATTGGTATCTGACGGCCTATCGCGCCCAGGAAAAGCGCCGCGTGCCGCTGAGCGCCGAAATCCTCGACTATCTGAACGAACCTGTGGTGATGGCGGGTCAGACCTTTACCATGAGCCGGATCATGTGGTGGCGCATTACCGGGCGGCCCGACATGATGGGTCATCTCAATCTCAATGACCGCGACAGCTATTTGCAGGTATTGTTCTGGTGGGCCCACCAAGACAGCCCGCATATGTATTTCGAAGATTGCCTGGTGCCCAACCGCTTTGCCGATCTGCTGCGCGGCGTGCATCCCTCGCGCCGCTTGATGCCTATCCGCTGAGCTATTTCACCGAGCGCTATTTCAACGACAGCCCGCGGCTCCATTTTCTGCGTCCCGGCACCGCCGAAGGCCGCAAAATGCTGGTGCTGGCAATGCTGTTGGCGGCGATCAAACGCCCGGATCTGCTGCGCTATATCCCGCATGCGTCGATCAACAAACTGCTGGATGCCGATGACACCGGCGTATCCGAATTTGAACGGTTCCTGAACGACCTTCAGGATTTAGATCCGCTGATCGCCAAAGATGCAAGCGATGCGGAGGATGGCACCGAAACCGAGGCCGAGCCTGCCCGGTCCCCGATCCGCATGAGCCGCACACGCTATAGCGCGCTGCTGCGCAAGCGTGATTTCGATCTCGACAGCTACAGCTTCATGACCCGCGATCCTGACGGCAACCGGTTCGAAGCCGCCGCCATGCCGATCCCCGACCCCAGCCGCCCCAAGGTGGACGTGCAATTAATCGGCCCGCTGGCCAAGGCCTCGGGCCTGGGTCAGGCGACCCGGCTTTCTGCCGCCATCCTGCGCGAAACCGGCCTGTCGATCCGCGGTGTCGATTTCGACCTCGACAACCCGGCCCCCGAAGGCTTCAGCTCTGACACGATGATCGAGGATTACGGCCCCGCCAAGGTCAACATCATCCACCTGAACGCCGAAAGCACCCCGCTGGCCTATGCCTATCAGCCGGATGTCTTCTCGGGCGCCTACAACATCGGCTATTTCTACTGGGAACTCGATCAGCCCGCCTATTGCCATTACCTCGGCATGGAACTGCTGGACGAGATCTGGGTCTCGACCGAATACGGCGTCGATATCTACAAACCGGATGCGAAACACCCCGATGGCAGCCCCAAGCCGGTGGTCAATGTCGGCATGTGCTACGAGGCCAACGACGACATCAACCGCGCAGACAGCCGCGCCTTCGTCAACCGCCGCTTCCAGTTCGACGACAGCCATTATGTCTGTCTGGTGGCCTTTGACAGCTTCTCCTTCGTGCAGCGCAAGAACCCGGTTTCGGTGCTCAAGGCGTTCCAGAAGGCCTTTGAGGGCGTGCCCGAGGCGCGTCTGGTGGTCAAAACCCAGAACCGCGACAGCGTTTTCGACCCGGTTCAGGTGCAACTCTGGGACCGCGTCGATGCCATGATGTCGGCCGATCCGCGCATCGTGGTGATGAACGAAACGCTCAGCTATCATAACCTGTTGCAGCTGAAATGCGGCTCGGATTGCTACATCTCGCTGCACAAGTCCGAAGGCTGGGGCTTTGGTATGATCGAGGCGATGAACCTGGGCGTTCCGGTGATCTGCACCGCCTATTCGGGCAATATGGATTTCTGCTCTGAAGAAACCTCCTGGTTGGTGGATTACGAAGAAAGCCAGCTGCGCCACGGCGAATACATCTTTGTGCGCAAGGGCGCGAAATGGGCCGAGCCGAGTGTTGAGCATGCCGCACAACAATTGCGTGCGGCCTATGACGACCCTCAGGCCCGCATCGCCAAGGCCGAAGCCGCCCGAAACTTCATTCATGAAAACTTTTCGGCGAAAGCAATTGCACAACGCTACGGCAGCCGCTTGCGCGAGATCCTTTCCGGGTTGTAAGACTGAGCACTCCGCGCGGCACCAACCCGCCCAACAGAACCAAAAGGCCAGATGGCATAACTGACCGCCCCCTTGCGCCCAGAGCCATCGATTGAAGGAAACGCCGATGACCACCCCGGAAACACCTCAGGAAACGCCTGCCGCCGAAAACCTGACGAAACATGATATCCGGCTCTGCTATAAAATGTTCCTTGATCGCATCCCTTCGGACAGTGAGGTGGAACGCATGCAGGCCGCGCATAACTCGCTCGACAGCGTGCGCAGGGTGTTTCTGAAATCCTCGGAATTTGCACAGCGCTATGCGCCGTTCTCGGGCAAAAACCGCGCGCAACAGATATCCGCATCCGCCCAACCCTCGTTGCAAAAGCTTGCGCAGAACCTGCAACCCTGCAATGCGGATCGGGTGGTATTCCTGCATATTCCGAAATGTGGTGGCACCACGCTGCACCACATGCTGGGCCAATGGTTCGGACCGGACAACATGCATGCCGAACGCCACAATGGTCTTTACAGCTATACGGCGGGCAATCTGGCCTCGAGCCTGGTGTTTTCGGGGCATTACGACTTCTACGCCACCACGCTGATACCGGGCCCGAAACGCATGATCTCGTTCCTGCGCGATCCCGCCGATCGCCTGGTTTCCCTGTATCATTTCCACCGCGCCCATGCCCCCGATATCATCGAGCGTCATAATTTGACGCTGCCGCGCTGGGCCAATGAATATGACATCGATGCCTATTTTGCGCACCCCAACATCCGCAAACACCCCGGCGTCAACAATGCGATTGTGCGCTACTTCTCGGACATGCCCCAGATTGCACCCTCGATGAAGGGCAACAGATTGCCCGACGCCTCGATGGATGAAATGATGGAACAGGCCTTGCGCAACCTGGAGAAATTCACTTTTGTGGGCTTCATGGATCGTTATAATGCGGATGTGGACCGCCTGGCCGATACGCTTGGATGTAAGCGCCCGGTGGAATTGCGCAAGCATCAGGTGCTGGACGATCTCATGAAATCCGACCCGAACATGCGCAAGATCGACAAGCAGAAACCCAGCCAAGAAACCCGTGACAGCATGGAAGAGCTGATCCAGTATGATCGCAAGTTCTACGACCGTGCCCGCGAGCTTTTTGCATGATCCGTCATATGTCGCTCTGGACGAAGGTGTGAGTGCAAAATGGCTCTGACCCCGGCCGAAGTTGAAAGCGCCTACCGGGTAATTCTGGAACGGATCCCGTCCCCGGATGAAATCACCAATGCAAGCAACCGGCATGACAAGCTGGCAACGCTGCGGCAGACCTTGCTGAACTCCGAAGAATTCTATCGCAAGTTCGACAAGATCCGCTCGGATTTCAATGCGCGACTGAAGCCCGTCCTGGTGCATATCTGCATCCCGGAAGCCGTCGATCCGGGTCTGTTCGAGGTGCTGGCCACCGCCACCGATCTGCAACCCGCCACCGTCGTCGATGATGAAAGCTTTGCCGCGCTATGTGCCAAACCCCGCCCCGAGCGGCTGAAGCTGCGCTATGTCTATGGCGATCTGGCGGGGGATGTCGGGCCTTCCTTGGGGGTGCCCTATCTGCGACTCTGTACGATCCGCCGCCCCGGCGACCGGCTCTATCGGCTCTATCAACAGGCATGCAGATCAGAGAATGACAACAAGACCAGCTTTGGCACCTATCTGAAGTACAGCCTTGAATCCGAAGCGCACCGACTGGAACTGGACAATGGCCAGATCCGTCGCCTGGCCGGACAACGGACCCTTGACAGCCTCGGTCAGGAACAAGAGGTGCTGACATGCGCGCTGCACACGGCACTGGCCCCCGACATGATCTTCGGCTTTGCCGAAAATTCTGCTGCACTGTTGGACCGGCTGGCCAAAAAAGACCTGGACCTCGCGCCAGGCTCGATGAGCCAAGCACCGGATGTTTCCAAGGATTACAAAGCTGCTGTGGCCAAACTCGACAAGAATGAGCGCGCCATCTTCGACACATATACCGCGTGGGACAATTACCTCTACGATGTATGCGAAGCGCTTCTCTCTCCTGTGATTGCATGAAAGGCAGTACCGATATGATCACCCCTATTCTTCTTTGTGGCGGATCGGGAACTCGGCTTTGGCCCCTGTCGCGCAAAAGCTTCCCGAAACAATTCGCGGATCTGGTGGGGGAACAAAGCCTGTTTCAGGCATCGGCGCAGCGCTTTACCGGGACCGGTTTTGCCGATCCGGTTCTGGTGACGGGCAATGATTTCCGCTTTATCGTGACCGAACAACTTGATGAGGTCGCAATGAAGGCGACCGACATCATGATCGAACCCGAAGGGCGCAATACCGCCCCCGCCGCCGTGGCCGCCGCGCTTTTGATCGCACGACGCGACCCAGAGGCGATGCTGTTGCTGGTGCCTTCCGATCACGCCGTGGCAGATCCACAAGCGTTCCGCGATGCGGTCAACAGCGCCCGCGTCGCCGCAGAAGAAGGCCAGATCATCACCTTTGGCATCGCCCCGAGCCGCGCCGAAACCGGCTATGGCTGGCTCGAAGCCGGGGAGGAAACCCATCCCGGCGTGCACCACCTGACCCGGTTTATCGAAAAACCGGACGAAACCCGCGCCGAAGCGTTGTTTGCTGATGCCAAGAACCTGTGGAATGCCGGTGTGTTTCTGGCCCGTGCCGACACATTGATTGCCGCCTTCCGCACCCATGCCCCGGCCATTCTGGACGCGGTTCAGCTCGCGTTGGACGCGGGCACCAAAGATCTTGGATTTACCCGCATTGACGCCGATCTTTGGGCCAAGGTCCCCGAGGATTCCATCGACTACGCGGTGATGGAAAAGGCCGATAACGTCAGCGTCGTGCGCTTTGACGGGCAATGGTCCGATCTGGGCAGCTGGGAATCTGTCTGGCAGGAATCCGAACAGGACGAAAACGGCAACGCCTTCTCTGAGCACACCACCGGGTTTGACTGCGAAAACACCCTGCTGCGGTCGGAAACCGACGAGATCGAACTGGTCGCCATCGGATTGAAAGACACGGTCGCCGTCGCCATGCGCGACGCGGTCATGATCGCCAATATGTCCGACAGCCAGCATGTCAAGAAAGCGGTCAACGTGCTCAAGGCGCGCGGCGCAAAACAGGCCCAGCATTTCCCGGTCGATCACCGCCCCTGGGGCTGGTTTGAAACCCTGGTTCTGGCCGATCGTTTTCAGGTGAAGCGCATCCATGTGCATCCCGGCGCCTCGCTCAGCCTGCAAAGCCATCACCACCGGTCCGAACACTGGATTGTGGTGGCCGGCACCGCCAAAGTCACGGTCGACGACGAGGTCAAACTGCTCAGCGAAAACCAATCCGTCTATATCCCGCTGGGTGCCGTGCACCGCATGGAAAACCCCGGCAAGGTGCCGATGGTGCTGATCGAAGTGCAAACCGGCAGTTATCTCGAAGAAGACGATATCATCCGCTACGAAGATATCTATTCACGCGGTCAGGGTGCCAAAGGTTAGAGATCACCCGCCGCCGCTGTCGGTGCCATGTCACAAATGGGCCCGCGATCAGGTGAACCAAGGCGCGTATCCGCGAGTGATCTGGTTTGCGAATTTGCCACAGACCGGGCGGAAATCGCCGCGGTCCCCGGCACGGGGTTTCGCGAACGGTGAAAGTGCGGCACTTAACACCGCAATCGCCTTTCCGGCCCAACTGCGGGTCCAATAAGGGCAAGACCAACGGGGAAGACATTGCACGCCAGTGACGACGCCAGACGGATCGCCGAGAGCAAACTGTTCAATCGGGACTGGTATCTCGAGCGTTTCCCCGACGTTGCGATTTGCGGACTGGACCCGGCCGAACATTTCCTGCGCATCGGTGCCCGGCTTGGCCGTGATCCGGGGCCGGACTTCTCGACCCGTGCCTATCTTGAGGCGCATCCGGAAATCGCATCCCAAACCCTCAACCCGCTGCTGCATCACCTGGATGCAGAAGCAAAGACCGAACCTGAGACAGGATCAGGCACGGGGACCGATTACGCGGTGATCGCCCATGCCTATCACCGCGACAGTTTTGCGGATCTGCGCCGCGCGCTGGCGTGTTTTCCCGACGGTGTCGATCAATATGTGAGCTATCCGCGGAACTCCCAGCACCACTCCGAGGCCCTGATCCGTGACAGTTTTCCCGGTGCGATCCCGATGGCGGTCGACAATGTCGGGCAGGACGTGGGTGCCTTTCTACAGGTGCTCGAGCAGATTGACCCGTCACAATACCGCTTTTTCTGCAAACTCCACTCGAAGGGCGGAAACAAGCTTCCGATGCTGTGGCGGGATGCGCTTTTGATGGGGACTGTCGGCGATGCCGACCGGGTGACGGATTTCGTGCGGCTGTTCAGGGAAGATCCCGAGATTCTTCTCGGGGGCGCACGAGAGCTTTTTCTGCACGGACCGTCGCATCTCATGGACAATCGTGCAGCGCTCAAAGAGTTGACCGGAAACAATCTTCCGGGTGAGACCACAGGCGCAACATCCCGCGAAAGCTCGGGCGGGGCAGCTGACGAGGCCGCTCCGATCGGGCAGGATTGGGGATTTTCGCCGGCACCTGTTTCTGGCTGCGCAGCAATCTCGCCGAGCGGGTGATGTCCTGTGTCGGGCCTGCAGATTTCCGACGTGAGCCTGAAACCGCGGAGGGGCCTGTGGCGCGGGACGGCCGTCTTGCCCATGCGGTAGAGCGGTTGTTCGGCCTTTTGGCACATCAGATGGGGGGCAGGATCGCGCTTGCCTCAGCGGCCGAGACGCAGAGCGAGATCCTGACCGAACATGGCTTTCCCGCCGCCGCGCCGCGCACTGCGCGACCAATCATGGAGGTGCTCGAGGCGCTGCACCACCGCCGGATTTCGGCCCGGCTGGATGCCATGCTTGCAAAAGAGGGGCCAAAGAGCGCTGCGAAGACGCACCATCGTTCGAACCACGGATTGGGCTATGGGCGGTTGGCCGCCAAACCAATGACCAGATCAGCCGATTACGCCATCCTCACCCCGACCGGGGATCGGGCGGCGGCCTTTGCCCGCTGCGCCCAAATGGTTGCAGACCAGAGCCTGCAACCACGGCAATGGGTTATTGTCGATGATGGCCGGGTGCCCCTGACGGATCAGATGCCCCTGCCAGAGCAGGCAACCTATGTGCGCCGCGCGCCGCACCCCGAAGATCCCCCCCATACCCTGTCGAGCAACCTGCTTGCCGGATTGCCGCATATCGAGGCGGACAAGGTGCTTATCTTCGAGGATGACGATTGGTATGCGCCACTTTACAGCGAATATCTGCTGCCGTTTCTCGACAATTACCAACTCGTCGGTCTGCAGGACATCCGCTATTATCACCTGCGCGGCAGCGCCTGGAAACACGGGCACCAGCCAAAGCATACCGCCTTTGCCCAGTCGGCCTTTCGGCGCGGCCATGCCTGGGCCCATCTCGAGGCGGTCTGCCGGTCAGGATTTCCCCATATCCGCGAACGCGGGCTGGTTGATCGCCACTGGTGGCAAAGCTTTGAGGGCAGCAAGCGGTTGATTGATGGCCATCCGGGGCTCAGCCTGGGGATCAAAGGCGGTTTCGGGCGCCCGGGGCTGGCCTCGGGGCATGATCGGGGCGAGATCGACTACCTTCCCGACCCGGATGGCAGCTATCTGAAAAATGCGCTTGGCCCCGATTGCGCCTACTATGCCCGCTGGCAGCGAAACTACCGCAAACCCTACGTACTTTATACAACCTGTCCCGACGGTCAGACCCGATTGGCACAGCCGCAGGGCGCACTCGAAAATTTCGACCTTTTTGCCTTTTGCACGACCCCCCTGTCTGCGGAATGCGCCTGGGAGGGCATTCCCTTTGACCAACCGGGTGATGCGGGCGCGCTGCGGGCACAGGTGCTGCCACATCTTTATTTCCCGGATTATGAATGGAGCGTCTGGGTCGATCCTGCGCTTGCGATCCTTGGGGATCTCGACCGTTTTGTCACGGCCGCCATCGCGGCACAAACGCCGCTTGCCTTTTGCCCTGCCCCGGACGGCGGACCCGATTGCCGGGTCATGGTGCGGCGCCACACCACACCAGAGGTCACACGGGCAATGGTGCGGTGGTGGCAGGCATTGCAAGATCAGCCACCCGGCCAAACCGCCCCCGGCACCGCAGCGCAATTCCCGCCGCCCCCTCAGAATTCAGCTGTCAGGGGCCCTGCGGCCTGTGCTGCAGCAGATCAATTGTGCAGTCGAATGCCCATTTGACAGGCCGATCCAAACCATGCCGGAAATATTCGGGGTGGCGAAGGTGTTGCAGGGTTCCCCCGATCCCCAGGATGTGCCAAATCGGGCGCAGCCTGAAAACGAGTTACGCCCGGAAGGCTGAGCAGACCGATTTTCGTTGAGAGATTTTATCATGAATAAGAAAAAATCAGACAAGGCAATAACGGCCCGCCCGACCCGATACATGGTCCTTGTTTTAGGCATGCATCGGTCGGGGACCTCTGCGCTTGGGGGGGTGCTGCACCATTTGGGATGCAACCTGCCGAAGCAGGTGATGACACCGCATAAAGACAATCCCGGCGGCTATTTCGAGAGCCAGGCCGTGCGCCGCTTCAATGATCGCCTTCTGGCAGCGTCACAATCAAACTGGCGCGATTGGCGTCCGATGAATGCCAATTGGTTTGCTTCGCCGGAAAGCCAGGCTTTTGCTCACGAGGCAAAAACGCTGCTTGAGACAGAATTCGGCAATGCCGCGCTGGTGATGCTGAAAGAGCCGCGGATGTGCCGATTGATGCCGTTCTGGCAAGACGTAATAGAACAATCCGGCTTCGAGATCCGGCCAATCCTGACGCATCGCAACCCGCTGGAAGTCGCCAAATCCCTTGAGGCGCGCGATGGCATCCCACCGGCCGAGGCCATGTTGTTGTGGCTGCGCCATGTGCTTGATGCCGAACGGGCCAGCCGGGGCATGACGCGCCATGTGACCAGTTATGGCGCGCTGCTGGAGAACTGGGTGGGCGTGGCAAATGGTGCCGGGGATACGCTGGGGCTTGTCTGGCCACGGTTTGATGACCGGGCGGCACAAGAGATCGAAAACTTCCTGTCGGGCACACTTCGCCACCACAAGGAACTGCCGGAAAAGATCACGGAAAACCCGACACTTTCCACCTGGATTCGCGAAAGCTATGAGATCTTCGAACGGTGGACGCGGACGAAAGAAACCCGTGCGGATCATAAAGTACTGGATCGCATCCGGAACGAGTTTGACGCTGCCACTCCGGTTTTTGGCCCCTTGATGCAGGCCATCTCGGCCCAATTGCCCAAGTTGGAGACCGATCTGAATACCGCCCGTCTGCGGATGTCACAGCTAGAGGCGCAGGCCAAGGAACATGCCAATCTGAGCAAGGCCCGCCAGGAGGTGCAGGCGGCGCTGGACGCTGAACGCCACCGGGTCGCCGTGCTGAGAGATCGGATCAAGGAACGCGACACCCGCCTTGCAGAAATGGAGGCGCGTGGGGCCGAGGCGAACTGGACCCAGGAAACACTGACGGCAGAGTTGGACACGACGCGTCAGCTGTTGCAAAAACTGGAAACAGAGACCGCAGAAAAGGCCAAGGCACACGCCGCAGAACAGGCCACGGAAAAGGCGGCGCTGGACGCTGAACGCCGCCGGGCCGCCGTGCTGAGCGATCGGATCAAGGAACGCGACACCCGCCTTGCAGAAATGGAGGCGCATGGGGCCGAGGCGAACTGGGCCCAGGAAACACTGACGGCAGAGTTGGACACGACGCGTCAGCTGTTGCAGGAACTGGAAGCAGAGACCGAAAAAAAGGCCATGGCGCGCGCCGCAGAACTGGCCACAGAAAAGGCGGCGCTGGACGCTGAACGCCGCCGGGCCGCCGTGCTGGAAGACCGGATCAAAGAGCGCGATAATACCATCTCGGAACAAAGCGCGCAAAAGGCCGAGGCGGAAAAGATCCGCGAAACACTGGTGGCGGAACTGGACGCAGCACGTCAACGGGAACAGATTTTGGACAGCTCCATAGAAGACATCCGCTCAGAACTGAATGAGAAAGCTGCGCAAAATGCGCAACAAAAGGCCGCCCTGGAGGCCGCCCAGAACGAGGTCGCTCAGGGCCGCAGCGCCCTTGCACAGCGCCGCCTCGAGGCGGATCAGGCGCTGGAGCGGGCCGAAACCGCAGAAGCCGCGCGGAACGCCGCCGAAATCCGAGCCGCAGAATATGAGGCCGGAATGACCGAGGCAGAGCGCGCACGCAGCGCGCTTGCACAACGGCTTGCTGATTTGGAGGAATCCGAGCTGATCTCGCGCCAAGAGCTGGGAAATATGGCACGGATCATCTTTGAGCATAGCGAGGCCCGGGAACGTCTGGCAACCGAGGTCGAGGCAACACGCGCCCAGTTTGCCAACCAGAAGGCCGAAGTGTCGGAGTTGGAGCGCAAGCTGGAAGCGGCGACAACCGCGCGCGACACCTTGGAACGTGCACACGACACCCTGAAGCGTGAAACAGCCGCCCGGATCGAGACCCTGACCGCCGATCTTGCGGCCACCGCCACCCAGCGCGACCGGCTGGAACGGGAAGCCAAAGATCGCGAACGCGCGTTGGAGGCAGCGACAACCGCGCACGACACCCTGAAGCGTGAAACAACCGCCCGGATCGAGACCCTGACCGCCGATCTTGCGGCCACCGTCACCCAGCGCGACCGGCTGGAACGGGAAGCCGGGGATCGCGAACGCGCGTTGGAGGCGGCGACAACCGCGCGCGACACCCTGAAGCGTGAAACAACCGCCCGGATCGAGACCCTGACCGCCGATCTTGCGACCACTGTCACCCGGCGCGACCGGCTGGAACGGGAAGCCAAAGATCGCGAACGCGAGTTGGCGCAATTGGCCAAACTGGTGATCGAGGGCGAACAGGCGCAAGAGGCCGACGCGGCCAAGATTGCCCAGCTTACCAAGGACCGGGACGCGGCGCGCCATGCACAAGAGGCCGGCGTTGCGGCGCAGGCAAAACTCACCCAAGAGGCCACAGCCAACCGCGCCGCACAAGAGAAGCTGCGCAGCGAACAGGACCAGACGATCGCCTCTCTGGCCGCCGAAATCGAAGATCTGCGCAACAGCACCACCTGGCGCATGACGAAACCCGCCCGCGCCGTCGTTGACTGGCTGCGCGGGCACCGCTCATGACCATGAGGAGAGACACAATGCGAACCGCTCTTGTGACCGGGGCCGCCGGTTTTATTGGCGCCCAATGCTCACGCCGCCTTCTGGAACAAGGCTGGCGGGTGGTCGGGCTTGATGCGATGACCGACTATTACGACGTCACCCTCAAACAGGCCCGTCTGAGCGATCTGCTTGAGAACGACGCCTTTCGCTTTGTCGAAGACGCGGTCGAGACACCGGAACTGCTCATGGGGCTTTTTGCCGAAGAGGGCTTCGATCTGGTCATCCATCTCGCAGCTCAGGCCGGGGTGCGATATTCGATCGACAATCCCCGGGCCTATCTTGACAGCAATATCACCGGGACATTCGAATTGCTGGAGGCGGCGCGCGCGCACCCGCCGCGCCATATGCTACTGGCCTCGACCTCTTCGGCATATGGGGCCAATACCGAAATGCCCTATGTCGAAACGATGCGCGCCGACCATCAGATGTCGTTCTATGCGGCCACCAAGAAGGCCACCGAGGCGATGGCGCACAGCTATGCCCATCTCTATGATCTGCCTGTGACGATGTTCCGATTCTTCACGGTCTATGGTCCCTGGGGACGGCCCGACATGGCGCTGTTCAAATTCACCCGGGCCATCCTGCAGGGCGAAGCGATCGACGTCTACAATCATGGCGACATGCGGCGCGACTTTACCTATATTGACGACCTGGTCGCCGCGATCATGGCACTGGCCGAAACCGTACCGGTGCGCCCCAGCCCGGAAGATTCCGTAGCGATGGGGGACAACCTGTCGCCGGTGGCTCCATTCCGGGTGGTAAATATCGGCAATTCCAGCCCAGTGCAGCTCACCGATTTCATCACCGCGATCGAAACTGCCATCGGAAAACCAGCCAAGCGCAATCTGATGGCGATGCAGCCCGGTGACGTGCCCGCCACTTGGGCGGATACAACCCTTTTGAAACAATTGACCGGGCATGTGCCAACGACGCCGGTGACCGAAGGCGTCCGGCATTTCGTGGACTGGTACCGGAGTTATTACGCGGTATGATCCATGTGACTTGGCCTTCCGATTGGTTCGGGACCACGTTTGGCGTGTCCGAAATATTCAGGAATGCCAGGTTTTTGAGCATAATTTTGTGTCGCGGCACGATACATGGATTCCCCGTCGCGGCCCAGACAAGGGTAAGCGCGACGAATATTCCATCAAGCCGTCCTTGGCGGTGTCGCGCAATTGATTTGAATACCGGTCGAGGGCAATGTTGGCCTCGTTCCGGCCAGTAGAATGACAGGACTGAAAAAATGGCAAGGCGCAATAAAATCGCAGTCTGTATTCATGTCTATTACGAAGACATGTGGGACTATATTGCAGGGTATCTCGCGAATATCCCCGAGGGTGCAGATTATTTCATCACCTGCCGGGAAGAAATCCATGGGTTGATCTCGGAATGGGCGGCGCGGGATCTTGAGAATGCCGAAGTTGTTGTCACGCCCAATCTGGGGATGGACGTTCTGCCGTTTCTCCAGATCTGTCGCGAAAAGGAATTGTATCGCTACGACGCAGTTCTGAAACTGCATACCAAGAACCAGAAATCGAAACTGCGCGCAGATCAGGGCAAGATCATGCTGGACGGGCTGTGCGGCAGCACCGCCCTTGTCGAACAGATCACCGAAGTCTTTCGCGACGACCCGGATGCCGGCATGGTGGGAACGGCGTTCCAACTGCGCTCGGCCAATGCGCTGATGTATGGCAACCGGGATCGGATGGCTTCACTGCTGGAGACTCTGGAAATCAAGTTGACTGACTGGCCCTTCTTTACCGGGACGATGTTCTGGATTGCCGGGCGCATGCTGAAGGACATTGCCGAGCTGTCACCGCAATTCCTCGAAGAAACACGCGGCGAAGAAATGAGCACCGGCGGCGATGGCGCGCTGGCACATACGCTGGAACGGGTCTTCGGCGCCTTGAGCAAATCTATGGCGGCCAATACCTATCTGACCGAAAGACAGGGATACAAGTCCGACGATTTCCTGGTGCTTCCCCTGCGCGAACATGGCCCCGCCAACCACTGGCGTATTCTGGAACTCGGCAGTGCGGATTTGATACGCCGTCATGTGGAGGCAGAGCACTGGTGCCGTTCGATTGTCAATTCGGACTTCTTCGACCGCGAGTATTACCGCAAATCGGCCGGCCGCTATATGGTGCCGGGAATGGACGATGTCTATCATTTCGTGCTTTACGGTGATCTCTTCGAACTCGACCCCAGCCCAAAGTTCAGCACAACCTATTACCAGTTGCGCCGCCGCGACGTGGTCCGCGAAACCATTTGTTCTTTGGCCCACTATCTTCATGCCGGCCACCGCGAGGATTCCTCGGCTCAGCCAACCGAAGAAGAATGGCAGGCCCTTTCAAATCGGCATTTTCTGTTCGATGCAGAATGGTATCAGACCACATATCCCGATGTCGTCTGTTCCGGGATGGAGGCCGAGCAGCACTATCGGATGATCGGCAGTCGCCTGGGACGCACGCCAAGCGCAAAGTTCCGGCCCGACGAAATCCCGGTTATTGCTGGGAACCCGGACGCAGACCGGGGCAGCATAGAGTGTTTCTTCAAGAACCACTACATTGAGGAAAGCCTTCTTTACGCGGTGCTGAAGCGCGCGGCGCAGAACGGCGATTACGCGATCATGCCGTCCTTTGCCAAACGAATTCTGAGCAAATTCGGCACAAGCCGGGCGCTGAATGAAGCGCTGGCCACGAGTTATACCTTGAGCGGCAAATGGGACCGCGCCGAGGAACTGTGGACCAAGTTTTGGGAAGAAGCGAAGCGCGGTGACGATTCCTGTCGGCACGGAACCTCCTTTCTGGACCTGGATCGTGAATCAAAGACCCTGGACGGTTTCAAGACCATCGAGGCGGATGATCTTGAAGGACAATCAGGGTCCAAGCGGTCGGAAGTGCGCGGCAAGATCTGTATCTATACAACCTTGTTCGGCGATATCGACAAACTGAACCCGGTTACCAATCCGGTCGAAGGCATCGACTATATCTGTTTCACCGACCGCCAGCGTCAGGCCAAGGGCTGGCGCCAAGTCATTGTCGACCCCGGTCAGCCGACCGACAATCTGAACGCCAAGATATTCAAGGTTCTGCCGCACAAGTACCTGCAGGATTACGAATATTCGATGTTTGTCGATGCCAACACGGTATTTTTGGGCCGTACCGGCGAGTTGATCGATTTCTGCCTTGCCGGTGGGGATTTCGTGATGTGGCAGCATCCTCTACGTGACGACACCTTTACCGAGGTTTGCGCAATCATTGCCCACCGTCGACACGGCCCTGAAAAGATCCTCGCCCAGATTCAGCATTATGGCGAACAGGGTTTACCGCGCAATGCCGGAATGTTCGAGGCCTCGTTCATCTGGCGCCGCCATATGGAGCCCGGTTTAAGTGACTTCATGGAAAAATGGTGGGATCATATTTGCGAATTTTCCAGCCGCGACCAGATTTCTCTGTCCTATCTCGTTTGGAAAACAGGGGTGCGTCCTGGCCTTCTTTCCAGAGATTTCGGAACCTCGCGCGAAAACATCTTCTTTTTCAAGGCTCCGCACAGCGATGGCCGGGTGCGGCCAGAGGATGAGGTCAACCCGCTTCTGAATACGCCAGCGGTGCAAAACCGGGCGCGTGACATCACTTTCCTCTATCACGAAAATTTCGCCGCGCCGGGTCGACCATCCTGCGTGGTCAGCAGCTTTCGGGAATTGTTGCAGACCATTACGAAGGCACGCGTGAAGTGCGTTATGTCAGCGATCCGGCAGAGATCCACAACAATGTGGTGGTTCTGGCCAAGGGCTTCCTCAAGATGACCACACCGGATGAGTTGCGCGCTCTGCGCCGCGACAACATCCTGATCGCGGATTTCGTTGACGAGCCGCCGAGGAAGGAACTGATCGGTGAAATCGACATGCTGATGGCCTCGTCGCTTTGTGGTTACCGGGATTATCTGTCGTATTTCCCGAACGTTCCGGCCAGCCATGTCACCCACCATGTCGACACCCGGATTGCCCGCTGCGAAGAGGCTTCGACGGAGGATTTCCGCGCCGGATATTTCGGCGAGTTGGTGAACACGATCCAGCATGAAGACATCGAGGAACTGGTCGATTTCAACCTGGTAGACACCAGCAAACCGAGCAACGACTGGATCAATGCGCTTGAGAATTACAATTTTCACTATGCGTTTCGCCAGAGCAGGGGCATCGACGGTGCCAAACCGTTCCTGAAAGGTTTTGTCGCCGCCCATCGCGGTGCCAACATGATGATCCAGAAATCGGCAGGCGATGCGTCCTTCTATCTCGGCGCAGATTATCCTTACCTGATGGACAACGACGCCAGCCCGGAGGAGATCGCCGAGGCACTGCGGCACGCCCGCGACAGCATGGGCGGACCCGAATGGCATTACGCCCGCGAAATCATGCGCGAGGTTCAGGCGCGCTCGTCCTTGCAGCATGTATTGGGCGAATTCGACGATATGCTGAAAGCGCTGTGATTCGATCCTGAAACTGGAGGCAGCCCTGCGCCAAACACGGGGCTGCCTGTGACCTTGAAACTGCCGGTGGGCAATCCTCCCACCCTGGACGAAACCAGACAGCGCGCAACGCTTTCCCGGCTTGCGTCAGGCGCTTGGCCTGTGAAACGGGTCAGGACGCTAGTCACCCAGAATCGAAGTTCGGTTCATTGTCTTCAGGCAGAAGCGAGGATTTCGTCGGCTGATTTGACCCATTTGTAGGGTTTCGGATCCTGCGAATGGTCGTGTGTGAATACCCCGTTTCGGCCGTCATCGACCAATGGACGCATCCTTCAGTGTGGTCTCCAGCGTCTGCTTGATGATCCCGGCAACCTGCGCGTCGGAAATGCTACGTGGGCGGCCTGCGCGGTAACTCGTCCGACAGACCTTCAATCCGATGTTCGGCAAACCGCCTGCGCCACTTGCCAACGGTATGCTCGGCACGACCAAGTTCCTTGGCAACCTCTTTGCTGATCAAACCATCCGCGCAGCGCAGCACAATCCGGCACTTGTCCGAAAGCGACCGCTCTTCATCGCTAAGCTCAATTGCAACCGAAGCCCACCTCCTGATTTGCCCCACATCAATGGTGGCAAATTCTGTTTCGGGTGACTAGGCGCTCCTGACCTTGAAGCTCATCAAGTGCGCGGATCATACCACGTGTCCGGCACCGACGTTGGAAACGCCTTGCGCACGACCGAGTATTCCGGTTCGAGCAACGCGTAATAGCCGGCACGGATATCTTCCGGCATATCCGCCGGGCGACCGGCGTTGACCCTCTTGGTGTCAGATCCGGTGTGATGTGGGACGCCAAGGAAATCGCAGATCTGGTTGCGCACATCCTGGGTGAACATGGTCTCGTAAAACAGGAACAAAAGATCTTCTTCCGGGGCGACCCTGCGAAGCTTTTCGATTGTATCCTTATAGCCGGACCGGGTCAGCATCGGATGTGTCTTGTTCTGGATGACCTCATTGGCCAAGGCCCGACAGGTGGCTTCGAAATCACCGTCGAGTTCGTGGGCACGCATGCGCACCGCCGACCAGAGCCGGTCAATCGGATCGCGCATCACAAAGACGAACTTCACCGAAGGTGCAAGCGCATACATCTCGGCCAGCCGCTCTTCGGGCAGGGCACAGTAGGATGGTGTAATGTCGCCAATGATCTTCTGCGAAACGTGCCCCTTGGTCAGGTATTTGCGGTATTCTTCATGGGTACCAGACTCATTCTTGTAGATCTGAATGGCTTCGAGCGCAGCCTCCACCTTTCTGATCCCGGCAGATATATCCTGGGCAGGTGTGTTCTGAATCTCGGCCACGCGTTCTGACAGCATGTTGATCTTCGAGTTCAAGTGATGGCGTTCGGATCCGGATGCCATCACGTCGAAGTAATGCACCTCTTTCTGGCGACTGAAGTGCATTGATGGATGCGTGCTCAGATAATCATAAAGCCAGGATGTACCAGCCTTCATTGCGCCGATCCCGAGCAGCAGTGTCGTCTTTTCGGGCCATCTCTCCGACCAGGTCGATCCATCAGTCGCGATTTCTGGTATTTCGGGAATGACGGGCGTTTTTCCGGATTGGCGATCCTCGACGCCGACATCATAAGCATCGATTGCCGTTGCGTAGCTGCTGGGTCTCGTCATGCTGGTCCGGTTGCGGAACCACTGGACGCCTTTTTTGACCACACGGGCAGGGTTTCCGCCGATCACGCAGTTGGGGTCGGGGAATCGTCGTGTCACAACGCTACGTGCCGCCACGATGCTTTCGTCGGCGATAGTCGCGCGCTTAGACAGGTAACTCCCCTCACCAACCCAAACCTTGCGGCCAATGCTGACCCCACCGGACCCGTCGATATAGGCCCCGGACTCCTGGTCGAAGATCAGATGCGGATTGTCGCCGAAGTGCAGGGTGATGTTTCTGGAGAACATGCATTGCTCTCCAATATTGACCTTGGCAAAGTTGGTGTAGATTTCGAAATGCCCGCCCGGTTCAATCGAGAAGTTGTTGCCGATCCTGAGTTCAACACCGTGCACCGGCTGATAGAGCCGATGGACAGGTTAAAATCCTTCAGGATACATTTCCCGATGTCGACAATGTTGCCATCGCCCCGGATGTGGATGTTGACCCGGGCTGTGGCATTCGTATTTGCAATGCGAATGGTATTGTTGCGCCCACTGATGCTGACGCGGAAGTGGCTTGAATTCTCAATGCTTACGGTGTTGCCATTTTTGTCGGTCGTTTCGGAGGGCGTGGGGGTCGCACACATGGTATCTGTAATCCAGTCTCACCAAGCCTGGGCTGGCTTGCGTTAGGCGAATATTATAAGTCTCATTGTCTTGCCATGCAAACAATCGGGAAAAGGCTGGACCAGAGTCGGGACTTGATGACCCGATATCCTGCCCCCGGATATGTCTTGCATCTTTTTCGCGTTGGCTGGTCCTAGCCTTTCAACAGCCCCATCAGGTAGCGGCCATAGTCGTTCTTGCGGAATTTTTCGGCGCGAACGGCGAGTTGGTCGCGGTCGATCCATCCCTGGTCAAAGGCGATCTCCTCGGGGCAGCCAGCGCCTGTTGGCCCTGGCGTTTCTCCAGCGTGCGCACGAAATTGCCCGCGTCCAGCAGCGAGCCATGGGTGCCGGTGTCGAGCCAAGCATAACCGCGGCCCATACGTTTCACGTCAAGCTGGCCCTCACCCAGATACATTTCCAGCAGCGAGGTAATCTCAAGCTCTCCGCGCGGCGAGGGTTCGACCGCACGCGCCCGCTCGGGGGCGCTTGCATCGAGGAAATACAGCCCGGTCACCGCATAGTTCGACGGCGGCACCTCAGGCTTTTCGATGATCGTAGTGGCGCGGCCATCCGTGTCGAAAGCCACCACACCGTAGCGTTCTGGATCGGCGACCCGGTAACCAAAGACCGTGCCGCCGGTGGTGCGTGCATCGGCCTCGGCCATCATGTCGGGAAGCCCGTGACCGTAGAAAATGTTGTCGCCCAGCACCAGCGCCGAAGGCCCCCCATCAAGGAAGTCTTCAGCCAGAATGAACGCCTGAGCCAGCCCGTCCGGGCTGGGTTGGACCACATAGGTCAGGGAAATACCCCATTGGCTGCCATCGCCCAGGGTGCGTTTGAACTGATCTTGATCCTGTGGTGTGGTGATCAGACAGATCTCGCGGATCCCGGCCAACATCAGCACCGACAGCGGATAGTAGATCATCGGCTTGTCATAGACCGGCAGCAGCTGTTTCGAGACCCCCATGGTGATCGGGTAGAGCCGTGTGCCGGAGCCGCCTGCGAGAATAATGCCCTTGCGTTTCGTCATCGGAAAATACCTGCCTTATGTCTCAATGAATTCCGGGAATGTCAGCATCTGCGCATCGAGATGCGCAGCGTAGAATGCCATATCCGCCTGATAAAGCCCGGCCACCCGGGCGCTCAGCGCGTCGTCAAACAGTTGCGCATGCGCCTGCAATTTCCCCGCACGTTTCTGTGCCGCCAGTTCGGCCAGCGGCATGTCCGAGAAATTACCCGTGCGCAGCAGCGCAACCCGATCAGTGCCATGTCCGGTCAGGGCCCGGGCATCATGCACCTCAAATCCGATGTCTTCACGCAGCGTCGGGATCGCATCCCGAAAGTTTTCGAGTGCGAAGACGCGGGAATAGGTTTCAAAAACCAGAAAGTCAACCTGGGGGCGCCAGTGGATATTGGCCAACAGCAAATTGTCCTCATCCAGCAGCGTGACAAAGTCGCGGAAGGTCAGCTCATCTGGGTCAAAACCGTCGCGGGTCAGCCGGTAGAGCTGCCAGAGCTCGGGGGTCTTGTCGACGATCTTGTCGAGGAAAACGCTGGCCAGTCGCGCATGCGGGCAGCGCAGGACCACGAAGCTGAAAGGCGCGCGCACCAGATCCGGCAGTGTCGCCGAAAAGGTACCGTTGTTGAGGTGAATCCATGTCCAGTCTTCGGGCCCCGCCAGGCAATTGTTGGCCCGCGCCATGGAATAGCGCAGGGTCGAACAGGCGTTCTTGGGAATGAAGCTGTAGATGGCCCCTGATTTATAGTGAACCTGCGCGTAATGCGCGGCATGGGTATGGGCCTTGTTCGTCGACAGGGTCACGTCTTCCTGTCGGGCGTATCGCAGTAATCCGGTCACTGTGCTGCCACCTTCAGGTCCGCCAGAATGTCCTGCAAGCCTGTGCGCCAATCCGAGCGTGCAATGCCGAAAACCTTTTCGGTTGTCGTGTTGTCCATGCGCGAGTTCAACGGTCGTGCCGCCGGAGTGGGGTAGTCGGTGGACGGGATATCGGCCACCTCGCAGGTAAGCCCGCCTTGGGCAAAGATCTCGCGGGCGAAATCGGCCCAACTGACATCGGGACCACCAGAGAAATGATAGGTGCCCGACTTGCCTGGGTCGGTACAGAGTTGTGCGGCAATATTCAGACAGGCATCGGCAATTGCCGCCGCACAGGTCGGTCCGCCAATCTGGTCGGCGACAATGGTCAACCGGTCACGTTCCGCACCAAGCCGCAGCATGGTCTTGACGAAATTGTTGCCATGGGCCGACACCACCCAGGAGGTGCGCAGGATGGCGTGGGGGCCGCCAGCGGCACGCACCGCGTCTTCGCCCACCAGTTTCGTGCGCCCATAAGCGCCCAAAGGCCCTGTCGGGTGATCGACGGCAAAGGCTGTCTCCCCTGCCCCATCGAACACGTAATCGGTCGAAATTTGCACGAAGGGCAGCCCCCGGGCCGCTGCTGCGCGCGCAATGGCCCCCGGGGTGGTGCCGTTGATCTGCAACGCCAGATCTTCTTGTTCTTCGGCCTTGTCCACGGCGGTATAAGCCACGGCATTGATCACCGCATCGGCGTCGGTTGCTTCGACAAAGGCAACACAGGAATCAGGATTGGTAAAATCTGCCTCTTCCAGCCCACGCACCTCCAGTTCGACATCGCCCGCACGGCGCTGCAGTTCCTGACCAACTTGGCCGATCTCACCGAAAACGAGTACCTTCATGGGGTGTTCCTCTATATTTCTGTGTCAATGATTGGGTCAAAATTTCAGACATGTTTTTTGGACCAAAGAGAATTCGTCCGAATTACAAACCGGTAATTTGGTTGGCGGGGTCTGGCCCCGCCGCCGTCTTCACGCTTTCACGCCCAGCCTTTGGCCGACACCTGCACGCGCCTGCAGCGGGCGCCACCAGGCCTCATTGTCCAGATACCATTGCACGGTTTTTTCCAGACCTTCCTCGACCGTCACCGAGGGCCGCCAGCCCAGCTCGTCGCGGATGCGGGATGGGTCGATGGCATAGCGCGCATCATGGCCGGGGCGATCCGTGACAAAGGTGATCTGATCACTGTAGGACCCGCTGTCCTTGGGGCGCTTCTGGTCCAGAATGGCGCAGAGCGTCTTGACCAGTTCCAGATTGGTGCGCTCGTTTTCGCCGCCGATGTTGTAGGAGCGGTTCAATTCGCCTTTTTGCACCACCAGCAACAGCGCATCGGCGTGATCTTCGACATAAAGCCAGTCGCGGATATTGTCGCCTTTGCCGTAAATCGGCAGATCCTTGCCCGCCAGCGCATTCAGGATCACCACCGGGATCAGCTTTTCGGGGAAATGATAGGGACCGTAATTGTTTGAACAATTGGTCAGCACCACCGGCAGCCCATAGGTTTCGGCCCAGGCGCGCACCAGATGGTCGGAACTGGCCTTGGACGCGGAATAGGGCGAGCGCGGATCATAGGCCGTGTCTTCGGTGAACATCACCGACGGATCATTGGGCAGGGATCCGAACACCTCATCGGTGGAAATATGGTGAAAACGGAAGTTTGCCGGTTTGCCCTGGGCCACCCAGTAACTGCGCGCGGCCTCCAGCATGTTGTAGGTGCCGGTGATATTGGTCTCGATGAAATCGCCCGGCCCGTCGATCGACCGGTCCACATGGCTTTCGGCTGCCAGATGCATCACCACATCAGGTTTATGGGCGGCAAACACCCGGTCAAGCGCGGCGCGATCGCGGATATCGGCCTGTTCGAACGCATACAGCGGGCTGTCGGCCACGGTGGCGACATTTTCAAGACAGGCAGCATAGGTCAGCGCATCAACATTGACGACCTCGTGGCCGCGGCTGACGGCCAGCCGGACAACGGCCGACCCGATGAAACCGGCGCCGCCGGTGATCAGAAGCTTCATATTCTCAACCCTCCCAGGTGAACGGGCTGTCAAAATCCTTGAGAAGCGGCGCCGCGGCGTCCTTCTCGGAGAGCACGGCCGCGCTGGTGTCGACGCGCCAGTCGATCCCGATATCGGGATCGTCAAAACGCACCGCCCCGTCACATTCGGGCGCGTAATAATCGGTGCATTTGTAGTTGATCTCGGTGTCTGGTTCGAGCGTGGCGAACCCATGCAGGAAACCTGCGGGAATCAACAGTTGCTTGCCATTCTCGAAGCTCAGCTCCTCGGCCACCCACTTACCATAGGTCGGGCTGCCGCGGCGGATATCGACCGCCACATCCAGCAGCGCGCCGCGTCCGCAACGCACCAGCTTGGTCTGGGCATGGGGGGGCGACTGGAAATGCAGGCCACGCACGGTACCAACGGTACGGCTGAGCGAATGATTGTCCTGCAGGAAATCGTAATCCAGCCCGTTCTGAGCCATCCGCTCCTTGTTCCAGCTTTCCGAAAAGAAGCCGCGATTGTCGCCGAAGCGTCGGGGGGTAAGGATCACAACACCGGGCAGGCCAGTCTCTTCAATGGTCAGCATAATATAAACTTTTGTCGTTTGGATGGTTTGTTCGCTGACTGTCTATACAGAATGCCGGCACAAAAAAAGGAAGAACTTCGCAAACTGTATACCCCCCGCAGAGATTGCCCGAAAAGGTGGCGAAAACCCGCGCCACAGCCGCGCAAAGGCCCGCAGTCACAGGTCGAAACAGGCTGAAACAGGACCTCGCCCCCCCGATCTCACCTGATAGAAGGTCACGCAACCTTGCCCCCCCGAACGGAAGCCAGCCGCGACACCGCATTCAAATATGCTGAAATCCATGCTCAGGTGATCGCCGCCAAGGTCCCGTGATATCACCTGTTGCGACACCACAGAGGTCCGACCAGATGTCCGGCCATCTGGTCCTCGGGATCTTGCGCATATCCGTCGGTCGACCCAGAGATTGCAGCCCGCAGCATCTGCGGATAAACAAGACCCGTCACCTCCTCGACTTCCGTGGTGCGTCATAACGAAATCTGCCTTGAAAACCAACAACACTCTATTTCTAAAAGGGATTTGACATGAAGATCGCAATCGCGGGCCTGGGCTATGTAGGTCTCTCCAACGCCGTTCTGTTAGCGCAAAACCATTTGGTCACAGCGCTGGACGTCTCCGAGGAGCGGGTCGCGCTGGTCAATGCCCGCAAGAGCCCGATCGTTGATGCCGAGATCGAGGACTTCCTGGCCAACAAAACGCTTAACCTGAATGCGACCATGAGCCCCGAACAGGCCTATGTTGACGCCGATTACGTCATTGTTGCGACCCCGACGAATTACGACCCAAAGTCGAACTACTTCGACACCTCCAGCGTCGAGGCGGTGATCGCTCAGGTCATCGCGCTCAATCCCCGCGCCACCATCGTCATCAAGTCGACGATCCCCGTCGGCTATGTCCGCAGCATTCGTCGACAGTTCGAAACCGATCAGGTGATCTTTTCCCCGGAATTCCTGCGCGAGGGCCGCGCACTTCATGACAACCTGCACCCCAGCCGCATTATCGTCGGCGAACAATCCGAGCGGGCGCAGATCTTTGCCGACCTGCTGCTGGAAGGCGCGATCGACAAGGATGTCGAAGTGCTGTTCACCGACCCCAATGAAGCCGAAGCGATCAAACTGTTTGCCAATACCTATCTTGCCATGCGGGTCGCTTTTTTCAACGAGCTGGACAGCTATTCGCTGGCGGGCGGCATGGACAGCCGCCAGATCATCGAAGGCATCAGCCTCGATCCGCGCATCGGCGGGCATTACAACAACCCCTCTTTTGGCTACGGCGGATATTGCCTGCCCAAGGACACCAAACAACTTCTGGCCAACTATAACCACGTGCCCCAGAACCTGATCCGCGCGATTGTCGACGCCAACCGCACCCGCAAGGATTTCCTCAGTGATCAGATCCTGATGAAGGGCCCCAAGGTGGTGGGCATCTATCGGCTGGTGATGAAGGCGGGCAGCGACAATTTTCGCCAGAGTTCGATCCAGGGGATCATGAAGCGGCTCAAGGCCAAAGGCGTCGAAGTCATCGTTTACGAACCGGTGCTGCAAGAGCCCGACTTCTTCCATTCACGCGTGGTGAACGATCTCGACGCCTTTAAGGCGCAATCCGATCTCATCGTTTCCAACCGTTTGGTGGACGAGATCAAGGATGTCGCCGATAAAGTGTTTACCCGCGACCTCTTTGGCATCGACTAATCGAGCTGAGACTGCTCGTGGTATAGTGAGCCATGTGTCCAGCCCGGTTTCCGCCCCGCTTTTCACCCCGTGCGCATGCCGCGCGGGGTGATTTCAGATCAAGACAGCCCTCACGACAGGACCGATTGGAAGGAACATGGGGTCACAACCAATCTTTCTCCTCAACGTCTATCTTTGACCGAGTAATAGACCAACACTGCAATCCCCCAGAGCAGGAACAGAAAGAGCGAGATCACCACCTGTAGCGTGTAGCGTTCGGGATAGGCGGCGCTCTGGGCCCTTGTCGGCTCCAGATAAGCGGCCAGATACCGGCTCTTGCGGCGCGCCTCGGCCAGAGCGCTGTCATGTGACGCCCGCGCCGAGATATAGGCCTCTTGCGCGAATTCGCGATCCACCACCAGACGTTCGTAGTCCCCGATCAATTCGGCAAACCCTTGATCGCCGTCCTGATCACCACTGGACCGTCCCCCACTGGATCCCCCCAAGGCACGGCGTTCCTGAGCAATGCGTTCATCAATAACTTCCAGGCGGCGCTGAGCCTGTTCGATCCGCGGATCGCCCTCGCGTACAGTCTTGCGCAGCAGATCCAGCTCGATCAAGGCTTCGGCCTTTTGCGCCTGCAGATTGGCCAGCAATCCGGCCTGGCTGCGCAGGTCCAGTTCCGGGTCGATAATCTGATTGAGATTGCGGAATTTGGTCAGGGTTTCGCGCGCCGATTTAAGCCGCTCTTCGGCCTCGGCCAATTCACTTTCGGTATAGCGAATGCCATCCTCACGGGCGACGGCACTCAGCTCGTTGATCATATCCGAACTTTTTTCAAAAAGCGTCTCGGCAATCAGGGTCGCATCTTCGGCAGCAAAAGCACGCACTTCGACTTCGATCAACCCCGACCCCGTACCATAAGACACCCGCACCATCTGATCCCAATACTCCATCAACGCCTCGATCGAGGCGTCTTTTTCCAGAGCAAAGATCGGATCATCGACAGGCCGCGACCAGCGCTCGCGCAGCCCGATTTCTTCATCCATCTCGCTGACAAGCTTCTGACTTTGCAAGTATTCATACAGGATATCGGTATCGGTCGAACTGGAGCCCGAAAAATCGGTCAACCCGCGCAGCACATCGGTGGGCGATCCCGCGTCTTCACGCCGGACCGAAAACCCGACGCTTGACGCATATTGATCCACTGCAACCGTCCACAGATAAACGCCGCTGACAACGCTTGGGGCAACGATACACAACAGAAAGCTGAACATGATCACGAAATGCCGCAACCGAAGGTAGCTGCCACGCACCGGCGGGCGCTGTGCCGAATTGCTCCTGGTGCCACCCGGCCGGGGCAAGGACTGCACGGAAACCGGGGTTGGCGGTTTTGGTGCGCCGTGACCTACCACGCGCAACCCGGCGGCCTTGTCTGTAGCCTTGTCGGCATCATTCGAAGCAGAAGAGGACATCGCTGCGGCCTTTCGCAAAACCGTTCACATTCAGCACATGATGATATACGCACAAGCCTCAGGACACCATAGACATCGGCCCGCTCCCTCATGGCTTCAGACAATTTTAATCCACCCGCCCAGCCGCGCCAACACCGCAGCCGTTTTGGCAGTGGCCGCGCGGTCCTTGCTCTGATCCTGCGGGAAATGACCGCGACCTATGGCAGCTCTCCTGCCGGGTATCTGTGGGCGATCGTCGAACCCGCGGCCAGTATCGCGGTGATGTCGATGGTGTTTTCGGCAGTCATGCGATCGCCCGCAATCGGGGTGAACTTCCCGATGTTCTATGCCACAGGTATTTTGCCGTTCATGCTCTATGCTGCGGTGCAAAACAAAGTGGCAGGCGGGCTCACCTATTCACGCCCGTTGCTGGCCTACCCTACTGTCACCTATCTCAACTCGCTATTGGCGCGCTTCATCCTTGAGCTCATGACCAAATTGCTGGTGGGATATATCGTGCTCACCGCGATCATGCTCTTGTACGAAACAAGAACCAGCCTGGACTTCCTGATCATCATCAAGGCCTATGCCCTCGCCGCACTTATCGGTCTAAGTATCGGAACACTAAACTGTTTCCTGTTTACGCGCCTGCCCATATATCAGCGGGCATGGTCCATTGTGACCACACCGCTATTCATTCTGTCGGGCATCTTCTTTACCTATGAAAACATACCCTCAAGATTTCAGGACTACCTCTGGTACAATCCCCTGATCCACATCACCGGGCTGATGCGGTCGGGATTTTATCCGACATATCGGCCAACCTATATCAGCGAAACCTACGTGGTTGGCGTGGCCCTTGTCTGCCTCTGCCTCGGATTGCTGTTGTTGCGCAGATATCACCGGGATTTGCTGAACCAGTGATCCTGCGCCCGCAACAGCCGATCCCCCAACCGTAACCAAAGCCCCCCGATCCCGCTCCGGGCGGCCTCGCGGTATGTGCGATCTGCCTTCAGCAACGCCTCCAGCATCGCAAGAAGAACCGCATCCCATTCGTCCAGATCCGCCGCCTCCGAGGGACAGATCGGCACATCAGGCGGCTTCGTCCCCGCCACCTCGGCAAGGCGCTGCAATCCGACGGCCAGAGAGCCATGCAACGCCGCCAGTTGACCGCGATCATTCAGCGGCGAAACCCCGGCATTGATCTCCGCATGATAGCGTTGCTCGTCAAACCACCGCGGGTCTTCGCAGACCGCCCGCATTGCATCATCAGAAGCGATGCGGCGCAGCGCGCTCAGGTTTTCCTGCACCACGGGGCGCAGTTGATGCACATGGCGCGCCATCACCGCCCAGAGCCTGCGGCCCGCCACCGGCGGACACCAGCGCTGGACCACGAATTCCGTCGCCGCATCATGCCCGCTGGGGCGTAGCCGCCGGCGCCGCATCAGCAGCCCGATCAAAGGCGGCGAAGATGACACATTGCTTGTCAGCGCAGGTGGCAAATCCGCGCCCTGCCAGCTTGAGAATTGTGCAACCGTATCGGGCTTTGCCCAAGCAAATCGCACCCGCACATTGGGAATATGCGCCCAGGCCTCCAGATCCATCCCAAACCGATAAGACATATTGCTGCGCCTGATCCAGGCATCAAGGCTGGGCACCTGCCAGATCCCCCATTGCCAGAACGCCGAATTATACCAATCCACCACCGGACGCAGAAAGGCCACCACCTCGACCGGCGGATGTCCCCAACGTTCCAGATGCGGCGCAAAAAGTGCGGCCCGGTTGATCCAGCCCTCGCTCGACACAATCGGCACATGGCCCTTGCGCAGGCCCGTGCGCCGCACCCGGTTCAATGCGGGAAACACTGGTGACCCGGTATCATCCGGGTGCACATTGGGCCAACTCACGTACCCATAGGCCGAAGATTGCGCCATCATCGTCAGATCACGCCCATAAACCGCCAACCCGGATGCAGCCAACTGCCGCCAGCTGGTATAGCGCAGCTTGCGGCCGGTTTCATCCACCAGATCCGGGGTCATGCTCAGCGCGGTCTGCAGGGCAGAACTGCCACATTTCGGGGCCCCGACATGCAAAATCAACTGTGGTGCGTCGCTCATACCGTCTCCTTTGACAGCGCAGGATGGCCAAGGATCAATGCCGAATTCAGTCCCCCTGTGTCCCCCCCCTGCCCTTCTGACAGCGGCAGTACCGCCCCAATCCTCTCTTCCGGCGTGTTGGCCGCCGCCGCCCGGGCCCTCTCCTGTGCGACCGCCCCGCCCTGCGCGCCCAGATCGAACGCGAACACCGGCAGACCGGTGGCCAGTGCCTCGTGGGTGGTGAAGGAAAACGTTTCGGGCCAGATCGACGGGATCAGCCAACAGGAAATACCATACCGCGCCACCAGCCCCGGCAAATCGCGCAGCTCATAGGCGCCATGTACCTGCGATGGCGCCGTCAAGCGATAGTCGGGGTCCATATAGCCGATCACGACCACCCGCCCGGTTTCGCTGCGCGACAGTTCCCGGCTAAGCGCCTGAACCACCGCTGCGCCCTTTTGCACCCCGATATTCCCCAAGACGCCAATCACCGGCCCCTCGGGCCCGATCGGAGCCGGGTCAATCCGTTCCGGCACCTGCAACAGCGCATGCGGCACCACCAAAAGCGCCTTTTCCGCCTGCGGATAGGCCGCGATGACAATATCGCGGCTGGCCTCGGAAAACACCGTGACCTGCGCGGCCGCCGTCATCAAACGCCCCCAGGCGTCCTGCCATTCGGCCAGCGTCACGGGAGGCCGACCTTTCGAACGCCGTACCTGATGGGCCGGATCATCCGCCAACGCCCAGCCCGCACGATCAGACGCCCGGGGCACCCCGTGATAGACCCCATCCGACCCCAAAAGCGTATAAGACGGGCTGATCGGAAAATAGTCATGCATCAGGATCTCGACTGGATGCGCACCATGATCGGCCAGCCGTAACAGAATGTCAGGCAGGCCCACCGCATCGCGGTCCCCGACCCCGCAGGAATAGACGATCCGCCGCCGGGGCAGATGGGCAATCATGGCCACCAGAAAATCGGTGTCGTCGCTCAAACCGCGCGTCACACCATGCTCTGTGTGCAACTCGATCTGCCAGCGAATGCGCAATCCAACCCGGATCACCACCGCCGCGCGTCCCGCAGCGATATCCTGCGCAATATGGCGGTTCAGATCGTTGTCGGCCCCGCCGCCCATCGCATGTGCCAGATAGACCGGCACGGGGTCCGTCTGATGCGCCCCGGCCCAGACCATCCCCAACGCCAGCCGCGCGGTCGCCAAAGGATCGTGCAACACGAAATCCTGCACCTGCTGGTCATAGGTCGGATAACGCCGCGCGATCTCAGCCAGGTTCTTTTCCAGCAACCGCTGCTTGGCCACATTACCAAACGACTCCCCGCCGCGGTGTTCAACAAAGATATTGCCCACCCCAAGATGCCGCCCGCCTAGCGCCTGCGTCTTCTGGCACCAATCATTTTCCTCGCCGTACCCGCGTCCGAACACCGTATCCAGCAACGGCACCTGCGCCAGAAACCGCGGAGCCAACGCCATACAGAACCCCACGCCCGTCGGCACCTCGACCGCCGAGGCAACCGGATCGAACCGGGCCGCCGCCGCATCCAGCAGGTCCACCGCCCCCGGCGCCAGATCGCTGCGCTGGCAAATGGCGGGCACGGAAAAGATTTCGGCATCGTTTGACATCGGCGTGACCGAAGCCACGCCGGGGCCGGTCAAATGCGCCAACATCCGGGGCAACCACCCCGCCGACACAAGCGCGTCGGAATTGAGCAGCACCACCGGATCATCCGGCCAATGCTGTGCCTCGGTCAGACCGCGATTGATCGCGCCCACAAAGCCGAGATTTTCCGTCAGACAAATCAGCGTGACGCGGTCCGCGCGCACCGGATCGGTGCTCCAGTCCTGCAAAAAGGGCCGCACGCGGGCGTCGGTCGACACATCTTCGATCAGGATCAGCCGCCAGCCCTTGCCGGAATGACGTTCGACCCTCTCCAATGCCTCGCACATCACCTCGAACGCATTGAACACCGGCATCACCAATGTCGCGACAGAGGGCAAGGGGGGCGTTGCGGGGTCCGCCTTCGGCAGCAACAGCGCCGATGACAATGGCCCGGACTCGGGACGCGGCACCAGCCCCAGACGTTCCTTGACCACTTCGCGCGCGCCCAGATCCCCCCGCCATTTCCAGCGATAGATCTCTGGGATCAGACAGACCAGCAGCCAGAGAAACCGCAGCGCCTGAGCCCGCCGCGCCTGTTTCAGGCGCTGCGGGCTGACGCCCTCCAATCGCTGGGCCACCACACCGTCTTGGGTGATCAGCCGCAGGTCGATCGGACCGGTTTCCAGCGGAATATCGAACGAGAAGGTTTCAGCAGCGCCCTCGGACGCCCCATCCAGCGTGATCTGCTGGCGGGTGCGATTGACCTGGATTTCGACCGATTGCGCCTGTGGTTGGCCCAACACCTGTCCCGACACCCAAAGCCGATTGCGCCGCACGGCGACCTTGTCAATCCGCCCGACATCCGCGCCCGCCGGATCACGCAGGATTGCATGAGGCATTTCAAACGCCACATGGATATCCGCATAGCGCTGGAAGATGCGATAAACCCTGCCTGCCAGCATCTATATCCCCTGCCTTCCAATCCTTGCTGTCACCGTCCCTGGCGTCACAGCTTTACCGGCTTATTTCCCATCTTCCTCGGACGCAAGGCACAGCTGGGCGATAGTGAAAACCGGGCAATCTCAGGACACTGTCCCGATGGTAAATGTTTCGCGCGCGAAACATTTACCATGCAAGACCCGGCGCCGGATCCGGCCTAAACCAACCGCCCCAATACCGCCGGCAGTTTTGCCAGATAGCCCCGCACCAACTCTTGGGCGCGCGCCGCGCTGGCGGCTTCGGCGTAGCAGCGGAATTCCGGCGCATTGCCGGAGGGGCGCAGATGCACCACATCGCCGCCCGCCAGCGTCACCCGCAGCCCGTCGGTCTGATCCAGCGCGATTTCCGAACCGCTGTCAGCAAAGAAGGCGGCGCGCGCATCTGCATCGCCAGAGAGCCTGGCCAGCAACGCCTGCGACGCCTCGGTCGGCGTGTTCACAATGCGATCAGCGGCGGTAAAGCGTTGGGGCAGGGCGGCGACCAGATCGGCCAGCGGTTTGCCCGCACTGCGCGCCGCAACCAGCGGTGCCAGGATCGGCAACAGACAATCACGGGTCATCAAAGGCGCGAGCGCCCCGGTTGGCCCCTGTGCGGTAAAGCCCAGCAGAAAGCCGCCATTGGCCTCGTATCCCACCACTTTTGCCGCCGGATCCGCCGCCAGAGCAGCCTCCATCGCGGCAATCACATAAGGCGAGCCGATCTTGGTCAAATGTATCGCCGCGAAATCCGCCATGCCGGAAATCATGCTGTTGGACGACACCGGCGTGCACAGCACCTTTGCGCCAAGGCTTTGCGCGCTGAGCACCCCCAGCACATCGCCGGGCACGATACGGCCCGTGGCATCCGCCACCATCGGCCGGTCCGCATCGCCATCGGTCGAGACCACCGCATCGAGGTTATGCTCAGAGCACCAGCCCGCAAGCATGGCTTGGGTGTCGGGGTCCAGCGCCTCGGTATCGACGGGAATGAAGATGTCCGAATGCCCCAGTGCAACCGGCGTCGCGCCAAGCGCGGCGATCACTTCGACCATGATGTCGCGCGCGGCGGAACTGTGCTGATAGACCCCGATGCGCAGCCCCGCGAGCGCCGCAGGCCCATAGGCCGAGACATAGCGCGCCACATAAGCCGGGCTGGCAGCGGTGCCGTCCTTTGGGGTGGGGCAGGGGGCGTCAGAGACCCCGTCAGAGCCCAGATGCGCGTTGATCGCGGTCTCATCACCTTTGGAGATCTCGCCCGACGGCGTGTAGAATTTCAGCCCGTTGCGATCCGCCGGAATATGGCTGCCCGTCACCATGACCGCGGCAGCGCCTGCGTTATACGCCGCCAGCGCCAGCGCCGGCGTGGGCAGCGCCCCGCAATCGACAACCGGCAGGCCGGTCTGCGCCGCCGTGCGCGCCACAGCGGCGGTGATGTCGGGGGATGAAGGGCGCAGATCCTGCCCCAGATAAAGCGCGCCGCCGGTGGGACAGGCCGCAAGAAAGGCCCGCGTGTAATTGGCAACAAGGTCGTCTGTCAGTTCCACGACCAACCCGCGCAGCCCGCTTGTTCCGAATTTTGGTGCCATCTGTTGTCGTCCTTTGCATCGCCGGTACGCCCGTCGGGGCTGTTGCGAATGCTTTAGAACATCAATCGTATCGATGCCACCGAAGCTGCAAAATGTTTCGCGCGCGAAACATTTGCCACCTCAGGCCGTGCCGGTCTCTTGCTCTGCCAGCCAGTCGATCAGCGCGCTGCGCAACTCCGGTGTCAGCCCCGCACCGCTTAATTCCAGCCGGTTGTCACCGGGATGATAGCATGCGCGCAGGGCAGGGCGCGGAAAGCTTTCGTCCGGGGCAGGCTGCGGTGATTTCACCTGTGGTTTCCGCGGCTCGCTTGCGCGTTTTTCATCGCGTTCAACCCCCGCCACCCAGCGGGTCAGACAGGCCAGCTCGTCCTCGGATGTGGCAAAATCATGCGCGTCCAGCTCTTTGATCAACGTCCCCTCGTGCCCTTGCTCCAGGGGACGGCTCAGGCGCAGACCCAGCCGTTCGCCAATCGCCTGGGGGAATTGCAGATATGTGCCCAGATGCTGCACCACCGGGATAAAGCTGCCGATCTTGGACCGTTTCGACCGTGATGCGGCCGCGAACAGCGTTTGCAGGGCTTTCTTGTGGGTATCAAACACCCGCTGTTCGACCGAAACCACCACAATGCGGGCGCGCTCAAAATAGCTCAGATCGGCGCGGATCTCGTTTTCCTCGACCATCGCGCGATAGGCATCGGGCGCTTTTTCGGGCGGGCGTTGCAGGGTCAGAACCGTGCCGTCGCCTTCACCCGCCTCGCGCAGCCGTGCGATCGCCTGACAACGCCGCCAGCCCGAGATCAGCCCGTAACGCCCCGCGCCGATCACCACCACTTCGATCGGGGTTTGCTGGCCACGATCCCGGATCGAGGCAACAAGCGCATTCATGTCCTCATCGTTCACCGCAACCCGGTCACGCACCAGATAATTGAGGTCGATCTGTTCCAGCGCGACACGGCTGATCAAACGTCCGCTTTCACGGGCGCGGTTCATTTCGCCGGCAATCTCTTCGAGTGCCGCACTGGCCGAACTGTCGGCGGCGACATCGGCAATGGGCGCGCGGGTGCGCGGTGCGGATATCGCCGATGTGCTTTCCGGCGCGGCCCCCGATCCGTCAGGCCGCAAGAAATCCGGGTTGGCGGGGGTCAGCCGTTTGCGCTTGGCCATGGGGCTCTCCTTTGGCTGGGGGCAGGGGGGCTGCTGGGTCCGGGATGACCAGACAGGGGGAAACGGCGCACGGTCCTCATGACACGGCCGTTTGTGGCGCGGTGTCCCCCGCTTCTGCGGCGGCGGCCAGTTCATCGCGCCGCCAGGCCCCGACCAGAAGCTGTTTGAACGCCGCATAGGTGGCATCGAATGTTTCGCGCCCCCGCACATAGGTCTCGCGGTTGAAATCGCGGTAATCAGCTTCGTAGATGCCCTGCACCTGTTCGCCGACCTGACCGATCAATGCGGTGAAATCCTGACGGTGCGGCGACAGGGTCTGCCCGAGGTAGCTTTGCATCAGGGCTGCCAGCTCGCCCTGTTGCGCGCCATCATACCGCGTCACCACCGCCCGCACCGCATCCCATTCAAACGCCAGCTCATCACGCCCCAGGGCGCGGGCGGCCATGTTCTCGGCGTCTTCGATCGAGCCAAAGGTGGAATGCAACATGTCAAAGAACCGGCCCGTGGAATCGAATTCCAGAAACGACGCCCCAAGCGGCACCAAAAGGATATCCGCCGCCGCCAGACCGTTGATGGTCAGATAGCCAAGCGCGGGGGGCGTATCGAGGAAGATCACGTCATATTGGTCAAGCACGCCATCCGCCTCAAAGCTGTCGGTCAGCGCATCCCAAAGCTTCCAGCCACGTGCCGCCATCCGCCAGACCGGGATCTGGAACTCGGCCCAATAGAGGTTCAGCTGCGCGCCGATCAGATCAATGTTCGGCCAATGGGTGGATTGGATCAGATCCGCCGCCTTGAGGTCGAGTGCATTGCTCAGCGTGTCATCCAGCGGCGTCGGGGCCTCACCCCGGTCAAGACGGCGCTGGTTGTCGCTGCGCAGCTGCGTGGCGTAATGGCGCGCCATCAGCGGAAAGACGGTCTGCCATTCGTCTTCGACCTTGCCACCAAAGATCGAGGTCATCGAGCCTTGGGAATCCAGATCGACCACCAGCACCTTGTAGCCATCAAGCGCGGCGGACATTGCCAGATGCGCGGCGGTGCTGGTCTTGCCTACCCCGCCTTTGAAATTGGCAACCGCCACCATTTTGGCCGGTTGGCCCTTGGGGCGATAGGGCAGATAATTTTTGGCCTTCGACCCTTCGCGGCCAAAGAAGGCGCGCAGGCGCAGCACCTCGTCCAGGCTGAACCATTTTGCGCCGCCTGCCGTTTCACTGCGCCCCTGTGGCAGATCGGGGTTTTGCTTCAGCACCCGGCGAAAATGGCCCTGAGCGACCGGGATCAAATAGCGGGTGATTTCCCAGGTCGAAAACAGACGCAAGGAGCGCGCGCCGTTTTCCTCGAGCCCCCGACTGGCCAGATCAGACCGGCCTGCATCACAGGCCCGGGCCAATGCGCCAAAGCCCGCAGTGGTGGCAGGATCGCCCAGGGAATGCTGCGCCTGATCGGGATCTATGTTGAAATAGGGCGGGAGCCCCTCGGGTTTATCTGCACGCATCTTGGCCCCATGTTCGCTTTTTTCAGCATAATATCACAAAACGGCGCACATGGAAGCAAATGCGCCACATGGGCTGTTTTTTCTATGCAATCAAGGGGGTTGGACGGGGTCAAAATGCTTGGTTTTGTGCGGTTTGGCAAAATTTATTTGTTAAATCTATGTTAGTTTTATTGTTACGGCGGGATTTCGTTTTTTTAATCCGCTGATCTTGTTTGGTTTTTTGCGCTTTCTGGCGGGCAGGGTGACTCTGAAACACCGCAAAGGCGACTCTGATCCCACGACAGGGTGACTCTGATCCGCCGTTGAATGGCCGGGTTTCGAAAGGAGGGTGCTGGACGGGGGCTGTGGATAACTTTAGGCTGGGTGTCACTGAAACCCCGAAGAATCGGATCCACCAAGTGGGCCATAAAATATCGGGGACAGGGCAGGCAGTATCGACGGGCAGTATCGACATGGCAGTGACAGCTGAGGCAGGGGGGCTGGTTCCCGATCGCCATCCAACCGCGGACTTCTTTGTCTGCGATATTTTTGCGGCCTCGCCCAAGGATGATCTGGGGTCGATGGAGCATCCGATCTTTTCGCTGTCGACCCGGCCGGACCGGCGCATTTTGCAATATGATCACAACGGCACCTCGGTTGAGGTGACCCCCAGCGTGCGGGGGCGGGCGACAATCCACGACAAGGATATTCTGATCTATTGCATCAGCCAGCTGGTGGCGGCGCTGAATGCAGGACGCGAGATTTCGCGGCGTCTGACGCTGAAGGCGCATGATCTTCTGGTGGCGACAAATCGCGACACATCCGGCGATGCCTATGCCCGTTTGCGTGAGGCGTTTGAGCGGCTGGCCGGCACGCGCATCACCACCAATATGACCACCGGCGGTGAAGAGACCACCACCGGTTTCGGGTTGATCGAATCCTGGGAAATCAAACGCCGAAGCCGGGGCGGGCGGATGATGTCGGTGTCGGTGGTGCTGTCGGATTGGCTTTATCGCGCGGTGCTGGCGAAATCGGTGCTGACGCTCAGCCGGGATTATTTCCGTCTGCGCAAACCGCTGGAACGGCGGATCTATGAATTGGCGCGCAAACATTGTGGCCGCCAGCCGGAATGGCGGGTCAGCGTGAAAGTGCTGCACAAGAAATCCGGATCGGCCGCGCCGGTGCGGGTGTTTCGGGCCGCTCTGCGCAAGATGATACAAGCGGGACATCTGCCGGATTATGACATCGGCGAAGAGAGCGGCGATCTGATCCTGTTCACCCGTCGCGGCCAGGTGGTGGATCGCGACGCGCCCGGTGCGCCGGTGCTGAGCCCCGAGGCGCTGGAGGCGGCGCGCGATCTGATGCCGGGGGCGGATGTCTATGCGCTCGAGGCTGAATGGCGCGGTTTCTGGGCCGACAGCGGCCGCAAACGGCTGAGCGCGCCGGACAAGGCATTTCTGGGATGGGTGCGCAGGCAGGGGGCGGCAGGATAATCCCTTTGATCTGCGGTCAGTGGCCCAGGTCCATATTCGCCATGCTCAAGGTCAAGCGATGGCACGCCCGGACCGCGCGGCGATAATCTTACGCGGGTAGCAAAAGCCTTTCAGGCGCGGCCTCATCAACACTCGCGGCTGGGCAAGACCGAGCAAGCATTCGAAACCTGTTTTGCGGAGGCAGCAATTGGGGATCTGTGCAAATAGAACATCAATTTATTACATAAGACTGATTATGAGCGCCACGGTTGTACCCGCAAAGTTAAAGTGTCCCACATCTGCAAAGCTAGAATGTCACCCGTGAGCAATTCAGCAATGTCACTCTGGCCTCAAAAATCATTGAGGATGAGCGGACATGGGATGGGTGGTTATGAGCGAGCGCGAGTTGAACCGTGTGGAAATACTGGCGCAGGTCGATGACGGACGACTGACAGTCGATAATGCGGCGCATATGTTGGCTCTGACGCGTCGACAGGTTTTCCGGCTTTTGAAGCGCTATCGCCAGGACGGTGCATCAGCGATCCGGCACAAGGCGCGCGGCAAACCTCCGAACAACCGCATCCATCATGCCAAGCGCGACTACGCGTTGTCTGTGATCAAAGAAAGCTACCCGGACTTCGGGCCGACCTTGGCCGCAGAGATGCTGGCCGAGCACCATCGCACCCATATCTTCGACAATCAGAGCCTGTCGCACAGGCCCGAGGCGGTCTCCGAGTTTGGCCATTGGGAATGTGACCTGATGATGTTCCGCAAGGAAAACGGCAAGATCAACGTCACCTCCCTGGTCGAGCGCGTCAGCCGCTACACGGTGGTGATGCGAAACGAGGACCGCCAATCGAAACCGATCATGGAATCCCTGATTGAGGGCCTCGCGCCGCTGCCCGCCGACGTCCGCCGCTCGATCACCTTTGACTGCGGCTTTGAATTTGGCGAGTGGCGCAAGCTGAAGCCCGGAATTGGCACTGTGGCCTGCTTCGGCAGTATCCGTCTATTTGAGAAAGATGACGTGACTGGGATCGACCGGTGACCGAAGTCTTGAAACCAGGGGCCAGTTCCACGACAAGCGTTTGAACTATGGTGTAACCGATATTCATCGAGATACCCCATGGAACGATCTTATGAGGCCCAAATGAAACAATACGCATCCCCGAACCAACTATGAGCGACCCCTCTTTGATCATCCCTCCCGTTGCCATTGGTGGCCTGGGCGGCAGTGGAACGCGGGTGTTTGCCGCCAGTTTGCGGCACGCGGGCCTGAGCATTGGCCCAGATGTGAACCGCGCTTTGGACAATCTGTGGTTTACCGTGCTGTTCAAACGCGCAATCTGGGCGCAGAGCGTACCGGATCCGACCGATATCGCGATATCGGTCGATTTGTTCCAGCGGGCGATGACCAGGGGACTGGCAGGAAATCTGAGCGGTCAGGAATTGGCGTTGCTGGATCAATTGGCTGCCGATCTCCCTCCCGGTGGACCATGGAATTGCGGTGCGCGGTCGCCGGATGTCACCCGCCTGATGGCCGCTGGCGAGCAGCCCGGTGGGCAAGGCCAACCCTGGGGATGGAAAGAACCGAACACCCATTTGTTCCTGCCCCAACTGAACCAGAATATTGATGGGTTGCGCTATATTCATGTGATGCGCAACGGGTTCGACATGGCGTTTAGCGGGAACACTTGGCAGGCTGACCATTGGGCACATCACTACGGTTTGAGCCCGACATCTGGCGATTCCGTCCCGCTTCATCAATTGCGCTATTGGGTCGCTGCGAACCGACGCGCGCTTGAGTATGGCCGCAGTCACATGCATGGTCGTTTCATCGTCGTCGATTACGATGATTTTTGTGCGCACCCAGATGTGCACTGGCCCCGCTTGCAACGGTTTTTGGGCCGACCTGCTGACACCGCTATTCCAGATGGACTGATTGCCCCATCCAGCATCGGACGCAGCAAGCCACAGGATTTGTCGATTTTCCCGTCAGATTTGCGTGATGCAGTACGTGCCTTGCAAACTGAAGCCAGACACTATCCGGCGAACTCAGGTGTGTGATCCCATGGTTTAATGCTGCCCCCCATGCAGAGGGGGGCGTGGATGCCCCCCTGGTGAGCTGCAAGAGGCCGCGCCAAGCCTGTGCCTTCGATTTCATTCAGGTCAGCCACTAAACATCAGCTCCCCCCGGAGAAACAAAGGCCGGGGGGAGCTGATGTTTTCCAGCGCCCGGATAGACACGGTGCGATCTCGCTTCTGGTGCTGTTTTACGACCTCGAAACCAGCTCTGCCAAACCCTCGGGAAAGGTCGGCCATGCGGCGCTGTCCTGCATCTCCGCGATCCGCGCACGGCACGTGGCTTGCATTGCAGCAATCCATCGCCGCCCGGCGGCAAAAAGCGCCATGTCCTCTTGGCACAGACCCGAAAGCGCCTCGGCCTCAACCTGTGTGCCTCCCTGCACCAGTGCGGCGGTATAGATGTTTACCGCTTGGGCAATGTTGTGCTGCGCCTCAAAGGGAAACTGCGCCAGAATGCGCCGTTTGCACTCGGCCTTGACAGACGTGGCATGTGCTGCGGCAATCTGTGCTGCGGTGTCCTGTGCTGTCACAAGACGAGAGAAATCAATGTTGCTCATTGTGCATCCTTCACAAGCTTGTCAGGCGCTTCAGGCAAATCCACCGGCCCATCGCTCTGCAGTTCGATCGGATCGGGGAAAAGCACATCAGGCGGGGCATCCGGCCCATGGGGCAAAATCAGAAGTCAGACACAGCTTGCCCGCCCGTCGTGTCACATCCGACCCCAGCCAATCACTGGCCACAGCCGCGCGGGGCAGGGTCGCACCCTCGGGGAGCTGCGAGAAATCAAACGCCTCGCCATTGAGAGTCAACACATCGCCGACCCGGCTGAGAACAAGCCGCGCGTCGCTGCGCATCGGGGAAAACGTAATCTGCATGTTTGTCTCCTTAGAACCAGCGCCCGATCCACAGCTTGTCGCCGTCGATCTTTGTAATCGTGCCCGCAAATGCGGCCGGGGCCGTGGTGATTGCTGCGTTTGCGTTGGTGCAGATTTGGGTGCCATCGGCATAACGCACATAACTGCCATTGGCATTGGAGCCACGTTCGATGAGCGAACCGGTGGGAACACCGCCGCTTTGCGACGTAACGCCCAGAATACGGCTCTGATTGTAGATCTCGGTCCAGGGTTGCCACACGCCGCCGGATTTGCGGCGCCATTTGAGGATGTTGGACGCTGACCGGAATCCGATCTGGCTTGCGTTGTTGGGCGAGTTGTTCAGATGTAACACAAGCGAGCCTGAATCCAGCACACCCGCCACTGCAAAACCCAGCGCATAGACCCCGCCCGCAACCAGATTATCAAGGGCGGCCTGATCCGGCAGGCCAATGGCGTTCTCGCCCAGTCCAAATGCGCCCACACCCATCAGCCGCCCGGGCGTGGCGTCGCTCACGTCGGATTGCACCGCCGCGCCGCTTGCCAGCCCGGTCGCCGGGTCCAGCGCCAGAGCATCGATCCAGCTGGATCCATCCGCACTGACCTTGATCGACCAGGCATCATTGCCCGCCAATCCCATTTCGGCCCGCCCGGAATATCCGGTCTGGAACAACAGGCTGGCGGTGTCACCGGTCGCCGCCTTGTTGACCTTCACCTGATGGTCGGCGCCTGCATGGGTCAGCAACGTGGCATCCGCCGCCACCGCCAGCCGGTTCACCGGGTCAGCCGAGGTATTCACCCCCAGCTCGGTCACGTTGTGGACCCCCGGTGTCAACTCCCATGCCACACCCTGCCAATAGACTTCGGCGCTTTCGGCCTCGACCCAGGCGCGCCAGCCGGTTTTCGGCACCAGAAATATCCACGCCACCCCATTCCACACCGCCACGCGATTGTCTTGACCGCTCCAGGCGGCGGTGGCAGCGGCCGGCACGATATAACGCACCCCCGTATCGGGGCTTTCCGGCGGCGCGGCCTCGGTGCGGCTGACCACGCTGAGTTGCACCATCGCATCCAGAATTTGTAGTGCTTCGTTATGGGTGACGTGTTTCTGGGCCTGGGACGATGCCAGATAGGGCAAGGCCAGGTTCGTTGAAAAATCGGGCATGTGCGGGGGCTCCGGATAGGGAAATTCCCCGGCACCTTAGGGGATGACATGTTAATGCGACCGGAGCAGAGCGTACGGTGCCCCCACCTACACAAATCTTGTCAATGCGGCCCTCTTTTGCGAAGGAGCGGGGATGAATACAACACATACACTGACGGCCCAGACCCCCTGCCGTGCCGACCTCGAAGAGATCGGCAACTCAGGGGACATCGCCATGCTTGAGGATTGCGACCTAAGCGGGCTGGATCTGTCAGGGCTGGACCTGTCAGGGTGGCATTTCATGCGTTGCAGGCTGGCGCGCACCTCTTTTAACGGGGCAAGTCTTGACGAAACGGGGTTCACCAGCTGTCGCGCCGCAGGAGGCCGCTTTATTGGCTCCAGCTTGCAAGAGGCAACAATAGAAGGCGGGGACTTCAGCAACACGAACTTCACAGGTGCGACACTCACCGATACCAAAATTGCGAACTGTAAGATGACAGGTTCCGATTTTACCGACGCGCAGACGTTGGGGCTTTCCATGGAAAGTGTGTTGTTGGTCCTTGCTGTTCTGCCAAGATTGTCTTTTCGCAAAATGACGCTGAAGGGCGTGGACTTCAGCGAGGCTGATCTGAGATCCTGCGATTTTCGGGACACTGTTTTCGAGGAGTGCTCGTTGCGGGATGCGCATCTTCCGGAATGCCGGTTCGAGGGTGCGGATCTGCGCAGCGCGGATTTGGGCGGCATCGAGCTTACCAATGCCCGGCTTTTCAAGGGCGCGTTGATTTCAAAGCGCCAAGCGGCGGACCTTCTGGGCCAATTCGGCCTGAGAGTTCTTTAGAACAGCCAGGACATCAGAACCCGACCTTGCCGCACCTTTGAAGCAACCGTGTGCGCCACAACAGCGTCAGACCAGGATCATCTCGTCGCTGATATCGCCCAGATCGACCCGCAGGAAAGTCACAACCGTGCCCATCGTGTCATCAAACACCACATTCCCCCCTGCTGGCTGAAATAGGACCGCGCCTCGGCATCCGTGTCATAGTCAAAGGCGCGCAAATCCACGCTGTCCCAGGCTTCGAGGTCCAGCACCGTACTGTCGCTCGTGTTGGGGACAAAGGCGAATGTATCCGACAACATCCCCCCCGCCAGCAGATTTTCCGCCGCACCAGCGGTCAACAGATCATCCTGCCCCTGTGCCCGGATCCAATTCGCCACATCCGCTGCTGTCTCGGCCACGAACTCGGCGCTTTGGGCAAAGCCCTGCACCACTTCGGCGCGGGTCATGCCACCGTCCAGCCGACCGGTCCAATTCGCCAAGCCCATGGCGTCCGCGGCCCGGTCCAGCACGTTGTTGTACAGAAGGTTCACGAATTCGGCGTTGCTGAGGTTTTGATAGGTGGCCATGAATTGCGGCGACTGCACAAAGCCGTCCGCCACCTCCAGATACGACATGCCATCGGCCAACCGCCCGGTCCAGTTGCTGAACCCCGCCAGATCCGGTTCCCGGTCAAGCGTCGCCTGATAGAGCCGATAGACATCGTCGCTCCAGCTTTGCTGGGCATTGTCCTGGGCAAAGCGATAGGCCGCCGAACTCGGTATCCGCGCGAAATTCAGGACTGTCAGAGAAGCCCCGCACCACCTCGGCACGGGTCATGCCATCCTCCAGCCGCCCGGTCCAATTGGCCAACCCGGTGGCATCCGGATCACGGCCCAGCACGTTGTTATAAAGCAGCGTCACGAACTCGGCGTTGTCCAGCCCGCCGAACTGGGCCTGAAACTCGGGCGAGCCGACAAATCCCTGAACCACGTCAAGAACCGCCTGCCCCTCGACTGCGATCCGCCCGGTCCATGCCGAATGTCCCGCCGCATCCGGCACCCGGCCCAATGTCGTCTGATAAAGCCGGTAAACCTGGGCGGCGACATCCGGGAAATAAAGCGCCGCCAGACCATCACCAAAAACCGTCCCGCCACTGGGGACCACATCGGCCACAAAACCGTCCACCTTGATGTTCTCATCGCCAATCATGGCGCTGTATTCCGCCACCCCGTCCAGCCCCGGACCCGAAAACTGTATCGTGTAGCTGCCGGCGGCAGTTCCATCTGATACCCGCCCGATCCCCATGTGGTGGTGACGAACGCCCCTGCACTGCCGGTCGCGGTAACGGTGATCCCGCCCTGTCCCTCGCCGATGTCATAGAAACGGTCACCATCAGCATCGTCCAGAAACACCCCCACCAGCTGTGGCGGGTTGCTGCCATGGGTCGCACCGAAGTTATGGGTCACCACCCAGGGGCCCACGCGGGTGTCTGCATCGGTTTCGGACAGGGCGCTGATACCGATATCGACATAATTGGCCGACATGATCGTATTGCGGTGGCCTGCCGGATCCTGAATGCCGTCACCACGGCTGTTCCAGTCATCATACCGGGTATCGCCGTTGTAATCCTCGTCATCATATCCCCAGTCGATCATGAAGCCGGCATGGCCGTGCAGGGGATCACTGGTATAGGCATAGACGTTCTCGCCCACCCGGCTGAGATTTTCGTATCCCGCATCCTCGACCCGATCCAGCAACCGCGCCTCGCCGGGCAGGCGGTGCGATTGGGTGTCGGTGTCGATCACCAGCTGGCCATGGGTGTCGGCCGATGTGGCCAGGGCCGTGTTCCAGGCCAGCGGTGCCACGGGGTCCAGATCCGCCAGCTGGCTGCGCAATGCCTCCAGGTCCACACCGAAAAACCGAATGGCATTGGTGATATTGGATTGCACACCCGTGCCGGCCTGCGCATCGGCAATCAGCCGGTCGAATTCCCCCTCCGGGGATATCCGCGCCCGATTGATTGTCTCCAGCATGGCCTGTTCGAAATTGGTTGGTGTGTGTTGCATCGTCTTTGCCCTGCCCTGCTTTTGCCCATTCTGGCCTGTTCCGGCCGTTGTGTTCAGCCCCGAGTATCGTCCCGGCTATTGCCCCAGCCAGCCTATTCTGTACATCATCGCGCAGGAATATCGCCAAACATAGGCCTCCGTTGGGCGGTTATTGGCCCGCAATGGCCGGAGACACACACAAAAAACCGATCAGGCCAAATTCGGACACCCCCTAGAACTCGAATTCAAGCTCTCGCACCTCGTGGATCGTGACATCCAGAAACCGGATTTCCACCCCGGAATCCGTGAAAACAACATCGCCGCCGTCAGTCCGCAGATGCTCCGCCATATCCGCGGCATCATCATAGCCGAACCCCTCCATCCGCAAAATATCCCAGGGCTCAAGATCGACGACCACATGCTGCCCGTTCTCAGAGGCGCGGAACACAAAGGTGTCGGACAACACCCCCCCCACCAGGATATTTTCCCCACCCTCGCCATCCAGAATGTCATCATTGCCCTGTCTCGCGACCCAACGCGCCATATCCGCCGCAGATGCGTTGCGAAACTCGGCGCTCTCGGAAAAGCCAGTCACAACCTCGGATCGGGTCATCTCGCCCCGCGCCAATCGCCCGGCCCAGTTGTTCAATCCCGTCGCATCCGGCGCACGATCCAGAACGTTGTTGTAAAGCAAGGTCACAAAAGCCCGGTTGTCGGTCGCCCCATAGGTCTGCGTGAATTCGGCCGAATTTGTGAACCCTTCGACCACCGCGCTGAATTGCATGCCGTCGGCCAACCGCCCGGCCCAGTTCAAAAACCCGCCCAGATCCGGTTCCCGACCCAGCGTCGCCTGATACAACCGATATACCTCATCGCCAAACCCCGCCTGCAACGTGGCATGACTAAACCCAAAGGCCTCGGCCTTGGTGGAGTTCTGAAACTCCGCGCTTTCGGAAAAGCCTACCAAAACCTCGGGCCGGGTCATTTCGCCCCGCGCCAATCGTCCGCTCCAGTTGTCCAATCCCGTCGCATCCGGCGCACGATCCAGAACGTTGTTGTAAAGCAAGGTCACAAAAGCCCGGTTGTCGGTCGCCCCATAGGTCTGCGTGAATTCGGCCGAATTGGTAAACCCCGCCGCCGCCTGTTCCAGGGTGTTTTCCCCGCTCTCCAACCGGTTGGACCAGTTGATCAATCCCCGTACATCGGGTTCGCGGTCCAGCGCGGCGCGATAAAGCCGATAGACTTGGGCGGCACAGGGGTCAAAGTCTGGATCATAGGGCTGGCCCAGCAATGTATCCGCCCCATCCCGCCCCCCTACAAGGTCCGGGCCCATGGTGCCTTGGGAAAACAACGCCGCCTGCGGCAGGGGATTGACCTCGATCTGCCACAGGTCCTGCACATCGGCATTTTCAAAATCCGCGACCTGCAACCGCGATCCATCGGCGGTAAAAACCGTGACCTGCGCCCCGTCCAACCGGATCACCGCGCCGTTTGAAATCGAGCTGATGTTCAGTTCGCTGACATCATAGACCCGCCCGAATTGCGACATATCCAGACGGTCGACACCCGGCTCGAAATTATGCACGATCTGCGCGGCATCGGTGTCGGACAGCACAAAGACGTCTTCCTCGCCCGTGATACCGGTCTGGGTGTTTGACCCGGTATTGACCTGCACATTCGGCAGACCGTCCTGCAGATCATCCACCCGCAGATAACTGACGCCGCCGCCCGCGGCGCGATTGCTGGCCAGCACTTCGCCGGTGACAAAGATATCCAGCCCCCCATCGCGCCAGACCATGTCCAAACCGCCAATGTCATCCAGCGCCATTTCGCCCAATGCATCATGCAGGCTGGCCAGATGCACCAGACGCCCGCTGGGCTGCAACATCATCAGGCTCACGCCATTGTCGCTGCCCGCCGCCAGAACAAACACCGTTCCTGCCGCCTCCAGCGCGTCCAGCGCCACCAGGTTGTCGAACCCGGTTTCCATCGTGTCATTGACCTGGCTGACCACCGCCATGTCACCATCGGCATAGATCCGCACCACCGAGATCGAACTGCTGCCCGCCGATCCCACAATCGCAAAATCGCGCCCCGCCAGTTCGACGGTCTGCAATTGGGTCGGGGTATCGACAAACAACCCGTCATACATGCTCACCCGCTGCGGCCCGCCAAGTCCGCCCCCCGCCAGCACCGGAAAAGCCACAAGCCCGTCATCCGCCGCGCTCACCGCTAGCACATAGGGCACACCGCCCGGCGTGCTCAGCCCCAGCGCCTGGACCGATCCCGGCGTCAGGAAATCCGAGATATCCGCACGCCCGGTGGCAATCAGCGTATCCCCCTGTTGGCGCCAGACCTCGAGCCCGGCAGAGTGGCGACTGGCCGAGATGAAATAATGCTGGCCGCCAATCCAGGTATCCACCAGTGCCGTCATCGCCCCCGGCTCACCGCCGGTTAGTGTCAGGTCATGGCGCGCACCCAATGTGCCATCCGCCCGGATGTTCCAGCCATCAATCTGCGTGCCATATTGTCCTGCCGCCAACAGTATCGAGGTACCGTCAATCTCGGTCATCAACAGATCCCGTGGCGCTGCAAGACCCTGTTCGGGTCCATAATTTCGGAATCCCGCACCCCAGATTGCCCGTGCCCGACCGTACGAGAACCCCGCCACCCATGCCGCTTGCGGTATAAATCTGCAAATTTCCGTTGATCTCATGGGCGATCACATCCCCCAGGCCGATCATATGCGCCTTCGACCCGTTTTCACCGGTCGAGACATGTCTTATCTCTGCCACACCCTTTCTCCACCTACACCGTCTCACCGGGGTTGGGTGTGTCAGGGCGGCGGGGACGGGCTGCGGAGCAGCAAGGGCCAAACTGTGGCTCTCGTTGATAATACGATTCAAGATGTTGCGATTTGGACGTGCCCGACCGGGGCCAGACTGCACGACAGGTTGCGTCGGCGGCCTTTCTGATCCATCAAGTTGCTCCATCCATTCGGGCAGGATCGAAAGAGCCGTTTACGCCCTCTTCGCCCGCAGTAGAGATCGAAAAGTGCCCGAAACCAAAGCTGCCTTCTCGCCCGACGCCCCCGTGCAGCTTTCGATTCCGCCTGTGCGGCCGCGTATCACGATCCTTTTGGCGACCTATAATGGCGCGCAATATCTGCCGGATCAGCTTGCGTCTTATGTGGCACAGCGCGATGTGGCGTGGGATCTCTGGGTGTCCGATGACGGATCGACCGACAACACCCGCGCCATAATCGACGCCTTTCGCGTGCAACATGGCACTGGGCGCGACATTCGCCTGCTGGAGGGTCCGCGCGCTGGCGCTGCGGCCAATTTCATGTCCCTGCTCACCCATCCCGACCTGCCCCTCGACGGGCCTGTGGCCCTGTCAGATCAGGACGATGTCTGGCATCCCGACAAACTCTCGACTGCGCTGGCGGCCCTGCATGCCAGCGGGCCGATGACGCTTTACAGTGCGCAATGTTTCCATACCGATGCGGCGCTGAATGTGATTGGCCTGTCCCGGCCACCGCCCCGTGCCCCGTCGTTTCGCAACGCGCTGGTGCAGAACGTGGTCAGCGGCCACAGTCTTGTCATGGACGCACAGGCGCGGGCGCTGGTGCGGGCCGCAGGCCTGCCCCGGGGCGGCATCCCCTATCACGACTGGTGGCTGTATCAGCTGATAAGCGGTGCCGGCGGGCATATCCATGTCGATACCGCGCGTATGAACCACTATCGCCAGCACGACACCAATGTCATGGGGGCACATGAGGGATTGCGTGCCACTCTGCACCGATGCGCCCAGGTGCTGGGACGGACCTATGGCGGATGGATCGACGCCAATATCGCAGCGCTGAACACCATCACCCACTTGCTCACGCCGGAAAACCGTATCCTGTTGCGGATTTTCACCGACACCCGCCCCGGTCCGGCCCGATGTCTCGCATTCTGGCGGGGTGGGCTTTATCGCCAGACCCGCCTGGCCAGCGCAAGTTTCTATCTGGCAGCCATGTTAGGGCGCGTTTAAGCGCTTAGCGTGGTCCGCTTTGCATGTTCTTGTTGTGGTCTTCGATCCCCTGGTCAACGTCATCATAGAACCGCAACTGGCCGCCTTCGAGCACGACCACCGCGTCACACAGGTTGCGGATCTGCTGCATCGAATGGCTGACCACCACAGCCCCCGCGGTTTTCATCCGCTCCTTGAACAGCGCATCACTGCGCTGTTTGAAATTTGCATCCCCCACCGCCGTGACCTCGTCCACCAGATAGGTGTCAAAGGCCACCCCCATCGACACACCAAATGCCAGACGCGATTTCATCCCTGATGAATAGCTGCGGATAGGCAAATGAAAATGCACGCCAAGGCCGGCAAAATCCTCGACAAAATCCAGCAGATCGTCGGTGTCGACCCCATAGATCCGACCAATGAACCGGCAATTCTGTGCCCCGCTCAGTTCGCCGTGAAACGAACCGGCGAACCCCACCGGCCAGGATATCGCGCCGGTGGTAATGATTTCCCCGATGTCGGGGGAATCGTGCCGGCAATCATCTGCAATAGCGTGGATTTTCCCGCCCCGTTGCGCCCGAGAAGCCCGACTGAACGGCCATCCGGAAACGTCATGTTGACGTTCTCCATGATGACCTTGCGGCGTCCTTCCATGACAAAGGATTTTGAGACGTTCTCGAAAACGATCATCGAATGTAATCTCTCAGCGGCGGTTTCCCTCGGTCCTTCTTTCGGGGGAACCTTGGCAGGACGCAAGTGAAATGACACCGCGACTGCGGAGGCCATGCGTGTTCAGGCGCGCAATATCCATGAAACACACATGACAGAACCGGCTTCGCCTCTCGTGGGGCGCCCCACCAGCCCAGTTCAGCTGATCAGCTGCGGGACGGATAAGGGCCGTTCGCTATAATACAGAACCGCATACCCAAAGAGGGATCCCGGATCGGGAAGGATTGTTGCCCTCCAGTGGTCGAAAGCATCGTGTCGGACATCTGTCGGTTTGCGCCTGCAGTAGAATAGATCGTCTCTGATCCGACACCACCCGGTGGTGCCGCAGCCAGGAGTTTGCCGCCCGGTCCAGGTTTGTCGCCATCTCTGTTGGTGGCTCTTACTTCATGAGAGTGTTGTGGCAATGTCAAAACACTCATTGTTTGGATTGTTTGACCACCGAAGCTCCCCATTTGGAACGTTCCGAGGCCGGGACCGGAACCTTGACCAAGAAGGCTTCGGCCACGGGTGTGCGGCAGCCCAAAGGTTGTGCGCCCGTCACCGCCATAAATCGTGCCCAGGAGCGAAAACAGCGCATCATTCTGGCTGACGGCAAGAAGCTGACCCTCAAGGTCAAATGTTCCACGAGGGCAGAAATTATATCCAACCGTGATGATTTCACCGATCACATATGATTGCGCAGCCGCTTTTTGCGGGCTTGTGAGAGTGGCTGCGCCCAATACCAGTGCACCAAGAAGTGTTTTTACAAGCTTGATATTTCGCATTTCGAAATTTCCAATCTTTCTGAATTCGTGCAATTTCCTAAGCGTCAAACCTAAGGCCGGGAGGGATAGATCCCGGTCAAAACCACACAATAATTGATCACGAGGTATGGATCCATGACCTGAACGGGAAGGTTCCCGCCGGTCTCAGCGATCATCTCTGGATTCATCTGGGTCGTCGCCGCCCGATCCGAGTAAATGGTTTCGCTGCCTGTACCGTTCGGAGGGGCGGCTGCGAGGAGTTTGCCGCCCGGACCCGGCTTGTTGCCATCCGAATTAGTGGCATTCACGGCGTGTTTGTGGTTCGCAAGGTGCGTTTCATTCAGCGTTATGTCTTCAGTGCCGACTTTTTCCCCGAGCCTGATCGGTGAAAGCCCCGGCCCGGTCCCTTGTCCAATGGGGACACGCCCACTTAAATCGGGCAGACCGAAAGTGGACCGGCCATCCCCACCGTATGTGGTGCCGTAAAGCGAAAAAAGTGCCGTATGTTGACTGATCGGCAGAAGTTGCCCCTCTGCGCGGAGCGTGTTTCGGGGACAGAAAGTGTACCCGTTATACATGATCTCACCGATATAGCGGTCCTGTGCGGCGGCCTGATCCGGCATTCCGGCGAGGACAGCACCCAAGCCAAGAGCACTGGCTGCCATCACGAGATGTTTGCTGAATTTGGTCATTTTTGGTCCTCAAAATGTTTGAACGATCACCGCAGGAAGTCAGAAAAATCACTGGCAACTCGGCGCGTCTTGAAACAATGATCTGCCTGTTTTCAGTTTCTCGATGGAAAAATACCTTGTGTGACGACACAATACCGAATGGTAATATACGGGTCGACCGTGGGCATTGGCTGACTGCCGCCAGTGCGGGAAATCATTGCAGGGTTCATGGAAACGTTCGGATCTTGCGTCGAATAGATCGTCTCATTGCCTGTCGCACCTGTTGGCGCCGCCGCAAGCAGCTTGCCACCTGGTCCGGGCTTGTCACCATCATGATTGTTTGCATTGACGGCATGTCTGTGTGCGGGAAGGTTCTGAATGTTCAGAACGCGGGTTTCGGCCCCACCCTTGGTGCCAATCCGCCTGTCCGAAAGACCCGGACCTTGGCCATTCCCCATCGGAGAGCGCGCACGCAAGTCTGGCATGGCGAAGGTGGTACGACCATTCCCCCAAAGATTGTGCCATAGAGCGAAAACAGAGCTTGGTGCTGATTGGGCGAGAGAAGCTGTCCTTCGGCTGGAACTGTGGTCCTTGGACAAAATGTAAACGCGACTGGAATGATCTGTCCGACGTAATTTTCCTGCGCCATCACAGGTGCTGCCACTGAGGTTGCGATCGATATCGATACCGACAGAACAGCTGACCGGATCATGTTTCGGCGATCAAATAAATGTTTCATCTCAGGTCCCTGATCAAAAGTTGACATGTACTATGATGCAGCATTGTTTCTATTTTCATTGATATTGCAAAGAAATTCGGGAGAAGCTGGCATCCGTCGTGACGGCCTCACGGTACTTGGGGTGCCTTTCAGCGAGGGCTTTTCAATTATGGGTAATGTGCCTTGCCGGGTGATGCTTCTTGGGTTGCGCATGGTCTGAGTGCGCCTGCTGTTTCGCGGCGATGGCGGCGGGCTGCATGGCCCGTTTGCCGCCGACCATTCAGTGTCCAGAGATATTTGGTACCGCGTATCTCAAGTATTTCGCCAAGCGCTTTAGGGGCGACTTACGGTGTATAAATTTCCGCCTTCAAATGGGCCGGGAACATCACTCTCTGATCCATCCGCCCAACGGATATGCAGCGTTTGCGCGCTGTGATCGTCCTGCAGGCCGAAATGCACGCGGGGCGCATCGTAGGACATGAACCCGCCCCCGATCTGCACCTCGCGGCTTTGTGTGACGCCAGCATCATCCGTCAGGGTCAGGACCGCCCCGATACCATCGCGGTTTCCACGGTGGTCATTCAAGACAATCACAATCCCCCGCCGTTGCGACGTATTTGTAAACACCATAAGCGGGCCATTCACCGGATGGGTCACAAGATCAAGGTCGCCATCGTTGTCGATGTCAAACGCCGTGGCCGCGGCAGTCATCAGATAGTCTTCCAATCCGAACGGACCGGAGGCTTCGACAAAGTTCTGCTGACCGGTGTTGTGAAAAAACAGGTTGGATGGTGACACTTCATTCGGCACCCAAGTGCCGTTCACGATATAAACGTCTTGAAACCCATCAAGATCAAAGTCGGCAATCTTTGTGTCCCAACTCCATCCCCCAACATCAAGACCCTGTGCCTTTGCACGGTCCTGCCAATTGCGGCCTTCCCAGGACAACAACACATTGGAGCGCAGGATTTGTGGATGGGTGACAGCGATTTCAGCCTCGGTCGGCCTGTGTGGTGGTTTGAAATGTATGTCGCAATATGCCCGCGGGATCCGTGCGGTCGCCGGTATCAGCGCACAAAGTTCCGAGTCCCGTTTCTGAATGGCCAGATCTTTGATAAGCATCGCCTGGCATTCTCGCGCGTTGCGTGGACCAAGTGTCTGACAACGCGCGGCATAGGTCGGATCAAAATTGTTGCCGGATTTGTACCACGATTTGATCGCCATATTGGTTTCGCAAATGGTCTTTGCGTCGGTGTTTTCGATCTTGTTGCAATACTGTGAAAGCGGTTGCATCTTGAGCGTGTCGGACACACCGGACGAACGGCCCGCAATCTGGGCAAGATAGATGTCAGGTCGCCCCGTGTTATGCAGATCAGCGGTTTTGACGGCCATCGTCGTGGTGGTCGTATGCGGGATCAAACCACTGTCATGATCAATCATGTCAAAGCCGCCGTTCCCGTCACCGCGATAGAAGTAATCCGGGATATCAAAATCATTGCCGACAATCAGGTCGGTTGACCCGTCCCTGTCAACGTCGGAGAACAGGATCGACAATGTTTCACCGGGCATCCCCGGCAAGTCAGTGAACCTGTCACCTGTCAGTGTGCCCCCCTCGTTCCACAGAATCCGGTTGCGGGCTTCCTCACCGGGGATGCGGCGATACCATCCAGCGGACCAATTGCCCAATGCGACATCAAGATCACCATCACGATCTGCATCCGCGACGGATACCGCGAGGCTGAGCAGTGTCTCTTGTCCCATGGCGACGCGCTGTGGTGGTTCGGGACCGAACACCCCGTTCACATTGCGCCAGATGTAATTGCCGTCGAGGTATGTGGTGAAAAACAGGTCGGGCCAGCCATCATTGTCCAGATCGGCAATCACCGTATTGAAAACCAGAAGTTTTGCCAGCGCCCCAAGGGTGGTATCCATACGGGAAAACCCGCCAGCACCGTCATTGGCATAAAGATACAGCCCGGCTTCGGTTGAAGAGACAACCAGATCAAGATCGCCATCCCGGTCAATGTCCCCCGAGGCAAGGCTGCGTCCTTCCCAAAACGGCGGCCACATATCGCGGAACGAAAATTCCAGCGGTTTGTCGATTCCGATGGTGTCGGCCTCACGCCGGATAAACCCGGTTTCGGCAGCGGGCGAAGACGGGGAAAATGGTGTCGCGGTGACAGTCACCCCATCCATGGTTGCCGCCTGTGCCGCGCCCCACATATGCTTGGGTGTGGCATCGGCCCCGATCAGTATTTTCAGCGCCCGTTCCGTTTGCCATTGGTGATAGCTTTGCGCACCCAGCCCCGCGCCCACACCCAGAGCCACCACACAAGCCGACAACATCACTGCCGCGCGCAGCCCGACGGATTGTGCGACAATAAAGAATGAATAGATCGAGAATATCCCAAGCGTGAACAGCAAAGTCATGACATAGCCATGCATCAATCCGGCGCTCAGCAAGGCCCCCGTCACCACAACATCAAAGGCGATGGGCACAGGCAGAAATACCCCGAGCGCTGCAACAAGCACAACAAAGCCAAAGGCAAACGGTAGGTTCACAATCGAACCCTGAGGCACAAGTGTCGCAGCAACCGCCCCCAGAAGCCCGGCCAGCAGCATCAATGGAACCGTCATTTTCACGATGTACCAGAGATTTCCAGCATAGCTGCGCGCGACCCCGATCAGGGCCATGCCGATGTTTTCGCGTGATATTCGGCGGTTTTCTTCCATGTTCAACAACGGAAGGGCACAGGTCATTTCTTCTGGTGGCAGACTTTTCTGCGGCAGGAACCGACAGATCAACGGCACCGCAATCAAGATCATGAACAAACTCAGCAAGATCTTGGTGACCGCCATATAGAATGGCAGCAAACTGAACAGCATCGTCAGCACCACGATGTTCAGCGTCGGGGATGCGATCATGGCACTTAACGTCGTTTCCGCCCGCAGCCCGGATGAATACATGCCCCGCGCAATCGGCGCCGCACAATTCACGCAAACTCCCAGAGGCGTCCCGATCACCATTCCCAGAAAGGAATTCGAAAACCCGCCGCGAAAGCTCTTCTTCTTGAGAAGCGGGAGCATGGTGAGGAAAGCCGCGGCAAAGAGAACACCAAACGTCATGCCTTTTTTGTTGGTGTTGATCCAGTTCAGCGTCGTCCAGAAGATCCGCTCGAGCAGGGACATGCCTTCGGACAGGGCGAACTTTGCTTCGAAACTCAGCGGGTCCTCAAGCTGAATTGCCCCGGACATCATCGCTTTTTCATCAAGGGCCGGATAGCGCGATCCGGTCCAGAACAGATAGGCCAGAACCACGACGATCAGCGCGGCAATAAAAAACCTTTTTTCGTAAGGGCTATGGATGAAGCGATCCATGGACATGTCTCCGAAAGGGGAGCGCAGGCAACACTCCTGGGGTCACACGGCACGACCGAGTGTTGGCGAAATGTGCGGCATCTGCAATCAGAGTTGCAAGAAATTTTATTTTCAAATCAACAGCTACAAAAAACGAGTGCCCTTGGGCACCCGTTTTGGTCATAAGGGCAGGGTATCAATCAACCCGAACCTGTTGTGCCTCCAATGTGTCGAGACGCGCGCGCAATTCGATGTTTTCCGCGCTCAGCGCCTGAATGGCGGCCAATGCAACGCCGGTTCCGTCAAGCGACGAAATACCCTTTTCATCCGCACCCGTTCCGAATGCAGCATAGAAATCCTGCGCCATTGGTCCGATGTGGCGGATACCTGTTGCAGCATCATGCTTGTAGGTCCATTCGGCGACGGGCATTGACCGTACTTTCGCCAGAATTTCGGTGGGATCAACCGGTTCGATTGCCATCTTCCGGTTTTTGTCGGATGATTGCGTCAAGGCGCCATCAATTTGCAGATCTCCGGTATTGGAGAGATCAAACACCGCCAGTGACGTGTTTTCGCCTGGCACCAGCAGCATATTCTGCCCCGCACTGAACATCCACTGCGCGTTCGTATTTGACGTGTTGTCCATGTAGAGTTGAACCGCACCGTCGTTTTCCATACGGACCAACTGACGGGGGCCGGCACCGCCTGTATCGCGCACAAGGATCTGCGCCGTGCCATCGGTACGGTTCACGTGCAGCGATGCGTCTGGTGTTGTGCCCCCACCAATCCCAACGTTGTCGTTCGCGCCAATCACCAGTGATTTCTGAATCGGCACCGGGAATGATCCGGAACGGCAGTTGTGAACCATTTGTCACATCACGGATGAAAAAGCCGGCTTCATTGCCCGCCAAGTCCCAAGTCTGGGGTGTAAAGCCATTTGAACCGTTCTGCTCCAACCGCAGTGTCGGTGTATTGCCGTCCACGGCTTGCACTTCAACAATGGGGTTGGACGTCCCGATCCCAAGATCCCCGCTATTGGACATGAACATCGCATTGGCCGGGGCGCCCTGTTCAATAATGAATGTCTGACGTCCGGCATCGACGTCTTCAATAGCAAATTTGTTCGAGCCGCCATTTGATGAATCATTTGCAACAAGACGCCAGTCAGCACTGGGGAATGAGCCCGAATTAGAGGTATCCTGGAAGTGCAGGCGGGTGTTGTTTTCCTTCATCCGGATCGTGTCAAAACCGAAATTCTCGCCATTCACACAGTCATTGCCAACGCAGAGACTGAATTGAACGATCAGATCATCGACGATGACCTGATCGGCATAGGCAATGCCGCCAGCCAGATACAGCGCGGATGCGCCAAGCGCCGTACCGCGCAAAAATGTTTTCATGTTCTTTTTCATTTTTTAATCTTCCATTGGAACAGTCATTTCGCCCTCAAGGACGCAAAACAGGCTATTTTTCTTCTTCGGCCTCATTGAGTTCAACGATCACACCGCGCTGAACTATGAACGCCCCGGAATGGAAAAAGGGCTTTGCCGTTGTGTCTTTGGACACATCTCCGCGTCCGTCGTTGATTTTATTTACTATTTTGACTTCTTCTTCTGTCGCGGCGTTCAGCTCATAGCGATAGATACCATCCATGACCTCATTCCCGGTCAACTCGAATACCGGGGCTCCGGATGCCGCGAAAATTGACACCAATTGACCATCCGGTGCGGAAACGACCATTGTGGCGTTGCGCAATCCGATCCAGTTTTCGAACCAAACGGCGTTTGAATTGTTTTGCTGAACGGGCCGAGGGGTTTCTGCCTGTACGGGAAGAGCTAGGAAGGAAAGTGAAGAAATAACACTCACAATAATACGCGTCATGTTTTAGTCCCTTGTAATATATGTCACCGACAAGGTCGGCGCAGGCAACGAAAACCGATACTACTTTTTAGCAGATCTTTGCTTCGATTGCAAAAAATTAACCATCTTGGTCGGTCTGTAGCGCATATGACTTCAGAAGACCCATGGCACGTTCCTGTGCTGCATTCACCTGGTCGGTGGATGCCTTCGATCCGAATGCCGCATTGATCTGCTGAGTGTCCGCGCCAGCGGCTTTTGCCAGCATCAGCCACATATGTCCCAGCATGTAGTCCTGGGGCAATCCCTGTCCTTTGAAATACATCACGCTGAGATTGGCCATCGCGGGCCCAAGGCCTGCCTCTGCTGCTGCTTCAAACATTCTTGCGGCGGTGCGCATGTCTTGAAAGGTGCTTTCTGCGCGGATGACAAGCGCAAAGCCCAATTGAAACTGGGCCACGGGATCGCCGCGATTGCCGCCTTTTGCACCTGGGCCATGGTCTCGGCGTCCTGTCCCAAGGGGGCCAACCGCGCATCGTTGACAAAGTGCACGGCGCTTTCCGCGCCCGCACCGGTGCTGGCCATCCGGTACAATGTGGCCGCCTTGTTTTCATCCAAAGCCACGCCAAAGCCGTTTTCATACATCACACCAAGGTTGCGCAACGCCATTGGCAAACCCAGTTCCGCGGCACGTTCAAACAGCAACGCCGCCCGACCATAATCCTGTGCAACACCGTCACCGCGCACATAGAGCAACCCCAGATTATTCAATGCGCGCGGGTGATCCTGGACTGCTGCCGACTGATAAAGCCTGCGGGCCCGATCCATATCCTGCGGCACGCCGGTGCCATTTTGATACAGAACCGCAAGGCTTACCGCAGCATCGACATGCCCCGCCGCCGCGGCGCGTTGATAGAATTCCGCGGCGGCGGCAAAGTCCGCACCCCCCGCGGGCGTTTCCACGACGGATGCATAATCGTGCATGAATTGCGCATTGCCGGTCGTTGCCGCCTGCAACAAAAGCCGCAGCGCGACAGGCACGTCACGCGCGACGCCAAATCCTGCATGATACAACTTGCCCAGGCTGTTTTGCGCCGCCGCCTCGCCTTGCACGGCCGCTTTTTCAAACCACCGAGCTGCCAAAACAAAGTTCTGCAGAACCCCATCTCCGTCCAGATAGCGATTGGCAATCTCGATCTGGGCGATGGGTGATCCGATGTCAGCCTGTTGCTGAACCTTTTCAAACGGCACAGCTGACAAATCTTGCGCGATCCCTGTCTGGCAGGTGGCAATCACCATCATGACGGCGGCCATGTTTTGACGCAGAAATCTCATTGAGCGCGGCGGTTGCCTGCCACGCCTTCTGGCAGACGTTCCGATGCCGTTTCAAAAAACACACGCGCCGCCGTCTGTGCCGCAGCGATCTGTTCACCTGTCATCAGATCCCCCAAGACATCGCGTCTTTCGCGGGCTTTTTCATGGCCACTTGCTGCGGCAATATTAAGCCATTTATGCGCCTGAACGTAGTCCAGCGTCACGCCCAGACCGGTGGTGTAAAGCGTTCCAACCTCAAACTGTGCGGTCACATCACCGGCCATGGCGGCCTGTTCAAGATAGGGCGCCGCATCCGCGGCCTGCCCCGCATCATCAAGCAGCAACAACGCAAATGCAGTTTGGGCTGTACGCAGGCCATTATCCGCATGACGCTGCAGCCAGCTCCTGGCATCTGCGTCCCCCGTGCGCGCCGCCGCCAAAGCCCAATCCACCCCGAAATGTGGCGGCATATACGGATCAAGCAGCCCCTGCCCGGTCAAATATCCCAGCCGCAATCCCGCCCTGTCTTCTCCCTGCTCAAGCGCCTTGCGATAGGTCAAGGCCGCTTGCTCCATGTTTGCCGGCACACCGCGGCCCTGCTCGTAATAATGGGCCAGCGCATAAGTGGATCGTGCCAGTCCTGCCTCCGAAGCGCGCCCGTACCACAGCAGCGCTTTGGCGTCGTCGCGCGCAATGCCATATTCGCCACCATAGGCCATTGCGAGATTGTGCATGGCACCGGGATCGCCCGCCTCGGCAGCAAGACCCAGCCAGCGCAATGCTTCCTTTGGGTTGGCGGCTGTAATGTCATCCCCCGTCAGGTACTGACCGCCCAGAATACGCTGCGCCAAAGGAATGCCGTTTTCAGCCGCGCGGCGATACCATTTTTGTGCCTCGGCTTGATCGCGCGCAACACCCCGCCCGGTGTTCAACGCATTGGCCAGGAAAAACTGCGCCTCGGCCTGACCGCTGTCTGCCGCCACCCGCAGCCAACGCAGTGCTTCTGTCTTGTCGATGTCTGTGCCCTGCCCGTTTGCGTAGGCTTTGCTCAACTCGTATTGTGCTTCGCGATCACCGGTCTCTGCGGCCCTCTGAAACAAGCTGAACGCCCGCGCGGGATCCTTTGCGACGCCACTGCCGCTTTGATAGAGCAGCCCAAGATAGTATTGCGCCTCGCCGTTGTTCTGTGCCGCCGCGATTGCAAGAAACTCTGCCGCGCGTTCGGGATCGTGCGGAGCTCCCGCAGCCGACCCTGTCAGATAGAGACGCGCCAGCAACAGGGCTGCAAGGGTATGATCTTGTGCGGCCGCGGATTCCAACATCACAATGCCGTCCTCAAAGGCCAATGGCCCGCCCTGCCCCCGCAACAACAAGATACCGTATTGATACTGCGCCTGCGCGTTTTCGTTGGCCGCGAGCGGGGCCAATGCTGTGCGTGCTTCGAAATAATCGCCGCGCTCAAGTGCCTCCGTGACTTCGGACGGCAGCGACTGTGCGGACAATGGGCCGCAAGGCTCATGCACAGCGCGACGGGTGTCAAATATCTGGCAAGCAACATAATATCTCTTTCTTTCCAGCCCGGTTCCTTGGCCTGAGAATCGCTAAAATAATGCGCATCAACTCAAAAACCTTTGTGATCTGCAAGTTATAACTGGTTTTGCAACGCCCCGCGCCAGAGCCAGATCAATGCCGCAGAAAGGCAAAGGGCGGTGCCAAAAGGCAAGGCCCGAATGCCGCTCAGGCCATCCTTTACATCATTTCGGGTTACGATTGCCCCCGCCAAAGCAGCAAGCGCGGCGATCAACACAAGCTGTGGCAAAGCAAAGCCGCCTGCAAAGGCCCCAAGCCCCGCCATGAGTTTGACATCTCCAAGCCCAAGCCCGACCTGGCCGCGTGTCTTTTCATATATCCAACGCACCAGGGCAAAGCTGCCCACACCAAGCCCCGCGCCCCAAAGCGCAGCCTCCAATCCCACGCCATACGGCAGAACCGCAAGGACCAGTGCCAAAACAAAGGCCGAAAAGGTCAGTATGTTCGGCAAGCGCATCCAGATGGCGTCGCTCATTGCCAGAGCTAGCAACAGCCATAGCCACACAGCCGACAATACCATGTCCACCGCCCCGCCTCCGGCAAGCACCGCTAGCCCCCCTGCCCCCAACGCGAGTATTTCGGCATAAAGCGTGAAACCGGGAATGGGCGCCGCGCAGTGACGGCAGCGCCCCCTCTGCACGGCAAAGGACACAATCGGGATCAGATCGAAGACCCCCAGCTGATTGCCACAGCTTCGGCATTGCGATGGCGACACAAGGACATCTTCACCACGCGGCAGACGGTCCACCAGCACAGCAATGAAAGACCCGATCGCCGGACCTGTCAGACATAGCAGAAACGCAGTGGTATCAATGGCAACCATGAACCCTTTTGCCCCGTCATCCCACAATGGACAAGCGCGACATACTGGCGTTATCATCCCGCGACCAACATGGAAGTTTCAATAATCATGCCCCCCAACCCCGCAGTCAAATTTGGCGCTGAAGCTGAACCGGATTACAAATCTTCACGCGACGCTGGGTTTTCGCTGCTGGAACTCATGGTTGTGGTCGTCATTCTGTCCATTCTGGCTCTGGTGGTCGTGCCGCGCGTGATTGACCGGCCCGATCAGGCCCGTGCCGCGCGGGCACAATCGGATATTGCGGCTGTCGGCAGCGCGCTGGAACTCTATCGGCTCGACAATCTGCGATATCCGACGACCGAGCAGGGTCTGGCCGCGCTGGTGAGCCGCCCGGCAACAGATCCAGCCCCGGCAAATTATGCCGCCAAAGGCTATATCGACCGTTTGCCCCGCGACCCTTGGGGACAGCCATATCAATATCTGTCGCCGGGTGTGTATGGGGAATATGATGTATTCACATATGGTGCAGATGGCGCAACAGGTGGCAGCGGTGCGGATGCCGACATCGGATCATGGGACCAGAATTAACCCGGCTTTGCCGCGATGACCCGGACCATGAATTGGCCGGGTCTGCCAGATCCGCCGGATTTACCTTGATCGAGCTTATGGTGGTGGTTGCGGTGTTGTCGGTGCTGGCGGTGGGTGTCGGCTTTTTCGTGTCCAGAAGCGATCGCACCGCGCAGGAAAGTGACGTGCTGCGGTTTCAAAGGCAGGTGGAAAGCGCCCGCGCCCGCGCCCTGCAAGGTCGGCAGAAACAGGGTTTGTTTGTGACGGCGCGCGGCTTTCGATCCACTGTTGAAACGGTGGATGGTTGGGCAAAGCCCCAGCATGAAATCCGATGGCGCGGTGTCGTGACACTCCGGCTTCAAACCCCACGCCAGGGGCCGAACAGTCCGCATATTGTCATGTTGCCGGATGGTCGGATAACCGCCTTTTCCCTATCGTTCGCGCCTGAAACCAACACCCGTGTGATCTGTCGCAGTGATGGGGTGGCGGGGATGTCATGCGGGTGAACAAGATGCGCCGCAGATTGGGGACAGATCAGGCTTCAGATGGGGGCCTCACCTTGCTGGAACTGGTGATTGCCGTTTTCGTGCTGGCCATGGGCAGTATCGCCGCAGTGCGCACGACCGATCAGGCGCGGGTCGCCATTGGCGGGGCCAAGGATCGGATGCTGGCACAGCTTGCGGTCCGCAACCGCGCCGAAGAGCTGCGATTGCCCCTCGGCACCCCAAGCCTGAGCGACGTTGTGCGGCTTGGCGGTCAGACCTTTACCATCACATCGGAAACCCTGCCCACCGTCAGTGGCGTGCGTCAGGTGTCCCTCTCGGCCCAATCGGAACGCGGGGTCGGGGCGCGGATCGTCGTTTATCTACCGGGGAGGGGGGATGACCCCCAGGCGCCCTGTCGCGGCGGATGCAGGTCTGTCGCTGATTGAACTTGTGGTTGCGATGGCGATGTTTGCCCTGGTGGCGGTCATGGGATTGCAAAGCCTGACCGGCACCATACGTGTGTCCGAGCGCCTGACCCAGATCGACACCGAAACGACAGAACTAGGCAATGCACTGGCGCTCCTGCGAAACGATCTGACATCCCTGGTGCCCATGCTGTTCTATCCACCACAGGGCGCGCCACGTGCCGCCATCGATCTGTCGCAGGACGGCACCCGGCTTGGGCTGTCAATCGCGGGCCAAGAGAGTTTCACCCCCAGCCACACGGACCGGCATCGTGCGGAATGGTCTTTTGACCCGGCAAAGGGAACACTGACCCGGCAGTTCTGGCCTGCGCTGGTGCCCGCCGAACAGGTCGGGATCAGCCCTGAAATGACGGTGTTGCGCGACGTGCAGGCGTTTGGCCTACGCACATATTGGCCGAATGTGGGATGGGTGGCAGGATCCACGCCCCCTATAAGCACCCAGGTTTCAGCGCGTCCCCTGCTCACGGATCAGGACGGCCCCGGCGCGCCCCCCCGGTCTATTTCAGCCCCATGCCCATTGCCGTCGAAGTGACATTGCAAACCGGGCGGCATGGCGATTTGAATCTTGTTCAGGCATTGCAATGAAACTTCTTTGGAAAATGTCTGAAACCGACAAGGGATCACGCGGTTTCGTGTTGGTGAATGCGCTGTTGCTTGTTGCGGCGATGGCCGCGGCGGCAACTTTGTTGTTGTCACGCGCCGAGGGCGGCCGTGTGCGGCTTGTCTCGATGCAAGAGGCCGACGCCCTGACCCATGCCATGAACGCATTCGAGGCTATGGCGCGCACCCTGCTGGATCGTGATCAAGGTGAAGGCCCGGTGGACAGCGCGCATGACATCTGGGCCGGAACCACCCTCGACGTGCCACTGGCACGGGGGCGCGTATCAGGCGTGATCACGGATCAACAGGCGCTGTTCAACATCAACTGGCTTTCTGATCCCGACGACACCCTTGCCCATGAAGGCTGGCCGGTATTGTTGCATCGGATCGGCATTGCGCCGCAAAAAGGCGATGCGATCAGACGCTTTGTGTCGCCTGGGGGGCCGGAAAACAGCACCGCATTTTCCAGATTGGACCCGCCTGTTGCCCCCTTGGGTGGCGGTGTTGTCTTGATGGATCAACTGGCCGCATTGGCTGAGCTCACGCCCGAGGACATGGGCGTTTTACGACAATACGCCAGCGCCTTGCCGGCGAACAGCAGGGTCAACGTCAATACGGCGGGTCTCGCGGTATTGACCGCCATGATCCCACAACTTTCCAAAGCGCAACTCAATACACTTGTGCAACGGCGCGACAAAGACCCCTTTGCCTCGATTGACGACGTCTTTGAGGAATTCGGGCTTTCGGTGGATCCCGCGACCCCTGATGCGATCAATCCCCAGCGATTTTCTGTGGGGTCAAACTGGTTTGGTGCCAATATCACCGTCACGCTCGATGCCCGGCAGGCCAATCGCCGCGTTCTGTTTCGCCGTGAAGGCGCCCCCATCGGCACGCAGGTTGAATGGCGCCTGTCACGCTTCAAGTGACTGCGCCCTTGATCAAAAGGGCACGGGGCGGCATGGTGAAAAGGATATTCATTCCCTTATGAAAAGCAGCACGCGCGTGGCGATACCCGACCCGTTCCAAGAAATCAGCGCGGATTTCGTGCATGCGGTCGCTGCCACGGATCGGGCGTTGGGCGCGGGCCAGATCATGCTTGTCCCGGGGGGGGATGTTGCTGCCGTGACGCTCGATCTGCCCAAGGGGCTGCGTGGCCAGAACCGCGAGCAGGTGGCCCGTCGGCAACTTCTGGATCAGGTTGGTCTGGATGCGGAAACTGCTGAAATGCGGCCATTTCAAACCCGCAACAGCGGTGAGGATTGGCGGCGCGTTCTGGTGGCGGAGCGGGCGCTGGTCAAGGCATGGCGCGAATGTGCCGGGATGTCACTTCGCGCGGTATTGCCTGATTATCTTGCCTTGCCGACCGGGCCTGATTTCTGGACCCTTGCCGCGACACGGAATGGTGTCGCCGCGCGCCTTGGGCCCGACGACGGTTTCGGCGCATCAAACGCCTCAGCGCTTGCAATGCTGGACCGTGCGCTACGCGATGCCGAGCCGACCCCCAAGGCGCTTTTGCGCCTCGGACCCGCCAAACCACAGCTCGAAGCCCTGTTCGAGGCGCGCGATATTCCGGTTGTGGCGGATGCCGCCGGGATCACAGCCCTGGGTCTGGGCGTGCCTCAGGTCCTGGGACATGGTGAACTTCGGATGGATTTGCGTCGCGATCCGCAAATCGCCCGGACCCAATTGGCAAAACGGGTGTTGCCATGGCGATGGCCGCTTCTTTTCGGTCTCATTGCGGCTGGTTTATGGTCGGTGTCCGGGATGATCATGATTGACCGGATCAATGCAGAAACAAGCGACATCACCGCCGCGACGACCGCCTTGGTGCGCGAACATTTTGTCAAAACCGGCCCGGTGCTGGATGCACGTATCCAGGTCAGCCAGGCGTTGAGCAAACTACAGGCCGACAGTGCAGCCCCTGCGATGAAATCGGACCCGATGGAGTTGTTCAACCGCGTTGCCGGGGTTGTTGCCGCACAAGGCGCCGAAACCCGGTCGGCAAGCTTTGCGGGAAATGAAACGCTTGATCTGTTCCTGCATGTTGCGGATTTCGCCGCTGCCGAGAGGCTGGTCGGTGCATTGTCCGAAACAGGTCTGACCGTGACCGTGCGTGATGCGCGTGTCCGTGAGGGGACCAATAGCGTGCGCACCGAACTGAGCATATCCCCCGGATTGGAGCGGAACTGATGAGCACGCGGCTGATTGATATGCTGTTACGGCTGGCACCGCGCGAAAGGGTGTTGTTGGGGCTGCTTGTGCTTGTCATCTTGCCAATGGGGCTTGTGATGGGGGTCATACTTCCGTTGCAGGGCGCGCAGGACACCGCATTGGCAAACCGGGCTCAGGCCTTGGCGCTTAATCTCTGGGTCCAGGATCGGGTGGAAGAGGCGCGCAGATTTGATCAATCGCCGCGTCCCGGCCCGCGCACCCCAGTCGGCACCAGTGAGATCGAACAGGATTTGATCGCAGTGGGCCTGCGCGACGCTGTGCGCGAACTGAGCAGTGACGGGGACGGTGTTGTCGCATTGCGGTTCGATAACGTCCGTTTTACCCGGCTTGCGAATTGGCTGTCGGGGCTGGATCCGGCATGGGCCTATGATATATCTGCGTTTCGCTTCGAGGCGACCGAGACCTCTGGCAATGTTGCGGCAACCCTGACGCTGGTGCCGGGGTCATAAGCCAGCGCCGATGGTCTAGCGCAGGGTCTTGAGCTGTACCGCGATGCTGGCCTGACGCCCTGCGAGCGCGCCCAGGGGGTCAAAATCAGGGTGCTTATTCAGCACCTCTTGCAGTGATTGCTGCGCCGCCTTCAGACGGGCCATGCTATTTATCTGATCACCTTCACGCAAGAGTATCAGCGCCATCTCGTGATCTGCCGTGCCCTTGACCGACAGGGCCGCCGCACGGTCACTGCCGTTGCTACGGTCCGCGATGACACCGGCCATCTGAGACGCTCTTTGGAACTCGCCGGACCGCAACATCGCATGCGCATATTCCAGCTGAATGCGGTCGCTTAACGGCCCCGCTTGTGGTAACATGCGTGCATAAACCCTGCCCGCTAAATCATAATTTCCTTTTTCAAGTGCGGTGCGCGCCGTGCTGTACTGTGCTGCGAAGCCCTTCTGCGAAACCTGCGCCGTATCGGTGCAACTCACCAGCAGAATAGTTGCTAAGCCGACACCTACGGCGCGTGCTCGAGTTACTGTCTTCATGTTCTGCTCTTTTTTGTATTTATTGTCTCACCAAATATCACAAGAAGGCTGATTGGTCTATGAAACAGGGCTCTCTTGATGTCAGAGTTGCAAAATGCGTTTGATTGCGGCCTTTTTCACACTGCTCATGATCGCGGCGACGGTGCTTGCCGGGGTTGAGCTTTCCACCCGCCTGACAGCCCCCGCGCCGCGCGCAATGCCCGCGTCTATTTCGCTTGCCGTGACACATATCGGCGCTGATAGCGCGGAAACCAAAACGGCCCTATCTGGCCTGCGTTGTTTGGAGCGCCCGAACCTCCGGCTCCGCCGCCCACACCCGTGGTTGTTGAACAGAAACAGCCTCCTGCGCCACCTGAACAGCCCAGACCACCCCTCACGTCACTTGGCTATGAGTTGAAGGGCGTGGTGCGCGCGGGTGATGCCGTCTGGGGGCTTGTTTCCCACCCCACCGGTGATCAGATCATGCGGGTCGGTGATGCCCTGACAGAAGGTCTGGTCATTGTCCGTATCGACGAGGTGGGGCTGTGGGTCGATACAGGCAACGATCGGCCGGAATTGCTCGGTTTCAGCGAGTAATTCCTCAGGATCACAGTTTTCGAAAATCCAATGCCAGGGATGTATTTACGGTTAAATTCGGCTATGCTTTGACCAAGAGCGAAGTAAAATTTGCGAAAAACAATAATTGGCAGAGCAAATTATGATCGTATTCACCCATGCCCGGGCAACACTTGTTGCCCTTGTGATATTGGGCGCACAGGCGCTTTCGTTCACTTCGCTCGCGACAACACCCCTTCACGCACAGGTTCAGCTTGATCTGCGGGATGCCGATTTGCGCGGATTTGTCGAGATCGTATCAGAGGCGACGGGGCGTAGTTTTGTCATTGATCCCGCCGTGCGCGGCACTGTCACCATTCTGGCCCCCAATCAACTCAGCCCTGCTGATCTGTATAGTGTTTTTCTCAGCGTGCTTGAACTGAACCGTTTGACCATCGTGTCCGGCACCGGGGCTGACCGGATTGTGCCGATGAACATCGCACGTGAATTGTCCTCGAACGCGGCACTTGGCGGCGCGGGGGATTTCCAGACCCGCGTGATCGAGGTCCGAAATGTCCCATTGAGCGAAATCGTCGAGGTGGTGCGCCCCCTGTTGCCTTCCGAGGCGGTGATCACGGCTGTGCCACGGTCCAACCTGCTCATCCTCTCGGATCGGGGCAAGAACCACGCACGTATCGTCGATTTGATTGCACGACTTGATGCCCCCAACGAACGCCCGATTGAAATGATCCGTCTGCGCAATGCCAATGCGTCGGATGTCCTCGACGTGATCCAGTCAATGGAAATCATCCCCCCGGTGCCGCCGTTTCCGTGGACCCGCGTTCAAACGCACTTGTGGTGACCGGCCCCGAGGACATGCGCCGCCAATTGCGCACCCTTGCCGCACGGTTGGACACCCAGCGTAACAATGTTTCTTCGCATGCGATTGAACTGAACTACGCTGATGCCACCACGCTTGCGGATGTGGTGCTACGCGCGATCACCAATCAGTCATCGGACGAAACGGGGCAACGCGGCAACATCCGTATCGTTCCCGAAACGCAAACCAACACATTGCTGATTACCGCCCCGCAAGATCGCTTGGGGGATATTGTCGAAATGGTGCAATTCCTTGACCGCCGCCCTTCGCAGGTTTTGGTTGAGGCGGTGATATTCGAAATGTCCGTCGATGGGTTTTCCGATCTTTCGGTCCAGTTTGGCGCGGTCCTGAACGATGCCATTGTCGGGGGTGTCGAATTTGCGCTCGGGGGGCGGCCCAGCCTGACCAATCTCGTTGCATCCGTCGTAAATGGCGACATCTCGTCCCCCGGTTCCGGCGGCTCGCTGGGGGTGAGTGCAGGATCAAGTGACAAGGGTATCGTGGGGCTGGTCAGTGCCATCGCCTCAAGCAATTCCACCCGGTTGCTCAGCACCCCGTCGATCATGACGCTGAACAACCAGGAGGCTGAAATCGTCGTGGCGCAGAACGTGCCTTTCGTGACCGGATCATTCACCTCGACGGGCGACAGCGCCCAACCCGACAATCCGTTTCAGACCATTGAACGCCAGGATGTCGGTCTGACCCTGAACGTCACGCCCCAGATCAACGCCGATCAGACCGTCAAACTTGCGATCAAACAGGAAGTGTCCAGCCTGACCAACCGGTCCTCCTCTGCCGGCGGTGAGATCACGGCGCGACGGGCCTTGTCCACCAATGTGCTGGTGCGTGACGGCAATGTCATCATGCTTGGCGGATTGCTCGAAAACGGGTCCGGGTCCGTGTCTCAGTCTGTACCGGGGCTCAGCAAGCTGCCGATGCTGGGTGCGCTGTTTCGCGGCAAAAACTCCAGCAAGAACCAACGTGTGTTGTTAATCATGCTCCGCCCGCGGGTGGTCAATTCAGAAAGCGAAGCACGCGATCTGACGCGACAGCATGCGCGCGAAGCCAAAGCCGCAAGCCTTGCCATTGCACCGACGAATGATCAAAATTTCCCGCGAACCAATCAGGTTGGTTTGCCCTTTGACGGTGCCGATCTCAATCAACCATTTGATGCCGGATTTGTCGATGAGTTCGCCCAACAACGAAACTACCCGCCGCTTCCCAGCAGGCTCCGTTTCAACAGTAAATAAGCTGCCGTTTGCCTTTGCGCGCGACCAGCAGGTTGTGCTGGATGCGGGGCATCTTGTCCTTGGGCCGGACTATACCGCGACGGGACTGCGCGAAGCGCAGCGGCGTTTGGGGGCGGATGCCTGCCCCACTGTCACGCTTGAAACCGCGGCGGAATTTGAACAGACGCTGGCGCGCGCCTATCAATCCAATGAAACCGAAGCTGACGGTGTTTTATTCGATCTCGAAGACACGAATATCAACGCCCGGCAACGTGACCTGCTTGAGGACGTGGTCGAGGCCCCCGTCATCCAGCTGGTCAACCAATTGTTGCGCCGCGCCATTCAGGCAGGTGCGTCGGATCTGCATATCGAACCCTTTGAAGGCGGATTGCGGGTGCGGCAGCGGGTCGATGGATTCCTGCAACCTGTTATGGTGCGTTCGGATGTGCCGGTCAGAAGGGTCGTGTCACGGCTCAAGGTGATGGCGGGTCTTGATATCGCGGAAACCCGATTGCCGCAGGATGGCCGCATCCCGTTGTCTATGGGGGGGCGCATGATTGACACGCGTGTCTCCTCTCTTCCGGGCAATTACGGTGAGCGCGTGGTGCTGCGTATTCTGGACCGGTCCGGGGGGTTGATGCCGCTTGATGCGCTGGGGTTGTCGGCCTCGCAGATTGTCCTGCTGGAACGTCTCTCGGCATTGCCCAACGGGATCATCCTTGCCACCGGCCCGACGGGCGCAGGCAAGACCACGACACTTTATTCTCTGCTGCAACTGGCGAACCGCGATGAACGCAACATCGTGACGGTCGAAGACCCCATCGAATACGACCTGCCCCGGATCAGCCAATCACAGATCAACGCCGAGATCGGGATGACCTTTGCCGCCGGGTTGCGCGCGACCCTGCGCCAGGACCCTGACGTCATTCTGGTCGGGGAAATCCGCGACGGCGAAACCGCAAGCGTGGCGGCACAAGCCGCGCTGACCGGGCATCTGGTGTTCTCGTCTCTGCATGCCAACGGGTCGGTGGGTGCGGTGGTGCGCCTGCGCGATCTGGGATTGGATGACTTTCTGATTGCCGCCACGCTGCGTGGTGTCATTGCCCAACGCCTGTTGCGTCGTCTCTGTGAAGATTGCCGCAGATCCCGTGCCCCCGATCCGACGGAACAATCCTATTTTCACCGTCACAATTTGGATCTGCCCGCACAGGTTTTTGATGCAATCGGCTGTGAAACATGTAATGGCTCCGGCTACGCCGGGCGCGTGGGTATCTTTGAAATGATCGAAATCGGTGCCGCATTGCGCGCCGCCATCGACAGAGGTGCCAATGAGGGCGAGCTGAGCGAAATCGCGCTGAATGCCGGTGAAACCCTGATCGGGCAAGGCTTGACCGAAGTGCAGGCAGGACGCACCACAATGGCCGAAACCCTACGTGTTGTCGGAGACGTGGCGTGAACGCATATGGATACACCGCCTTTACGGATACGGGCAAGAAACGCAGCGGCACGATCATTGCCGAAACCGAAAACCACGCATCCAGCCAATTGCAGCAAAAGGGTCTGTTTGTATCGGAACTGGTTCTGCGCAATCGCAGCACCAGTAGTCTCAGCAGGTGGGGCCGCCCCCGCAAGGCGCGATTGACCCCAGATCTACAAGCGGTTTTCACACGCCAGATGGCGGTGCTCCTGTCCGCCGAACTGCCCGCCGAAGCCGCGCTCGAGGCCGTTCGCCAGGATGGGCATACCGCAATCGACACGGTCGCAGCCACCGCGCGTGCCGCGCTGATGGACGGTGCGTCCCTGTCCGAGGCCTTGGCGCAGAGCAACAGCGGATTTCCGCCCTATTATCAGGCCTCGGTGCGCGCCGGTGAAACGGCGGGCGATCTGTCGGCGGTCTTTGAAGAGCTGGCGGAACATCTGGAAACCCGCGGCACCGATCGTGCACAAATTCTCAGCGCCTTGATCTACCCCGCCTTTGTCGCCGCCATTTCATTGCTGGTCTGCGCCATCCTGATGGTCAGCGTCGCACCCGAAATTGTGGCGATGTTTGAACTCTCTGGCCGACCGCTGCCCACGATCACCCAAAACGTGCTGGCAGTCAGCGATTGGATACAAGACAATTTGATCCTGCTGGCGGTCGTATTCGCAATTTTGGTGGTTTTGATCATCGCATCCAGCCTGGTGCCCAGGCTGCGCGTGCGTCGCGATACAGTCCTGCTGTATCTTCCCATGGTCAGCCGTTTCATGCGT
>NZ_JBVVRZ010000011.1:0-106394 GCF_055808435.1 Marinovum sp. J2-8 | reverse complement strand
GCCGCCTATTTTGAACACCGCTTTTCCCGGGTTTTTACCCGTAACGAGGTGCGCTACCGAGTGATCCCGGCCTATATGGGCCTGATCGCCCAGATCGACGACCAGATCGGCAGGCTCATGGCATGGCTCGATGAGCGGGATATCACCAAGAACACGCTTATCGTCTTTACCTCGGATCACGGGGATTACCTTGGCGATCACTGGCTGGGCGAGAAGGAGCTGTTCCACGATGCCTCGGCCCGGGTGCCGATGATCGTCGTCGACCCATCCGCCAAGGCCGATGCGACGCGCGGCAAGGTGCTGGACGATCTGGTCGAATCCATCGACCTTGCGCCGACCTTCGTCGACTGGTTCGGCGGCGAGGCCTGCCCGCATATCCTGGAAGGGCGGTCGCTGCTGCCATTGCTGCGCGGCGAGACGCCCGCGTGGCGCGAAGTGGCGATCAGCGAATACGATTACTCGATGCGCCGCGCCCGCCAGATCCTGAACCAGCCGGTGGGCGATTGCCGGCTAGTCATGGTATTTGACGGGCGTTGGAAATACATCCATGCTGAGGGCTTTCGCCCGATGCTTTATGACCTTGCCACCGATCCGCAGGAGCTTGTCGATCTCGGGGATGCCCCCGAACACGCGGACCAGCGCCAAAGGCTCGCGGCCCACCTCGACCGCTGGGCGCGCGGGCACCACAACCGGGTGACGGTATCGGACAAGCGCATCTCGGGACGGAAGGGCGGCGAGTTGTCAAAGGGAATTATTATCGGGTTCTGGGACGAGGCCGAGTTGGAGGAAGCAAGATCGCTAGGGACCAGCGGAAACTGACCTCGTCTGCCCGGGTCGGAGATTGGGCATTTATAGCCGATCGCAATGGGAGAAATGCTGTTAACAAACGGATGTTTGAAATGGCGGCATTAAATGCTTTCTGTGCAAGCAATGACTGCATGAGCGAAGGCGGCTCCGAACCCACTGATGGCTTCCGCGGGGCAATTGTTTTGTGCCTGCAGAAATGTTCGCTTCGGTGAAGCCGCGCCGTTGCGGCAATCAAGCTTGCCAACGACTGGTCAGGGCCGTTTGTGCTCCGTACAGTGGAGGATCGCAGCGATTTGTCTTACGCTTCCTGAAGTTGGCAGGTATGGCTGAGAAAATAGTATGCATAGGTCGATATTGCATGATACGTAACATAAACTTCACTATCGGATATTGAATCGCGCCGTGTTTCTCGGCTCCAAAGCTTGGCAAGCGAACCTACCTGGAAATTTCCCCTGCTAACACCGCTCGTCCGTGCACCGCCAAGGTCGCTGAAAACCTCTGGCACCCAAACTTGCGGATCACATCGAGTACCCGCGCTTCGTAGGCAGCGTGTCCGATCAAGCGACACAAGTCGGACGCGTGGAACTGGCGGTTCGCAGTTGGTGCGGCTTGCATCTGTCTCAGCAATTCGCGCTCTTTGGGATCCGTTATTGGTCTCGCGGGCGGCTTGACCGCGGGACGAGTTGGAGTTCCCCACGAATTTCGCCATCGGCGCATGAAGCCAAGCAGGAAGCCGGGCACCCTGCCGTTGCCTCGGGACCGGTTGAAGGCGAGGAAGCGATCCCAGATGACCTGGGTGTCGATGTTCCAGCAGGGCAACGTGGCCTTCGCCGCTTTGATCAGCTCTGCCCAACTGGTCTGAAAAACGTTCGAACTCGCGGTGATATCGATCAGCCCTGAGAAGATAGTTTTGTTATTATTATCTCTAGATAGTGATGTGTCGCCTTCACCTGACACGAGATCATGGGTTTCACTCTCCTTGTCGAAGGCGGAAAACCGAAAGATCCAGGGCGCGAACTTGCCATTCGGCTTCGCCCGCTCGAGCTGCAACTCCGACGTCTCAAGTTCGCTCAAAAGAACCGAAAGATATTGTCGTGAGACACCCATCTTCTCCGCTAGGGCAGAGAGGGTGAAGGCTGCCGTTCCGCGCGACAAACCGTTGTAGCCATCCTTCCAGGCGATGGCATCGAGGATGAGGGTAGCAAGCTTGTGCGCAGCAACAGAGAGATTTGTCTGCGTGATCCGTCGCAGGATCAGGCCGGTCGTAGGTTCCATGGTCGAGGTCTCCTTGGAGAACCGACGCCATGTCGTGAGACAACAACATTCTTGCCAGCAAAACAACTTTGCTGGTTGCAGGTGTTTTAGCGGTGCGCTAGGAAACTCTTGTTCACGGAGTTTTCTAGCACGGCGTCAGGCTTCACGGTCTGGCGTCGTCTCCTTTTCGGGGGTTTTGCACAGCCTTCCGTGCGGGGTTGTCAGGACGCGCGCGGTAAAAACCGCGCGCAGATTTTGTCAGTAGCGAACTTCTTCAGAACCATAGTTCCCGGCGTGATCACGCCAGTCGACGAAGACGGAACGGTAAAAGTAGCTGCCACATCCATTCGGGATGCTCAGGCCGGATGCGGCTGGCACCTGGCCCACGGTGGATCTTGTCCATCGGTAGTCGCCCTGCACGCCGTAGGACCCCAATCGCGTCGAGTCGCTGCGATTGCAGTCGCCATCTCGGTTTTCGTGCTGGCGATACTGGATGTGATAGACCCGTATGCTGCGCACGAAATCAAAGGCGTCGCCTGAGATGTCGATGTCGGCTTGCTCATCTGCTTGAACGCGAACAAGGGGGATCGGAGTCGATTCCTGCGGTTCGGGCGGATCGCGGAACGTGATGTCATAAAGGCGTTCCATAGGCGACATCGGACTGGGATCGTTGAGAGACACACCCATCGGACACCGCCAGATTTGTAAGGGCGGCTCGATCGGCCATGGCGTGATCCGCCGAATGAAGACCGCTCTGGCATGCGCGCAGGGCGCAGAGGCAGGCCAACCGCCCGCAAGGCAGAGGAGGATCGCACAGTCGACCTGATAGGCCTGAGCCGGTGCTGACGAGGCCATTAGTCCAGATATGCTTATTGCCGTGGCTGTTGCCACGCCGTGGATCACGTGCTTCATGATGCCGACTCCATCTATAATGGTGCAGCGATACGAAACAACATTAATGATAGCAAGGAGATTTGATTGTGATGCGGAGCGAAAGGTCCCCGCTAGCGGTACCTTTGCCGGAAGAAGGTCTAGGCACGTGCGGGGTTCTGCTCTTAGCTCAGCAGGAACTGCGCGAAGCTACGAGACTACGGGGTAGAAAGGACGCCCCCAGTCTCCGCTCGGGTTATCCATCATCAGGTCAACAAAAACTGGCATCAGGAATGCAAGGATTGCCGCTCCATCGCGCACTTGCGCGCGGTTCACGCCGCCGTTCCAAGTCGAACCGCCGTGCACGAGCTGGTTGCGCAGAACATACAGACGGTCAAAGACAAAACTCAAAACTCTCGCTGTGTCTCCAGCCTGGAACGCCTGTCCGAAGGCGCGGGCCGAAGCATTGAAACGCTCCTGCCAATCATCGAAGCCTTCGATTCCGTTGTGATGTTGCCAGAACGGGCTGAAGACGTAGTGGTTCTCTAGGAGAAGACGAACTGGACCAGAGAAGCGCTGCCAAACGGCCTTGTAGATCCGCCGATCAGCATCCAGCTGTGTCAGCCGACCAAAGAACTCAAGGAACGTGGCGCGTTCACCTAGCGGGATAGACTGGAATTCTCGTTCGTCGGCGTAGGCTGCATTGAATGCGATCCAAAGGAATATGAACCGCGCGTCATCGTCTTCTTCACAGGCCTCGGCACGACCGATCCAACTGATTGCACGGTGGACACGAAGGCCCATGGTTTCGGGAAATCCCGAGCGAATGGCCCTCTGTTTTTCCTTCAACGCTTGGAACGTCGAGCTGTCGCTCATACAAACTCTCCTCAAGAAATTGGGTCATGGCATCGCGGCAAAATCGGAGCGGCGATAGTCCTCGACCATGGCTCGCAACTCCGCCGGGGCGATGACTTCGACCTTGTCACCCCATTGATACAGGTGCCAAACCATCTCAAGCCAGCCCGCTGCATGGAAACGGACGATAAGACTGCCATCTGGCTGGTGTTCCAACGTCTGCCTTGGATGAAACTGAAAGCCGGCTGCACGAGCGGCTGTGTCTGGCCTAAAGCGCCAGACCACTTCCCCGAATTGCGCCGGATCTTGCCAGACCCCGAAGGCGTGGGCCGCATAATCTGCAATGGTGAAGCCGTTCTGGAGCTTGAAGCTTTCATTCAAGGTTTCTGCTTCATGAATAAGATCAATGCGGAAGTTTCGGACCTCATCTGCCTTTGCTGGGTCACGCGCGGCAAGATATGTCCTGTGCCCCAGCAATACCCCATGCGGCTCCAGGATGCGTTTCTTCGTGTCCTGACTGTAGCGCACGCGTAACCGAAAGGGTCCGCGCAGCGCCTCGATAATTGCGTCAAGAATGTCGGGAGCGACACTGACACGGGGGCCGGGTCGTGTGACTTGGCCCATGGCCATCAGGACAGCCTCTGCGTCCGCTTCGATACGAGCTCGAGGCCGGCACTCTTGCCAACATACCATCTCGAAGGTCCGCCAAGGCCTTTGCATGCCGTAGCCTGCCTTCTGCTTCGGCTGAACGAGCAGCGATCTCCAGTGCTTCGGCGCCAGTTTCATGCCGAAGTTGTAGCCGTGAGAGTCCAGTGTCGCGTAAGCACCAGCGTCGCTTCCGGTCCCCACCGTCTTCAGCCACGACATTTCCGAAGGTGGCCTCCAACGCATCAGTCATGCGCTGAGCAGTGCGATAAGAAACCGAAAACTCGTCACAGATGTCTTCGAGACTGACCCCGCCGCGGCGCGCGGCGGCCATCTGAGCAAGACGAATGAGATCTTGGGCCTTGGAAAAGGACATGGGGTGTTCTGGACCTGTCAGTTTTTGACACCCTTGTAGGCTATTTGTGTCATTGCGTCCTGTCGAGCCGATTCCGGCAAGGGTGACCACGGTGCGAGTTGAGAGGCTCGTCAGGCGCAGCAGAACACAGAGAGGAAAAAACGATGCGTGGACGTGTGATCAAAATTGAACGGATTAGCTCTCGTGCCGGAGTGATTGAAGAGCCGGCAATCACCAGCAAAGGGTATCAGTTGGCGGACCCGGCGCATGGAAAGAACAAGCACCATGCCGAATTCGCAGTTTATGCCAATACGCTGGATGATGCGGCAAACTTAATCGCCAAAGGGTTTTCACTCTGGATGGGAGCAAAGGGCAAGCGCGCTTCCCTTATTGCGCCGAAAAGTCTTCGGATTGTTCGCGGCCAGAACGGCTTCGCCGCATAGCAGTGTCCGCAGCGCGTCGTCGGCTGTAAAGCGTCAAGAATCAAATGTTTGCCAAGCACGACAGATATTGACACCCACCGATGTTATTGAAGAAGCTGCAAGCTAACGAGACGTTTCCGCCCCGAGGGTTGCGCTCATTGATGATTGCTGGAACCCATGCGGAAAATTGACAACAAGATCCTTTTTTCGGCGACTGACCTGATGCGGTTCATGGGATGTACCCATGCGACAGCGCTCGACTTATTGCGCCTTAGAGGCGAAGGGCCCACCCCGGGAGAAGACACAGAAGACGCCGCACTTCTGCAGAAGCAAGGAGATGCGCACGAGCTGGCGCATCTCGAACGTCTGAAAGCCGCGGGCAACAGAGTCGTGGAGATTGAACGGGGAAACATCGCCCAGGATTCCGAGACGACGCGCGCGGCACTGCAAAGCGGTGCCGAGGTCGTCTTCCAAGGTGCATTTCTATCTGGGAACTGGGGTGGATGGTCGGATTTTCTTTTGCGGGTGGATACGCCTTCAGCGCTTGGACCATTCAGTTACGAAGTGGCCGACACCAAACTGAAACGCCGACCGCATCCCAAGCATGTTCTGCAGCTCGTGCTTTACTCTGACCTTCTGACCGAAATTCAGGGTGTGCCTCCCGTGTTTGCGCATGTTGAACTCGGGACAGGTGAGCGTGCAACGCTGCGGCTGGCAGATTACGCACATTACGCTCGAGCGGCCCGTGCGCGGCTTGAGGCTTTCGTGGCGGAACCGGCTGCCACGCGGCCTGTGCCTTGCGCCGACTGCGGCCTGTGTCGTTGGGCAGATCACTGTGCCGATGTATGGGCGAAGGAGGACAGCCTCTTCAATGTGGCGAATGTCACGAAGGGCCAGGTCAAGAAGCTTGAAGCAGCTGGTATCAAAACCATGGCGGAGCTGGCGGCGCTCGCCCAACCAGTACGCGGCATGTCCGAGAACACTCGCTTGCGACTGGTCACGCAGGCGCGTCTGCAGCATGACCGGAAGACTGGCGGACCAACGTTCGAATTGAGGGCGCCTGAACCTGGCAAAGGCTTTGACCTGCTGCCAGAACCACAGCCTGGCGACGTCTTCTATGACATCGAAGGAGATCCACACTTCGAAGGCGGACTGGAATACCTGCACGGGCTCTGGTTTGACGGGCAATTTCTAGCGTTCTGGGCGCATGATCACAGGGCCGAGGCCCAAGCTTTGAGCGATTTATTGGCATTCTTCCGCGCAAGATTGGAAGAGCATCCTAACGCGCGCATCTATCACTATGCCCCTTATGAAATCACGGCTCTCAAGCGGCTGACAACCAAATATGGAATCGGCGAAGCCTTTCTCGATCGGCTTCTACGCGAGCGCCGTTTTGTCGATCTTTTCGTCGTCGTGCGTGGAGGACTGATTGGTTCGGAGCCAAACTATTCGATCAAATCGATGGAAGCTTTTTACGACCGAAAGCGCGACGGAGAGGTCAAAACAGCGGGTGGTTCGGTCGTAGCTTACGAAAGATGGCGCGAGATCGGCGATCAGCACATCCTTGATGAAATCGAGGACTACAACCGTATTGACTGCATCTCGACCGAAGAGTTGCGAGACTGGCTGGTTGGCATCCGCCCGGCAGGACCGTGGCCATCGATTGGCCAAGACGCGGCTCCAAAAGAAGCTGAGGAAGACGCAGAGACAAGGGCGCTCCGCGAGCGGATTGCCGCTTCTGCTTTGCCGGATGAGCGGCAGGATCTACTGTTCAATCTGGGTCTTTTTCACAGGCGCGAGGTCAAACCTGCCCAATGGGCCGTTTTTGACAGCGCCGCGAAAGACGAAGATGACCTCATCGACGATTTGGACGCCCTAGCTGGGCTGGAAGCGATTTCCGCTGTCGAGCCGGTAAAGCGTTCGTTTGCACGCCGCTACCGCTTTCCAGTGCAAGAGACAAAACTGCGGCCGGGCAAGAAAGCCACAGTTCCTGTTTTCGATGGCGCCCCGGTCTCGGTCAATATCGAGGAGATGGACCGGAGAAGACGAGAGATTACGGTCAAGGTCGGACCGGGAAAAGGCCACCTTTTGGAGGATCGCCTCTCTCTCCACCCCGATTGGCCGCTTGATACCAAGGTCATCGCAGCGGCTCTGCAGGACGTCATCGCCGATCAATGCGCGGTTCAGTCCTACCGGGCCGTAGATGATCTTCTATGCAGAGCGGCGCCGCGGCTGACTACTGGGGCGCTGTTGCCGGTTGAGGACCCAGTCATAGGCACGATTGATGCCGTCGGCGCGATGGATCAAACGGTTTTGCCTATTCAGGGCCCCCCGGGCACGGGCAAAACGTTCGTCACTGCCCGCGCGATCCTGTCTCTTGTCCGAAAAGGCGCGCGCGTAGGTGTCACATCGAACAGCCACGAGGCCATCCGCAACGTATTGATGGGGTGCCTAGCTGCGCTTGAAGACGAAGATCTGCCGATCACGCTGGATCTGATTCACAAGGTTTCCGGGTCCGACGATGGCTACCCAGACGATTGTCCAATTCAACGCACTACAGATAACGCCGAAGCCGCAAGTGGCGGTCATGTCGTGGGCGGAACTGCTTTCTTTTTTGCGCGGGAAGAGAATGTGCAGGCATACGACTGGCTGTTCGTTGATGAGGCGGGGCAGGTTGGCTTGGCCAACATGGCTGCCATGGGGCGCGCAGCAAAAAACATCGTGCTGGTTGGCGATCCGAGACAGCTTTCGCAAGTGATCCAAGGGGCACACCCTGAACCCGCAAATCTTTCCTGCCTGGACTGGATGCTGGGCGATCACGCAACAATTCCGCCTGACAGGGGGATTTTCCTCCCCGTCACGCGCCGGATGCATCCCGACGTCTGCCGTTTCATCTCCGATCAGGTCTACGAAGGTCGTTTGATCAGTCACGCAGATACGGTCCGCCAAGGCGTATCGGGAACCAGTTTCCCAGCTGCGGGTGTCTTTTGGGTGCCCGTGAACCATGAAGGCAATGCGCAGATCGCTTCCGAAGAGGTTGCCGCAATTCAGGACACGATTGACGACCTTCTGACGGGCACCTGGACTGAAAAAGACGGCACTGAGCGACCCATGCGCCGGTCTGACATCATCGTTGTGGCCCCCTACAACGCTCAGGTGAATGCCCTCCAAGATGCACTTCCCGATGACATTCGGGTCGGGACGGTCGACAAGTTTCAGGGGCAGGAAGCACCTGTATGCCTTGTCTCAATGACGGCATCTTCTGCCGAAGAGACATCGCGAGGCATGGAGTTTCTGTTTTCGCTCAACCGTATCAATGTGGCGGTGTCGCGTGCCAAGGGCCTGGCCTTGGTCTTCGGCTCACCGCGCTTGCGCGAGGCCAAGTGCGATACCGTGGAACAAATGCAGTTGGTCAACACGCTATGCGCTTTGAATGATTGGATACGCTAAGAAATGTGGCAGGAAGTCGAACGAAGAATTGCGGATAACGAGGCTGACGGAAAGCTGCCTGCAGCTCCTTTGCGCAGAGCCATTCTAGACGAACTTAAGAAGGCTCAAATAACGCCTGTCCACACGGCGAAAAAAATGGCGTCATTCGAACTCCCCAGAGGAGAGAGATTGCTATGGGAGCTGACAAGTCCAGCGATCAACTTTTTTGTCCGCACTCAACTGAAAGACCAATTGATTGCTTCCGGATTTCCGACAGAGCCGAGACCTTTTGATCATTCTCGACCGCCAAACGGGGGACGACATTCCGCACTGAGCTTGGATTGGTCCTTCGGGCAAGAAGATTGCGTATGTACAAAAATCCAAGGCCCTGACGATGTCGACCGGCTCATTGCCGCAATTTCGGATAGAAGCACCAGTCAAACGGCGACCGGACTTTCACGTGACCAAATTGAAGCCGCGATGACGGCGTTTGACGAATACAAGGAGATTGGAGCCCACGCAGAAGTTTTTGGTGCCTTCGGTGAACCGCGCGACTATTGGGTCCGGTCATCGCGTGAGCGCGAAAACCGTGTATATCCGACCAAACCGCTAATTGGCTTCATTCTCGGCAAGACAGAACTAAACGGTGGCTGGGGACAGAAGGCGGATGCTGCTGCGCGTCTTCACAACGCCGGTTACATCATCGTCGACCAAAACGATCAGCCCACCGATCGCCCTGAGCGGTACGAACACCTAATGGAAGGTGCCGACCGGATCAGGCTCTGCGCCCTGAACTATTTCATCGAACCTGCCCGGGAAAAGTCGGCCAGGGAGGTCTCCATCCGCGCAGGAGACCTTTCTGCGGCAATCGGGTTGAAAGACGCGTTCCCGAACATCTGCCAGGCACTTGGCGGTGAAAAATTCCAGAAACTTGCGCAAGTACCACCGCCCACGAGCACCGAACCAAATCCAAGCAGTTCGACCGTTTTCACCTATACGCTAAATTCCCAACCGGAGGCGGACACCGTGACCGACACAAAAAAAGCGCCCTCGCCATCCGCCGTAAACTTGATCCTCTATGGCCCGCCGGGCACGGGCAAGACGTATCAGACGGCATGGGAGGCCGTCCGGCTGTGCTTGGGTGACGAGGCTACTGCAGCACTAAATGGACAAGATGGCCGAGCAGAGCTCATGAGCACGTACCGCAGCCTTGTGAGCGAGGGGCGCATCGAATTCGTGACTTTCCACCAGTCTATGTCCTACGAGGAGTTCATCGAGGGACTGCGACCGACTACGGATCAGTCCGAGGACAGCTCGGCGGGTACCGGGTTCCGGCTGGAGCCCGCACCCGGCATATTCAGGCGCATCTCGGAGCGTGCGGAGAAGGGCGTGCCGACAGTACCGCGAGAGAACGTCGTTTCCCTCGACGGGCGGCAGGTCTTCAAGATGTCGATCGCGCGCGCCAACGTGGCCGCGGAGGACTACCTGTTCGAGGAAGCCATCTCCGAGGGGCACACGCTCCTCGGCTGGGAGGACATCGACTTCTCCGACGACAGGTTTTCCGATGTCGAGGAGATACTGGAGGCTTGTCGTACCCATGGCGAGCGCGAAGGCGAGGTTACTCTCCAGTCGGGCCAAGTGAGCCAAGTGGACGTTTTCCGCAATCAGTTGGACGTGGGAGACATCATCGTTGTCACCAAGGGCAACCGACTGTTCCGGGCCATCGGCGAAATCACGGGGGAGTACCAATACCGGCAGCGGGACAACCGGAAATACTGCCACAGGCGGTCCGTGCGATGGCTCTGGGTCGACAGAGATGGGGTTCCGGCCTCCGAGATCTACGATAGCAATTTCACCATGAAGTCGATCTATGCCCTCGATCGGGCCCGCCTCGATACTGTTGCCATCGAAAGCTACATGAATAGCGGCGGCGAACCGATCCATCGGGAGGCAAGACCGCATGTCCTCATCATCGACGAGATTAACCGGGCGAACATCTCCAAGGTCTTCGGCGAGTTGATCACGCTTCTCGAGCCCGACAAGCGGCTCGGGATGGACAACGAGATCCGCCTCACGCTTCCCTATTCCAAGAAGTCCTTTGGGGTGCCTCAGAACCTCCATGTCATCGGTACGATGAACACGGCCGATCGCTCCATCGCGCTGTTGGACACAGCGCTACGCCGCCGGTTTTCTTTCAAGGAGCTGATGCCCGACACTTCAGTTTTGTCGGACAACGTTGATGGGGTCGATCTGCAAAAGCTGCTGTCTACGATCAACGAACGGATCGAGTATCTGTTCGACCGGGAGCATCAAATCGGGCACGCGTACTTTACAGGCTGCCAGACGCGGGCGGATATTGAGAGCGTCATGCGAGACAAGGTGATCCCGCTTCTGGCTGAGTATTTCTACGAGGACTGGTCCAAGGTGGCAGCTGTTCTCGGCAACTCTACTCACGGTCCCGCCCGCTTCCTCGATGCCAAACAAATTGCGGTACCCGGAGGCATGACTGAAGACGACTTTTCTAGCGAAAAACTGCGGTGGACGGTCAAAGACAAATTCGACTTCTCGGAGTTTGCGGCCTGATGCCGGCCTTCACCCTGCGCGAATGGGAAACGTTGCCCCACGGCGAAGGGGACGGCTGCATTCCCGATCATTTTGCCGAGCGTCTCGCGGCGCTCGCCAGAGCATCGACCTTTGCAGGAAGGGGTGGAGGCGGAGTGCTTGAGGATCGGCGCCATGAACTGCGGGCGCGTGGCATTGTCGGGGTCCTGGCAACCGATGGGTGCAGCCTTGAAATTCTTCCCAAGATCGATGTCGAAGGGCAAGGAGGCGAAGCAAGAAAGAATGCTGCCATTCGCAAGCGTCTTGTTCACATGCTCGCAGTCGCACTGAACCTAAAAATCGAGACGGGCCAGATCACAGAGCTTGATTGGCAGCGCGAAACGCTCCTGGAAATTCTCATCCGCATTTTCTGTAGCAAGCTGACCGATGCCGTTCGTCGAGGCATGCCGCGACGATATCTTGTCCAAGAGGATGACCTTGCGGCGTTGCGCGGGACGCTCAATCTGCCTCGTCAATTTACGCGTCACGCAGCGAACCCCTCGCGGCTCGCTTGCAAATTCGATGAGCTATCAGAAGACATCGCGCTGAACCGCATCATGAAAGCGACGGTTGCACATCTCTCCAGAATGTCGCGCAGCCTCACCAATCAACAGCGTTTGCGCGAACTGGCTTTCGTCTACGCCGATATATCCGAAGTCGCTGTTCCTGCGCTGAAATGGAATGAGGTCATCATCGACCGGACAAACCGGGCGTGGCAGGAATTGTTCGGGATGGCGCAACTTTTTCTGCGTAATCGGTACCAAACGACGAGTGCCGGAGTGGGGCGGGGGACTGCACTCCTCTTTGAGATGAACGCACTTTTTGAGGAATATGTCGGCCGACTGATCACACGCGCTTTGGCACGCACGGAGTATCGGGTCTCTCTACAAGGCGGGAGACTATTCTGCCTGACATCGCTCGATGATGACCGCGCTGTGTTCCAGACGAAACCCGATATCCTGATCTGGCGTGCGGGGCAGGTTGTCCATGTGATCGACACGAAGTGGAAGCGGATTTCCTCCCGTATTGATGATCGAAAACAAGGAGTGTCCCAAGGCGACGTCTATCAGATGATGGCCTATGCGCACCTGTACAAAGCCCCGCGACTGACGCTGCTCTATCCGCATCACCAAGATCTTTCAGGATCGGAAGGTCTTCAGGCCCAGTTTCGGATATCAGGTCAGGAGACGATCATCGAGACGGCGAGCGTGGATGTCGCAGTTGGTGACGACATGATCGCCCGCTTGAAAAACATCATTGCGTTGGAGACTGACGGAGCGTTGGTCTAACGGTTGATTTCTACTGGCGGCACAAACCCGTAGTCGCTTACTCGAGAGCATTCAGGAACCTGGCGTAGTCATCACTGACCTCCCTCGCCTCAACAAAGGCGCGAGCGCGCTCGGCGTCGAGACAACGGAAGTAGTCCTGCACATCGGCAATGTAGGTCTCGAAATCGCTTCTGATCAGATCGGCGTAGGCACGCATGTCTTCTTGCGACTGAGGCAAGAACGGTCGTTCGGGAGGTACGCAATCTGCTGCCGCGGCTATCGGCATGCTTCCAAGCAGGAACGCGAACAGCAACGGTGCGTTGCGCGCAATAAACAAGCGCAGGGCAAAACTCCTTTGCCGCCTTTAAGATTATCATTCTGTCGGCTATCACCGTTATCGGAGCAAGGCGAACTTCGTCAACACGTTATTATTGTCTTGCTATCATTAATGTTGTTTTGTATCGCTCACGGTGTTGCGACCCCGTGGGCCCGATACTGCACCCAGGCAGAACAAGGACCCAAGGGAAGGCCATGATAGAAGAAGCCCCGAATGTGGTTACAGAAGACGGACTGCGCGGCTTGCTCGCCGAGGGCTACCTCATTGAGGTGGTCTGCAAGGAGAGAGCAGAGAAGCGCCATAACAGCTGGTACGGCTCGTGGGTCATCCGCGCCGCCGCCACTGATGGGCGTGACGATAAGATGCTCGTCACCAGCCGAAGCGTCCTCAAGCTCCGCGACTTCAAAACCATCGTTGGCCTTGTCAGTTTCCTGGCCGACATGGGCTGTACGACCGCTAGCATCCCACTTGAAGAAGGTGGCCGCGAGCGCCACGCAGCACCTCCGGTCAAAGGCAGCTGACCGCGCGACTGCGCTCGTCGTTGCTTTGGGTACAGGCGTTTGTTCCGCGCCCCCGGCCCTGGCCGACGGTTTCATCTTTTCGGTTGGCCCAGACGGCCAATTGATTTCCTCTTCTCAAGAGGCAAACGGGCGCCTTTTTCTCTTCGCAGAACCTCGCGGTCCTGACGCAACGAGCGAGACAGCGATCCCGGCTCGATCCGCCGCCCGCGCCACCCCAGAAATCCTCCATGCGATCGAGACCACGGCTCTGCGGTATGCCGGGCATGGTGCGCTGCGTCGCGCAGGGCTTTCAGTCACTGATTGGGCGCTCCTTTACCGGGCCAATATCGAAGTCGAGAGCGCATACAATCCGGCTGCACGTAGCCCTGTCGGTGCCATAGGCCTTGGCCAGCTTATGCCGGATACCGCCCGCGACCTCGGCGTGGACCCACATGACATTGCGCAGAACCTCGACGGATCAGCCCGCTACTTGCTGATGATGCTCGAGCAGTTCGGCGAGGGCGCTCTGGCCCTTGCGGCGTACAACGCTGGCCCTGAGGCGGTCACACGCCACGGCGGCATCCCCCCTTTTCGAGAAACCCAAGGGCATGTGGCCCGTGTGACTGCCGTGTTTGAGCGGCTCAGAGGAGATCTTTCATGACATCGAGACCTTCGATCGTCGCGCTCGGCGCGATGGCCCTTATCGTGCTGGCGGGTCCAGCGCTTGCACAGAGCATCGACCTCTCGCCTGTACAGACCCTGCTTCAAGGCATTGTCGATGCGATCACCGGTCCCTTGGGGATCGTGATTGGCACGCTCGCACTGATCGGGGTGTTCCTTTCTTGGCTCTTTGGCATCCTCGACTTTCGTCAGGCGCTTTGGGTCGTGGTTGCAATCGCGGGCATCGCCGCAGCACCCACCATCGTCGCCGCCATCTGGACCACCTGAGCTCCATCCATGGCTGACCAGTCCCGCGTGTTCATCGGTCTTCTCAGGCCACCCAAGCTGATGGGCTTGCCGATCATGTACGCAATGGTCTGGCTCTTCGGCTCGACGCTTCTGTTCCTCTGGGTGCAGAGCTGGGTGGTGGCTGTGTTCGCGGGGCTGGCCTGGCCGCGCTCTGGAAGGCCGCAGACTGGGATCCGAACTTCCTCGATGTCCTGGTGATCACCCTGCAGGAAACCCCGCCCACGACGAACCGCAAGCTGCACGGAGGCGACAGCTATGCCCCGTGATGGAATTGCCGATGAGGTTGAGAACGCCATCGATCCGCTGACCGTGCTACCCGCATGGGTCAAGGGCGAGAAGCGGCTCTCAATGATGCTGCCTTACGTGAGCCTCGTCACCGACCGAACGATCCGGACACGTGGCAACGAGCTGATGCAGTGCATCCGGCTTGAGGGGGTGAACAGCACCACGAGCGAGGACGGGCATCTCGACCGGATCGGAGGGTTGCTGGCTGGCATCGTGGCGCAGGTCGGGACCGAGTTCTCATTCTACCTGCACAAGGTCTCGAAAGCTGTCGATGTGACCCTGCCGCCCATTCCGGGCGAGGGGTTTGCTGCCGCCGTCGATCAACGCTGGCGCGCGCATCTGGGTCAATCTGGCCTGCGCGACAAGACGCTGACCCTGACGGTGCTGAAGCGCCCCGAGGTGAGCAGCCGTCTGCCTTTCGATCTGGGGGCGTCTCGCGCGCGACATGCGGCGGACACGACCCGCCGCTTGCGCAAGCTCGACGAGGTTGTGGGGTTTCTGCTGTCGTCCTTCGATCAGTTGAAGCCTCGCCTGCTTGCGGCAAGCACCGGCGAGCTTCTGGGCTTCCTCGGCTCGCTCAACACAGGCGAGGAGCATCCGCTCTTCCCCCGGTCGCGCCTCGGTGTGATCGCCGAGGACGTCGCAAATACCCGCGTCACCTTCCGCGGCACGACCATCGCGCTCTCGGACGGTGCTGTCGGCGACAAGCTCGGGGCGATCTTTGCGGTGAAAAACTACCCCGCCAAGACCGATAGCCTGATGCTCGACGAGCTGAACCTGCCCGTCGACATGGTGGTCACCCACTCCTTTGTGCCGATCAACGCCAACATCATGGCGGGCCGGATCAAGCGACAGCTGCGGCTAATGCAGGCCGCCAATGACGGTGCCGTTAGTCTGGCCCAGGAGCTGGAACTCGCGCAGGACGATCTGGAATCTAAACGTCTGATCTTCGGCGAGCACCACATGACCGTGGCGGTCTATGCCCGCTCCCAGACGGCGCTTGACGACATCGCGGCCGAAATCCGCAACATCTCCGCCACCTCCGGCGTCAACCTGATCTCGGAAGCCTTCGGGGCACGGGCGCATTTCATGGCGCAGCATCCCGGGAACACAGGGGCGCGCAGCCGCAAGGCCGCAATCACGAACCACAACTTCGCCGATCTCGCTACCTTCCACCGCACCCCGCTCGGAAAGACAGGGCGGGAAGTCCCCTGGGGCGTGTCGATCACGCTCTTTCCGACACCCGAGCGCAGTGGTTTTCGCTTCAACTTCCACGAACAGGGCGCGCCGGATCGCGAGCCCACGGGAGGCCACACGCTGATCCTCGGCCGTCCCGGCTCCGGCAAATCCGTCCTGGCGGCTTTCCTGATGACCATGGCACGGCGGGCAGGTGCGCGGGTCTTCGTCTTCGACTATCGCGCGGGCATGGAGATGGCCGTCCGCGCGCTCGGCGGCAGCTATTCGACCGTGCGGGCGGGGCGCCCCACGGGCCTCAATCCGCTCCAAACCGAGATCGACGTGCGGGGCCAGGCATGGCTTGCTGATTGGCTCGCGAGCCTCTTGGAGCGGCGCGATCGACCGCTAACCCCGGTTCAGACCAACCGATTGCAGGAAGTCGTGCGCCAGAACGCGAGCGCAGGACATGCGAGCCTACGAAACTGGTCGGATTTCGCCTCGCTGCTGGTCTCGACCGATGACGAGGGCGATCTCTTCGAGCGTATGCAGGAATGGACGGCCGAGGGTCGCTACGGCTGGATCTTCGGGGCCAATGCCGAGGACAGTTTCAGCATCGATGGAGACGTCGCGGGCTTTGACCTCACCGGCATCCTCGATTCCGAGAGCGAGCGGGAACGCATGGCGGTCCTGTCCTACCTCTTCCGCCGGGTCGAGCGGGTGATCGAGGACCGCAAGCCCACCATCATCGTCATCGACGAGGCATGGAAAGCCCTCGACAACGCCTACTTTGCGGAGCAACTCAGCAACTGGCTGGTGACCGCCCGGAAGCAGAACGCCGTCGTCGTGATGATGACGCAATATGCCAGCCAGCTCGAGCGCACACGCACCGGCAAGACCATCGTGGAAGCGGTGCCGACGCAGGTGCTATTGCCCAACATTCGTGCTTCCGCCACTGACTACGCGATGCTCGGCCTGAGCGAGAAAGAGCTCGACGTGCTTCTGGGCGTCGGCTCGGCCTCGCGGCTTGCGCTTGTACGCGACGACCGTGGTTCCGTCGTGATCGATGCCGATCTCAGCGCGCTCGGCCCGCTCGTGACCATCCTTGGCGGAATGGAGAAGGGCGAAGCGCTTGTCGGCGCCGATTATCGCGAACGTCCTGATTTCTGGAGAGTGACATGACCCGTACCATCATTCGCAGCGTCGTGCTGCTCGGGCTCGGCCTGACGCTGACAGCCTGTGCGCAGCATAACGCCCCGCAAGCCAACTGCTTCAGTTTTCGCGAGGCTCCTGCGCAGGCAGGAACCGCCACCGCCACGATCTCGACCATGGGGGCGGAGGTCACGCGCCGCGACACGGCCTGCGATTTCGTCCTCTTGGGGGCGGGCGGCTGAACCAATGCGGACCTGGCTTCCTCTCTCGATGATCGGTTTTGCGCTGGCAGGTCCCACGGCGGGGCCAGCGGTCGCCCAGGGCGTGCCGACCTTCGACCTGCGCCTCTTCGCAGAGCGGCAGGCCATCCTTGAGCAGACCGATCGGGACCTGGCATTGCAGCAGGACCGGCTAAGCCGCGAGGAGGAACTGGCCGAAATCGAGCGCCAGCAACTCGCCTCCCTCGAAGGGCTGATGGATGCCATGTCGCTTGGCGCTGGAGACGTGGCCGGAACCGTGGCGGGGCTCGAGGCGGGGCAGGGGGCGGTAGACGACGTCGAAAGCGCCGCCGCCAGTCTTTATGCGCCCGAGGACACCAATCCAGCGGCAGCGCGGATGTTTGGCGATGCCAGGGAGGGGATCGAGGAGCTGATCATCCGCGCAGCACGCGACACCCATAGTCTGTCCGGGGTCGGCCGCGCAGGTCTTTCGCTCGTGCAATGGCGCTGTCTCTTGCAGGCGCTGATCTGGCAGGAAAGTCGTTTCCAGATCGGGGCACGCTCACCCGTGGGGGCCTTCGGACTTACCCAGATCATGCCCGGTACCGCGGGCGATCTCGGGATCTACCCGGCCTATTACGACGATCCCTATCTGCAGGTCACCGGCGGTGCGCGATACCTCGCACAAATGCTGAACATGTTCGATGGCAACATTATCCATGCGCTAGCCGCCTATAACGCCGGTCCTGGCAATGTGCAGGATTATGGCGGTGTGCCGCCTTTCGCGGAAACCCAGCATTATGTCGTGGTGATCCCGCAGCAGTACAACAGCTACCTCGCGGCTGTAGGCGGCATCGATGCGCTCGGCACCATCGACCCTGTGCTCCTCGCCAACGCGAGTTTCAGCCTCTCGGCCCACGGCGCAGGGGTCTATGGCGACTATTCGCTGGTCTCGGTCCGTGCCGCCGCCCTGCGGGTTCAGGACATCATCACCCGCATTGGTGAGACCGAGGATCTCCACGAGGCCATCGCGCTCAACACCTATGCCCGGGCCGAACTGGCCCGGCTGGTAGCAATCCGGACCCGGATCAAGGCCGCCCGAACCGAACCACTCAGTGCCGAGCAGATCGCCTTGGCGGCAGCGCAAGCTGCCGAACGGCAATACATGGATTTTAGTCAGGAGGATTTGCGTTGAACCTGCGCCTGCCCCGTTCCCTTTTCGCCGGTAGCATCGCTCTCGCGCTTGCCCTCAATGTCACCGGACCTGTCGCGGCACAGGGTGTGCCCACGGTGGACACTCAGAACATTGCTCAGGAAATCCGCCAGCTTCAACAGATGCTGCAGGATTTCGGGATCCAGACCGATCTTCTGGACAATGCGTTGGAGCAACTGGACATGCTGCAAAGCCAACTCGATCAGCTGAACGAGATGTATGCCTCGCTCACCGGGCCGCGCAGCATCCTCGGACTTGCCATGGGCGGGGACCTCGATACCTTGCTTGAGGCCAACTTCGAAGACATCCCCGGCCTGATCCGAGGCATCCAGGCGGGCGATTGGAGCGCGCTCATCGGGCCCAATGCCGGGCCCATGCGCACGCAGATGGAACAGGCGCTGGCAAGCGCCGGGTTCGACGAGGATTCACTCCGCGAGATCGCCACCAGCGGCAATCCGGGCGCCGAAGGCGTGGCCACGCGGGCAACCACAGGTGCTGTGATGTCGGCGGCGGCGCAGAACAGCCACGCAGAGGCGGAACAGTCTCTCGAACGGGTGGAACGTCTGGTCGAGATGATCCCGGACATGGAGGATCTCAAAGCCTCGATGGATCATAACACCCGCGTCACGGCGGAACTCGCCATCGCTATGACCCGGATGTGGGAGCTGGAAGCGATTCAAACCCTAGGCGCAGGCAATGCAGGCGTGGTTGATGCCGCCACCGTTGCTGAAGAACGCCGCTACATGGACTTCACCTTGCCGGACCTTGAGCCATGAGTAGGGCAGGGGTGATGACTGCGCGCGAGCTCGTGGAAGAGGAACTTGTCTACGGTGCCCTGCGCCGGGAACAGCTTTGGCGGATGATCGGCATTTCCGGGGCAGGCTTTGGCGTATTCGGCTGTTTGACGGCTGCGGCTGTCGCGCTGATGGTCGAGACGCCGCCTCCCGTGGTTGTGCCCTACGATCCCGCGACCGGGATGGCGCTCCCCAATGCCACGGTTGAAACCGTGTCGCTCGCCGAACGGCCTGCCGTGATCGAAGCGCAAATCTACCGCTACATTTTCGACCGCGAAACCTACAACCAGCTCGACAACGATCTTCGTGTCCGCCGTGTCCTGGCACAGTCTTCCGGATCGGCCGAGGCCAGCATGCGCGCGATGTGGACATCGGGGCAGGACAGCTATCCGCCGACGCGTTACGGGGCTGCGGCCGAGATGGCTGTCGAGATCGCATCGATCACCCTTATTGGCGATAACCGCGCCCAGGTGCGGCTCAGAAAGCGCCTGACCAGCCCTCAGGGGGTACAGGATGGATCGTTCACTGCCACGTTGATGTTCGAATTCCGGCCCGAGCGGACCCGCGCGATCGACGATGTTTGGCAAAACCCTTTCGGTTTCACCGTTACCCAATATGCCATCCGATCGGACCGTTCCGAATGACTCGCACTCCAATCTCTACGCTGCTGGCCGCCAGTATTCTCGCGTTCGCGGGAACGACTGCTTTGGCCGAAACTACGCCCCGCCCAGGTTCTCATGACAATCGCGTGCGCGTCGCGACCTGGACTGAAGGCCAGGTTTACCGTGTCGTCACGACTCTGACCCGCGTCACCACAGTCGAATTCGGTGAGGGTGAAACCATCCGCTCGATCATCGCCGGCGATACGGTCGGGTTTCAATTCGACGGTGTCCCGGGTGGCCGTGCCTTCGCCATCAAGCCGACAGCATCTGGCGTCGCCACCAACATCACCGTCTACACCAACCGCCGCTCCTACTACTTCCATGTCGTCGAAGCCCGGGAGACGCCGCATTATGTCGTGCAGTTCCGCTATCCTGAAAACCGCGTGCAACCCACCAGGGCGGTTGCGGCCGATGCGCCGAACGCGAACTATGCGGTCAGTGCCCGAGAAGAGTTCACGCCGACGGCCATCTGGGATGATGGTACCTTTACGTATTTCCGGTTTTCACGGAACGCGCCGGTGCCCGCCATCTTCCGATATTCGAACGGCAGGGAACGCGCGGTCAACAGCCAGGCCTTGAGTGACGGCGTCATCCGCGTGTCCGGCGTCAACCGACAATGGGTCCTTCGCCTTGGCGAAGAGGTGGTTTGCGTCCAGGACGCAGGACAGGCCACATCATGACCGAAGGTACGGAAGACCTCGCCGCGCGCCTCGCGGCTCTCGAAGGCTCGACTGGCAAAGCGAAGGCCAACAAGCGGCCTGCGCCGCTTGCCGCGATCCTTGGGGTCGTCGGCATCGCGGCAGCAGGTGGTCTGGCGTGGGCTGCGCTACAGCCGTCGGCAGAAGCACCAATGGCGACCGCCGCGCCGGAAGAGTTCCAGAGTAGCGGCCCCGGATTCGGAGATCTGGCGCCGATCTCTACCCCGGAACCCAGCCAAGCCCCGCCTGCGGACACAGGTCCGAGCGAGTCTGAACTCGCGCTGATGGAAAGTCTTGCGACATTGAGAGCGGAACTCGAGGAACTGCGCGCAAGACCGGCCGAGGCCGCGGATAGCGGGGCGGAGCAGGCTATTGCGGACCTGACGGCGCAAATTGCCACCTTACAGGAAGCATCCGCCGAGGCGCAGCGTGCCCTCGAGCGGCAGCTGACCGAGCGGGATCGCGAATTGGATCAGCTCCGCATGGACTTGGAGCTTGCACGGCTTGTACCACCAGAGCCGACCTCATTGGGACCAAGTGAAGAAGAATTGCGGCTGGCCGAACTCGAAAGGCGGCGCGCAGCCGAAGCCGAGGCCCGCGCAGAGCGCATCGCGTCTCCTATGATCGCGTTCTCCGGGATGGGCGCGGGTGCGGATAGGGAGAATACGCTGGAAGCCGCGCGTCTGAATGCAGATGAAGCCTTTGTTCGTTCGGGCGCGCAACCAGCACAGGCGACACGTGCCGAAGTGATTGCGAACCCCTCGAACACGGTTGTTCAGGGCACCATGATTCAGGCTGTGACAGAGACGGCACTCGACAGCACACTGCCCGGCGCGATCCGCGCCATCGTCTCGGAAGACGTCCATTCTTTCGATGGAACGCGTATCCTGATCCCGCGCGGCGCGCGGCTGATCGGGCGCTACCGCTCCGATGTCCCACTTGCCCAATCGCGCGTCATGGTGGCATGGGACCGGATCATCTTGCCCGATAATCAGACTGTGCAGATCAGCGCCTTCGGTGGAGACGAACTCGGCCGTACTGGCACCACCGGGTTTGTCGACACCCGTTTCGCGCAACGCTTCGGCTCCGCCGCGCTGATCTCCTTGATCGACGCCCTGCCTGCGGCTGCAGCGGGTCAAATCGACAGCGAGGCGGCGGCCGATGTTGCGAGTGATGTCGGCACCGACCTGCGCGATAGCACGCAAAGCGTGATGCAGGACTATCTGGCGATCCGGCCAGTGATACATGTCGATCAGGGTACACGGATCACGGTCATGGTCGATCGTGACCTCGAGATTTTCTGACATGGCTGCAAGTTATCTGGAAGCGTCGCTCGACCGTTTCGGCCCCGAGGTCCTGCACGACGACACGATCGAGATCTGCATCAATCCCGACGGACAAGTCTGGGGCGAATTCCAGGGCGATCACTTCATGCGAGGTCTCGGCAGCCCGCTGAGCCAGACCGAGATCAAGGACCTCGGCAACCAGATCGCCTCGGCCGCCTCGACGACGCTCAGCACGAAGAAGCCCATTGTCTCGGTCTCGATCCTATATCGAGATCGCCCGATCCGCGCGCAGGTGATCCAGCCGCCGGCAGTCGAGGGCGGGTTTTCAATATCGTTGCGGTTCTTCTCCTCCCTGCCGCTGGAGGCAATCCGGCTCGGCTTCCTCTATGGAAAGGAGCGCAGCCTCGAAGGTCTGCGGCGCGAACGAAACGCCGCGCTGCGCAATGTGGTTGCCTCCGGCGACATCGACGCCGCGCTGCGCTTCTGCGTCGAGAACAAGCTCAACATGATCGTTTCGGGCGGTACATCGACCGGCAAGACGGTCGCGGCGCGCAAGATCCTTTCGCTGATTCCGTCCGAAGAGCGGATCATCACCATCGAGGAGGCGGCCGAGCTGCGCCCCGAGCAGCCCAATGCCGTGACGTTGATCGCGGACCGGGACACGGATGCCCGCAGTGCCGATGTGCTCTTGGCCTCAACGCTTCGCATGCGACCCGACCGGATCGTCCTGGGGGAAGTCCGCGGGCGCGAAGCGATGACGTTTCTCGAGGCAATCAACACCGGCCACGGTGGATCGCTGACCACGCTGCATGCCGAGACCCCACAACTTGCTGTTCGCCGCCTCGCCATCGCCGCCCTGAAAACCGATGTGCCGATGACCTTTGCCGACATGATCGATTACATCGAAGGCTCGATCGACGTGATCATCCAGGCCGGCCGCCATGAAGGCGCGCGCGGAATCACCGAGTTCTTCCTTCCAGGTCGAACCACAGATTTGAACCTCGACACGGGCGACGGCAGAGGCAAAAAGAGCCCTTCCGTCGCCGCTGAGTAAAAAAGGACCCCCCAGATGCGAAAACCAATCCTCGCAGTCATGTTTGCTGCCTTGGCGGCCCCTCTTGTGGCACAGACTTCGCCTCAGGTCTCAAACGACCTCACGGTCGATATGTCGCCCCAGCAATACCGGATCTGCAACGATCGCCCGGCGCGACCGACTTGGATGGACGAAATCAATCCGCGGGAAGCCTACAAGGCTCGGACCATGATGCGGCTCTACGAATTGCGTTCTTGGCAGGCGATCACGTCATCGGGCGATTGTGGCTGTGACATCCGCTTCCCACCTTGGGATGCTGCCTCGGCGGAATATGAAGAACGTTTTGCGACAAGTACTCAGGCGGAGCATACTCAAGCACGGTTAGCCCTCAGGGACCAACAAAACCAGATCGCCCGTGAAGTGCAGGATATCTGTGAAGCGCAAGGGACCTGGTAGTGGGTGTCGTCAGTTGGATGGTCGGAACCGCAGACGCGTTCCTTGTCGATGCAGCCGAATCCCAGTTCGGGGCTGTGGCAAGCAATGTCGGCGCGATCGTCCTGCTGATGGCCACTCTTTCGCTGATCGGCGTCTGCATTAATATGGCCTTCCAATTCCGCAGCATGGATGGGGCCAGCTTCTTTTGGTACCTGATAAAGCTGATGTTGATAGGGCTCTTCGCCTTCAATTGGGCCAACTTCAACGCGGTCGCGAATGCCATTATCGGTGGGCTCGACTATGTCGCTGGAGCCCTGATTTCCTCGGTCGGCGGCGGAGGGGCGGGAGCCACATACTTCGCGGCAGAGTTCGATGATCTCATTTCAGAGTTCAGCCAATACTTGAACGCCATCGGCAGCAACCTGAACTGGATGACAGGTGCGATCTTGGGCGGCATAGGGCTCGTTCTGTTGAGCCTTCTTGGCTTCATGACCGGCATCGTGCTCATATTTGCCAAGATGATGCTGACACTCATGCTTGGCCTTGCTCCGATCATGATCGCACTGTCGCTCTTCGACGCGACCAAGGACTTCTTCCATAGGTGGGTCTCGACGACGGTCAGCTATGCCTTCTACCCCATCGTCATCGCAGCTATGTTCTCGACCGTCGTCGGCATGGCGAATTCTCTGCTCGCCCAACTCGGTGATCCGAACTCGGCAACCAACATCGGATCACTGGTGCCGTTCTTCGTCATGGTTTTCCTGGCGAAGGGATTTGTGGCAGCAACGCCCCTGATCGTGCGTGGTATCTCGGGGAACCTCATGGTGGCGGCGGCGCCCGCCGTTGTCGCTGGAACAACCGGGGTCATGCGCGGGCTCTTCAACACAGCTGGCGTCAAAGGGAGGTCACGGATCGGGGCACTAAATACTGGAGAAGTGATTGGGCGAGGTGTTGTGCAGAGTCCAGCGGCCGTGCGGGCAGCCGCTACACAGGTCGTCAGAATGGCGGAACGCGCGAAACGCTTAGTCGGCTAGCGTGTGGGGACAAGAACTCGTAACCTTTCAGCCAATCTGTCAAAATTTCTATGGCTCTTCGAGTGCTTAACCAATGGCTCCAAGACGATCTAGGAGGATCGTCTATCGCCCCATGGCCGACCATGGGGCCACTGAACGACCAGTTAAGTCTCAACGATTACTGCATTGAAATTTTGGATGAAAATCACATTCTGACGAACAAATGCGTCGTGGAATCCGCAGAAGGCGCGAATTTTGCTTGGCCATGGACACGAATTTCGGCAGAAGAGCGGAAGGGAGGACGAAGCGAGAGATGCCAGCAGCCTTGACCAAAGATTCAGATATTCGGCAGGCGCTGCACGCGAAACGGCTGCGGAAGTACAAAGCACACCCAGATACATTGGTGATAGATGAACTGGGCCTCGCACATGCGAAAAGCCGAGTGGACGTGGCAGTCATCAACGGCTGCATTCATGGCTACGAGATCAAGAGCGCCAAGGATAATCTCGACCGGCTCGGTTCACAGATCGAAATCTACCGCCAAACGCTACAAAAGCTCACGATTGTTGCCGCACCCAAGCATATTAAAAACATCGTCGCCGACGCACCCGATTGGTGCGGTGTGATCGCCGCAGAGCAGGGACCAAGAGGCGGTATCAATTTTCAGGTGTTCCGAAATGCGGCCACCAACCCCGAGATCGATCCCGTCATGATGGCGCATCTCCTCTGGCGAGATGAGGTCATAGAACTGCTAAACAAGGCCGGATACGTCCCCAAGGAACTCCGGCGGCCGAGAAAGCAACTCTACGAGATGCTGTGCGAAGCGATGACCGTTCGAGAGATCACTGCTTCAATTCGCTCATTCATGGCGCGGCGAGAAAGCTGGAGAGGTCGTCCAGAACACGCGTGATGTGGTGATTGATCGCCACCTCCTTCCAGCGAGTCTGATTGCTTGGGCCCTCCAGATGTGCCGCACACTTCGCAATGTAGTCGTCGCCAATTGAGTAGCCGGCACCGGCGAACTTGCCACACGCCACGATCGACGCACAATGATCATGCATCTGGGAGCGATTATCATTAAATGCTCCTCCCTTGCGAACTTCCCAATCTCCCGCTGTCGTGTAGACGAGCTTGCCCGCCGCCTTGATCATTCGCATATCCAAGGCTTTGAAATCAGGATGAACAATCGTGTAGTCACCGTAGTTGGGCCGACGCATTCCCGCAGGGATCTTCCCAAGCAGTGCCTGATAGAAGAGCCAATCATGGCGGGGCAATTGGTCTGCCCCCTTGGCAACGTCCTTGAAAGTCTCAGGAATTGCCGTGCCGATCATCATGAAGTTCCGGAAGGCGTCTAGGTCGCCCAGTCTGCGCATGGCCGCAATCAACGCACCTGCGAAAGCAGCATAGGGCTCGTAGTTCGGCGATCCCAGGTCAATGACGAGGTCAATTTCGTCGAGAGATTGACAGAGAGACGCTGCCAACGCCTCAATGCGTGCGCGCACATTAGGCTTCATCAAGTCCTCCAGTCGGACAGAGATCGCAGACCCAAGGCCGTCTGTCGCAGCTATTGTCCGAACAGACGTGATGATGGCTGCCGTCGCATCAAGTGGAACGGACGGTATCGCATTCGCTTGGGTCGTACGAAGAGCCTCAAACACGTAGGCGGGAATATCTCGCCCATCATCCATCCGCTCATTTGCGATGCCGGGATGGAGGCTCACCCAAGCAGGCCTCCGGCCCCACTTGGCATTAAAGCGGGCGGCGAAAGGATGCACATGCTGGTGGACCGACTTCTTCGGCTGCCTTGCTTCAAAATCGTACTCTACTTCGGGAATGGTGATGTAGGGCACGACACGATCCTTGGCTGCGGTGGCAAGACGAGTAAGCGCCTGATACTCGCCCTGCCGCCAACGCAGCGCCGGTACATACATATCTTCAGTCAAGATCATCGCCAGCCTCCTCAAGCTGCGAGCGTACCTGACCTAGACCAATCAGATCGTTCAAAATCGTGTAGTTGCCGCGCTCCTTCCTGATCCGCCCCGCGATGATGCTCGGATCTATACCGATGGTCTCCGCATCAATTTCCACGGCCTCGTCGGACAAAGCGAAACGCGAAAGACACTGATCCCAAAGATCACCAGGTATCAGAGTATCGAGTGCAAATTTGTCGGCCTCCGCCTCGATCGCATCGCCGTCGCTACCACCCTCTTCGTCGAAGAAGTCAAAGCGCAGGCCGTCGAAAAGATGCAAGAAGACGTGACCGAGTTCGTGCAGTAGTACGAACCAGAAGTTGTCGAGGCGATCATGCCGAAGGGTGAGTGCAACGACCGGCGTTTCACCGTCTGCTAGCATGGCAGCGCCGTCGAGATATGACCCCGGAAGGTGCCGCTCAACAATCAAAACGATTCCCTTGCTGGCCAACAAATCACGAGCGCGCTTCGGTCCGTCCTTGCGCTTGGTGAGGTCCACCAGTTGCGGCATCCACCGATCATCGACTTCGAAGTGGCCGATCTCTTGCGCTTCGATCTTTCTGCGTGCTCTCTCCAGAACGCGCGCCTGCCAAGCAAGTAGAGCGTACTCGTTGGGCGCATTGCCACTGTGCATCTTCTTGCGGTGAAGAGCTGTGGCAAATTGCGGGCCAGCCGACTGCAGAAAATACTCTTTTACCCGCTCGACGGGGTTTGCACCGCGCGGCAGGTCAAACCACTTGCGCTTGATCATCTCCTTGTAAGGAAGCTGGCCCCAAACGATATCGTCGGCATCGGCCCATACGAACACCGAACCGCCAGCCTGCTTCGGCCCCTCGAAACTACCTGACGCCTTAACGCCGAGCGCCTTCGAAATCTCGATCAGCCGCCCAAGGCTAGCCCCCATGTAGTCGGTTGCTTCGTAACGCTGAACCTGTTGAGGCTTCATGCCAAGCTTCTCGGCAAGATCAGTCTGGCTCATGCCGGAAGCGATGCGCGCTTGCACAAGTACGCGCGGCAATTCTTCAAGTGCGTATGTTTTCGAGAACGAGACTTGACCGGATTTAAGAAGGTCGTATTCGGCAAGCTCTGCCCCGATATCGGCGATCTGGCTGCTAATAGCGGCGATCTCCGCCTGCTTAAGCCATGCTTGGTCGGCCTCGCGCGCCTTCGCGACAGCCAAAGCACCTTTCAGTTTATCCAGTTGTGCGCTCGCTACGTTGTACTGTTTATCACTGTAGATCATGGCTGCACCTTTCCAGAAAGAAGTGGATCGGCCGTAAGCGAAATTGCGATGATCCCCTTTTGTTTCCCCGTAAAACGGTCCTGCTGAAAAAATTCAACAAACGTAGCTCCGACATCAGAACACAACATCGAAGACGGAAAGAACTCACCTTTGAATGCGGCTTTCTGAGCGGCACGGCCGTTCTCAAATCTCAGAAATACGCCATCAAGCTTCGCTGGGTCGACGCCATTAGGATCCCAGCAGGCGTCGAAATCACCCGGCTTTGGCTTTCCTGAAATAAAGCTACCATCGAGATAGACGGTCGGACACCCTGCCCGTCGCAACCTGCCGCACGCATCGACAAGTCCATCGTGCAGTTCGCGCCGCCATGGATTCGTCGCGAACACCGCGGACACATCGTTAAGATCGGCCATATGAATTCCCGGAGGCAGTACAGGCCAAGGCGAACCGGGCAATGGGATAAGTTCTGGGATCATGCCTACAACAATATTGTTGTAAGAAAAAATTTTCAAGCTTGTTCTGCATTGATCTGAGAGAAGCGGAAACGCGGGCCTTGCTCAGGTGACGAAACGAACACCCTAAATACCGCCATCTGCGGATCACTCAGTGCCTCACCCGAAGCAGGCATCGACGAAATCTCGCTCCTGGACGACCCTAAAATTCAACCGAGCACTTTATTCCGCAGTAATCACACATGCTCTGCAAGAATTCGCTCTAGTCGTCTGAACGGCGGTTTCCAGTGCCGTCCGGTTTGCATGCCTGATCCCCAATCCTTCGATATCAAGCGACAACTGACCTTGGCCACCGCCACTCGCAGCTGCGCGTGCCGCGCGACCGCGTGCCTTCGCTAAACTGACAGGATTGATCTTCGGCGCGTTCGAGCCTTCGTCCCGCGCGACATTTGCCGCACGCACCTCCTGCAGCTCCTGCTTCAGCTTCTCCACCGTTTCCCGAGTTCGGACATCTGTCGGTCCCGCCGCAGCCCGTCCTCGTCGGGATATGGGAAGCTTCCTGATTGACCGGCGTGCAGCACCTTCAGGGCAGGGTCCTCGAAATACTTCACCCTTCTTGCCCGGATCGGCATCTGCGCGTCGATCACGAGGATGACTTCGTCGAGGTCCATTCGTCGGGCTTCATCCTCTGTCAGAAGCGGGGTATCTTCTGTCCTCTCCGAAACGCTGCGTCCCTCAAACGGATTGCGCCCGACCGCGCGTGACCGGGTCACCACGCGCTTGGTGGTCTTGCCGACGGCCTGGCTTAACTCCTCGATGGTCTTCTGCTCGGACGGTGTGAGGTAGAGCTTCACACCTGCGCCGCCCTGAAGCGACCTGCGGGTGTTCTCACCATAGATCTCGTCCAGCGCGGGGATCGTCTGGGTGACGATGGCGAGGTTGCCGCCGAAGGAGCGCAGCGTCTTGATGCTCTCGGCGACGATCGGCATTTTGCCGAGCCGGTCGAACTCGTCGAGCATGATCATGACGGGCCAAGGCTCGTCGTCTCCAGGTTCCTGAGCCTGCAGCGAGGCGATCAGGTCCGAGAAGAAGAGGCGGATCAGCGGAGCCAGCGGGCGGATCATCTCTGACTCGACCACGAGATAGATCGCATGCGGGCGGCGGCGGATATCCCGGAATGAGAAGTCAGAGGTCGCGGTGGCCGCGTCAATCGCGCGGTTGTCCCAAGTGTCGAGGCCCGATGTCATCAGGAGGGAGAGGTAGGAAGTGAGGGTGTCGTTGTTGGTCGATGCCATACGCTCGAAGATCAGTTTGGCCGACTTGTTCTTCACCTCCTGTGAACGCTTCAGGTATTCCTTCTGCTTGTCGCCCCCCGAGGCTGTGATGCGATAGATCTCGCCGATGGTCGGCACGCCGCGCTCGAAGGCCAGAAGGCCGGCCGCCACGAAGAGGTCGATACCCCCGGCCAAAAGCCCGCTCAGCTTTTCATTGTCGGTCTGCAGAAAGAGCTTCGCGGTGAGTTTAAGCTCCATCTGCTGCCGGTCGGGGTTGGTCATGGCAGCAATGCGCGCAAGCGGGTTGTAGCGATGTGTCGGTCGGTCCCAGTCGGTCGGCGCGAAGCGGAAAACCTTGTCCCCCATGCTGGTGCGGAAGCGCGAGGTCTCGCGGAAGTTCTCGCCTTTCACGTCGAGCACCACGGCGGAGCCCTTGTAGGTCAGCAGGTTCGGGATCACGAACCCCACGCCCTTGCCCCGGCCTGTAGGCGCCACGATCAGCGCGTGGGGGAAGGTTTTTGAGACTAGGAACGGGCGCTTGGATTTCGGGGAGCCGAGCTTGCCCAGAAGGAAGCCGCCGCCGGGTTTGGCAAAGAAACCGTTCCTCTTCATCTCGCTGCGAGTTTGCCAATGCGTCGTCCCGAAGCGGGTCAATGCATCCCCCAGAAGCGTGACGCTCAGCATCAGCGATGCCAGGCCGAAGCCGCCAAGGATGAGGTTCACCCAGAGGAAGTCTTTTGGTGCGGACTGAGACAGACCCCGATATTCGCGGGCAAGCAGGGTGACGTCGAAACGCGTGGGAGAAAGCCCATAGCGGAACATGACAAAGCCGGTCGCCACGACATAGCCCATGGCGAGACCGACCAGCACGAGGCTCAACACACCGAGGGCAATCTTGCCTTTATCCATGGGTGATCCCCTTCTCACCATGTGCCGCGGCGTGGCGCGCGCGCTGCGCTTCTATCAGTTCTTCCGCCAATGCATCGAGAACGCGCTCCATGGCCGGGCCATGCGCGGTGACCTCGCTGCTTTGAAGATAGGTCTTGGCGAGTTCCAGCTGGCGCAGCGGATCCTCGGTGAATGTGTCCAGGACGTCCGCGTTACCGGCCCGCAGCGCGTCGATTGCGTCGGGGCTTAGTCGCTCGTTTATCTGCCGGACGATGTCCTGCTGCTCTAACTCGGAGAGCGGGCCCTCGACGTCGGCGTTTCGCACAAAGGCCATGACGGTTGGCGCTGTCTCCTCCAGATACCGGCGCTCGGCGTAGTCCTGTCGCGCCTGGTCCTCGATCTCGAAACTGCGTTCGCTGATATAGGCACGCGACGCGCCGAGCGAACGAAGGTGATTGATTTCGTCCTGGACGGCCTGCCCGAACTCGTCATCCGGCATCTCCGTGCGATAGCGGGCGAGGGTGCGGAGCTCTTCGGTGATCGGACCGAGATGATCCGAAGGATCCCGCAAGGCGAGGTCCATGTCGCCAGCATGAAGCGTGCGGTCCTGCTCCGATACCGCATATTGCGGCGGCATTCGACTGTCAGTCATCTGTTCCCAAGCCATCGAGGCCAATTCGGCATGTTGCGGAGATCTCTGCGCATAGGCGTCGAACGCGACGCGGGCCTCTTCAACCTCCACGGCGCCGGCTCGCCTTACAGACGGGTCGTCGGAGAACGGATGATCGAAATCCGTCCGACGGAACTGCGCCACCAGCGCCCTGAACGCCTGCCGCTCCGATGGGGCAAAAATGTCGGGCCCGTCCTTCTCGAGATCACCCCCGGGTGCCGCCAACCGCTCGCCGAGCGCTGGCTCAGCGTTGTCCACCTCGTCGATCTCGGTTGGCGCGCGAAGGACGCGTACGTCGGTCAGGACATCGCCCAACCGAACATGCACGGCTTCCAGCCGGTCGAGCGCTTCTTCCCGGTCTGCAGATTTCTCCAGATCGAGGTCGCTTGCTTTGGCAATCCCCTGCAGATCCTGTGCCAGCCACTGGCGCTCCAATGCGGCATTGCCTGCCCCCTCCCGCAGGCGCGCGGCCACAGACTCGGCATCGATGCCCGTGCCTTGCAACGCCTCGGCCAGCTTTGATGCCACCTCTCCATCGTCAAGACGCGCGAGGTGTTCTTCACTTAAGTTCGGCCTTGCATAGATGCCGTCCCGGGATGGGGCATCGACCAGGGCGGCGGAGCGATCCCCGAGCGGGTTCAAATGCGCGACCGAGGCCAGAACGTCGGTCAGCTTGCGCTCGATCACCGGCCTCTCGGCCGCCGGCGCCCTGTCGATCGCCGCCTCGATCTGGCGAATGTTCTGAGAAAACTCGGTGATCAGCGTGTCGAACGCTGCTTCGTCTTGGGACATGTAGATGGCTCCGTCAGATTGAATCTGACCGCCACTGGCAAGGATGGTGCTGGCCCTCTCGAGCGCCTCGGACACGTCTTCGAAATTCGAACGGGACGCCTCCGCCGCGAGCCCGCGATAGATCAAAGCGTTGTGCCGGACGGTTTCCAGTGCGGCCGCCAAGTCAGCACCGGTTCTCTGGCGCTCGACTGGGGGACGACCTTCGTCGCGGGCCTTGTAGATTTCATCGATCTCGGCGCGGTAGGTCGTGACGCCGCGATCCAGACGACGCGTCGCCTCAAGGCGGATCCCATGAACCCGGGCCGCCTCGACCATCGCCTCGCGAAAGGCGTCGTAGTTGAAGTGATGATCCTTCCCGAGAAAGAACATTTCGCCATCCTTGCTGCGGCGGTTCAGAACGATATGCGCATGTGGATGCGCGCGATCTTGGTGTATTGCAGCAATATAGTCGAATTGCGACCCCTCACCTTGAAAGAACTTCTCGCAGACCGCCTGGGTGATATCGCGCACCTCTTCACCCCTGGTCCCAACCGGGAATGCCATCAGGAGATGCGACGTATGGCCAAGCTTGGGGCTGTAGCGCTCGTTCCACTGGTTCTCGAACCGCCGCGCCACTCGGTTGATTTCGGCTTCCGAGAGCTGCTTCTTCCCGTCATGGGTGCCGCGACTGTCGAGGATATGGGTCGACTTCGTCGTGAGATATGTGAGCTGAGCCCGTAGCTGCGCCCCGGTGTGGCAGCCCCCTTTCGAGATAGCCTTGAAGATCGCTGGCGAATAGCCGCGCGCGGCCCGAACCATCTGCGCGCCCTTGGAAAGCCCCTGCCAGGATCCCGAAACTCGGCTCCAGCCGCGGTCAAATAGCGCCGGGTCGATGCCACGGACCCGGTCACTCCGCTCCATTTTCATCCCTCTCGGCGAGGTCCGCCAGGGTAGAGCTGATCTCAAGGTCCAGCACGCTGCGCCGCGCACGCGACATCTCCTGAACCTGGTCGGCCAGATCGAAGACCAGACCCGCAAGGGCGCGGACGTCACGGTGGCTTGAGGCCGGGTAGGACAGTCTCTCGCCCCGCAGCTTGGCCTCGTTCAGACGTCGCGCGATCTGGTTCACATTGTTGCCGACCCGGTTGAGCGCGGCGCCGAGATTGCGCAACTCGTCACACATCTCGTCGTCGGGCAGGAAGACACCTTCGGCCGCCAGCATCAGGCGGCGCATGGCATCCGAGCGGTGCGCAATCCCGCGCCGCGACAGCGCCGCGTCGAACCGGCGCAGGTCGTCGTCCGAGACCCGGATCCCCACAACCCGCGATCGGCTGCCGTTCGCTGTCTGACGCTCATCCCGGTGGTTCACCACGTTGTAGATCGTCTTCAGGCTGACATCGTAGCGCGCGGCCAATGACGCCGCGGAGACGCCGTTCCGGCGCTCCTGGGCGATGGTCGATCGTTCGATCTCTGACAGTCTGCGACGGCGGGGCATTTTGAAGTTAACGTTCCTATTTCTTGCCAACTTCGTACAAGCCCGCCGACTCCCAACGCAAGTGAAGTCGGCCATAAGGGCTTGTACTCAATGTAGAAAATCGCCCTGTAGGGGCGATTTCCCGTCCTTAGTCAAATGGATCGCGCTTCGCGCTCATTGCACCACGCGATGCGGTCCCCGCATCGCGCATCGCGTCTTTTGCACCCCGTCTCTTGCACCCCGCAAGACGGGCTTTGCTGCGTGCTGACCGTCTCGCGTCACCCGCAGAACGACATACGCGAGACTGCCTCCCGTCGTCTGGAGCGCGCTATCCGTCACCTGCATTCCGTCCGCAGTACATCGCCGAGCGCATCCCGACATTTGGAGGGTGTGCGGTGCCCCGCGACGAATGCTGAAGGCGCCACGGCAGACGTCGCACGGTCATAGCACAACGCCGCCCGCTGCATGCCAAACGCGGGTCGCATCCCGACTTCTGCTTGACCCCTCCGCCTCATGCGTTTAGCGACATTTTGGTATTATCGTTGCGATTCACTATTTTTGCGGAGGATCAGAATGCCGAACGAAAATCTTGTGGTGGTCGCAGCGATGGCCCGGAAAGGGGGCAGTGGAAAAACGACGCTTTCGCGCGCCTTGATCAGCGCCGCGATCGCCGCCGGACGCAGAGTGATATTGATCGACACGGACAGCACGAGGGTACTCGGGGCCTGGCATACTCGGGCGCAAGCCGGTGGGCTGAGTTCGCCGCTTCTCTGCTCGGCCACCGTCGAAAGCGTGGCGGGTGTCGAGGATCAGATCGATCAGGTCTACATGGCAGGCACGGCAGACTTCATCTTCATCGATACCGCAGGGGTCGGTGCCGAATGGTCAGACGGCATCGCGGTGCTTGCGGACCACATCGTGACGCCCGTCATGCTGTCGACGTCTGATTTCGATGTCGGAGCGCAGACAGCTGATTGGTTTGAGAAACTGAAATCCCGCGTTGACGACCCCTCCAGCCTTCCGCGCCACCACGTCGTCCTCAACATGGTTGACCCGAAAACGACCCGTGCTGACGCGGCCCTGATTGAAGAAGCGCTCACCCGTTTTCCGGTGATTGAGACCGTCATGATGCGGCGGAACACCTACAAGGAGATGGACCAGAAGGGGCTTCTCCACGCCTTGGCGCTGGAAAAGCAATCTGATCCAAACCCTCTGATGCGTCCACATGTACGTCATGTCGTCGAGGCGCTCGAGGAGGCGACGGACATCCTCAACAATATTCTTGCTGCGTGAGGACAGTCGATTGCGCAAGAAGATCCCGACCATCACTAGGCCAGACCCAGCCTATGCCGCCACCCTGCAACAGGGTGACCGCGAGATTCCCGGGAAGGAAGATGAGGCACAGGTCACAGCAACAAAGACAGGCACCCCAGCCACTGACGTTGACGCTGATCGGCACGAGTCAGAGCTTGTGCCGGGAGGTACCGTGGCGCCGCACCAAGTCACCGCGGAAAGCTCTGACCCGCATACCAGCCTGAGAGCTCCCGTATCGGCGCGCGCATTGAGCCCGACCCGGAAGATCGACATCAGGGTCAACGCACTCGAACGACAGGAAGCTGCGCTAGAGACTTGTGGTGTTGACCCAGCACATGTGGTGCGTGCCGCCCTGCGCCGTGCAGTCAAAGGCTGGCAACTGTCGCCGGTCTTTGCGCCAATTGCTGAGGAGCGGCGCACTCGAAACACGCAGTGGCAGGCCCGTACATCTCTGGCAGTAGATACGGCCAGCCTGGGTGTCCTCCTCCGCGACCACGACCCCCTCGACGTCTTGAGTAAATGGGCTCTGATCCGCGGCCAAGTGGAACCACGCATATGGGGCGAGATCGACAAAATCTTGGAAGAAATTGCGGTTCGCGCTGCATCGCCGCATGAACCGTAAGATACCTATCTGAAAAGATAACTTGCATTTCGCCGGTGGATTTTCGCCCACCCGGAACGGTTCATCTTGCAGTTGCAGAAACCTAGTCCTAACACCAGCTAACAGGAATTTCAGACCTCAGTAGTGACGAGTTGCGAGGTCCATTTAGGAGGAACGCATTATGAATATGAAGCCCCGCCTGACTGGCGAACCGATCATGCGCATCCTCTGCAAGACATCTGAGAATCTGGTTGGCTACCTTTACCAATGGAACAATGGTGACGTGCAGCCTGCCTGGTTCGACGGCGCCATAGCGGACGTTCGCTATGAACCATTCTTCAAGCGCCGGAACAAAACCCCGCCGATCCGAAGGCCCCCAGACCGCGTCAGCAAGGTCTGACGCACCTTGAAAAGGCATAGCTCAAGGCCTCGCGTCGGTTTGTGGGTCACCCCATCGCGCAGGTCCTTTGAGCGATAGAGTTGACTTCTATGCCTCAGAAGTGGTCTAGATGTGAGTTATAGAAAGGATGTCTATAACTCATGGCTTGGAACTGGACGCTGCCTGGTTGGCCGGATTTCCGGTATGACGCCTCCGCTCTGGAGCCGTTTGAGCAGACGTTCCTGCTGTCGTCCGGAGAAATCCTCGGCGCGGTCCATCATGTCAGCCAGCCGGAACGCGAGCAACTCCGCATCGAACTGCTCAGCGAGGAAGCGATGCAGACGAGCGCCATCGAGGGTGAAATCCTCGATCGGCTCAGTGTGCAATCTTCGCTGCGCCGCCATCTGGGCCTCGATCCGGACAGCTACCCTGCCAAACCGCGCGAACAGGGCGTCGCGGAAATGATGGTCGACGTCTATTCCAGTTTTGCAGAGCCGCTAACCCATGAGACACTGTACCGCTGGCATCGGATGCTCCTGTCCCATGACCGTCGGTTGGAAACCATTGGGGCCTACCGACAACACGCCGAGGCGATGCAAATCGTTTCCGGCCGCCTTGATCGGCCCACGATCCATTTCGAAGCGCCGCCCTCGGAGCGGGTCATGCCTGAGATGGAGCGATACGCGGATTGGTTCAACAAGACCGGGCCGGGGGAGCAGAGCCGCTTCCAGCGCTGACGCGCGCAGGGCTAAGCCACCTCTATTTCGAGAGTATCCACCCATTCGAAGACGGCAACGGCCGCTTGGGTCGCGCCCTCGCTGAAAAGTCGCTGGCGCAGAACATTGGCCAGCCGACCCTCATCTCGCTCGCCTTCACCATCGAGAAGGAGCGCAAGGGATACTACGATCAGCTCGAGCAGCATCAAAAAACGCTCGACGTGACCGATTGGCTCGTCTGGTTCGCAGAAGTTGTCTTGAAGGCCCAACAGGCAACACTCGACCGCGTCGGCTTCTTCATCAGCAAGGCACACTTCTACGATCGTCACAGAGACCACTTGAACGAACGCCAGGCCAAGGCCATCGCTCGAATGTTTCAGGAAGGCCCTGGCGGTTTCAAAGGCGGCCTCAGCGCCGACAACTATCTCAAAATCACCCGAACTTCACGCGCAACCGCAACCCGCGATCTGCAGGATCTGGTCGAGAAAGGTGCGCTCAGCCGAACTGGTGAGCGACGCCATACGAGGTACTGGTTGAACCTGAATCCACGGGCGTCGAACCAGCTACAATGATTGGCGTAGAAGTGAGACAGCGCCAAAGGCGTTGCCTATTCTCTGAGCGAGACAGATTGGGTTCCGGCACTATCCGCGCGCAGATCAAGATCAGACGCGGATGAGAGAACAAAGCCAAGATTGTCGCCAAGGCCAAAGGGAAAAATCACCGGTTGGGCCTCTAGCGTTCCGAGTCCGACAGGACGACCTACGGCTTCCAAAACGGCGGTTGTCATCCAACGTACGAGGTCCGACCCCTCCAACGCACAGGCTTTCTTCCGGGTTAACGTTTTGCCGTTGTCGCTTCGATCAAGCAGCGCCCAGTCTATCTGAGACTGAAGGACCATATTGGTCATCCGTCTGGTCCCCTCACGTTCGCCATAGATTTCTGCCATCCGACGATGCACTTCAGCGGTCGTGCAGTCGCCTTGAAGCGAGGTCAATCTGCCAACGATCTCGGCCACTTTGGCGAAGAAGGGATATGTCACGATAGCCATGCCCCATGTCAGGGCCGCCGGCGAGGTAGAGGGTGCCGATTGAAACAGTTCCACGCCGCGTTGAGCAAAAGGCTCCAGATCCTTTCGCGGCTCCAACCAAAGGCGGTTCAGTACGGTTCTGGTCTTCTTCCTAGCCGCAGGCCCTGAATGGGCTTCATCCAACAGAGCATCGAGCTCGCTGATGTCAGCGAGACCGGCCCTGACTTCCAGCGCTTTTTTCGCCCACTCGAGGCGGATGAAGCGGTCAAATCCTATCTGAGGTGCTGTCGCTCGCATGTTCTTCTTTCTTCATTCTTATCTTCACAAACGGCACAACCAGTTCCTCTAACGCCATTCCTCCGTGAGCCACGATCTTGTTCCCTCTTGGCACAAACGCGCCGCGTTCATTCGCGTAAACTGGCAAGAAGTCGGACGGAAGCCCTGGACCGCTAAACTGAAAAGCATCGATATCGGGCGGAACGGATGCAGCAAGGTCCTCGCTGCGATAGGCCCTGACGCGCTCACCCTTCATCTCGGAGACAACGCCCTGGCTGAGCCGTCCAATGCCGTCGGCATCAACATTGCCATGGTCCGCAGTCAGGTAGATATGATAGCCGTGCTGAGCAAGCATGAGAAACAGCTTTTCAATGAAGCCGGTATCGCACCACTCGCGAATTTGGCCAGCAATCCCGCGTTTCCCAAGCATTGCTCCGTGGACAATTTCATCGACCATATCAACGACAAGGCCCGCAACCTTGGTCGTCGGCTTTGAAAGGACGTCCTCGAGTAGAGCCAATTTGTCGGAACGTTTGAGCCCCTTCTGGAAAACGACCTCTGGCTTCCGGAGGCCGTTTTCCTGCCAGAACTTCGTCCAGAGAGACGACTCTTGTGCCGTCGAATCCATTGAGCCTTGAAACTCCCGTGGCTTGAGGCCCGAAAAGAGCGCCTGGCGAGAGATTGACGTCAGAGTCGGCAGCCACGCAAAGCAGCCGCCCTCGTCGGCGGAAAAGTCGGGAAGCTTGGTCGACAGGTGGTCCCTGATCTGGGCCCACTGGTCCAATGCCAAACCATCAAAGACAAGAAGAGCAATTCGATCTTCGCCAAAGCCCCTGCGCATCGCGAGATAGCGCGGCACGTGATGTACCATCACCGGCGCTTTTGCGACGGGTAGGGAGGGCAAGTCTGCGAAATGCTGAAGCACCCAATCCTTGAGGCGAGCATCGGCCTCTCTTTGCAAACTCTGGAGCTGCCCCTGCAGGTTATCTGCGTCCGCCGCTTTCAGTTCGTTGAAGCGGTAGATGAGTTCTCCAAGGCGGCGCGCCGCCTCTACCCAATCTCGATGCGACGCCCCCTCCGAGGGTAAACTCGCTGCGTTCCTTTTCGCTCCCTCCGACACCAAATGCGCAAGTGCCTGAGGGTCATCTATCAGACCAACCTGTATCCAGTCGGGAAGGTGCTCAGGACGGACACTTGCCTCAATAGGCTGAAGGGCTCCCTCGAGGAACATGGTATCTATGATCACCCTTACGTCGGGGTGATCAAAGGGCACGTCATACGCATGACCTTCGACCGGCTCCTGATCCGTGCCGCGGGCATCAGGTTCAACGCCATATTTTGCGACGAAACGCGCCCAAGATTCCTGTATTGCGCGGAGCATAAACGGTTTTGAGGCGAGCAGTTCACTAATCGGAAGACTTCCAAGAGATCAGTCCCGAAGAACGGTTGCGACATGGTCTGCAAATAGGCTGGGAAGGCCAGCCCCGCGATAGTGAAGCCGCAGAGCTTCTCGCCAGAAATCCTCCGGTCGATTCAGCAGATAAGGGCTAAGCCTGAAGATGTGCGTGAGGACAAAATTCTTGGTCTCAGCCTCACCGAGCAGCTGCGTCACATGCTTCTGGTAGGCTTGGAACAGCCCTTCATGGTGTTCAGAGTCGAGCTTGCGGACGACACCATAATTCAGATTGGGAAAAAGATCAGCCAAGCTCAGGCTGACTTGTCGTGCTGCCCTGATGTAGTCCCAAGGGATGGAATTGATGTCCGCGCCCCGCCACTGCAGGATGAGCGCCTTCGCGGTACCTTTCTGACCCACATCCCATGCGGATCGATAACGCTCTTCATACTCGGTTCTAAACGAAACAGAATCTTCGAACGGGAGAACCTCAAAATCGCGTTCGCGAAGCCCGAGCAGAATGGTCTCATCCAAGAGCAGGCCATCCGGATCCAAGGCGATCCAGAAGCAAGATAGATCTGCAGGAAACTCCTGCAGGATACGATCGGCCCAAATACTCATCGTGCACCAGCCACCGTTTCGCCAATTCGCAACACGAGGAGGGCATTGAGATCGGGCGAGTAGGAGGCCGCAGCATCGAGCTGCGCCATCCGAGCTTCATGTTCTTTCTGCAGCCGCTTCCGTCGATAATCACGAACAGTCTGAAGCCCCACTCTGCCAATCGCCTGGTGTCGAGCTTCGAAAGCGTAGAGTGCGCGTCCGCGTTCTTCCTCGATCCGAGCCTTGTGCTCTGTCACAAGATCGGAGAACACCCGCTCTCCTTGCGTGACCGCAGCCCCTTTCGATCTCTCAAACCAGTCGCGCGGCGCCTCGATCTGAGGCGCAGCAATCGGCTCGATCTGCTCCGTCAGAAGCATATCCCAAATGCGTTTTGCCGTTGGTTGGAAGGCGCGCCCTTCATCATTGATGAAAACGGATAGGAAGCGGCGGCGGCTGAAGTCGTCAGCTGCCAGACTGACTTCCCAAAGCGACCAAGCGCCTTTCACACTATCAGGCAGGCCTGTAATGCGGACAGCGGGGACGGGTTGACCGGCGATACAACGCGGAAGATCGGCAATCAAAGCCTGCGCTCTTGGATCTTCCAGCGTCACCCACTCTACTTCGGGCCGATCTCCCGCGGTGCGCGCATCAAAACACACCGAAGATGACTCTGTGCCATCGGCCCACCGTATCCGCCAGGTATCGCCTTCCTTCTTGGCTTCTCCCCCCCGCGCAGGGAGGCCAGTTGTGATTGCCCGCTCCAGCCAAAACTGTGCCGGATGGTCTCGCCACTTGCGCGCATCATCGGCTTCTAGTTCATGGCCGTCGGCGAGCAGATCACTATTCTTCCGGTTCTCTGCCAACGAGGATCGAAGCTGCGTCAGAACGGCATCGCATTCTGTTTCGATCGATGCCGGGTCTTGGATCCCCTGAACAAAGAGCTCGTCGAACAGTGGCTCCGCCTCGACCGAATCCATCACATCGGCAACTTTATCCACGCCGAATTCCTCGGCGATCACAGCGAGCTTTGTTTCGAGAACTTCGCGAACCCGATGTTCGACGGTGTCTTCGAGTACGAAATTGATGGCTCGCACAATATGCGGTTGCCCGATGCGGTCCACGCGCCCAATACGCTGCTCGACCCTCATCGGGTTCCACGGCATGTCGAAGTTGATGATGACATGGCAGAATTGAAGATTGAGGCCCTCGCCGCCAGCGTCCGTCGAGATCAGGATACGAACATCCTTGGAGAATGCCCGCTGCGCGCGGCCACGCGCCTCGAGGTCCATACTCCCATTGAGCGTTGCAACCGAGAACCCCCTGCTTTCGAGAAATTCCGCGAGCATGGCCTGGGTCGGAACAAACTCGGTGAAAACCAGAACCTTGAGTTCAGGATCGTTTTCCTCCTGCTGAATCTTGTAGATCTGCTCAAGGAGTGCCTCGGCTTTCGCGTCGGTTCCTTGCGCCTCTGTCTCACGAGCGAGGAACAAGAGTGCCTCAACGTCTTTTCGCTCGTCATTCAAGGCATCGAAGGCCACGGCGATATCGATCTGGTCATCACCCGTTAGCTCATGCCAGTCTCCGACACCTTCGGTGGAAAAGAGCTGAAGCTGTCGCTGGTCGTCGTCCAGGGCGAGGAGTTGCTTTTCCAAGGTTGCGCGGATAGCTGCGGTGCTGGACGTCACCAAACGCTGCATAAGGATCATCAAGAAGCCGATGTGCCGCTGCTTCGATGCCATGGCTTGGTTATAGCCGTGGCGAACATACTCAGTGATCGCTTCGTACAACCCTTGCTGTGCTTTGTGTCGGTCAAGCCAGGCGACAGCCTGAATGCGGGTCATTCGTGGCTTGAACAGAGGCTTGCCTTCAGCATCGATCGCAAGCCTCTTTTCTGTCCGCACAACGAACGGGCGCACGCGGTCGCTCGAGACGCTGTTCTCATCGGGGAAGAGTCCCGATCCAGCAGCTGCATCAGACGGTGGAATTGATCCGTTTTGCCTTGGTGGGGCGTTGCCGACAGAAGGAGAAGGTACGGGGCGGCCTCGGCAAGTGCCGCGCCCAACTTGTACCGTGCAACCTGATCCGTGCTGCCTCCCATTCGGTGAGCCTCGTCGATGATCACAAGGTCCCAGTTGGCCGAGATCAGGTCTTCGAACCGTTCACGGTTGTAGGTGCTGAGTTGCTCCGCGCTCCATCCGCGCCGCCCTTCGAGTGGCTTCACGGAATCCAGCGAACAGATCGCCTGATCGTGCAGCCGCCAGAGATTCTCCTCATCATCGCGGAACTGACGGTATGCCGAAAGCTCTGACGGCTCGATGAACTGAAAGTTTTCACCAAAGTGCAGGCGCATCTCGGCCTGCCATTGCCGCACAAGACCCTTGGGCGCGACAACAAGGATCCGCTTGGCCATGCCGCGAAGCTTCAACTCCCGAAGGATCAGACCGGCTTCGATGGTCTTGCCGAGCCCCACCTTATCCGCGAGCAGATAACGAATCCGATCCCGGCTCATGGCGCGGTTCAGGGCGTAGAGCTGATGCGGCAAAGGAACGACGCTCGACTGGATCGGCGCCAGAAGCAGATTGTCTTCCAGCGCATCCAGAAGCTTTGCCGCGGCGGCCGTGTGCAGGATCTGGTCGACTGTCGTTCGGACAGCGTCGAGTGGCCCTAGCTCCCGAGACCTGGCACGGACAACGGCATCCTTGCCCGGGAGCCAGACGCGGTATGCGGTTTCGCCCCACATCTCCTCCCGGTCCACGATGCGGCAGGGTGCGGCATGTCGTTCATGCCAGCACCACGCGCCAATGCCAAAGTCTTGGGAGCCATGCGTCACGCATCAGCCTCCGTACGGGTCAGCGCCTGGTCGTACCAGAGCAGGAGCTTTTCATCCTCTTGCAGCGTCTCGTCCGGCAGCTTCTCGGCTATGCCAATGATCGTCTTGTAGTCCTTCGCAGCCCAGGCCGTCTTGAAGCCAGCGCGCAAGACCTCGAGGCGCGACTCCTTGAGCTGGCGCTTGTTCGCGGTCTTGTAGGCTTCGAACTCCTTCAGCAGAGACCGTTCGCGCTTCTGTTCCAGATCCTTCGCCTTGTTCGGATCGGGCACATACCAGCGGTCCTTCGCCTTTGCCTTCAGGCGCGGGTCTTCCTTCTCAAGACCCCGGAGATCCTTGAAATTGGTTGAGAGGTAGCTGTGGATCTGGCTCGGCACGTCGCCGTTGCCGTCGAAGCGCAGGAAGTTGTCTTCAAGCAACGCAGAGAGCTCGGGCTTCTCTTCGTGCTTTTTCCAGCCGGCACCGACCTGGGTCGTGAATTCGGGATGCACCTCTTGATAGGTCGAAGGCCGCTTGCGCAGGAAATCGGTCAGCCAGTCGATCGCCGAGCGCTCATCCGAAACGAACAGTTCCATCTGCGGAGCTTGAGCCGCTTGAGCACGTTTGCGGTCATACTCTGCCACCTGCTCGGGCAAGAAGACCATGCCGTCGCGCTCGGGGTACCGGCTTCGCAGCCCGTCCAGAAATTCCTCTGTAGACAGAGGGACCGGATAATCATGGCGAACAAACCACGCAACCATGCGATCGTAGATCCGGCGCGGGTCGCGTTCCACGACCATCTCGAGCAAACCGCCTTTACCCTTGGTAACTGGCAACTGACGAAGGTGGGTTCCGACGAAATCCCATGCTGAGTCGGGAGCGGCACCTCGTTCTGCGAGCCGTTTCTCCAGACCGCCATTCGGTTTGTATGCAGAAATGACAAGGTCCTGCTTTACCGCGGTTGTGGATGTCACCTGACGGTAACTGCCTTGGACTTTGTCGAGCGCATTCACCTCTGCAACGACGAAACCTGCCTGCTGAAGCGCAACCTGGATGGCATTCCAGACCGAGGCCTTGCTGTTTGAGAACACCACCGTCATCCAGCGACCCGGCTTGAGGACACGGTTATATTCCGCAAAGCATTGCTGCATCAGACGTTGATAGTCGGGCAACGCCTTCTTTTTGAAGCGATCAATAATCGCCTCTGGCTCGGCATCTGTTGTGACACCATGCCAAGATTCCACAAGGAAGTTCAGATCCGCGTAGTAGATATTCTCGCCAAACGGCGGATCCGTGAAGATATAGTCGATGCTTGCGGCCGGCAAAGGTAGCTTAGCGGCTGTGCCAGTCGTAACTGCAGCAAAAGTCGATTTGACCCTGAAGGTCTGAAACGCTTTGACTAGGCGGTTTAGTTTTCCGCCAAGATTATACTGCGGACTACATTCAGAGGTTTGAGAAGCAACATAGTAAACCCCATTGAGAGCACGGTTAACCTGAGAGAAGTGAGATGGACTGTATCGGTTCAAGATTGAAAAGCCCCAAATCGACTGCTCCACCATGAACAGAAGAAATGCGCGTATTCTTCTACTCGGATGGGCACTCGCTTTTTCCCATAGCAAGCCCATCGCTTGAGCCGCACGCGGAAGGAAAAAATGATGGATATGAGTTACACCAGAGTAGTCCATACGCGCACGCTCGTGTGTCATATGCATGGGCGGAATTTCGATTGTAGGCATCGTTGGAGGAAGCGACATAGCCTCGATGCGATCTAGCAATGCTATATCTTCAGCAGTCGGTCGCTTCTCGTAGCGTGTCTTCCCAATACTGTATGAGATTAAGGCAGGTTCTCGCTTAGGAACATCGAGCGTTTTTCCAGTCGCCGGGTCGAGCTTTGCTGTAAGTAGCCGCTCCAGTTTTACCTTCTTGAGCTCAGCTCCACAATGTGGACAGGGAAAGCTGTCTTTTACACGTTTGGTATCTTCATCCAGCGCCTCTTCGGTAAAGTTGATCTCACCAGAGCATTCGGGACAGCTGTAGAGTTGGCTCCAAACCGTGAATTCGATCCTGCCCTTTGTCTTTCCATCGGTATGAAGCGTCTCATACATCCAACCGATTTCACGCTCGACTTCGGCGAGCAACTGCTTGCCCGCCTTGGCGAAGCCGTCGACGTCAAACGGAAGGTTATAATTGGCACCGATAAACGTGGCCGCCGGGGAAAGATCGTTTAGGACAGCACGACGCGCGCCCCACTTTGGCGCCGCCATACCTGCCTTTTTCCATTCCATTTCTAGCTGATGACGGTATGCAGCCGGTGCTGTACCGCACCACTGCGCCGCAACACCGGTCATGCCTGATCCGGCAAAGCCGTCGAGCACAATGTCACCTGGCTCGGTGAAGTGAAGGATCGAAGGCACAATAGCCAGATGCGGCACCTTGGTATGGTAGGAGTGCGCCTTATAGATTGCGTCGGTCTTTCCAACCGAAACGTCAATTGCCATGGGTTCGCGAGAGTACTCGCGCTCTGGATCATAGGGCTTCCCATGGTGGTCAACAAAATCCGTCAACCAGGGATTGGGGCAAGCGGTGTAGTACGGCGGGTCGGACATCGCGAGGATTGCGTCGTCTGATCCCTTCGGAAACCCCTCACGCGCACGGAACTCAGGCTCTTTAAGCTTCTCGGCCAAGAGCTTCAAGAAGTGCTCCCGGCGCGCGTCATCGCTCGGGAACGTCATACCCAGGCATTCGATCGGCCCGTCGTTCTTGCCGCCACCCATCTTCAATTGTTCAGTCATCGGTTCGTCTCATCTCAATATCGGTTGGCGGAAGTTCACTCGACCACGAAGCGCAGCTTGGTGGTGTCCTTGCCCTTGCAGCGGTCGGTCAGGAACGCCTCGAACCGCTTGCGCAGGTCTTCGGGTGTCGCGGGCGATCCGCCCTGAAGCAAGGCCTGCCGAATGTCGCTTCCCGAAACGACGACCTTGTCGAGGCCGGACAGCGCCTCTTGCACTGCACTGATGAACTCGGGCGTGACCGGATCGGGCAATGACTTGCTGTCGACAAAGCCGGTGACGATCTTGCGCGACCCTTCCTTCAGAAGTTCAAAGTTGGACTGGATGATCGGGTCCTCGAGGTTGTCGAGAAGCGTCTGCACCCACCCGTCCAGCAGCTGATCAAGCTCGTCATCGAGTTGCTTGAGCACATTGGCCGCGGGCAGCATGTCGCCCTGCTCATTCGCCGGGCGGAAGTTGCAGTGCGGGCAAACCGGGCTCGCCGCCAGTTCGGAGTCGATCAGCGAGGCACAGCTCTTCAACTTGTCGAGCTTCTCCTCGAACGTGGTGAGCTGGCTTGTCGGCATCAGCGAGATATTCGCCAAAGCCCGCATGGCGACGAGCCGAGAGTCTTTGCGCAGCGCGGTCTTCGTCTTGTCCTCGGACACTCCTAGACGCGCCTTGCTGTGCAGGCTGACATAAGCCGTCACATAGTCCTTTTTGAGCTTGGCGAGCGTCTGCCGGTGTTCAGATCCATTCTGTCCAGTTCGGCTCGCCGACAATGCGTCGAGGACCTGCTTGCGCGTATCCTGAGCCTGCTTCACCCATGCGTGGTCAGACGGCAGCACCATCTCGGCCTGGCCAAGATAGCTTGCCGTGTTCCCAAGTTCGCCGATCAGGCTGATGAGTCCTTCCACGGAGTTCAGAACCTCAAGGTTCTTTTTCTGGGCTGCGATATCATCAGACCCAATGCGCAGGTTCTTGAGCTTGCCGACCGTGTTGTAGGGCGACAGGCTTTCCGAGAAGGCCTTGAGCTCGTCGAGCTTCGATCTCCAGTCGCGGATTTCTTCCTCGCGCAGGAGAGGCTGGCCCCAAAAGCTAAGCCGGTTTGCCATGTCGGTGGAGGCTGCAAGCACACGTTTTGTGAGCTTGCTGACTTCCTCCTGAAGCGCCTTGACCGGTTCATCCGAGCCTTGAGTTGCTTGCTGCGCGAGACCCGGCGGCAACTCCAGCATCTCGAAGAGTGACCGGAGCACGGCAACGTTGATCTCCTTCGGCGCTTCAACATGCTTGAACTGCTTCAACTTATCGAGCGGACGATCCGCGAGAAGCCCGATCTTGCCGGAGTCAATTTTGTCCCCGGTAATCGCGAGGACAATGTCACCGGAATAGACCAGTGACCCAAGCACCGTGACCAATAGGTCGGTCTCGAGCCGGTACTTGTCAGGGCTGAAATATTCGATATCCGCATTTCCAACGAGCAACTCACTGCGGTTAAGCACTTGCCCATGACCTTTGGCCTTCAGCCGCGCGAGAACCTCCTGAGCGTATCGAGATTGAACGGGGTCGATGCGATCACCATCGAGCATTTCGAGGCCATCCAGGACGATCACAGCGTCTTTCGTACGGTTGCTCCCCGTGAGAGCACGAAGCGCATTTCCAATGAGCTGCTTTCGGTTGGACTCCGTCACGAGCGCCGAGAATGTTGGGTATTCGGGCGAAACATCGGCGAACCGGCTGCTTAGCGCGATCCCCGCGATCACGTTGACGACGTCGCGGAAGTTGATGCGCTCGTCCGGCCCCAAGCGCGCTTTATCCCTGAGTGAAATACCTTTGGTCCAGTCACGAAGTGTCTTGGACTTGCCTTGGAACGTGACCTCGAATGCCTCCAGCTGTTTTTCCTGCAGCCATTTGCTCATTTCGCGCAGCGCATCGCGACCGCGGTCGAGATACACGCCTTTCGCGCCACCACTTGCCGTGGAGGCCAGTTCCTGGGCGGCGGCGTAGAAGCTCAGCAATCGCTTGATGGTTTCGTCTGGTGCTTTCAGACGGAAGAAGACCTCGTCGGGCTTCTGCTCATCACGGAAACGCGGGGGATCAAAGGGCTGGATGAAGTACAAATAGAAATCCCGCTCTGGCTGAGCGGTCGGCCGGTCGTTCGGCGCACCAAAGAATAGATAGCCAATCCGTTCGACGCGACGTTCCTGCCACTCGATCTGGTATTGCCAAATCTGGTGTCCCGTCACGTAACTGGACTCGTCCGTGCGCTCCATGAGTTGGCGAATGGCGCCGTAGTAAGCACGATCAAGCGCATCCTCCGAAAGAGCCTCGGCCCGCTTCTCGATTTGCGCGTCGTAGTCGACGTCCTTTTTCAGGTCGAGATAGTATTGCTCGGTGTCTGGCGCCTTGGAGATGAACTGACCGTTTACCGTCTTGAGGGTCTCTCGAAGCGTGGTCTGGACCGCGGTGAGTAGGTCGTCAGACGGGTCGCCACCCATGTCTTCAATACCCGGCTGAAACAGGCAAAGCGTGTCGCGCAGTTCCTCGGCCGTCGGTCCGACCGGCACATAGATGTCCCCGCCCGTCGTCAGGCGGTGGACTGAAAGGCCGTCAATGATGCGAAGCGCCATCGGCTTATAGGCCGGCCGAGTGAACGCCTTGGAGACCCTCTCCGCAAGCACTTCTGAGACCTTGAGCACTGGCCCGATATTCGGATCTGAGCGCAAGACGGAGTTTGTTGCGACAGTGTCCCAAAACTTGTCGAAGCCGATTAGACCAGGCCGATCTGAAGGAACTTCATCGTCAAGGATTGCCTGGATCTGATCACGCAAGGTCACCAACGCGCCCCGCTTCTCGGTGAAAACCAGGCGCTCAAACGTCCCGATGTAGTCTGGGTGTACTGGGAACAAACGCACATACTCGTCCATCCGCTCATTCATTGAGCCATAGAATTTCGAGAATGGTGCAAGGTAAGCGCGGATCTTGTCCTGCTGGTCCGCGGACTTCTTCAAGAGACGTTCCGCGACAACGAAACTGACATCTTGTCTTGCCAGCAAGACCTGAGTGAAGCGGTCCTTCACCCTCCGCAGGCTATCCGCCACATGTTGAAAGCGGCTGCTATCGAAGATCGCTTCCTGAACGCCTGCAACGAAACGGAAACGGAGATGTTTGGTAACCTCCCCGATCTCGCGGAGGAAGGACAAGTCGAGCACAAGTTCGTGGTCCTTGCGCGACCGCAGGTACTCGAGAAACTCATCGACAACGAGGAGAACACCTTGATCAGGGTGGACCTCCGCAAAAGCCGACATCATCTCCTCGAACGCAGCCTTGTTATTGATGACCTTGTCGGCAGGCGGGAACGCATATGTCACGCCGTGCTTTTCTAGGAACACCTCAAGCTGTTGGGTGATGATGTCGCGCAATGACATCTGACTCGAAATCTCAATCCGATGCACTTTGAAGCGGCCCGCAATTGTCTTTGCAGCCTCGGCCACTTTGGGGTGCTGGATCATCGGCAGATATGCCGCATCCTCGGCGACAAGTGACAGCACTGACATCAAGTGCGACTTACCAGTGCCGTAGTTCCCGACCACCAAGACGCCTTTGTGGTCCACAGCCTCATCAAATGAGAGCTGCGGGATCATGAGCTTGGCAATGCGTTCGGCCATGTCATCCGAGATGACATAGGTGGACACAAGCTTCTTGGCTTCGTCTGGACGATCTGCATCGAGAAGCTGAATAACCGATTCAATGGGCTCAAATTGAATGAGATCGCCGTAACGCATTGCCATCTCGAGATTTCCTTTCAATTAACTCTGAACGGAACCACGCCATCACAGCTGTAGTCCTGATATTCTGGATGCCCTGTCGTTGCATACGACAGCCTGTTGTCTATGAGCGTCCCCGGCCAAGCGGCAACAACGCGCCGCGCCTGAGAGTGCCGCCGGAGCAAATCGAGCGGACTTAGCTTCAACTCCTGATCGAACAGGAGTTCGAGATTGTCCATGAGGAGAAGTCCTTCCCGCGAAAACTCATCCGCCAACCCTTTCAGAAGGTCGGCTGCTTGAAGGTGTCTCCTGGGGCTCGGGATTGTCAGCAGTTCTCGCCCGAGGGCAGCTCCAATGTTGAGGATGTGCAGCTTTCGGTGTCCAGCCAGTTGGCGAAGCAAGTCGCTTTTCCCGGAATTTGGCGCGCCAATCAGCAGCAATAGTTTGCTGTTCACCACAGCAAGATCGTCAACAACGCGTTCAAGTGCCTCGATCATCCGTTTACGCCTCCGCTCACAGGCGCCGAGACCCTCGGTGTCGAGTGCCCGATTTCGGGGGCGTTCATAAGGACAATCTGTTGGTCTTGCGGGCGCCGGGCGGCGGGATCTGTATCCAATCCCAAGCGCCTCAGCGCGTAGTAGAGCAGCGCGCGGCGCACCTTTATCTTCGCGCTGCCGCCACGCATCCCGTAGTCGAGGGCAATGACCTTAGCCTGCGTTTCTGACAGTTCGGGATGAGGAGCCACTTCAAGGACGACTTCTGAATTCCAGTCGAGATCATCATCGGCCGATGTCCCGCTTTCGCGTGAGCCACGAATCTCAATCATCCGGGAAAGAAGGAAATCCTTGAAACACTCGTCGGTTAGACAAAACGCGCGGGCGTGCCAGCGAAATCCATCGAAGGCAATCGCGTGAGGCGCAATCCACCGCCATCGCGGATCTGGGCTGGAAAGGGACTGGTATCGGATCTCGACCTCTTCGGATCGCCTGATCGCTCCCACAACGGACCGAAGCGTCACGGGGTCAACCCCACGGACCGGCGTCGGCGCAGAGGCAAAGGACGGAAGATTAGCGATCCAAGAGTCTTCACGGTCAAGAATGTTTTCGGCCACGGACCGTAGCTGAGCTAGATAGCGACTGGCATCAGGTTCCAGAAATTGTGGTTGGAAAGCACTGCCTCGCACATAAGTCCGCGCACTCTTGTCGTAGACCATGTTCGCCGGAGCAAAGCCGATGTAGCGATTTAGGTCAGTGGACGCTTGGTTGACCGAGACACCGAACTGATCCATGAGGTCACTCCGGTTTACATGCCCCTCCCAGAACAAGCGGAACTCTATGAACTCGAGACGTTGCTCGACTCCCCATCGAAGTTCTGACCTGTCGCTATCCACCCTGGCCTCCCGGTATCCCAATGCGCATTGTAACTATGCGCGCCCATTTTCTGGGCCTGCGACAACCTTAGGGAGTGACACCGAGATTATCAATCGAATTTCAAGGCGTTGCCGTGGAAGTCGACCATTCAGGCGTCGATACCCCAGGGACTGGTCTTGGACTATCAGAGCCCAAAAGATCAGCTAGCTAGAACGTAAGTATCCTCGGCGATGCTTCGTCGCTGCGAGCTTCAATAGGGCGGTCACAGCATGCCCCTCGTCCGGGTGCCGTTCGATTAGCATCTGCCCTCGAAACCCGATACGGCCCCATTCCCGCACGAGGCATGCGCCGCCAAACAGGTCCGGCTGAACGCTCATTCGATAGAAGCGCCGCATGTTGAGAGACGGGTCGATCCGCTTGAGATCGACCGTCGTCGGGAACACTTCCATTTGCTGCGATGTGTCGAACATGTTGTTGATGCCTCTCTCGAGACCACAATATCAAGCGCTCTTTGACGTTTCCACAATGTTCTGTCCCGGATTGAAGTCGGGGGCTCACGCCCCCTTCTCGAACTTCATGACCGGGATGCCGAGCTTTTTGGCCTTGTCGGCGAGGTTTTCCTGGATGCCAGTGCCCGGGAAGACCAGAACACCCACCGGCAGCACCTCGAGCATCGCGTCGTTGCGCTTGAAGGGGGCGGCCTTGGCATGCTTGGTCCAGTCAGGCTTGAAGGCCACCTGCGTCACGCTCCGGGCCTCGGCCCATTTGGCGGCGATCAGCTCTGCGCCCTTCGGGCTTCCGCCATGCAGAAGGACCATGTCGGGATACTTGGTCCGAACCTGGTCGAGCTTGCCCCAGATCAGGCGGTGATCGCTGAAGTCGGTGCCGCCGGTGAGGGCGACCTTGGGGCCAGCGGGGAGCATCACCTCGGTCTCCGCGCGGCGCCTGGCGGCCAGGAAGTCACGGCTGTCGATAAGCGCTGCGGTCATGTGCTGGCGGTTCACCATCGAGCCGGTACGGGGGCGCCAGGTCGATCCCGTGTGATGGACGAACTCGGTGGCGGCGTGATCGCGCATCATGTCCATGCAGTTGCGCCGTTCGATCAGCGTCAGACCTTCGGCCGTCAGGCGCTCGAGTTCGGTGGATTTCACCTCAGAGCCGTCCTGCTCGCGCTGGAGGCGGCGCTGCGCCTGCTCGTTTTCATCGAGCGACCGCTCGACCCGGGCCGTGGCGCGGTGGAAGAGGTTGACCTGGCCCCAGAGCACCTCTTCGAGATCGGGTTCCATGCGGGTGTCTTCCAGGGTCGCGACGAGGGCATCGAAGATGTCGGCGACGGCGACCGCGAGGCGCTGCCCATCGGGCATCGGGCGCGGATCGGGCTCATCAAAGGGGCGGAAGCCGTAGAGTTGCAGCTCGTCGAGCGCATGGGCAGTCTGGGATGCGGTGTGGGCGGGTTCATACGCGTCGTCGTGGGTGTGGATCGTCATCGGTTCTTGCCTCCGGGCATGTCTCGTCCGCGCGTCATCCCGCGCGGCCTTCATGGGCTGCGAAAGCTGTCACTGGGGACGCGCCTTCACCCCGCCTTCGGGGCCGGAACGCATGTGGAGGAGGGCGGCAGGCAAGCTATTTGTTTCGCGATGCAAAGCGGGGGCTCGTCCCCCGCGGCGGAAATAGCTTGCCTGCCGCCCTTGATGGGGCGTCCCCTTTGACGGCCGCCTGCCCATCTCTTGAAGGCCGGGCGGGTGACGGGTGGATGAGAGTGCCAGGGAAGAGGCAAGGGTGATGATCCATACCCGCGACAGGACTGCAGGGCCCCTGCCCCCGCAGCCTCGATCCGCCCGTTGCGACGTTGCTCAGCCCTACAAGCGATGCTGATCCTCAGGCCCGATCTGTCCTGCCAGATGCTGGCGCAGCGCCTCTTTGCCGGTCGCCCGGAGATCATCGTTGAAATCTCCGAGCCGTGGTTCCAGCACCCGTACGGCAATCCCGGCATCAAGGGCTCTGGCGCTCAACCTCTCTGCCGCACGTTGCCCCGCCGGATCGCGGTCGATGGCGATGTAGAGGCGCTGAAGCCCCTCCGGCAGCAGAACGGCCCCGAGGTGAGCCGATGAGAGCGCCGCCCAGACGGGAAGGCCGGGCACTGCCTCGACCAAGGACAGCATGGTCTCGATGCCTTCGCCGACCACGAGGATGTCGTCATGCGGGGTCAGCCTGACGGCATTGCCGAGGAGGTGACCCATGGCACGCCGCTGGGTCTCAACGGCTGCTTTTCCCTGTCCGTCAGGTGCCAGCCAGGTGCGATGCACGCCCCGCAAGGCCCCTGCCCCATCGGTGACCGCTGCGATCAGCGCCGGTCTGGGGATGCTCCGGGTCTGACCCTCATCCCGATGCCAGCACTTCGGGTGGAAGCGCAGCGCGCTCATCGTGCCGCCTTGGGTCAGGCCCCGGGAGCGGAGGTAGGTGTCAGCCAGCGTGCCTGCGACCGGCACTGAGACTGCGAACAGCCGCGCCGCCGCCTCTGGCGTGCCACCGGGGGCTTTGGTCTTCTTTGGCACTGGGACATCCGGGAGGACCGGCTGCGGACGGCCGAGATGCGCTCGGGCCTCGGCCAGAAGGTCGGGAAAGCGTGAGATCCCGGTTCGCTCACGGATGATGTCCAGAAGATCGCCATGCTCGCCCGTGGCGCCGTCGGTGAACTTACCGGCAGCACCCGGCCCCGAGGCAGGCCCGGTCAGCCGCACGAAAAGCGACCGGCCAGGGTTGTTCTGCAGATCGCCCACGATCCAGTAGGACCCTTCCCGCCGTCCGGCGGGAAGGTATTGGCGACAAACGCTTTCGGCGTTCTCCGCGAGTGCGCGGATCACATCTTCAGTCTCGGAATACATGGCTCAACACCCTCCGCGTGCATGTAGTCCCGTCACAGGACAACGTGCAAGCAGACGATCAAGCACTGCGATGCCGCTCGAGTCTGCTGGGCAGAAGAGCCGCAGCTTCCAGGCGATGATCTCCGAAAAGAACCCATCTGCCTTGAGCCGGTCCTTGGCGGCTTCGGAAAAGCCCGACAGTTCTATCCGGTTCACCCCCATGACGCGGGACCGGTGCAACTCCATCCCTTCGGCAAGCCGCACCACCGTCTTGCCCTCCAGAACGAGGGCATGCACCTGCGCTGCCGTAAGCCTTGGGGCCTCATCTGCCAGCGTGGTCGCGACCCAGGCGGGTGAGACCCGGCGACCGATGATCCGCTGGCCGTCATCGGTTTGCAGCCGGTAGACGCGGGTCTCATCCTGCGGCAGTTGCTTCCAGATCGGCAGCAGAAGGCCCGCGACGATGTGCAGCGTGGCCTCCGAGAACTCCGGCACCTCGGAGAGTTCCGCAGTCCAGGCGGCAGCGAAGGCCGCCCGATCTGCCTCCAGCCAATGGGTGTCTTCCATGATCTTAGCAGGCACGGTGCTTGCCTCCGTCGGGCGGATCAGCCGCAAGCGGGGTTCGATGGTGCCGTCATCCAGCATCAGGCTGGTGGCGGGCACCTGCACCGCCGCCCGGCCAGATCGGCTGTTGACCAGCAGCCGCGCCTTCGGATCATCGAGCCAGTCCAGCGCGTCCGCGAGCGCGGTCGGTGTGTTGCGCCGCTTTTCCGCGATGGTCAGGAGCTGAGTTTCTGCGCCAGAGCCGGGATGGGTGTAGATGACGCGGGCGTAGTTGACGCGGAAACTCTCGGCGCGCAGCGTCTCGAGCCCGAGGTCGTAGACCCCGGCGGCGATGGCACCCTCGATCCGCTGATCGAGAAGTTCCTCGAAGGCCGAGAAGAGCACGGCCTGCATGTCGATCGTCAGCGCAAGCAGACGATTGAGGAAGGTTGTGATCGGCGGCAGGTCATCTTTCAGCCCGTTGTCGTCGGTCAGACTGAGGCCGGTCGCATCCTCGAACGCCCCGAGTGAACAGCCCGCCACATCGCCGCGATAGATGCGGCGGTAGAGTTGGCGCAGGGCGTCGCGGGCATAGGGGCTTTCGAGGTTGTCCTCGGGCCGGAACAGCCCCTGCCCGCCGGTCTGGCGCTGACCCCGCGTGATGGCACCCAGCGTGTCGAGACGGCGCGCGATAGTCGACAGGAACCGCTTTTCCGCCTTCACGTCCGTGGCCACTGGCCGAAACAGCGGCGGTTGCGCCTGATTGGTGCGGTTGGTGCGGCCAAGGCCTTGGATGGCAGCATCGGCCTTCCAGCCCGGCTCGAGGAGATAATGGACACGCAGGCGCTGGTTCTTCGCCCCGAGATCGGCGTGATAGCTGCGCCCCGTGCCGCCGGCATCCGAGAAGATCAGGATGCGCTTCTGGTCATCCATGAAGGCGGCGGTTTCCGCGAGGTTGGCAGAGCCCGCCCGGCTTTCGACGACAAGCCGCGCTGCAGGGCCCTCGCCCTTCCGCACGATGCGCCGCGACCGACCCGTGACTTCGGCCACGAGATCGGTGCCGAAGCGCTGGACGATCTGGTCGAGCGCCCCCGGCACGGGCGGCAGTGATGCCAGCTTTTCGATCAGCGCGTCGCGCCTGCGGGCGGCCTCTCGACATTCTACTGGTTGGCCGTCGCGCGTGACAGGCCGGGACGAGAGATTGCCCTCGCTGTCAGTGAAAGGCTCATAGAGCTGCACCGGGAAAGAATGGGTGAGGTAGTCCATGACGTATTCGCGCGGGGTGATATCGACGCGGATGTCGTTCCACTCGTCGGTCGGGATCTCCGACAAGCGACGTTCCATCAGCGCCTCGCCGGTGGAGACGATCTGGATGACTGCGGCATGGCCCCCCCCAGATCGGCCTCAATGCTCGCGATAAGCGTGGGGGTTTTCATCGACGTCAGCAGATGGCCGAAGAAGCGCTGCTTGGCGGACTCAAAAGCCGAGCGCGCGGCGGACTTGGCCTGCCGGTTCAGCGTGCCAGCATCCCCCGTGATGTTGGCGGCCTCCATCGCAGCGGCGAGGTTGTTGTGGATGATGGCGAAGGCCCCGGCGTAGGCGTCGTAGATGCCGCGCTGCTCGGGGGTCAGCGCATGTTCCAGCATTTCGTACTCGACGCCGTCATAGGAGAGCGACCGGGCGGTGTAGAGGCCAAGGGACCGCAGGTCGCGGGCGAGGACCTCCATCGCTGCCACGCCACCTGCCTCGATCGCCTCGACGAATTCTGCCCGGGTGGCGAAGGGAAAGTCTTCCCCGCCCCAGAGACCAAGGCGCTGCGCATAGGCGAGGTTATGAACCGAGGTCGCGCCGGTGGCCGAGACATAGACCACGCGGGCATTCGGAAGTTTGTGCTGCAGACGCAGACCCGCCCTGCCCTGCTGCGAGGCCATGGTATCGCCCCGCTCGCCTTTGCCCCCGGCAGCATTCGCCATGGCATGGCTTTCATCGAACAAAATCACTCCGTCGAAATCCGCCCCAAGCCAGTCCACGATCTGGTCGACGCGGGACTTTTTGGCCCCGCGCTCTTCCGAGCGCAGCGTAGCGTAGGTGGTGAACAGGATGCCCTCGGAGAGCGGGATGTCGCGGCCTTGTGCAAAACGCGACAGCGGCGTGACCAGCAGCCGCTCCTGGCCAAGCGCCGACCAGTCGCGCTGAGCGTCCTCGAGAAGCTTGTCGCTCTTGGAAATCCAGAGCGCCTTGCGCCGACCCTGCGCCCAGTTGTCGAGCAGGATCCCGGCTGACTGGCGGCCCTTGCCCGCACCGGTGCCATCGCCAAGGAAGAAGCCACGGCGGAAGCTGACGGCGTCCGCAGCATCGTCGGGCGCAGCGGAGACCATGTCGCCGGTTTCATTGACGGTCCAAGACCCCGCGAGAAATGCGCCATGTGCCTCACCGGCGTAGATCACGGTCTCAAGCTGTGCGTCAGAGAGCAGGCCACAGCACTTGACGGCTGGCGGCAGTTTGGGGCGGTAGGAAGGTTTCGGAGGCGCGACTGAGGCCATCGCAGCCGATTGCACCAGCTTGGTCGGGTGCGGTTCCGCCTCGGGGATGTCGATCGCCTGCAGACGGAAGGTTTCATAAATGGCATCCGACAGGCACGCGCTGACGCCGTCCTCAGTAGCATCTCGCAGGGTGTAGGCGAGGTCCGCGGCATCGATCTGCGCGGCGGTGTTGGTGGCGGGTGTTGCGGGCTTGTTGCGCGATGTGCTGACGGCCGTGCGCACGGTGCGGACGGGATTTCCCGGGAAGGAGGAAGAGGGGCCCTGCCCTGTTGGATCAGCCTGCTCAAACGCGAGGCGCGGCGGGACGTGAGTGGTGATCAGCGACAGCAGGCTGGCCACATCAGGCGATATCGGGCGCGCCAGATCTGCTGTAATGCCGCCCGGCTCACCGCCGCGGCATTTGTCGAAGACCGAAATCCGCGTCTCGAAGCTGGTGCCATGTTTGACAAACGCGGCACCGGATATGGCACCTGTAAAGACCAGATGGGCGGTCTCGGTCAGGCGGCCAAAGGTTTCGGCCCAAGCCGGGGAATCGGGCGCGAAACTGGCACCGGTGATGGCGACCAGCCGTCCGCCGAGGACCAGGCGCGCGAGCGCAGAGCGCAGATGCCGCGCTGTCGCCTCGGTGCTGCGGGCATCGACATTGGCCACCGCCGAGAACGGCGGGTTCATCAGGATCACGCTCGGGCGCAACCCTGCGTCCAGATGATCGTCGATCTGGGCTGCGTCAAAGCCCGTGACAGGCCGGCCCGGAAACAAGCGACGGAGGAGATCAGCGCGGGTGTCGGCAAGCTCGTTCAGCGCGAGGCTGCCGCCCGCGATTTCTGCGAGGACCGCCAGAAGGCCTGTCCCAGCCGATGGCTCCAGCACCAGATCGTGCGCAGTGATCTGTGCGGCAGCCAGTGCCGCCAGCCCCATGGGGAGCGGCGTCGAGAATTGCTGGAAGCGCTCCATCTCCTCCGACCGCCGCGTATGGGTCGGCAAGAGGCCCGCCACCTTGGCAAGGATCGGCAGCAGCGCAGTGGGCGAGCCGGTCCGGGCCAAGAGCGCGCGGCCGAACTTCCGCAGGAACAGGACCAGCGCTGCCTCGCCCGCCTCATAGGCCAGCTTCCAATCCCATGCGCCCTCTGCATCGGAGCCGCCGAAGGCGCGCTCCATTTCAGCGCGCAGACGCAGCGCGTCGATCTGAAACCCTTGCGCCAGATCAGGCTGCAGCGCCTCGGCCACGCTCAAGACCGCGACGGCCGTATTGCGGGACGGGATGGGGACAACAGGCGCAAGTGCGCGCTCGGACGCGAAAGGGGCGAGATGGGTCATCGGGAAACTCCGGAATGAGGGACAGGATCAGGCCCGGACACCCTCTTTCGGGCAGCTTCAGGCCTGACCTTCCCCGGCCCTCCTCTTCCTCTCAAACCCTATCATTTGTGCAGGCAGCTTGCTTTTGTTCCTGTTCTGTTCTATTTTATGAACCACGCTAAGAAGGGAGACCCCCGATGGAAACCACCGCTTACGCCCTGCCCGCGACGCCAAAGCAGATCGCCTATGCGCGCGCTCTGGCCCTGCGCAATCAGACGCTTCTGCCGTGGGAGGTTAAGCAAGATCGGCGCTCCTTGAGCGCCTGGATCGACGCACAAGCCAAGATGAACCCGGGCGTGAAGGAAAGCCGCCCGACATCAAAGCAGGTCGCCTTCGCCGAGCGTCTCGCCCGCATCAAACGCCGCGCCGTCCCGGATGAGTGTTTCCGCGACAAGGGGCTGATGTCGAAGTGGATTGACGGGAACAAGTGAGCGCGGATCAGCGGGACTGCATTCCCTTCAGAAGTCGATCCAAATGGCCTCAATGCGTTTGCCCACCGTACCATCTTTCCGGAACCGTTGTCCTTCAACGATGAAGAATGACCGGTTTTCGGTGATGTTCATGCTCGTCCGTGAGACTTGAATGCGCGTTATCTGGCCTTTGTGTGATTGAACCAGAATGTCGCCCAGTGCGATGCCCAGAATGGAGCAGCACAAATCAGCTCGTTCGGCCTCGATCTCTTCACCCCAACGCTCCATCTCGTCGGACAGTCGGTCCCATGCCCTTCGCGCATTCAGCATCGGGCGATCTCCCCCGAACCAGATGCGATCCGCGATGGCGATCTGGTCATCCGGGATATCCCGTTCCAAGGCATAGGTGCTGCGCTCCAACATCTCGTGCACACGTTCGGCCTCGATCAGGGCCCGTAGACGGGGCCAATGCTGTCTGATCCGCACTCGGCCAATCGCTGGCGGGATCTCCACTTCCTTCGATGGCATCAAGTCGATCGGCATGATGTCCCGCAAGGCGACCTTATCGGTCTTGAAGGTCTCGGTGTCAGCACCGCGGTAATGAGGTGCGGTCATGGTGCAATCCACCCAGAGTTCGGTGGCCGATAGGCAAAGCTTACTGCGGGCTGTCGTGTAGTTTTCCGAAGAATAGACGTGATGCGCTGACCAGGCATGATCGAGCGTGGCGAGCGGCATGACGACATGCGCAAGCTTTTGGTCGCGGACCAACATCGCCAGCTGGGCTATCCGCTCCTGCAGATGTGCCGTCAGTCGGATCAGGATAGAAGGTTCCTTGCGGTCCTCATCGAAGCAGCGGCCAGCGCGGGACAGTACAAGGACCTGTGGCTTTGCCACCGGAAGCATCTTGTCGACGAGCCCCGCAAGGCTTTGCCTGACGCCATGGCTCAACGCGACATCGACATCCCCGTTCTTTACCCAGACGAGGTAGCGGTTCTGGATAAGGAGCAGCAGCTGTGTGGCGATTTCGGGAGGCATATCCCTGATCTGGTTGGACACGACCTTTGTGGTCCCGAGGTTGCCCCCCTTCGCCACGAACTCCAGAAGCGCCTGATCGACGAACATGCGCTGAATCGGCGACAGGCTGACGGCGCCCGGACGCGGACGCGGTCGTGCGAGAGCCTTTCGGCGTTCCTCGATTTCCTCGCGAAATGCACGCAGCGGAGGACGGCGTGGCGCTTGGCCTGCTTCTACGCGCGCCCAATATCCTCGGGGCGGCTTCGGCACTTGAAGGCGCGCGCAGAGCTTGGCAACAGCAACGTCCGATATGCCCATGTCACGCGCGACCTCGACGGTCGGCTTCTCCCAAATGAGAGCAAAAAGCTCCTCGCGCGATATGTCCATTCTCTGCATCCGACAGCCACAGGCCTTTGTTCTGAATAGAACTTTTTAGGTCCACACGCCATGACTACGATCTGCTCATGGCAAGGCGTCGCACGAAGCGGATGACGACGTCGACGGGGACCCGTGAGAGCGCCGATCAGGGCGAAGAGTGCCGGGGACATGATCAGGGCTCAACCGTGTGCCACATCGCAGCTTGGCAAAACCACGACGCTTGCAAATCTATGATAGGGCGAAACAAGGCTTTATGCATATCTATAATGTTGCAAGCATGGAAGTTTTGTCATATTGTGGCATTGCATACACTGCACGAATGCAAACTCTCAGGTTGGCACATGTCCGTCACTCGCGCAAAGCAACGTCAGGCCCAAGACAGGATCAACCAGGCCGCCAGCTTGGCCAAGTCGCTTGCGAAGCCGGTCGGCGGCTGGATCGCCACGTTTCAGGAAGCGATCGGGATGAACGCGCCCGCCCTCGCCGAACGCCTCGAGGTCTCGCGCAACACAGTTTACGCATCAATCAAGAATGAGCAGGCGGGAACGATCTCGCTAAACCAGCTTGAGAAAATTGCCGAGGCCATGGGTGGACGTGTCGTCTACGCCATCGTCCCGCGCGAGGGACCGGTCGAGGAGATCGTCCTGGCCCAAGCGCGCGCGAAAGCCCGCCGCATCATCAAGCGCACACGCGCGCACATGGCGCTCGAAGAGCAGAGCGAGGGGCTGCGGAGCGAGGCCGAGATGGTGGAGGAACTTGCAGCCGACATCATCCGCGAAGGCCGCCGGGATTTCTGGCAATGACGCTGGAGCTTCATGAACCCGCCGGGGCGACGCCCCTGACACCCGACGAATTGCTTGGCCTCAAGGCCAAGCACATTGCGACCCGTGGCGAGTTGAACGAACTCGAAGGGGAGAACATCATCGCTGGCCTGACCTGGCTCGACCGACGGCCCAAATCGTTCGATCTGCTGACCAATGCTGCCGTCCGCGAGATCCACAAGCGCCTTTTCGGCGAGGTCTGGGATTGGGCGGGCGTCTACCGCCTGACCGAGAAGAACATCGGCGTGCCGGTTTGGCACATTTCGACCGAACTGCGCACCTGCCTTGATGACGCCCGGTACTGGGGCGACCACAGGAGCTTTGACCCGCTGGAAGCCACGGCGCGCCTGCATCACCGTCTGGTCTGGATCCATCCTTTCGCCAACGGCAACGGACGTTGGGCGCGGATCATGGCAGACGCCTACCTGGCAAGGATCGAACCAGACATCTTCCTCGACTGGTCCGGCGACGGCACGCTGAATGCCGACAGTGACCACCGCACGGCCTATATCGCGGCCTTGCGGGCGGCTGATCAGCACGATTTTGACCCCTTGGTGGCGCTCGTCAGATCGCTCGCCCGATAGACCTCACCCGAACCGGCGCCCTCCTTCGGTGAAGGTGTACTCGGTGATGATGATCCCTTCTTCGACGGCCTCGTCCGAGGTGAGGTGATCGTATTCAGCCTCAAGCTGGCGGTAGAGCCAGCGGGCCAGATCCCGCAGCGCCTCGGTCACGATCTCCTCGGCGTCCTCGGTCGGTGGCTGCCAGGTCGGGCTGTCGCGCGTGACGTCAACCGACATGGTGTATTCGTGGTAGTAGCGGCCACGATGGCTGACCTCGGCAGCGAGCTGGTAGAAGTTCCGCCGCTGGATGGCCTGCAGGCGGTCGGCGATGCCGTGCAGCGCTGCGTCCTGGGGCGCGTAGTCCCGGATGCGCGCGGCCGCGCCCTTGGCGTGGCTGAGGTATGCTTCAAAACATGCGCCATCCCCCTGACTCCAGAACCCTGAAAACCAGATGCAGGGCTTGGCCCGCGTCCCTCCGCCCATCAGCCGCACGGGGGTGGTTTTGAGCCGGACGCCGAGAATATCGCAGACCCGCTCGAAATCCTCGTAGACCGCGTCCCACCAATCGTCGTGGGGGGCGAGCTCACGATACCAGCTGCGGGCCTTTTCCTTGGCGACATCCGAGAGTTCAGGGAACTGGTAGACGGTTGTGCAGATGACCTCAGGCATCGAAATCCTCCCCGTTCAGCGCGGCCGCCAGCCATTGTTGCGTGCTGGTCCAGCCGATGGATTTGCGCGCGCCGAGATCGATGACATGCGCGCCGCCGCCGAAGGCGTCGAGGCGAGGACGGGAACAGGTCAGCGCATACTGGAACCCCCAGAGGCCAATGAGGTCGAGGTCTTCGGCCAGGCGCAGCACGAAGCGGATAACCGCCTCGACATCGCCGTGCTCGTCGTCATGGATCCAGAGGGTGCTGCCCTCGGGCGCGTCCTGGCGCGCGAGTGTGAGGCCTGCGACCTCCGGGTCGTCGGTGTCCTGATCCGCAGCGCGGAGTTCCTGGAACAGCGCGAGTGCGCGTTCAGCCTTGTCGGGAGTGCCGACGTCGATCAGGCATGAGAAATGGGTGAAGTAATCCGCCATGGGAACCTCCTCAATGGGAAAGACCCGGCCGAGTGGCCAGGTGCTGGATTGGGATGAGTGGCAGGTTGGGGCGATCAGCCGGACGGTATGTCGCCCGCCGCCTGACGCGCTGCATGCGCACAGAGCATCTGTCGGTAGAAGCGTTTGCGCGCCGTCCGGAAGCTGCGCACGGCGCGCGTGTCGGGGTGGAGCGCCCGGACCGCCGCGCGCAGAACTGTCAGGGGCGAGGCCGTCAGCGGCAGACCGAGGCGCAGGTATGCGGGATCGGTCATCTCAGCTGACCTCGACCACGGGCGAAGCGAGATGCGGATCGACCAGCGCCTCGATCCGCTCGTTGAACTCCAGATGGATGCAGCGGGCGGAAGCGTCGAAGCAGAATTCGCCCCAGGGGCCGTCGTTGTTCTCCCAGCCGCCATGCGTGTCCGAGAGGAAATCGTAGGCGAGCTGCTCGACGACATCCTCCAGCGAGAGCTGCCGCATCTCGACCTCGGGGTCATCCCAGGTCAGCGCCGCGTATTCGATCTCGGTTTCGGGGCAGTCGACGGCGGTCTCGCCGGACCATGCGCCGATGCTTTCGATCTGTCCGCTGTCTCCAGCACCATCGAAGGTGACAGTGACATGAGTGATGTCGGCGGCCGTGAGGCCGTCGAAAAGGCGGTCCTTGTTGCCGGGGCGCAGGGCGAGGATCCGGGCGGTGCGTTCGGCATGTGCGGCAAGGATCGCCCCGAAATCGACGGTGGAAGGCCGCAGCGGTGCGGCCAGAGTGGGTTCAGTCTGGGTCATGGATATCTCCGTTCGGTGAGGACAGGTCAGACCCCCGGGTGGCGCACTCTTCTGCCCCCGAAGGCTCAAACCCCTCCCAGCCCTCCTCTGTCTCTTGGGCGTCACGCCGCAATCTGCAGCGCCCGGGCGGCAAAAGCGCGCCAGAGCGGGTCGACAAGCCGGGCATCCAGAAGATCAGCGCGGTGGCGCAGCCGCTGCGCCAGTTCAGACTCGTGCCAGTCAGTGGCACGGCCAGCCTGGGCGCGAAGTTGAACTGCCTCGGTCACGACGGCCCGCGCCTCAAGAGCATTGGCGACAGGGTGGCACCAAGCCACAGCGCCATGACTGGCGGCCCCGGCAAGAACCAGGCGCTGGTCGTAATCAAGGATGGCCAGAAACTGCAGCGCTGGATCGGAGCCGTTGTCCTCAGCAAGCTCAAACGCCCCCTGCATCGCATCGGCCAAGGTCGCAAAACGCTCAACGACCACGGGGGCAGCGGAGCCCGACATCAGGGCTGCCGCCGTCCGATGCATCCGCGTCAGCGCGAAAGGCAGGCTGGGATCAGGAGCGACAGTCGCGCCATTTGGAACGGGGCCCATCGGGCGTGTGCTCGGCTGGATCGGCAGGGGAAGGTCAAACATGGCAGCATATCCGACGGCGCGGGAAGCCACTCTCCCCGCCTCATTCGTCAAAGACCAAACCGCCGCTCTCTTCCTCGAAGGGGCAGCGGATGATGAAAGCTTATGTCGGCAATGCGAACTTTTCCGCCGTTCAGCGCAGAACTTCCAAAGTCGGTTTTGGTTCTAAGCTATAGTCGCCTTGGCGGCATCAGGAAGAAAGCAGGAATACAGCATGACCCAGTCCCTTCGCCGGCTCGTGGAACGGCAAATCCTGAAAGCCCTCGCAGAGGGCAAATTACGCGGCCTTGAAGGCGAAGGGAAACCGCTGCCCGACCGCTCGGGCGAGGCGTTTACCGACATGGCGACAGCAGTGGCGGTCCGCATCATGGCCGAAGCAGGCGCACTGCCCGAGGAATTCAAGATCAAGAAGCTGCTGGAGGCAGCGAAGCAAAGCTACAGGGAAGCAGAGGGCGATGACGCCAAACGCGTTGCAATGGCCCTGATCGCCGACCTGCAGCAACGCTACAACATAGCAGTAGAGGCAAGACAGAGGTTTATGGGAAGTTAGCCGGAAAAGTCCACCCGTCTACTGCGCAGCATCTGGCGAAATGGGCTCTTCACGGCGATTTCAGTGGGGCGCCAGCGAGGCGCCCCAACTCAGGTCACCCCACTCGGTCGAGGAGCTTCTTGGCGCGGCCTTCCATGTCGAGGCGCGCATCCTGCTGGGTCTTGTCGCGCGCAAGCCGCGTGATGCCCTGCACGAAGTCGAAGATGCTCTCGGGCGGTCGGCCCTCTTCCATCAGCACCTTCTCGATGATCTTGCCAGAACTCGGCTTTCGAGAAACCCCGCTTGCGCAGGAAATCTGCGCGATCCCCGTCGCTGCGTGCCACGATCTGCTGCCGCGCCGCCTTGATGCCGTTCACGAAGCCCTGCGGCGAAGAATTGGCAAACCGCGTCAGCGCCGGCGCCGCCTCATGGGCAAAGCGCGAGGCGGCGTATTTCGAATGCCGGATCCGGATCTCCTGGAAATCCTCGACGCCCCATAGGTTCCGGTTCTGGCAGACGGCCCGCAGGTAGAAGCTCGCCATGCCAAGCGTCTTGGCTCCGACCTCGGAGTTCCAGCAATAGAAACCCCGGAAGTAGAGATCGGGGGAGCCGTCGGGCAGCTTGCCCGCTTCGATCGGGTTGCGATCGTCGACCAGGAACAGGAAGACGTCGCGGTCAGAGGCGTAGAGCGTGGTCGTGTCGCGGCTGATTTCGACATCGGGGTTGTAGACCCCGGTCGACCAATCCAGCACACCCGGCACCTTCCAACGCGTATCGCCCGTACCATTGCCCGCGATGCGCTGCACCGCCTCGACAAGCTCGAAGTCATGGATGCGGCCGTAGTCGGGACCGGTCACGGCGCGCAGTTCCGTGCGGCCATCCTCGGTCTCGAATGTCTTCACCTGCTCGGCGCGGTGGTTGGTCAAACCGTATTGCAGGTTGATCCCCGCCAGCGGCGCGGGCAGCTGCCGAAGGTAAGACGCCGGTGCGCCGACGATGCTGGCAAGCTGGCCAAAGGCCCAGTGCGTGGGCGCGACGGGCTCCTGCGCTTTCGGCAGCATCAGATGCAACCGCTCGGGGTTATCGCGCGCGGCCTCCACCCGGATTTCCGCCGTCTGCACCACACGGCTGCGGCTGCGCTCGGACCGACCCTTCACACTGGCCCAGAGATCATCGAGCGACAGATACCGCTCATCATCGGGCCGGTTGAACCATTCGGACGACACCCGTCCGTTCCGCTCACCCCGGCTCACATCCACTTTCCAGCCACCAGCCCGCGCCGGCTGCACCGGATCCAGAACTTCTACAACGCCCATCGGCTATCTCCCGTGACAGGCGCCGGGAGCCACTCTCCCAACCCTCAACCCGTCACCGGGAAACCGGCACTCCTCTCACTCTTCAGCCGGAACGCGAATGGCAGCAACGCGGACAAAGCGGGCCTAGAACCTGCGAAATTGAAAGTCCGCTTGAAATTTCGTCGTTTGGAGGATTGATGCTCTTTATGCAAATAATCCTGAGCGTCACGGTAGCCTGAGACCATGGCGCTGCCGAGATGTCACATCCGACTTCACATAGTCCGTTTCAGCCCCGCCGACGATAGCTACCAACAGGCGGCACACGACCGCCTGCATTTGCAAATTGAGGTTACGATTTGCCCCCTGACCCTCAACCGCAAAACCAAGCGGTTCCCCGACATACAGGCCTTCGTGGATAGCCGGGTTTCGCAGGTCTGCGATTTCTGTCCCCCCATCCGGCTCTGCCCATTCAGGTACCGGAACGCCATATTGCTCACACATCCATATGGTTCGTTCCCCGTGTGTTCTTGGGTGCGGTCCAGAAAGGCTCTCTTTCATCATCTTAAAACATGCATCAAGCGCAGTGTAGAGAAACATAAACGCTTCGAACTGCAAAAGCCTCGGGTTTTGTGCGAGAAATAGCGCATGAATGGCAGCTTCAAAGCGCGCAAGCTGCTTTCGGTCATGCATATTGTCTAGCCAGTAAGCTTCAGCCAATTGAACTGCTTTCGGCAAACTGTCACCCAATAATTCAAAATCGTTTAGCTTCCCCGGTTTCAGCGGTGTAGCATCTAGAAAACCGGCTTCTGTCGCGCTCAATCTCTGGCCTGTGAAGAACCCCAGCGACCAAATGTGAAATTGAAGATGTCCCAGCCCAACATCTTCAATGTGGCGAATGATATGCGTGTTGGGCAGGCCAAAAACCCGCGCAGCATACGGTGCGTAATAGATCTCGCCAGTACCTAGGTGCTTGATCTTCTGACGCGGCGAATAAATCCAATCTTGGTATTTCTGATCTGACTGCTCTACTTCGGCAACTCGATCCTCAAGGCCATCTAGAGTTTCTATCGTGATTGGGCCCGCGATCACATCCATGGCTAATGGACGGAACCCAAATTCTAAGTCATATGCCATCCATTGTTACTCTTCTTATTAATTCTACAAAAGACACTGATGAGAATTTTCTAGTGCCGGCGGCGGGCCGTCAAGCGGACGTTCGTTGTTAGCGCAGCATCAGTCGAATTGGGCTCGAAGCTGCCTTGCGGCGGCGCAGCGAACCCGGCGGGTTTCCCCGCCGGGTCCAAGGGGGAGACCCCGTTCCTCAGAACGGGATCTCGTCGTCACGGTCGACCAGCTCGGGGTTTTCGTTCTCGGCCGACTTCGGGCGGCTCAGGAAGTCGACCTTCTCGGCGATGATCTCGCAGCCGTAGCGGTCGTTGCCCATGCTGTCGATCCACTTGCTGTAGTGGATGCGGCCGTGGACGAGGACCTTCATGCCCTTTTCGCAATGCTCCGCGACCGTCTTGCCGAGACCGTTGAAGCAGGTGATGCGGTGCCATTCAGTGTCCATGATCCGGTAGCCATTCTCGTCGCGCAGGACACGACCTTCCGAGAGGCGGGGGCGGGAGGTGGCGAGGCTGAAGTTGGTGATGTTGGTGCCGCCCTGGGTGGTGCGGGTTTCGGGTTTCTGACCGATGTTGCCGGCGAGGATGACGATGTTTTGCATGATTAGCTCCTGTGTTTCCTGTCTTCGGGACCGCCCCTTCGACAAGACCCTGAAAAAGCCCGTCGGGTGACGCGTGCACGGTGGACGGAACGGACGCCGGAAACCCCCAGAGGACCGGGGTGGAGCGGGCAGCCCCAAAGGGGCAACACGGCCCGGACTGACGCGGGGTTGCGCGCAGGAGACCGAACGGGATTAGGGGATTGTCAGTCGAAGGGATGGCCCGGGAGGCAGAGATGCGCGGGGAGCCTATGCCAGAACATGTCACCCCTGCCGATTGCGACAGCCTGACCCCCAGTTCAGCACCTTCCTGGCGGCTAAAGCGGCGATCACCAGCCTTTTCCACCCCTGCCTTTGCATTCCGGGAGTTGCGGCGCCCGACCGCCCCGGGCTATCGATACCGGAACATTCAGGACACGGACCACATCAATGGCTGATTACGATCTCGAGGCACTGTCGCTCAGCGAACTGAAGAAAATGCAGAAGGACGTCGCAAGGGCGATTTCCACATTCGAGGATCGGCAGAAGGCGGAAGCCCGCGCCAAGGTGGAGGCTCTCGCCCGGGATCTGGGCTACTCTCTGGCCGAGCTTGTTAACACCGAGGCGAAAACCGCGCGCGCGCCTGCCGCGGCGAAATACCGGCACCCTGAGAACCCGGCACTCACCTGGTCCGGCCGGGGGCGGAAACCGCAGTGGTTCGTGGAGGCGTTGGCGGCAGGAAAGACCGCGAGCGACCTAGCCATCAGTTGAAGGCTTGATCTTGGCAATCGGCCCAGAGCTCCATTCGCCTCACAGCCGGGCGCTGCCACGTAGCTTCACAGAACCGGTCATTCGTCCATCCTGCAGCATTTTTGGTGGGTGCCGGCGGCGGAGCGGAACCAAGCCGACCTTGATCAAAGCGGCGGTAGCTTCAGGCGCTCCCTATATACTCCGATGCGTTTGCGAGCACGATCCACGATGTCCCCGTAGAAAAGAAGCTCCGAGTACAGCTGCCCAAGTGTAGCCTGGCTTTTCGGCTCCTTCACATCGTTGGTGCTGAAGAAGCCGTTCTCGCCGGGCAAGCGATTGTAGCCTCTCAGGCGGATCGGATTGATGGTATCCCCTATCAGGTATCCGTAGAACTTCTTCAGCCTTCCGTTGGACTTCGCGGCCAAGATTGTGGCGTATTCCATCAGGTCGTTGTCGTGCTCGTCGAGACTGACGCCGGGCGCCTTGAACTCGACGATCACAACGGAGCCTTCCTCGTGGAACAGCGCTATATCCGGGCGGCAGCCCCCGTTCTCCTCACCTATCCGGTTTAGCAACTCGCCAACGGCCTCATCGACGTCGGCTTCAAAGAGGCTTTGGCCGTTGTTGGTCTTGCCACGGTTTAGTTCCGGTCTCTTTCGAGCAATGTTTGCTATGAAGGAGATTAAGAATGGCAAGGAGATACACAGACGAGTTTCGCCGTGATGCAGTGCGCATCGCAACGACCAGTGGACTGACACGACCACAAGCGGCCTCTGATTTGGGGGTTGGGCTTTCGACACTGAACAAGTGGGTCCAAAAGCATCAGCATAACGATTTGATGTCCGGACCGCACGAGGACGTTGAAAAAGAGAACGAACGTCTCCGCAAAGAAGTCCGCCTGCTGCGCGAGGAGAGGGAAGTGTTAAAAAAAGCGGCAATCTTCTTTGCAGGCCAAAGCCGGTGAGATTTGCGTTCATCGAAGTCTGGAAAGAAGAATGGTCAGTCGAATTTCTGTGCCGAGTTATGCGGGTAACATCGCGCGGCTTTCGTGCCTGGAGGGCTCGACCCATGAGCCAACGACAACGCGATGATATGGTGATCTTGGCTCATATCCGCGAACAGCACCGCCTGAGCCTACAAAGTTATGGCACGCCGCGGATGACCGAGGAATTACAGGAGCTGGGACTGAAGGTCGGGCACCGACGCGTAGGCCGCTTGATGCGTGAGAACGACATTAAGATCGTCAGAACCCAGAAATACAAGGTGACCACGGACAGCAACCATGCGTTCAACATCGGGCCCAACTTGCTGGATCAGGACTTCTCGGCTGAGAGTCCAAACCAGAAGTGGGCGGGCGACATATCCTATATCTGGACCAGTGAAGGTTGGCTCTATCTGGCTGTGATTATCGATCTTTATTCACGCCGGGTCATCGGCTGGGCCGTCAGCAACCGTATGAAGCGGGACCTGGCGATCCGGGCGCTGGACATGGCCGTGGCTTTGCGACAGCCGGCGGAGGGCTGCATTCACCACACGGATCGTGGCTCTCAATACTGTTCACATGACTATCAGAAGCGCCTTTCAAGGCATGGCTTCAAAGTATCCATGAGCGGTAAGGGCAATTGCTATGACAATTCCATGGTGGAAACGTTCTTCAAATCCATCAAGGCTGAGCTGATCTGGCGCAACCGCTGGAAAACCAGACGACAAGCCGAAGCCGCTATCTTCCAGTATATAAACGGGTTCTACAATCCGCGCCGCCGCCACTCATCGCTGGGTGGAAAAAGCCCCTTGGCCTTCGAACGAAAGGCTGCCTAAATGAGTTGGGAGACCGGAACTTAAGCGCGACAAGACCAAGGAGGCGAATTCCGACGAAAGATCGTCGATCTTGCGTCGGAAGTCATCGCTGTCCGGGGCGAGGCCCTTGATGGCCTCCTTCATGGCCGAGAGGCTGGACGTCTCGTTGACCACCTGCTCCTGAAGGTTCGTCAAGACACGCTTCGCGACCTCGTTCGGGGTGTCCCCGAACTTCACGCGCGTGTTTGAGTAAGAGAGCATCTCCTCAGACACGCCGAAGTCCTTCGCCACGTCTTTCACGATCGTATCCCTAGACCAATCAGGCGGCGTTATGAGCTCCTGCACCTTGTCGTCGAGAACCGAGAATATGTCCTCGAAGGTGACCTGCATCCCTTCGAAGAGGTCTCCTGAGCCGTTGTCCAGTGGTATCTTGTCAAACCCATCGCGTTGCTCGTTGACACCATCATCCAACAGGGGCCCCTCGACCAGGACGATGTGGTAGTGACCGTCAATCGCGTTGTTTTCGAGCGTCTTGGTCTTGAGGTAACGACCGGTGATGAGCTCAGCGATAGACGCCTTGGCGCACAAGCCTATGATGTTGCGAGGCAACGGGTACTGCGTCTCGTCCAGCTTGTAGTGCGTTATGGTGAAGTGGGCCGATACCTTGTCCTTACCTTCGACGTGTTCGACGGTGATCGGCGTGACGGACGTGTGCTTGGGGATAGCTGCCGGCGTCAAGGTTTCTTCAGACTTGGTGCCCCCAAGGTCGCTGACGAACTTAATCTGGAAGTCGCCGAGGTCATCCTTAAGGCTGACGAACCGTTGCAGCAGGTTGAAGAGAACGTGCTGTCGGATCGCCTCGGCAGTGAACGTCCTGTGCACGCTGGCGACGGATAGGATGGTCTCGCGCAGCTTCGGCACCACGTGCGAAAGTCGTATATGGGTCCCGACGTCGCCGGTGTCCCGATCCTCTATCGTGAAATCGGTCTCTTCGATGGTCTTTCGGTCGCGCAGTAAAGGAAGCGAGATGTGCTTTAATCGGTCTCCCTCTCTGTAGATTGATGACAGTGAGACTGCCGTGAAGTGGTGGAAGAACTGGACGCGACCGGTTCCTTTGCACTTCCCGATGCCAGGGATGTTGAGGTCATCCTTGTAGGAGGTGTCCTTAGTCAGGAAGGCCTTGCGCTGCTCTGGCCCAACACCGCACCCGTTGTCCTCGCAGGTGATCTCAAGGTCGTACACCTCGCCGAGCAAGTCCGCTTTAGTAGCTTTCACCTTGAGCGTCACTTCCAGGGCAACCGCGTCGGCCTCATCCCTCTTTCGGATCAGGAACGCGTCGATCGAGTTCGCCAGTAGCTCATCCACGACCACCAATGGATTCTTACTGATGCGCGTGTTTTTCAGGCTACCGCGGATATCCAGCGTCACTGTCGTTCCTCAATCATGTAACGATTTGTTTTTCCCACTTATCCTAGCGTGCTCTCTCCAAGTCAATTTTCGCGTGCTTTAGCCCTTGTAAGCACTACGATCTGCGCTGGCGGCACACAAGCGTTCTTCAGATCGGCACCGCCGATCACTCTGTCGGCGATAGGCCCGGGGGCGCGCCTGCGCCCTGCCGGGCCCTCGGTAAGTGAGGCCGAAGCCTCACCCGAAGGGATCGTATTCCGAAACGATCACGACCTCGTCGCCGTCGATTTCATCGGCGGGGACGGCGCCGAAGGTTCCATCCCCCGCTTGGAAGACGACGATTGAGACCATGAGCGTGGCGGCGAGGGAGGCGGCGAAGGCGTGAGCATCTTTGCGGGACATCTGTTTGGCTCCTGTCTTGGAGGCGGGGGACCATCCCCCGCGCGACAGGACCCCGCAGGCCCGAAGACTGGCTGACATCACCGGGTGCGTTCGGCTCGTCCGAATCCGCCCGGCGGCACGGGCTTGCCCGTAGTCCGACCCCTCGCGGGTTGATCTCGAAGACAGGATTTGGGCCAAGGAAGGGAATGGCGAGCGGGGGATGGTGCCCTGGTGACTGGAGCCTGTCGTCCGGCTGATGCTTTTGCCTCCAACCTCCCGGCCAGGATCTTGGTTGAAGACGTCCTTCCTTGGGGATGGATCCTTTGGTGCCCCGAGAACTCAAAGGACAAGGTTGTGATGGTTGAGAGGCCCGCGCTTGGGCGGGCCCCTCGGTTTCAGTTGGGCTCAGGCGGCCAGGTCCGCGCCCCCTGCCCTATCGCCGTCCTCGGCACCGACGATCTCGAGCCGCGCGTTGCGGTATCCTTCCTTGGCGATCCAGAGCTCGGCAGCGGTGACGGACGTTGCCAAATGCAGCAGCTCCGTGTTGCCACCGAAGTCGAGAAGCACACGCACCTGCCCCGGCTTCGGCTCCTCGGCCACCTCGAAGACCAGGGCGCTGTCAGCCGAATGGCTGCGCATGATGGTCACGAGGATCACCCCTTCCGAGGAGAAGTTGCCCTCATGCAGCGTGAACGACGCAGGTGCCGTCCAGGTCGCGTAAGGCCGGGGTGGTTCCTTCTTCACAAGACGGCCGACGCCGTTCGAGCGCTCCCAGGCCGCCAGCTTCTTGGTGAAGCGTGCCGGTGGCTTGGGGCTGCCGTCAGTGTAGCGAATGAGCGCCCCGAGGGGTGCGGTGTCGATGATGGTTGTTGCAGACATGATTTCTCATCCTGAATGCGAGCAATCGCACTCATCTCATTGATATTGTTACACTATAAGGTGATTGGGGGCGGAATCTCCGCCCCCCGCTGGATCACATTATTCCGCGGCCAGCATCGACGCGCCTTCAGCAGGCAGGTCATCCGCCAGGAACGCAGGAAGGTCAGCTTCACTGACGCTGTCAGCCGCTTCGGCATCCGCCCCCTGCCCTTCGGCACAGTCCTCACCGTCCAGCGCCACGAGATCGTTCCGGCGCAGGACCTCGGGCAACCAGCCGCTGCCCTTCAGCAAGCGCTCGGCTTCACTGGCCATCTCGCCCTTCTTCAGGTGATCGAGAAGCTGGGCAGTCCCCTCCCCTTTCGCCTCACGCACGGCCTCGAGGATGCGGGCCTTGGGCACGCGGTTGAGATAGGTGTCGATCGTCGGCTCCCAGCCCGCCTCGACCATGTCGAGATCTGTCGCACGCGCCACGAGATCGGAATGCGCCATCCGCCGGGTCAGACCGCCAGCAGAGATGCCTGCCCCGTAGGGGTTCACCTTTTCATGCAGCGCGTTGACGCCGAAGCTGAGGCAATGCGCCAGCAGGGCCAACCGACTGCCCTGGTCGAGAACTGTCAGATAGTCCCAGAGCGCTGCATCGTCGCCAAGCGGCAGATCGGCCTCCCATTCTGCATGACGTTCGTCGACCAGCTTGGCGACCACGCTGTCCTTCAGATCAGGCGCCTGCGCCGACATGTAGACGTGACGCACGGAGGCTTCGAGACAGCTGCCCGAAGCAGAGGAGGTGCGGAAGGTGTCCGTCACCAGCTTCAGGAGCAGGAGCGTCAACGCCACGTCGGGCGAGCGCCCGATCGCTTCACGCAGCGCCAGCGTCCGGTGGGCCGTCAACTCCATGACCAAGCGCTCGGGCAGTGGCTTCAGCGCTCCGTCATCCTCCGGCAGGTCACCGCCAATCGGCTGGCCTCCCGACATGATGATGGTTCCGATATGGGCGGCACTGGCATGGCCATCGGCGAGATCACGATCATCCCCCTGCCCCGCCACCGCAGGATCTCCACCGTCCTGGACCGCGGTCTCCTCAACGGGCTCATCCTCTGGACGCACATAGCCGCGATAGACTGCCAGCGCGCCGTAGCAGTCGAGCGTGACGAACGCCCCTGCCCGCCCGATCTCTTCCGCGTCGAAGATCAATGGCCTGGCCTCGAGTTTTTCCATGGCGACCTCCAACACACCAAGACGTGCATCGATCTCTTCAGGAAATTCATCCTGCCCCTCGTATTCCTCTTCCAGCGCTCGATACTCGGCGAGCAGCTTGGCATGGGCCGCGCCTTCGTCATCTGTCATCGGAGCCGGATCACCGGACAGGGACCGCAGCCCGTGGCTGTAGCCGTAGGGCAGGTCAAGCGCGACCTCGATCCACTTCCAGCCCTCAACCGCAACCGTCTCAGCCTCGACCTGGAGTTTCTCCGACACCAGCCGATCGAGCAGGGCAGGGTCCTCAAACCAGCCACCGTCATCGCCCTGAAAGAGGTCATGCAGCATCGTGCCGCCCGCCGCTTCATAGGCCTCAACACCCACAAAGATCGCGCGTCGGTCGGACGCCCGGACCGAGGTCTCGGTCAGCATGCGCCGGATCTGGAATGGTTCCTTGTTCCAGGATGAATTGATCGCATCCCAGACCTGAACCTGACGCGCGTGATCGGGGTTCACGGTGAAGGCCATGAGCTGCTCCAGTGTCATGCCATCCTCGGCGTAGACCTCAAGCAGGGCAGGGGCGACGGAGGCAAGTTTGAGGCGCTGCTTCACGATCTGCGGCGTCACGAAGAAGGCGGCAGCAATCTCTGCATCGCTCTGACCCTTGTCACGCAGGGACACAAACGCGCGGAACTGGTCGAGTGGGTGCAAGGCGACGCGCTGCATGTTCTCGGCCAAGGAATCGTCCTCGGCGAGGATGTCGGATCCCGCAACCCGCACGATGCAGGGAATGGGCGTCGTTTTCGCCAAACGCTTCTGCTTCACCAGCAGTGAAAGCGCTTGGAACCGGCGGCCACCGGCCGGGATCTCGAACTTGCCGGTCTCGGTCCCATCGTCAGCCACCACAGGCCGCACGCTCAGGCTCTGCAAAAGGCCGCGGCGGGCGATGTCTTCAGCAAGTTCCTCGACGGACACGCCAGCCTTGATGCGCCGCACGTTGGATTGGCTCAGCATCAGCTTATCGAAAGGGATATCCCGGGACGGGGACAGGGTGATTTTCTGGACAGCTTTCGTCATCAGATTTTCTCCACGACGGGCGTCGGAAGCCACTCTCCCGATCTCATTTCCCGTCACCCTCAAACCAACACTCCTTTCCCTCTCACGGTGGTTCTTGACCGCGGTCAAGAAGTTCATGTCGGAGCAAGGTGTGTGCGTACGATCCTTTCGAAATAGGCGTCAGGGTGTTTGATGGTGTCGGCTCTTGCTATCAGGTAGTCGAAGACGAGAAGCAGTTTTCCTGCGCCAGCTTTCTGGATGCCACGTCGCAGTTCTTCTTGGCTTATTCTAAGCAATCGACCGAGGTCGTATAGAATGCGGGTAAGGGCTTCTCCTGTGCGCGGTGGCTCTGGGAAAAATCCTGCAACATGGGTGAAATCTTCCCACGCCATACGTGCTGGGTCTCGGTTCATGGTGGATTTGGTTTGTTCGCCGCGATTGACCGTAGAGGGAGCAATCTCTTTAATATCTTTTTTTATAGACTCTATGTGCCGGACACTTTGTCCGTTTGTGGCGGGCAGATCGTTGGAATCAGGTGTATGAGGCCGGTGTTCGACAGCTTCGAAATTTTCTTCGATACCAGCTTTTGCCGTCGCATGCTGTTCACCGTAGTTTGCGTCGGTATTGGCTCCAAGGGCTCTCAGTTCCGAGATAACGCTCAGAACTGTATCAACGGTTAATGTCGCTCGGCGCAGGACATTTCTGATCATGTTGAGGGTAGAGAGCTTTGTTTCATCGAAGCGTGTCTGTTGGAGTAGCGAAGCACGTAGGGCCAACGCCTCAGCCTTCAGCGAGCGCAAGCGTTCGCGTTCTTCGGTGAGCTGCAAGGCTTGTGTTTCGAGCGAGCCGTACCTCTGGATCAAGGGTTCCAGGTCGATACCGAAGGCATCTCTGATAACGCCTCCATACCGCAGCGGAAAGCGTTTGCCATTTGCTGAGTTCTTGCGTTCGATCAGTCCCGCAGCTGAGAGGCGTCCCAAGCTGCGTCGAAGTGTTCTCTCATCGAGTCCATTGGCGCGCTCTGATAGAGAAGCGTTCGATGGGAACACGACAGTGAGCGTAAGTCGCTGGCTGTCCTGAATCTCACGTTCTTTGCGGGGCAGGAAGCTAATGAGCGCGGTCAGAACGGCGAGGTCATTGGTTGTGAGACCTAGCTCCCTCCTCAGAATGCGAACCGGACCCAGAAACTGATAGGGATTAGGGCAGGGCAAAGATGTTCGTTCCGCCAGGGCGGTTGTTGTTTCAGGTGCATGTCTCATGGTGTTTCGGAAGAAAAAGCTTCACCGTTCACCGCGAGCGGTGTTGAAATGAATTCGTTTTGGGGGTATCAATCAGGTGTCGAGACTGATTGAGGCCCTTCGGAAGCACCGCTTTCGGGGGGTCTTTCTTTTTCTAGCCGGTCCTCCTTTCGTTTTCTGCTCGTTGCTCTTGATGTCTTGACCGCGGTCAAGACACGGGGTCGTCACTCTGGGCCGTCTTGACCGCGGTCAAGAAGCTCGCTGATCAGCTTTCGGACGGCTTCCTCAACGCGCGGGGCAAGATCAGCGTCCACATCGATAGTGATGCGGTTGCCTTTGCGGCCGATCTTCACGCGCTCACCTTGCTCAACCTTGGGTGTAGGTGCCTTGGTGGACGTGAGCAGCGTAATTGCTGCGTCAAGTCGGTCTGGGCCTGGCAAGGTGTGGGGGATTTCGTGGGCAGCTTCTTTGGCTCTCGCAACGTCCTTCTCGCACAGCCTGAAGAGCTTTTCCCAAACCCGTCGACCCACGCCGTGTGCGGGTCCGATAGCCTGGATCAGTTCCATCGGGATGCCGGTCGCAATACGGTTCATTCGCGAGACGAGCGATTTATCGATCTGAAGTGCCCGATACGCGATCGTTTGAGCGTTCTTGCGCGTCTCGTCGGTTTTCCCAAGTTCTCGAATGATCCCGGCGACGAACAAGGCCCTTTCGATAAACGAGGGGTCTTGGCGGGCATTGTTCTCCACGCCTTGTGCGATCAGAGCTTCCTCTTCGGTCATCTCCATGACCGTCGCACGCACCTTCTGACCAAGCTCACGACAGGCGAGAAGACGACGGCGCCCATAGACGATCTCAAGTGCGCCATCTTGGGTTCGGCGGACGAGAATGGGAACCTTTTGCCCATGTTCCCGGATCGAGGAGACAAGTTCCTCGAGGCCATCGCTCGGATCGATACGATCCATGACCGCGGACATCCGCACGGTGCTCGGGTCGATCAGGCGCGTGGCGTGTTTGTCTTCTTCCAGCACGGATGCTTGCGCTCGAGCGACAGTTGGGCTTGTGCGCTTCAGATCGAGATCCGCATCTTCGTCCGGCGTTGCAGCATTGCCCATCGCGTTCTTGAGAGAATCTCCGAAGACCTTACGCGCCATGGCTACGCCCCCATGCCTTGAGGATTTCGCGCTCGACTTCGTCGGTAACGCGTGAAACGGACTCGATCGCACGCTCGTAGGTTCTACGGTTCACGTCGCGAGGTTCGACCTCAAAAATGCTCTGCTGCGTGTTGGCGGCATCACCTACCGCTGTCGACTTCAAGAACTCGGCCGGCAGGACCGCATCGCCAAGGACAGTCCGAAGCAGAGATGATATCTGGACCTGTGGACCGTCGGTGTTCTCGTAGCGGGTGATCAGCACCCGCACGAAGTTCAGGCCGTGTTCAGGTGCATGCGCTTCGACGACGCCCATCAGGTTGCTCGCCATGCCCAGGAAGCTCGACAGAGACATGACATCGAGCATGGACGCGTTGAGCGGGATCAGGACCCCAGTGGAAGCAAAGAGGGCAGAGATCACCGAGAAGTTCAGCTGCGGTGGGGTGTCGAATATCACCACATCATATCGGTTTAGGACTGGCTCAAGCGCTTCTCGGATGCGGCTATGGAACGTGGTGGCGCCGTGTCTGAAGCTCAGGGCGACCTCGAACTCGTACTCCATGATGTCCATGGACGCCGGGATCAGATCCACGGTCGGGAAGTTCGTTTTGCGAATGATCTCTGCTGCGGGCAGTGGATCGTCGGATCGGATAAGATCGTATGAGGTCGGCATATCCGGATCCAGCTCGGGAGTAACCCCGAACAGGTTTGTCAGACTTGCCTGGCTGTCGAGGTCGATCAGTAACACCCGGTAGCCGCGCAGACCCATTAGTTGCCCTACATGGGCAACAGATGACGTCTTGGCCGAACCACCCTTCAGGTTGAAGATCGTCAAGACCTGACAAGCCTCCCCCGGTCTTCTGTGCGGGTGTTCTTCGGGCTTGATCCTTCCAGTCTCGAGAAGTACGCGCTGTGCCTCGACCATCTCTTCTGCAGAGAAGCTACGGCGGTTGCCGCCCTCCAGGACACCTTCGGGAAAGCCTTCGAGGTTTGACACATGATGGCGAAAGGTATTCTGATTAATGCGAAGCAGTTCAGCCGCTTCCCTCATGGCGAAGCGGCGGAGGCCCTTCTGAGCGTCCGGTGGGAAGGTTTCCTGCGCATGTTCACGCAACCGACTACCAAGCCGCTTGGACATGACTTCAAATCTCTGGGAGGCCCGTATCCCGTTCATCACTGCCCTCAAGTCTTTATTGTTTTGCAAAGCTTAACAGATATTGTGGATAAATCCAGACCAAACCGTTGAGCGGCCTGGGCGCGTTGAAGGCACCGATTTCTGTCGACGGTAAACTGTTAAAAATCAGCGTCTTGGGCGACTGCGCTCTCACTCTACTTCAACACCTCGTTGCCAGCTACGCAGTGACCACAAGATGTATTGTGAGTGCGTAGAGAAATCAGTCGGCAGAATCGGATGAGCGATTCTTTGGGGATCTCAGTCGAGCAAGCCCAGCCTTTCGGCCCGCTCCAGCAGCATTCTTACCGAAGACGGCTGCCAGCTTGTCCGCCCGCGGGGCGTGCGTTCGCGCATCGCTTCCAGTCGGGTGCAGATCGCCTGAAGCGTGATGTCGGGATCCGCGCCCTTGATGGCCGCAACGATCGCGGGCAGGCGGTCGTCGGTTTCGCGGCGCCCGGCGCGGTCCAGTACCGTGGGCGGCAGGAAGCCGTCCCGGACATAGGCGTTGACCGCGCGCAAAAGCCGGCTTTGCGTCCATTGACGTTCGTGGGGCAGGGGGCCGTTGACGATGCGCACCACATCTTCCCAGGCTAAGTCGGGCCGCAGGCGGCGGACATGGGGCACCCAGTCCTGCGCCGTCTCGTTTAGGCGTTCCATATAGCCGTCCTGCCGGGCCAGCCGCACCTTGCGCAGCGCCGCCGGATCCCGGGCGCGCAGGCCAGGATTGCCGCCAACCCGGCCTTTGGTTTTTGCGCTGGCCAGGCCGGCCTTGGTGCGTTCGCGTATCAGGGCCCGCTCGAACTCGGCCGCGGCGCCGAGGACCTGGAGGGTGAACTTGCCCTGCGGGGAGGACGTGTCGATTGGATCAGTCAGCGAGCGGAAGAAGGCGCCCTTGGCCTCCAGCCGCTCGATCACCTCAAGAAGATGCGAGAGCGACCGCGCCAAGCGGTCGATACGCACCACAACCAGCGTGTCGCCCTTGCTAATCCGCTCGAGTACGCGGGCCAGCACGGGTCGCGCGCGGTTGCCGCCCGAGGCCTGCTCCTCATGGATCTCGACGCAGCCCGCAGATTTCAGGGCCTGCGACTGAGGCAGGGGGGTCTGATCTTCGGTCGAGACGCGCGCGTAGCCGATCAAAGGCATCAAAACAGGCCGTTTGCAGTTCTATCTATCGTCAATAAACGACCGTTTGTAAACGAATGCAAGTAAGTGCTTTCTCGTCGTGCTCGCCCGAAAACCCTTGGTTTCCTTGCGCTGAGCGCGATCTGAGAGGTTCCACCAGCAGTCGTGCGCGCATACTATATAAAGAGCAAAAGCAACCGCCACAAAATCACTTGGGTAATGTGCAAAAGAATAGTATTTTGCACATATGAAGGCCCAAGCATCCGCTTTAAATGATGATTTCAATGACCCCCTCATCAACATCGAGGAGGATGAAGAGGCTCACGAAGAGGATCTCTGGTTTCTGCCGGGACCACTCGAAGAAGAACCAGATGATTTGCCTCCCGGGCCACGGGCAGAACCGCCGGACACTGCCGTCATCGAAGACTGGGCAAAGGCAGAAGGCGTTCACGCTGCGCGACTGGCAAGAGTGGCTGGACGCCTGGGTGCTCTGGATGACCGCCTGCTGCGCGGTCCTGAAGGCTGGCGGCACCGCCTCGCACTGATCGAGGCGGCAGACCTCAGCTGGTTCGCAGGGGATCGGGTCAGTGCTGATCGTCTGGCCCTTTGGGTATCGATGCGGCTGTCAGGTGCACAGGATGACCCAAATGCCCTGGCAAGAGTTGGATGGGCTGTTCGGCGTCTGACAGGCGGTCCCGGACCGAAGGCTGACTTGGCCGCCTTCCTGGATCGCCGCGATCCCGAGATCATTGAAGGCAGCGCTGAGCGTTTCGAAGATCGCGCGAGCGGATGGCTGGACGTAATGGCCGCAGCAGCCGAGCTCCACCCAATCACGCGGGCTTGCATGGGCTTTCATCTCTGGAGCCTGGCCGGCCTCGGACAGCACGGCGACCAGATGGAAGCCGCCGTCACCGCAGCAAGGATCGCGGCCAGCGAGGGAAGTGGTGCGGTCTTCGCACCGTTGGCCATGGGTGGGGCAGGGGGGCTGCGCGCCACCGGCTTGCCAACTGACCGTCTTGTCGGCTGGCTGGACGGGATGAACAGCGCCGTTCTGACGGCGATGCGCCATCTCAACGACATCGAAGCATGGGGAACTCGGGCAGAAGACGCGATGGTCCGGCTCTCCGGCCGCACGCCTGCCGCTCTCCGCTCGGTATTGACGGAATGGCCTTTGGTGTCAGCCCCGATGGCGGAGGTCCTGGCTGGCGCAAGTCGCGCGGCCGTTCAACGGAACCTGACCTGGATGGAAGAGCAGGGCCTGACCCGCGAGGTGACACGGCAGGGCCGCTACAGAATGTGGCGCATCGCGGTCGAGACGCTTTGATCCACCGCCATCAGGCCTTCTGGATTCGCCGCAAGACCGTCGAAGGCAACACAGGTTTTCTGCCATTCGATTCAAGCCAGACCCGACGCGTGCTGCAATTGCGAAGCTTTGGTCAATCCTTCGGGAAAGCGGAAGTTCGCTGCGGGCGCTCTGGTCGCTCGCACTTTGTCCGAAAACTGACATTCAATATCAGTTGTCGTTCCGAATGGATCTGAGATGGGCTTAAAATCAGGCGGGTTTTGGAATTCTTTACCATGCGGCGGACAGGTAAGAGGGCATTGGAAATCAGACCGTGCCGTGCCCCGTTCCAAAAGATTTGAGGCACATGGAGCGGCAGTTGCGAACACGCTCTGTAATTCGTGCCAAAACAGGAACGCCAACCCGAGCATCAGAACGTCGATCACATCAACAATAATAAAGCTCCAGGGCACCCATGCGGGCCGCGACCTGTTTCCAGTTCAGAAGTACCATAGCGCCGATGGCGGGGGGAGGACGGACAAAAGCACAGTGGCTGTGCCGCGTGTTCCAGTCATCAGAATTCAATCGCGCTACAGTCTGCCCGATTCTGACACGCCTTCCGAACCAGGGATCACATCGATAGACGCGTTCCGCATCTTACGGACAACCCGTACGGTCAGTCTTCGCGATTGTCGTTAAAAAATCCGCGCCGACGGCACTCGGTCCCTTGCTGGAAAAGCCCCTTGGACTGCGAGGCTAAGGCGGCGCAATTCGGAACCTCGGGCGGCACGATCCCGCGACATGCCCACGGTGAGCCGCCACGCTGGCGATCACCGAATTTGGTTTTCGGTTCAAGCAATGTCCGGTCCCGGCTTTCCGGAGCATTCGTGGAAGATGCGCGCCGCGCAGGTGCGGCAGATGTCGTCATCGGCCTTGTCGACCGCATACCGGATCGCATCGGACTTGGTGAAATGCACGTGGTCTTCGCCGACGACGTCGATGACGTGCAACCGGCGCAGGGCATCGCGGGAGGATTTGTGCGATGCGATGAGGTGATAATCTTGCCCGCGTTTGCGGGCAGCGCGGCATTCGTTGACGATAAAATCCGCTCCGGTCAGGTCGATCTTGCCCACGCCCTTGAGGTTCAGGACAGTGCCGCGTTTCCGGCCGAAATGATCTTCGATTTCGCGAAACTTTTCGTCGACATGCTCGACCGAGCCAAAAAACAGGGGCCCCTCGATCCTGAGATTGGCGATCTGGGGGCACTCCTTCAGATCGTTGGCATAGGCGTTCCGGAACACCCTGCGACCGTCCTTTTCCATGGGCGCCCCGACACCGATCGACGGGTGGGCGCTCTTGTTGATGAAGACCGCCAGCGAGGCGAGCACGCCGACGAGGATGGCGAAGTCCAGCTCTGACAGGACGCCGGTCAGAAATGTTGCCAGCAGGATCAGCGTCTCGCTTCGGCTGGAGGTCACGATGTGGCGGATTTCAGCGATGTTCACCAGTTTCCAGGCCACATAAAGGATGATGGTCGCCATGGCGGGCACCGGCACAAATCGCACCAGCGGTGCCACCAGAAACAGCCCCGCCAACAGGATTCCCGCGGCGAAAAGGGCGGCCATCGGTGTCCGTGCGCCGCTTTCGGCGTTCAGTCCGGACCGGGTGAAGGACCCCGAGCCGGCATAGGATTGCAGAAAGGACCCCGCCATGTTGGAAAGCCCTTGCCCGATGATCTCCTGGTTGGAATCGTAGCGTTCGCCCCGGCGCAGGGCGAAGGACTTGCCGATCGAAATGGCTTCGAGAAGGCCGACAAAGGCCACAGCGACCGCGCCGGGAAACAATTGCCCCATGACCGATGGCGACAGGTCGGGCACGGTGACCGCCGGAACGACGCTGGCGAGAGGTTCGAACAAGTGCAGCCCCGCGGCCTCGCCGCCCAACATCCAGGCCGTGACGCTTCCAGTCGCCAGCGCGAAGATATAAGCCGGAATGCGTTTATCGATCCGTACCACCGCAAGTATCGTTGCCAGCGTGACGAGCGACACCAGAAACGCGGCGCTGTTTGCCGCGCCGATCTGAGCGACAACCCGTTCCAGCCTTTCAAACGCGCCCCCGCCGCCTTCGGTGACGATCCCGAGCGCGCCGGGCAATTGTGAGGTTGCGATGAGCAATGCCGCCGCCGCGGTAAATCCGATGATGACCGAGTGCGATACGAAGGCGATCAGCCCTCCGAGACCGGCCAGGCCTGGCCATCAGTTGCAGAAACCCGACCATCAGCGTCATGACGAGCGCCAGCGCCACGAACTGTTCCGTGCCGGCCAGGGCGAATTGCGACAGGGTTGCAAACACGACGGCCGAGATCGCCGTGGTGGGGCCGGACACCATGACCATGGACGCCCCCCACAGTGCCGCGACGGCACAGACAACGATGGCGGTGAACAACCCGTATTCCGGCGGCAGCCCGGCGATGATTGCAAAGGCAACGCCTTGAGGCAGGACGATCGCGGCGTTGGTGAGGCCTGCAAGCGCATCGTCACGAAGGCTGTCACGCGAGACGTCCTCGAACCACGGGCGGACGGGCGACAGGCGGCGTAGTGTTCTCTGAAGCAGTGGCGTCATCGCGCATCCTCCGGGTTCGACAGGACCGGGTTTTTTTCAGACGAAGTGGTCGTAGTCAATAATAATGTTGATCATGCATCAATAAATGATCATAAAAGTATTGCGCTGGGGAATCGATGAGCCCGGCACCCCGCGGGCCGGGGAATGCTTGAAACGCGTGGGGGGCACGGAATCCACGCAGCAGACAGCAGGAGAGTCTTATGGGACCGTTTCCGCACGAAGCACCGAAAGCCAAGATCGACGAGTTGAATATTGCCGGCACCGACGGGTTCGAATTCGTCGAGTTCGCGCACCCCGAGCCGGGCGTTCTGGAAGACCTGTTCACCAAGATGGGCTATGTCGAGGTTGCCCGTCACAAGACCAAGGACATCTCGGTCTACCGCCAGGACAACGTGAATTACATTGTCAACCGAGACCCCGACGGCCACGCGGCGCAATTCGTGAAGGATCACGGCCCCTGCGCGCCCGCAATGGCCTGGCGCGTTGTCGATGCGCAGCACGCCCTGAAATGCGCACTCGACTATGGCGCCGAGGAATACACCGGCGACGGCAAATCCATCGACGTGCCCGCGGTTGTCGGCATCGGCGGCTCGCTGCTCTACTTCATCGAGGATTACGATAACGGCAAGAACCCATATGACGCCGACTACGAATGGATCGGCGAGCGCGACCCGAAACCCGAGGGCGCCGGCTTTTACTACATCGACCACCTGACCCACAACGTGATGCAGGGCAACATGGATACGTGGTACAGATTCTATGCCACGGCATTCAATTTCCGCGAGATCAAGTTCTTCGACATCAAGGGCAAGATCACCGGGCTGACCAGCCGCGCGCTGACCTCGCCTTGCGGCAAGATCCGCATCCCGATCAACGAAAGCTCTGATGACCAGAGCCAGATCGAGGAATACCTCAAGGAATACAAGGGCGAGGGCATCCAGCACATCGCCGTCGCGTCTGAGGACATCTACGCCTCGACCGACCAGATCGGTGCGAACGGTATCGAGTTCATGCCGCCGCCGCCCGAGATCTACTACGACAAGAGCTACGACCGCGTTCAGGGCCACGAGGAGCCGCTCGACCGCATGAAGAAACACGGCATCCTGATCGACGGCGAAGGCGTGGTGAAGGGCGGCATGACCCGCATCCTGCTGCAGATCTTCTCCAAGACGGTGATCGGGCCGATCTTCTTCGAGTTCATCCAGCGCAAGGGCGACGACGGTTTCGGCGAGGGCAACTTCAAGGCGCTCTTCGAGTCCATCGAGGAAGACCAGATCCAGCGCGGCGTCCTGAAGGCGGAGGGCTAAGAGATGAACAAGCCACAGACCGATTTCGTGATCGCAAAGAGCCGCGCTCAGTACAACTCGGGCTACATGCCCGGCTTCGGCAACGACTTCGAGACCGAAGCCGTCGAAGGTGCGCTGCCGATCGGGCAAAACAGCCCGCAGCGTTGCCCCTACGGCCTCTATGCCGAACAGCTCTCCGGCTCGCCCTTTACCGCCCCGCGGATCTCGAACGAACGCTCATGGCTCTATCGGATGCGCCCGACGGTGCAGCACATCTCGGACATGGTACGCTTCGAGCTGCCGCATTTCCGCTCGGCGCCCACCGTGGACGAGAGCGGGCTGCCGCTGGCGCCCATGCGCTGGGATCCGGCGCCGATCCCCGACGATGCCGGGACCTGGCTGGATGGGATGCGCACGATCTTCACCGGCGGTGACGTGCTGACCCAGGTGGGCTACGCGATCCACACCTATGCCGTCACCGAAAGCATGGAGGCCGAGGTCTTCTATAACGCCGACGGTGAAATGCTGATCGTGCCGGAGGTCGGCGCGCTGCGCTTCTTCACCGAGTTCGGGATCATCGACGTCGCCCCCGGCGAGATCGTCTGCATCCCGCGCGGCGTAAAGTATAAGGTGCTGCTGAACGGCAACGACAAAGCGCGCGGCTACATCTGCGAGAACTACGGCGCCGTCTTCACGGTGCCCGAGCGTGGGCCCATCGGCGCCAACTGCATGGCCAACCCGCGCGATTTCCTCAGCCCCGTGGCGGCCTACGAACAGAAGGACGGCGTGACCCACCGCGTTGTGACCAAGTGGTGCGGCCAGTTCCACGCCTGCGAGATCGACCACAGCCCGCTCGACGTGGTGGCCTGGCACGGCAACTATGCACCTTACAAGTACAACCTGCGGCACTATTCGCCGGTCGGCCCGATCCGCAATGATCATGCTGATCCGTCGATCTTCACGGTGCTCACGGCACCGAGCGGCGAACCCGGAACGGCGAACATTGACTTCGTGATCTTCCCGCCGCGCTGGTTGGTGGCCGAGAATTCGTTCCGTCCGCCCTGGTACCACATGAACATCATGTCCGAGTTCATGGGGCTGATCGAGGGGGTCTACGACGCCAAGCCCGAGGGCTTCGTGCCCGGCGGCATGTCGTGCCACAACATGATGCTGCCGCACGGGCCGGATGCGGATGCCTTTTATGCGGCCTCGCTGAAGGATCTCGAACCCGAGAAGCTCGACAACACCATCGCCTTCATGTTCGAGACCCGCTTTCCGCAGCAACTGACCAAGTATGCGGCGGGGCTCGATACGCTTCAGGTCAAGTATCCCGAGGTCTGGAAGCCGCTGCGCAACCATTTCGATCCGAAGCGGCCGGTCTGGAACGGCGAATAGGAAACGAAAGCAATTTTTTGCCTCTAGAATCCGGAGAATTCAATGAATTAGACATTCCTGTCTTGTCTTGGGGCGCTGTTCATCGGCGCGGCGGTGCCGCCATCGCCGAGATGCCAGTGCTGAATTTCGAAGCGGCGGCCTCCTACAGCAAAAGCGAGAAAGGGTCTGCACTTCTTGCTCGGGTTGGAGGCCAGACCGTCTTTGAGGTCTATGGAAACGGCGCCACGTCCGAAACTGCGGCGCTCGTGGCGTCGGTCAACAAGAGCTTCTGGGGCCTTGTGCTGGCGGCCATGGTACAGGACGGTCTTGCCGAGCTAAACGAGCCTGTGGCTTTGACCATTCACGAATGGGCGGATGATCCGCTCAAGTCACAGATCACTGTCGATCAACTTTTGTCGTTGACCGCAGGACTGGATGGTGTGCCACTCGGGCCAGGACCGGTGGAAACCTACGCGGAATCGCTGGCGGCTCCGTCGCTGGCGGCCCCAGGGGAACGCTTTCACTATCGGCCATCGTCTTTTCAGGTATTCGGGGAATGGGCGCGGCGGAAGCTGGACCCCGATCATCCCCATGCGGTCTCTTATCTTCAGGACAGGCTCTTTGATCCTCTGGACATCGAACCAGAACGCTGGCCGACCGAAACAGACGGCTTTCCGCGCATGCCATCAAGCGCGTTCCTGACAGCGACCGAGCTAGCCACATGGGGAGAATTCGTGCTCACCGGCGGAGCTGTTGACGGGAAACAACTGGTCGACCCAGATGCCTTTGCGGCGGTCTTCACACCAGTTTCCGCGAACCCGGCATATGGTCTGGGCTGGTGGCTGCTAAGTGATGAACCGATTGATGCAGGGGCGGAATTTGCCGCGTTTACCGGCGATTTCCTGCCTGTGATGGCGGCGCGCGACGACATCCCCGATGAGTTCTACGTCGCCCTCGGAGGCAACAACACCAGGATTTATGTCGTGCCCGACTGGGATTTCGTGCTGGTTCGCATGGAAGCAACTCCGCCACCACCGCCGAGTGCCTTTGACGACAAGGCATTTTGGCATGCCCTTTTGTCGGCGAATTGAACAAACACTGAAAAACCAAGCGAGGGATGATCCGATGACCGGCTTGAATCCGACACATGATCCGAAGCGCAAGAGCTGGGTCGATACCGCCAACTCCACAGACACGGATTTCCCGATCCAGAACCTGCCCTTTGGCGTGTTCTCGGAAGGCGAGGGCCCGCGCCGTGTCGGTGTGGCCATTGGAGATATGATTCTCGACCTGACGGCGTTGGAGGTAGGTGGAAAGCTGACCCCTGGCGGTGACACAAAGGTCTTTGACCAGGGCGTGCTGAACCCTTTCATGGGGCTGGCGCAGACTGTCTGGTCTCAGACGCGGGCGAAGATCGCTGATCTGCTCGACGCCGAGGGCGGCGACCCTTCCCTCCCGCTGGTCGCCCGGTCTGCGGCCCAGCTGCATCTGCCGGTCTTTGTCCGCTCTTACACCGATTTCTATGCCTCGAAAGAACACGCCACCAATGTCGGCTGCATGTTCCGCGATCCGGACAACGCGCTGATGCCCAACTGGCTGCACATTCCGATCGGTTATAACGGGCGGGCCTCGACCGTGGTGGTCTCGGGCACGCCGGTGCACCGCCCGAACGGCCAGTTGAAGGGGCCGCAGGACGACGCACCGCGGTTTGGGGCCTGCCAGAAGCTGGACATCGAACTGGAACTGGGCGCGTTGGTCGGCACGCCCAACCCCATGGGTCAACCGGTCGGCGCGGCCGAGGCCTATGACAACATCTTCGGCTACGTGCTGATCAACGACTGGTCGGCGCGCGACATCCAGGTCTGGGAATACCAGCCGCTGGGGCCGTTCCAGTCCAAGGCCTTCGGCACCACGATCAGCCCCTGGATCGTGACCCGCGAGGCGCTGGAGCCGTTCCGTGCGCCTGCGCCCGAACGGGTCCAGCCGCTGTTGCCCTATCTGCACGAGGAGACGCCGAACAACTTCGACATCCGGATGGAAGTGGCGTTAGCTCCGAAGGGGCAGGACGCGACGGTGATCAGCCGCACCAACTACAAGTACATGTACTATTCGTCTGCGCTGCAGCTGGTGCATCATGCCTCGTCCGGCTGCGCGATGGAGACCGGCGACCTTCTGGGGTCCGGCACCATCTCGGGCCCGACGCCGGACAGCTTCGGGTCGATGCTGGAACTGACCTGGAACGGCCGCGATCCGGTTGAGGTCGATGGCGGCACTCGCACCTTCCTCGAGGACGGCGACACCGTGGCGATCACCGGCTGGTGCGAGGGCGCATACCGCATCGGCTTCGGCAATTGCGACGGAACGATCCTGCCCGCCGTCGATTTCGGGATTTCGTGATGGCGGAGGCGTGGAAGAGATATCGGGGCGCTCCGCAAGCAGGAACACGGATTTGTGCTCTGTCCGACATTCCGAACGAAAACACCCTTTGCCTCGACCTCGATGGCTTTCCAATTCTGCTCGTTCGGCTTGGCGATGATGTGCGTGCCTATGTCAACGCCTGCCCACACCAATACCTGCCGCTCGACCACAAGGGCGACAAGTTGATCTCGGCCGACAAGACGATCTTGCGATGTACAAACCATGCAGCGGGGTTTTCCGCCACGACCGGCGAAGGGGTCGAAGGGTTGGGTATCGGAGAATGCCTGGACCGGATCCCGGTCGCCTACGAAGGCCAATCGATTCTGGTTGGCGATTCAGGTGCAGTCTGAACACCGCCATCCATCAACAGGGAGGAAGAAAATGAAACTCACTCGTCGCGCGGCCCTTTCGGCCGCCGTGATCGGCGGGGCTGCACTTGCCGCACCCCGCCAGATCAAGGCCCAGGCAAAAAACCCCAATACGTTCTGCCTTGTCCATGGGGCATGGCATGGCGGCTGGGCCTGGGGACCAACTGTCACCGCCCTGCGGACCATGGGACACAAGGTGACAGCTCCGGATCTTCCCGGAATGGGTGACAGACGCGCCGAGGCAAGTGCCGACATCGGCTTGGCGGACCACACCACGGCGATCAGGGACCACCTGTTCATGCACGATCTCAAGAATGTCGTCCTTGTGGCGCATTCCTATGCCGGTTGCGTCCTGTCCGATCTTCTGGGGCAGGGTGAGGATCGCATTGCACATGCGATCTATTTCGATGCTCTCGTTCCCGGCGATGGCCAAGGCCTTTCCAGCTTTGTTCCCGATGAAGTTCGCGCAGGGATGCAGGCGGCAGCGGAGGCCGGCAAGTTGCTGCCGGTTCGTCCCAAGGAAGCGTGGGAGGATATGTGGGGGCTGTCCGGAGATCTGGCCGACTTCGCCAAACCCCGGCTTGTGCCACATCCGCCGCGCACCTTCCTCGACACGGTCACTGGCGATCCTTTTGCCCGGGCCATGCCGCGAACCTTCGTCAAGGCGGCGCAGAACCCGAACCCGCTTTTCAAGAAGATCCGCGCGGATATCGAGGCGAGAGACGATTTCACGGTGGTGGACATCGACGGGCACCACGATGTGATGGCGATCGATGGCCAGCTGACCGCAGACACCCTCGTCGCGGTGGCGGGGTAAGGCCTATGTGTTCAGCGTCGACACCTATCTTCCATGACAGCTGGCAATCTTCGGCTGCGTGGCGGGTGAGGGCGGGGCTTCGGCTCAAAGGCATCGACCACGCCACGCGGATGCATGAGATCATCGGCAAGCCGCATCGCACGCCGGCCTTCATGGCGCTGAACCCGCAGGGCACGGTGCCAGTGTTGGAAATCGACGGTCTGGTCATCCCGCAGTCGCTGGCGATCCTAGAATACATCGAGGAGACAAGGGACGGGCCGCGCCTCTTGCCGAAGGATGCCGCGACCCGGGCGCGGGTCCGGATGTTGTCGTTTATTATCGCGATGGAAACCCATGTGGTGACCAATATGGACGTCGCGCGCGATGCGTCTGGTGGCGGCGAGGTGAGCGAGTGGGTGCATCGCTATCTCCGGCGCGGGCTGGACGCCTTCGAGGCGCAAATTGATCATCCCGACACGGGTGACTTCTGCCACGGAGATACGCCGGGCATGGCCGATTGCTGCCTAGTGCCCCAGGCCTGCAACGCCGTGAGGGCCGGGATCGAACTGGCGGAATGGCCACGGATCGCCGCGATCCAGGAGCGCTGCCTCACCCATCCCGGCTTTTCCGAAACCCACCCAGATCGTGTGGCTCCGGCCGAAACCTCGAAAGGAAACTGACATGGCTCAACTGAAGGGCAAAACAGCGCTCGTGACCGGTTCGACCAGCGGGATCGGGCTTGCCATTGCCGAAGCCTTTGCCCGTGCCGGGGCGGACGTGGTGCTGAACGGCTTCGGAGATCCGGACCAGATCGAAAAGACACGCGCCGGGCTTGAAGCCAATCACGGTATCTCTGCCTCTTACAACGACGCCGACATGACCAAAGCGCAGGAGATCGCCGACATGGTGGCCGAGACGGAAACGCGGCATGGCGCGGTCGACATCGTCGTCAACAATGCGGGCATACAGCATGTCGCGCCGATCGATGAATTTCCGCTGGACAAGTGGGACGCGATCATCGCAATCAACATGTCCTCGGCCTTTCATACCACCCGCGCCGCACTACCGGGTATGAAATCGCGCGGATGGGGCCGGATCATCAACGTTGCCTCGGCCCATGGCCTTATCGCGTCGCCGTTCAAATCGGCCTATGTCACGGCGAAACATGGGGTGGTCGGTATGACCAAGACCGTGGCGCTGGAGGTTGCCCAGGCGGGTATCACCGCCAATGCGATCTGTCCCGGCTATGTGCGTACGCCGCTGGTCGAAGCCCAGATCCCGGACACGGCAAAGGCGCGCGGTATTTCGGAGGAAGAAGTTGTCCGCGACGTCATGCTGGCCGGGCAGCCCACCAAGAAATTCGTCGGGCTGCAGGAACTCGGCGCCTTGGCGGTCTTCCTCGCGTCGGACAACGCAGCGTCAATCTCCGGCGCGGCACTGCCCATCGACGGCGGGTGGACGGCGCAATGATCATTTGCCAATGCGCCGTCATCCGAGAAAGCGATTTGGAAAAAGCCATCCGGGCGCTTCTGGAAAAAAAACCGAAAGCTCAGGTGACCCAGAACCGGTTGTTCAAGGAATTGGGCGTCAGGCCAGATTGCACCGATTGCGCGCCGCTTCCGAACCACAAGATCACGCGCATTTCCAGTGAAGTCACTCTGAGCGGAATGCTGCGCGGCGGCGAAATTCCAAGGAGATTGAAGAAATGAAGGGCAACGAAAAAGTCATCGAATATCTCAACAGCGCGCTCAAGCACGAGCTGACGGCGGTCAACCAGTTCTGGCTGCATTACCGGTTGCTGGACGACTGGGGCTATCAGAAATTGGGCGCGACATGGCGCAAGGAATCCATCGAAGAAATGGTGCATGCCGATCATCTCATTGAACGCATAATCTTTCTTGAGGGCCACCCCAACCTGCAACACATGAACCCGCTGCGCATCGGCGAAAATGTCAGCGAGGTCTTCGAGGCCGACCTCAAGATCGAATACGAGGCCCGTGCGCTCTACAAGGAAGCCCGCGAAGCCTGTGACGAGTCGGGGGACTACGTGTCGATGCGGCTCTTCGAACGGCTGATGAGCGATGAAGAAGGGCATATCGACTTTATCGAGACGCAGATGGACCTCTACGACCAGATCGGTGCGCAGAACTACGGCGCGCTCAACGCCAAACCGACCGACGAGCTCGAATGATGTCGGGCCTTTCGGTCCTGTTCGATTACTGGCGGTCCTCGGCAAGCTACCGCGTGCGGATCGCGCTCAACCTGCTGGGCCGGGACTACGAGGCCCGGCAGGTGAACCTGCTGACCGGCGCGCATCGGGCGCCCAAGTATCGCGCGATCAATCCGCAGGGCATCCTGCCCGCGCTGGTGATCGACGGGCGGACACTGACCCAGTCGCTTGCGATCATCGAGTACCTGCACACAACGACCGAAGGATCGCCTCTGTTGCCCGTCGATCCGGTCGGGCAGCATCGCGTGCGCCAGCTGTCCTATGCCATCGCGATGGAAATCCACCCGATCTGCAATCTTGGCGTTGCCGCGCATGTCACCACGCTGACCGGGAGCGGCGACGCGGGCAAGACAGCCTGGATGCAGCATTTCATTGCCAAGGGACTGGCGGATTTCGAGGCGCTTCTGACGCAGGGCGAGACCGGCAGTTTCTGTGTCGGCGATGCGCCGACGATGGCCGACTGTTGCCTTGTCCCGCAGCTCTACAATGCCGACCGCTGGGGCGTGGATTATTCCGGGCATCCGCGTCTGAGCCGGGCCGCCGAGTCCGCACGCGCCTTGCCTGCATTCATCGCGGCCCACCCCGACCGTGTCGGACCCCCCAGGGAGTAGGGAGCCATGCCGAACAAAATCGTTTCCGCCGATGCCGCCGCAGCCCTTATCGAGGACGGATATACCGTCACCACATCGGGCTTCGTCGGAATCGGCGTGCCCGAGACCTTGCTCAAGGCGGTCGCGCGGCGGTTCGAGAGTACGAATTCCCCGCGCCACCTGACCCTGTTTTTTTCCGCGGGGCAGGGCGACGGCAGGGACAGGGAACTCAATCACCTTTCGGCAGACGGTCTGCTGAGCCGCGTGATCGGCGGGCACTGGGGGTTGATCCCCAAGGTCGGAAAGCTCGCGGCCGAAGGCCGGATCGAAGCCTATAACCTTCCGCAAGGAGTCATCAGCCAGATGTTCCGCGACATTGCGGCGGGCAAGCCCGGCACGCTGTCGAGGGTCGGGCTGGAAACATTCGTCGACCCGCGCAAGGGCGGCGGCAAACTGAACGATATCACGATCGGGGATGTCGTCCGGCTGATGGAGATCGACGGGGAGGAGTGCCTCTTCTATCCCGCGATCCCGATCGACGTGGCGCTCCTGCGGGGCACGACGGCGGATACGGCGGGCAACGTCACGATGGAAAACGAGGCGCTGACCATCGACAACCTCGCCCAGGCGATGGCGGCCAAGAACTCGGGCGGCATGGTGATCGTGCAGGTCGAGCAGGTCGTCGCCCGCGGCGCGCTCAACCCGCGCGACGTGGAAATCCCCGGCGCGCTGGTCGATGCCGTGGTGCTGGCCGAGCCCGGCGATCACATGCAGACCTTCCGGACGCCATTCTCTCCCGCCTTCACAGGTCGTTACCGTATGCCGGCCGAAGCGGCAGAGGCGATGCCGCTGGATGTTCGCAAGGTGATCGCCCGCCGCGCCGCCTTTGAGTTGCCGGTGAACGGGATCGTCAATCTGGGGATCGGAATGCCCGAGGGCGTGGCCGCCGTCGCGGCCGAAGAACGCCTGCTTGAGCACCTGACGCTGACCGCCGAGCCGGGCGTGATCGGCGGCCAGCCCGCCTCGGGACTGGATTTCGGTGCCGCGGTCAATACCGATGCGGTAATCGCCCAGAACCAGCAGTTCGATTTCTACGATGGCGGTGGCCTCGACATCGCAATACTGGGCATGGCAGAGGTCGATGCGCGCGGCTCCGTCAACGTGTCCAAATTCGGGCCGCGGCTGGCCGGCGCGGGCGGTTTCATCAATATCAGCCAGAACGCGCGCAAGGTGGTGTTTACCGGCTCCTTCACCTCCGTCGCGCTTGATCTGAGTGTCGAAAATGGCGCGCTGTCGATCCGGTCGGAAGGCAAGGTCGGCAAATTCGTCGAGCAGATCCAGCACGAGACCTTCAGCGGGCCCCGGTCCGCCCGTCTCGGCCAGCCGGTCCTGTTCGTGACGGAACGGGCGGTCTTTCGACTGGGCGAAAGCGGACTGGACCTGATCGAGGTCGCCCCCGGCGTCGATCTGGAGCGCGATATCCTCGGGCACATGGAGTTCGTGCCCGGGCTTGAGAACGTGATCGAAATGGACGGGCGGATATTTCGCGACGAGCCGATGGCGCTCGACGTGGACCTGCTGGCGCTCGATCTCGATGCGCGGATTGCCCTCGCCGCGGACCGGCAACAACTGTTCATCAACCTCGAAAAGCTGCGCATCCGCAACGCGGCCGACGTGGCGCGCATCATCGCGCGCGTCGAGGCGATCTGCGGACCGCTGGATCACAAGGTGGATGCCATCGTGAACTACGACGGCACCACGATCTATCCCGAGATCGAAGAGGACTACGTGTCCGCAGTGCAGCGGCTTGAGGACACGTTCTATCGCTCGACCACGCGGTATTCCGGATCGGCCTTCTTGCGCATGAAACTGGGCAAGTCGTTCGGGCGTTCGAAGAATGCGCATATCTTCGAATCGGCCGAGGATGCGCGCCGTTTTCTTGACCAGGCATAGGGGGCCGGGATGAAAGTCACCTTGCTGGGCACAGGCACCCCGGAACCCTACGCGCGGCGCGCGTCTTCCGGTTACCTGCTCGACATCGGCGACGAGACGCTGCAATTCGATTGCGGCGGCGGCAGTTTCGGTCGCCTTCTCGAAGCCGGGCGGCGCCCGACCGATCTGGACCGGCTGTTCCTCAGCCACCTGCATTCCGATCACATGCTGGATTACGCCCGGTTGGTGCACGCGATCTGGGATAAGGGCGGTGTCGATCTCCCGGTTTTCGGACCTGCGCCAATCAGAACCGTGTCAGACCGGTTGTTCGGCTCCGAGGGTGCGCTGTTTGCGGACTTGACCGCGCGGACGGAACACGCGCCCAGCAAGGAAATCTGGGTCGAACGTGGCGGCACGCTTCCAAGAGCATGGCCCGCGCCGGATATCACCGAGATCGCACCGGGCTTCGAGATGCCGGGCGACGGCTGGCACCTGCGTTCGGTCGAGGTGCCCCATGCGCAGCCCTTTCTGACCTGTATGGGCTTCCGGGTGGATACGCCGTACGCGTCCTTTGTCTATTCAGGGGACAGTGGACCCTGCGATGCGCTGACGACACTGGCCGAAGGCGCGGATGTCCTCGTTCACATGTGCTTCAATCTGAGTCAGGAGGCGCGCGGACCGGAGTGGGTCGCCGGCAGCTCGGGGCATCTGGAAATCGCGCGGACCGCAAGGGACGCAGGCATTAGGCGTGTCGTGCTGACCCACCTGAGACCGCACATGGATGCACCGGGCGTCCACCAGAGAATTGTCAGCGAAATGGCAGAGGTCTTTCCGGGAGACATCGTGATTGGCGAAGACCTGATGGTGCTGGAGTTATGATGCGCGCAGCCTGGACCTGTTTCCGATCAGGGAAGAACATGCTCGGTCATCAGGTTGATGGCTTCGGTGACCGCGGCCTTTCTCTCGGGTCCGAGAAGTTCGTCCAGTTTCTCGTTCCTCTCGACGAACGCGGGTTTGACTGCCTCGAGGAGCGCGCGACCGTCGGGCGAAATCGCAACCAGCTTCTTGCGCTTGCTGACAGCATCGTCCTCGAACTGCACAAGCCCCTGCTTTTCAAGCTCGGTCGCGCTACGGCTGACCTGCGCGCGATCGATGCCGCAAAAACGGCTGATATCAGAGATCGACGTGCTGCCGAGCGTGTTGATGACATTGAGGATCCGGTAGCCTGTCAAGTTGATCCCTGTTCCGTCCAGCATTGCTTGCGCCTGTTGATCCAGCAGTTTGCTGAGCACAGAGAGCCGAAAGGTCAATCTGGATTCAAGGGTTCGAACGCGCTCCAGCTGTTCTTCGAGTGTCTTGGCAGAAAGATGCATCGTTCATCCTTGTTGAGTATGCAACATTAACGTTGCGATATTTGTTTGAATATGCTATCACTCTGGCAGTTGAAGAAAAAGCATCAATATCGGGACTTGTGGAAAAGTGACGACTTCGCCGAAAAACGTCTTGTTTATCATGGCCGACGAGCATCAGGCCGGCACGTTGTCGATCCTGGGTCACAGCCACGTCAAAACGCCGAACCTTGATCAACTCGCGGCGCGAGGCTCGGTTTTCCGAAATGCCTACACCCCCAGTCCGATCTGCGTGCCGGCGCGCGCCGCGTTGGCGACCGGACGCTACCCGCATCAAAGCGGCTATTGGGACAACGCCTTGGCCTATGACGGAGCCATCCCCAGCTGGGGTCACGTTCTTCAGGCCGGTGGCGTATCCGTCACCAGCATTGGCAAGCTGCACTACCGTAACGCCGAGGACAGCACCGGGTTCGATCGCCAGATCCTGCCCATTCATATCCTGAACGGCATCGGTCAGGTCTGGGGGTCGGTGCGCAATCCGCTTCCCAAGCAGAACAAGGGCGGCGGCATGCTAGGCCAAATCGGGGCCGGATTGTCGAAGTACAACCAGTATGACATGGATGTTGCCGATGCGGCGGCGAAATGGCTGCAACAGCCTGCCCGCGCCAATTCCCCTGGGCCGCATTTGTCAGTTTTGTGGCACCGCATTTCCCGCTGACGGTACCGCAGAAATACCTGGACTTGTATCCGGCCGACGACATGCCGCTGCCCCCGGTGCGGCCCGGCGTCGATGGCTATGAAGCGCACCCCTGGGCGGCGCGGATGGGCGATATCGAGGACAGCGATACCGAGCTGGGAAGCGACCAGCGGCGCCGCGAAGCGATCGCGGCCTATTATGCCCTCTGCACCTTTGTCGACGACCAAATCGGCAAGGTTCTCAAAGCGCTCGACGCCTCGGGGCAGGCCGACGACACCCTGATCATCTACACCTCGGATCATGGCGAAAACCTCGGCATGCGCGGGCGGTGGGGGAAGTCCCTGCTCTATCGTGAATCGACGCAGGTCCCGATGATCCTGGCCGGGCCGGGCGTCGTCGCGGGCGGACAGGTTCACACGCCGGTGTCCTTAATGGATATCCCGCCGACCATCAGCCAAGCCTTTGGCCTGCCGGCGGATCCGGCTTGGTCGGGACGCTCGCTGACGGACATTGCCAGCGCGCCCGAAGATCCCCGGCGCTTGGTCTTTTCCGAGTACCACGCGGCCAATTCGCCGAGCGGCGGCTTCATGGTCGCGGATGCGCGCTGGAAATACCACGAATACGTCGGCTTCGCGCCCGAGCTTTTCGACCTGGAGAGCGATCCGCTTGAGCGGCGCAATCTGGCCGGAGATCCCGCCTATGCGGAGCAGGAGTACCGCATGCGCAGCGCCCTTCACGATATCTGCGATCCCGAAAGTGTCGATGCCCGGGCCAAGGCCGATCAGGACAAGCTCGTCGCACGCTTCGGCGGGCCGGAGAAAGCTTTCCACACCGGGCCGTCGGGTGCCACGCCTGTCCCCGGAACCTGAAAAAGATCGAACGCGAACAAGGAGGAGGAAACCATGAAATTCGCAACGTTCAAAAGTGCGGCTGCCGCGCTCACCATGATGACCGCAGCAACCGGTGCCCAGGCGCAGAATTGGGAACCACAAGGCCCGGTCAAGATGATGATCGCTTTTGCCGCCGGCGGTGGCGCCGACACACTCGGCCGCCTGCTGGCGGAAGAGATCGGCACACGCTACGGCTGGGAAATCATTCCGGAAAACGCCGCAGGCAAGGGCGGTCTGACCATGGCGGTGGCGCTGAAAGGCGAACCGGCCGACGGCCACTCGATTGGCGTGACCGTGTCGGAGGCCACGACCTACGCCATTCAAACAATGCCGAACCCGCCCTACCAGCTGGACGATTTCACCTATCTCTCGACCCTGGCGGGAACACAGATGGGCATAATCGCCAAGCCGTCGCGCGGCTGGGAAACGCTGGCGGACGTGATCGAGGCGGCCAAGGCTGGCGAGCAGATCACCGTTGGAGCGATGAGCCAGCGGCTGGCCGACGCCACCTATGTTCTGGGCAAGAACAACGGGGTCGAATTCACTACGGTCATGACCGGCGGTGGCAAGGCCAGCCTGAACGCAGTGGTGGCCGATGACGTCGATATAGCCTGGTCGGCCGGTGCCCAGACCGCGGCGGTCAAGGCGGGCGAGATCACCAACCTCGCCAGCGCCGAGGTCGAGCCGCTTCTGATGCAGCCCGACGCGCCGCAGGTGCAGGACTTCAACCTGCCCTACGATTTCGGTGTGAAATTCATCGTCGTTGCGCCCGCGGGCATCCCGGAAGAGGCGCGTGAAACTTGGCAGCACCACATTGCGGAAATCCTGAACGACCCGGAGAGCAAGCTGGCGCAATTCACCAACAGGGCCTTCGCCGGACCGGTCGTGGTGCAGGGCGCCGAGTTGGAGGCGCTCATGCAGGAAAGCTACGACGCCGCCACCGGGCTGCTCGACGCATCCGCCGAGTGATCCTGCCCCTATGGGCCGGTCTGCAGCGGGTCGGCCCATCCCCAACCACCGGGAGTATCCGCCATGCATTCTCGCAGGGTCGAAATCTGGCTTGCCATATTCTTTGCTGTCTTTGCCGCGCTGACCGCCTTTGTCTGGGCACCGCTCGACAGTGAAACCGCCGCGATCTATGAATTCCGCCGTCAGGTAAACATCGGTGACGCGATGTTGCCGATGGTGGCAGGTAGCGGCATCTTGCTGTTCTCGGTTGTTCACCTGATGCTCCAGTTGCGCCGCCTGCAGGATGAGGACGTCGATCCGCCGTTCGACCGTCTGACCCTGTTTTTCTACGCGTCTTTCGGCGGTTTGCTGGCGCTATCGCTGATCGTGATGTTCTGGGCAGGTCCGCTGGCGCTGGCGCTTTTTGGACCATCGGGCGACGACTCTGTGACCTACCGCCAGATGCGGTCGACCTTCCCCTGGAAATACATCGGTTTCGTGCTGGGCGGGTTCACCCTGGTCTTCGGGCTGACCTCGCTGATCGAAGGCCGGATCAGATGGGTGCGTGTCATCAGTTCGATCCTCGCCGTGCTAGGGCTCATCCTCATCTTTGACGTGCCCTTTGACACGATCCTCTTGCCGCCGAATGGAGATTTCTGATGTCCCCGCTTGAATATGTCTGGGCCGGAGTGATGGCTGTCATTGCCGGACCCGCCGCGTTCGAGATTTTCGGCGTCGGCATTCCGATCACCCTGCTGATGGTGTTCGGCGGGTTCCTTTTGGGGGTCGTGGGCGGGGCCACGCCCGGCCTAGCTGGTCCCTTCCTGATGGCGGTGTCGCTGCCGATCCTGCTGTCGATCTTTGGCTTCACGCCGGATGCGCTGCTGCCGGTTCTTGGGTTTCTCGTCGGCGTGATGAAAGGCGCGACGGTCGGCGGTTCGGTGCCCGCGATCCTGTTCAACACGCCCGGCACGCCGGATGCGATGATGACCACGCTCGACGGCTATCCGATGGCGCAGAAGGGCCAGGCCGGCAAGGCCCTCAGGACCGCGCATTTCGCCTCGGTCTCCGGAGATACTTTTTCTGATCTCGTGCTCTTCACCTGCGCTCCCTTCCTTGCGATCATCGTCGAAGCCTACCTGGGCTTCGGGGAAAAAGCGGCGCTCATAATTCTCTCCATGGCCTTCATTGCGGCCGTGGTCGGCGTGTCGCCGATGAAAGGAATGATCGCCGCCTTTCTGGGGCTGCTGGTCGCCTCAATCGGCACCGGCGAGGATTTCTATTCCCGCCTGTCACTGGGCACCGAGGTCTTGGCATCCGGCGTGCCGCTGATCGCCGCCGTCATGGGCGTGCTGATCCTCGGCGAAGTGCTGGTCGCTTTTGAAAACATGTGGCGCGAGCGGCGCTCGCAATCACAGATCAAGGAGGTGGCCCAGTCCGGTGACAACCACCTGAGCTGGAAAGAGCGCAAGGCATTGATGCCCTTCATCGGCATCTCGGCTCTCGTCGGCACGATCATCGGCGCCCTGCCGGGTATCGGTTCGACTCTGGCGGCGACGCTCGGCTATGCCACCGGCGAAAAGATGCACAAGGGTCCGGTAAAATTCGGCCAAGGCACGCCCGAAGGCATCGCCTCGACTGAGGCGGCCAATAGCGCGGTCTCCGGCTCCAACCTGATCCCGGTTCTCTCACTCGGCATCCCCGGCAATGTCGGCGCGGTCTTCATCATCCTTGCCGCTGAATCGATCGGCGGTTTCAATCCCGGGCCGACTGTCTTTCGGTTCACAACGTCAGAGGTGAACCCGGAACTGGTGATCGCCTTCGGTCTGTTCACCGCGATGATGCTTGCCAACATCTTCAACTGGGTGATCGGCGGGCGGATCATGGCAGCCTGTGGCATCATGTCGAAGATCCCTAACCAGGTGCTGCTGCCGATGGTGCTGCTGCTGACCCTGACGGCGATCTACGCCCAGGAAACCAGTTTCGTCGCCATCTATTTCGCCTTGGCCTTCGCCGTCCTCGGGTACCTCTTGCGGAAGCTGAGGATTCCGACGCTTCCCTTCGTGATTGCCTTCATCCTGGCGGGCAACCTCGAACATGCGTTTCGGCAGGCTTTCGCTGTCTCCGGGGGCGATCCATGGTTTCTGTTCAAGAGCCCGATGTCGCTGTTCTTCCTCGCGCTCTCCGTTGCCGTTGTCATCTTCTTCTCCCGCCCCAAGAAACCCGCGGCCAACAAAGCCGTCGAAGCAGAAAGGGATGCCTGATGGCTGTCAAGAACATCCTCGTTGCCGTCAACGAAAGTACCGGGTCCAAGAGCGCTGTCGAAGCGGCGCTGCTGATGCAGGCGAAATACGACGCGCATTTGACCGGCATGCTGGTGCACTATGGCCACCGAGACCGGTTCGCGGCTGAGAACTGGGTGCCGGACAATGTGCGCACGATCATGGACGATGGCATTCGCCAGAAGGAAGCGGTGGTGGAACAGGGCTTCCGTGCCTCCGTCGAGGGCCGGGTGCCGGCTGACAAGCTGCACTGGTTGGCGCTGAGCGGTGAGCCGGACGATACGCTCGCCAAGTATGTGGTGATGTACGACGTGGGGATCATGGGCCCGAACGCCCGCAAGTCGGATCCTGCAATCGATTTGCACCCAGAACGGGTGGCGCTGAAAAGCGGCCGTCCGATCCTCGTGGTGCCCTCGCCTTTTGACCCGGCCAGCTTGGACAAGCGCGCGGTCGTCGCCTTCGACGGGCGCAAGGCAGCCTCGCGGGTGATCCACGACGCCATGCTCTATCTCGAAACCAAGTCCCAGGTGGACATCGTCAGTTCCGGCGAGAAGATGTACAAGCCTGCCAACAGCATCGGCGCGACCGATCTGCTGGCGCGTCACGGCGTCAAGGCGGACAGGATCCGCCTGCCCGGCGGCAGCCGTCATTTCGGCGAAGAGCTTCTGGCCTATTGCGACAAGGTCGATGCCGGCGTGCTGTTCATGGGCGTCTATGAGCAGGGCATCTTTCGCGAAGAGCTTTTGGGCGGCGCCACCCGCCACGTGCTCGCGAATGCCAGAATTCCCGTCATGATTTCATACTGAGGAGGCGCGTCCCGTGACCCGGCCCAATTTCCTGATCATCAGTGCCGACCAGCATCGCGGCGATTGTCTTGGCATCGAAGGCCGCAAGGTCCGCACGCCCAACCTGGACCGCATGGCGCGGGACGGCACTCGCTTTACCGCTGCAATCTGCCCCGCTCCTGTCTGCCAGCCGGCGCGCGCCTCGATCCTGACGGGCCAGCTGTGCCGGACGCATGGCGTGCATGATAATGGCATCGACCTTGACGAGGAGACGGGCGAAAAAGGCTTTGCCGGAACCCTGGCCCGCGCGGGATACGACACAGGTTATTTCGGCAAGGCGCACTTTTCGAGCTACGACGCGCGCGAACCCACCGGGCGGCCCGAAGCGATCCTGTCTTCGGCCGATTTCGGGCCGGACTGGTTCGGCCCCTACATGGGATTCGGGCATGTGGAGCTCATGCTCTCGGGCCCGTCGAACCATCCGCCGCTGGCACCGCCTCGGGGGCTCCACTACGAGCATTTCTTCCATGCCGACGGCCATGGGCCCGAGAAAGCGCAGCTTTATCACGAGGGCCGTGGCGATACCAAGGGTGCTGCCCAGACCTGGCATTCGCAATTGCCGACAAACTGGCATTACACGCCCTGGACGGCGGACCGCGCGATGGAATGGCTGCGGCATGGGCGTGACGCTGACAAACCATTCTGTGCCTGGGTCAGTTTTGTCGATCCGCATCATCCCTTCGACTGCCCCGAACCCTGGTCACGCCTGCACGACCCGGCCGAGGTTGACCTGCCGGAACATCGGACGCGCGACCTCGACAAACGTCCGTGGTGGCACCGCGCCGCTGTCGAGAACACGCCGAAGGGCGATGCTGCCGAGGTTGCCGTGCGCTCGAACTATTCCCGGATCGAACCGCAGACCGACGATCAGCTGCGCGAGATCATCGCCAATACCTATGGCCAGATCGCATTTATCGACGAACAGGTGGGCCGCATCCTGACCCTGCTGGAAGAGACCGGTCTGGCCGAAAACACCATCGTCATCTACACCTCGGATCACGGTGACTGGCTGGGCGACCACGGGCATATTCTGAAAGGACCGATGCCCTACGAGGGGCTGTTGCGCGTGCCATTGCTGGCCAAGGGCCCTGGTGTTCGGGCCGGGGCGGTAGTGGCCGAACCGGTCTCGACGCTCGACATCGCCGCCACGCTCTATGACTATTCCGGTGTCGCGCCCGGGCTTGAACAGCACGGCCAGTCCCTGCGCCCGCAATTTGAGGGCGATGCGGCACGCGACTTCGCGATGATGGAATGGGAACTATTGCCCAACCGCGTCGGAGTTGCTCTGTCGCTGCGCACGGTTCGCACACGTGACGCCAAGCTGACGATGGACCTGCGGTCCGGCGCGGGCGAGATGTACGACCTGGCCACCGACCCCGACGAAATGTCGAACCTGTTCGACGATCCCGATCACGCGGACATGCAGGCTGCATTGACGGCATATCTGCAATCACGTCCAAACGATATCGGACCCAACAGAACGCCAGTGGGGCCAGGATGACAGACCTGACAAAGCAGCTTTCCGACATCGTCGGCGCGGCACATGTGCTGACCGGATCAGACGCGGCAGGATACCTGACCGACTGGACAGGGCAATGGACCGGCGCGGCGCGTGCGGTGGTCAGACCAGGCAGCACCGCAGAGGTGGCGGCCGTAGTCAATCTGGCGGGCGCGCAAGGTGTGCCGGTGACCGTGCAGGGTGGCAACACCTCGGTCGCGGGCGGCAGCGTGCCGGGACAGGAGGAAGGCGGTCTGCTGCTCTCGCTAGCCCGGATGAACCGGGTCCGGTCAATCGACGCGCGGGCCCGCACCGTGACCGTCGATGCCGGTGCCATCATTCAAAGCGTGCAGGACGCGGTGGCGCCCGAGGGGCTCGACTATCCGCTGATGTTCGGCGCTCGCGGGTCGGCCACCGTCGGCGGCGCATTGGCCACCAATGCGGGCGGCTCCAACGTTCTTCGCTATGGAAACGCTAGGGATCTCTGTCTCGGGGTTGAGGCGGTGCTGCCCAACGGCGAGGTCGTTCATGGCCTGACCGGGCTGCGCAAGGACAATACCGGCTATGACCTGAAGAACCTGCTGATCGGTTCGGAAGGCACCCTTGGTATCATCACCGCAGCCGTACTGAAACTGGTGCCGACACCCAAGGTGCGCTCCACTGCCTTTCTGGCGGTGCCCGACCTGAAGGCGGCGCTGGATGTTCTCAACGCGCTACAGGATGCGTCGGGCGGGCTGGTGGAGGCCTTCGAATGGCTCCCGGCTGAAACAATACGCACCATCCTGCGCCACAACAGCGCCCTGCGCGCGCCGCTTGACGTTCTGCCCGAACATGGGGTCCTGGTCGAACTGGCCTCGACGCGGCGCTCGGACGCCGGGGCCGACGATACCGGCACCGTCAGGCTGGACGCGCTGATGCTGGAGACAGTGGAAGGGCTGATGGAGGATGAACTTGTGACTGACGGGTTCTTTGCTACCTCCGAACAACAGCGTATCGACCTGTGGTCGCTTCGCGAGGCGGTGCTGGAAACCATTCAGGCCGAGGGACCCTTCCTGTCGCTCGATGCTTCACTGCCGCTGGCGCGGGTTGCCGAGTTCATCGACCGCGTTGCTCCGCTGGCCGATACGGCCAATCTGCGTCCGCTTCTGGTCGCGCATCTCGGAGACGGTAACGTCCACTACGCGGTGGTCGCCGCCCAGGGGTGCGACTGGGACGCGCTGGACAGCAAGGGGTTCGGGATGCGGGTAGGCGACATTCTGGCCGAGATGGGCGGCTCTTTCAGCGCGGAACACGGGATCGGGCGAACCAAAGTCGCAACGCTGGCAGCGCGGAAAGACTCCGCCCAACTCGGCCTCATGCACGGCATCAGACAGGTCTTTGATCCACTCGGCTTGCTTAACCCCGGTGTGATGCTGGAGGCAGGCTAAATGCCAACGTCCGAGGCAAAATACCCCGCCCTAGGCTACCTGATTCCGCGCGCGCGGCGGCGGGTGCCGTTCTTTGCATGGGAATACCTTGCCAGCGGCACCGGCGCGGAACGGCTGGTCGGCGAGAACCGCGCAGCGCTGGACCGGGTCCTGCTGCCGCCCAAAGTGGCGCAAGGCCGCTATCAGCCCGACACCAGCACCAGCCTTTTCGGCAAGCACTACAGCGTTCCGTTCGGCGCCGCCCCGGTTGGGATGTCGGGCCTCATCTGGCCGGGCGCCGAACTCATCCTGGCCCGCGCGGCGCGGGAGAACGGCTTTCCCTATACGCTCAGCATGGTTGCCAACGAGACGCCCGAAGCGGTGGCGGAGGCCGGTGGCGAGAATGCGTGGTTCCAACTCTATCCCTTGAAAGAGCCCGAGATCGAGGACGATCTTCTGGCCCGTGCCGCCTCTGCCGGTATCCGGACCCTGGTGGTCACGCTGGACGTCCCGGTCGGAAGCCGCCGCGAACGCCAGCTGGCGGCGGGCCTGACAGTGCCTCCGAAAGTCACGCCGCTGACCTTGTGGCGGGTCGCGCAGCGGCCCGTCTGGGCCCTGAAGAACTCTGCGGCATGGTCAACCAAGGTTCCGGACGCTGGAAGAATATTTCCCCGCTTCCGCCATGGCCGACAGCGCCAAGATGGTGGGCACGATCGTCGATGGGCGGCCCGACTGGAACACCGTTTCCCGGCTGCGGCAGCAATGGCAAGGCAACCTGGTGGTCAAAGGGCTACTGAGGCCGGATGAAGCCGAAAAGGCCATTGATTGTGGTGCGGATGGCGTGGTCGTTTCCAACCACGGAGGTCGGCAGTTCGACGCCGCGCAAGCCGCGATCGACGCGCTGCCGGTGGTGGCAGAGAAAGTGGCCGGGCGGGCGCCTGTTCTGTTTGACAGCGGCGTTCTTTGGGGGCTGGACATACTGCGGGCGCTTTCGCGCGGGGCGGATTTCTGCCTGCTAGGCCGGGGCTTCCTCTATGCAGTCGCAGCGCTTGGCGACAAGGGCGGCAACCATGCCTATTCTGTCCTGAAGCAGGACCTTGAAAACAACATGATACAGATGGGCGCCAGGACGCTCCGGGACGTGAAGAGAGATGAGTGACAGCCTGACGACCGGCAAGGGCTGCTGTGGTCCATCGCGCGAAACGTCTGCACCTCCCGCCGCGCGGTCGGCGGGCCGCGCCGCCGAAAGACGGCTGGCCGACCATGCCGTGGCTATTCCGGGCGGCACGGCGCTTGTCGGCACCAGTGCACCGCAGATCCCGGGTGACGGCGAAAGCCCCCTGCGTCGGGTCCGGGTGCAAGACTTCGCGATGGGGGCGACGGCCGTCACCAATGCCGAATTCGCCGATTTCGTCGCGGCGACCGGATATGTCACCGAGGCCGAAAGGTTCGGCTGGTCCTTCGTGTTCTGGGCGCAGGTGCCCGAGAGCTATGGCCCCACTGAAGGTGTGGTCGCGGTCGAATGGTGGCGGCGCGTCGAGGGGGCAATCTGGTCCGCGCCGAACGGCCCCGGCACCGAAGACGTCTGCCACCCCGACCATCCTGTCGTACATGTTTCGTGGAACGATGCCCGGGCCTATTGCAACTGGGTCGGCGGCCGGCTGCCAACCGAGGCGGAATGGGAGCATGCCGCACGCGGTGGGCTGGGTGACGTGCCCTTCCCTTGGGGAGACGCCGCGCCAAACGACCACGACTTCATGCCCTGCAATATCTGGCAGGGACGATTTCCCGAGTTGAATACAGCGCGTGATGGTTACGTAACGACGGCGCCTGCGCAGTCCTTCCAGCCGAACGGCTACGGTCTCTACAATATGGTCGGAAATGTCTGGGAGTGGACTTCGAATAGCTATCGTATCAGGTCGCTGAAGAAGACTGTCAAGAAGCGCCTGAGCGAAATGAAAGGCTACAAGCTGTCCAAGGGCGGCTCGTTCTTGTGCCATCGCAGTTATTGCTATCGCTACCGCATCGCTGCTCGTTCCGGCACCTCGCCGGACAGCGCAACGACCCACCACGGCTTTCGTGTCGTCTGGGACAGGTGAGGAACCAACATGGCCAAGAACGTCCTTTTCATCATGTGCGACCAGTTGCGCTTCGACTATCTCGGCTGCGCCGGTCACCCGTTCCTGAAAACACCCAATATCGACGCGCTTGCCGCGCGCGGGGTCCGGTTCGACAAGGCCTATGTCCAGTCGCCGATCTGCGGCCCATCACGCATGTCGACCTACACCGGGCGCTATGTCCGCTCACACGGTGCGACCTGGAACAATTTTCCCCTGCGGGTTGGGGAGATGACGCTGGGTGATCACCTCGAACCACTTGGTGTGCGTACGGCGCTCTGCGGCAAGACCCACATGACAGCCGACATAGACGGCATGAAGCGCCTTGGGATCGACCCGAAATCGGAAAAGGGCCGCCGCATCGCCGAATGCGGCTTCGAAGTCTGGGACCGGCTGGACGGTCTGCACCCGACAGGTGGTAAGGTCCCGAGCCATTACAACGACTACCTCCGCGCCAAGGGGTATAACGTGGAAAACCCGTGGGAGGATGCGGCCAACTCTGCCGAGGACGCAGAGGGCAATATCCTGTCCGGCTGGCTTTACGAAAATGCCGACAAACCCGCGCGCGTGGCCGAGGAGCATTCGGAAACGCCCTATTCCACTACGCGGGCAATGCAATTTATCGAGGACGCGGGCGATCAGCCCTGGTGTCTGCATCTGAGTTATATCAAGCCGCACTGGCCCTATATCGTGCCCGCGCCGTATCACGACATGTACGGGCCCGAACACGTCCTTCCCGCAGTCCGTTCCGAAGCGGAACGGGAGGATGCACACCCGGTCCTG
>NZ_JBVVRZ010000010.1:0-138341 GCF_055808435.1 Marinovum sp. J2-8 | reverse complement strand
CAATCAGAAAAGAATTCACTCGCAACTCTTAACTATGACGTCATAGGCTTGGTTCAAAAACAAAATAGATGGCGAGTTACACATCACTTAACGGAGGACACCCTATGCAGCCTGCCAATGAGCCGACATTTCGCGAAAGCGTGGATCTGATGTTCAATCGCGCCGTGGCGCTGATGGACCTTCCACCGGGGCTGGAAGAGAAAATCCGGGTCTGCAACGCCACTTATACCGTGCGTTTTGGCGTGCGCCTGCGGGGGCGTATCCAGACCTTTACCGGCTATCGGTCCGTGCATTCCGAACATATGGAACCGGTCAAAGGCGGTATTCGCTATTCCAACGCGGTCAATCAGGACGAGGTCGAGGCGCTTGCCGCTTTGATGACCTATAAATGCTCTCTGGTCGAAGCGCCGTTTGGCGGCTCCAAGGGGGGATTGTGTATCGACCCGCGGCAATATGATGAACATGAGCTTGAACAGATCACCCGGCGGTTTGCCTATGAACTGGCCAAGCGCGATCTGATCCATCCAAGCCAGAACGTGCCAGCCCCCGACATGGGCACCGGCGAACGTGAAATGGCCTGGATCGCGGATCAATACGCTCGGATGAACACCACCGACATCAATGCCCGCGCCTGTGTGACCGGCAAACCGTTGAATGCCGGTGGCATTGCCGGCCGGGTCGAGGCGACAGGACGGGGGGTGCAATATGCCCTGCGCGAATTCTTTCGGGATCATCGTGGTGTTGCCAAGGCGAACCTGTCCGGGACGCTGGATGGCAAACGGGTGATCGTTCAGGGGTTGGGCAACGTGGGCTATCACGCCGCCAAATTTCTGCAAGAAGAAGACGGCTGTTTGATCACCGGCATTATCGAACGTGATGGTGCGCTGTTCAATGCCGATGGGCTGAATGTCGAGGCGGTACACGAATGGATCGTCAAACATGGCGGTGTGACCGGCTTCCCCGATGCATCGCATCATGCCGAAGGGGCGGCGGTGCTGGAGGAGGAATGCGATATTCTGATCCCGGCCGCGCTGGAAGGTGTGATCAACATGTCCAACGCCGAACGGGTCAAGGCACCGTTGATCATCGAGGCCGCCAATGGCCCGGTGACCGCCGGGGCGGATGACATCCTGCGCAAGAAGGGCACAGTGATCATTCCAGACATGTATGCCAATGCTGGCGGTGTGACCGTGTCCTATTTCGAATGGGTCAAGAACCTCAGCCATATTCGGTTTGGCCGCATGCAGCGCCGTCAGGAAGAGGCGCGGCATGAATTGATCGTGCGCGAACTTGAACGGCTCGACCAGCATCTGGGCGGGGCCTGGTCAATGACGCCGGACTTCAAGGCCAAGTATCTGCGCGGCGCGGATGAATTGGAATTGGTGCGGTCCGGGTTGGATGACACGATGCGCATTGCCTATCAGTCGATGCGCGACATCTGGCATGGGCGGGACGACGTCGAGGATCTGCGCACCGCTGCCTATCTGGTGTCGATCAGCAAGGTTGCAGCCAGCTATCGCGCCAAGGGGCTCTGAGGTCACAGGCTGGGGATTGCCGGGGATTGCCCGGCAAGGTGATCCTGCACAGAGAAACGGAACGCGCGCCCGAACCGGCGCGCGTTTCCTTTTGCGCATGGCCGGGCGGAACTGGCGGTCGCACGCAACCCGCTGCATATTTCCGCGCTGCGCCCGGTGCAAAGCGACGGTTGCCCCGCCTGATCCGGTCCGGGATTTGCCACCCACCCCCGGTGGATTTACCAAAAATCAGCGTTAATCGCCTTGATCTTGCCACTTTTGTGCCCACGGCCCCCACGATTTCCCCCGCAGAAGTGATCGTTGCGCAGACAACTATTTTGCGCCTGAAGGGGAAAGATCGCCATGTCAGAATTTGCCAGAAACGCCAAAGCCGCCGCCGCGCGGTTTTGCCGGGCCGAAGGGGGAAACGCCACAATTCTGTCTGTATACATGTCGTTGGCGATCCTTTTGACCACGGGGGCGGCCATTGACGTCATGCGCTATGAAGCGGTGCGCACCAAAATGCAGCACGTGCTTGACCGGGCGGTTCTGGCGGCGGCGGATCTTGACCAAAAGGGCGACCCGGCAGAGGTCGCACAGGATTATGTGACCGCGGCGGGGCTGGGGGCTGCGCTGACCGATGTCAGCGTCGACGATGGTTTGAACTATCGCACCGTCACCGCCACCGGCCAGACAGATGTCGAAACCTTTTTCATGCGGTTGGGCGGCATCGACAGTTTGAACGCCCCGGCGCTGAGCGTGGCGGAGGAAAAGATCTCCAAGGTCGAAATCTCGATGGTGCTCGATATTTCGGGGTCGATGCGATCAAACAGCAAGATCGAAAACCTGCGCGCTGCGGGCAAGGAATTTGTCGATACGGTGATCACGCCAACCGAAAACGCGTTGGATATGACGACAATCTCGGTCGTGCCATATAATGCCACGGTCAATCTGGGGCCTTTGGTGTCGCAATATTTCAATATCGAGGACACGCATGCCTATTCCAACTGCGTGATTTTCGCTGATGATGAATTCGATACCGTCGACATCACCGGCACGCAGCTTCTGAAACGGCTGGCGCATTTTGATCGCTATTCTTCCAGCGAAAGCACGCTCTCCATTTCCAGCCCGTGGTGCGCCGATGATGACTATGGCGAAATCGTTGTGGCATCGAGCGATGCGCAGGCGTTGAAGGATCACATCGACTCGCTTGGGGCGGGGGGCAACACCGCCATTGATCTGGGCATGAAATGGGGCGCGGCCCTTTTGTCGGACAAGGTGCAGCCGGTGTTTGATGCGATGCGTGCCAATGGCCATCTTGGCGCCTCTGCAACCGAACGCCCCGCGACCTTTACCGATACAGAGGCGATGAAGGTCGTGGTGCTGATGACCGATGGGCAAAACACAACGGAATATGACCTGAAACCCCAGTTCAAAACCGAATGGTCCGACATCTGGATTGATGAACGGGGCAATGGCATCGGGTCCGATGACCGGTTTTCGGTGCTGGTGGATGACAATTCCGGCAGCCTTAACGACGAATATTTCTGGCTGCGTTACGAAAATTACGGCTGGTCCTATCGCTATCGCAACGCCCCCGACGGGGCCAACGCCCGCCGGATGAAAAACGCCGAAGTCTATGCCAGAATTCGGGGTCAAGGCAGTGGCCAAGAAGTTCTGGGAGAAGCCCAAGAACGACGGCCATATCTCCTATAATACCTATTCCGACATCTACTATGGCTCGACCTCGATCGTGAATGGCACCCAGGCCGACACCCGGCTGTCAGAGATTTGTGGCGTGGCGCGGGACAAGGGGATTGTGGTCTTTGCCATCGCGTTTGAGGCCCCTTCTGGCGGTCAGGCGGCCTTGCAGGACTGTGCCTCGTCGCCATCGCATTACTTTGCCGTCGAAGGCATCGAAATCACCGAAACCTTCCATGCCATCGCACGGCAAATCAATAATTTGAGGCTGATCCAATGAGATCAATGATGCGGGCCGCAGCCCGCCGATTCTGTCGTGACGAACGTGGCACAGCCACCATAGATTTCGCGATTATCGTCACGATGTTTGCCACCATTTTGGGCGCCAGCGTCGAGATGGGGTATTTGAATATTCGGCACGCCATGCTGGAACGCGGGCTGGATACCACCGTGCGCGAGCTTCGGCTGGCGACCGGGTTTGTGCCGGGCCATGATGCGATCCGGCAATCCATCTGTGATCGGGCCGGAATTATTACCGATTGCGCCGAAAACCTCCGGCTGGAAATGAAGGTGGTCGATCCACGCTCGTTCGAGGCCATCCCCGGCAGTGCCGATTGCCGCAATGCAGATCAGGAGGCGCGCCCGCTGCGCAATTTTCAGGCCGGTGCCGCCAATGAGCTTATGCTGTTGCGGGCCTGTCTGATGTTCAAACCTGTGTTTCCGACCAGCGGGCTGGCGGCGGAATTGAGCAAGGACAATGAAGGTTATGCCGCGCTTGTCGCGACCTCTGCCTTTGTTCAGGAGCCGAGATGACCCCCATGTTGCACAAGATTCAGAAATTCCTGCAGGACGGTCGCGGCAATGCTTCGATCGAAATCGCGATCTTTGCCCCGTTGTTGATCTTCCTTCTGGGGGCGGCCTATGTCTATTTTGATGCCTATCGCCAGCGGGCGATCAACACCAATGCCGCCTATACCATTTCGGATGCGCTCAGCCGGGAAACCGATGCGGTCACCAATGGGTATATGGATGGAATGCACGACATGCTGTCCTTTCTTGCCCGGTCCGGCGATCAGGTTGGATTGCGGGTGACAATGGTGCGTTGGAACAAGAACAAGAATGCCTATCGTCGGGATTGGTCCAAAACGCGCGGCCCGCTGTATCCGCTGAAAAATCGCGATCTGAACACGACCCTGGTCGATAACTTGCCCAGTTTGCTGCACAATGAACGGGTGATCGTGGTCGAAACCTCGTCAATTTACACGCCGCCGCTGAACATCCCCGGGATAGATAGCCAGGAAATGTACACATTGGCCTTCAGCCGCCCACGGTTCGCGCCGCAATTGGTCTGGTCGGACAATTAGGCGCCCGATGTCGGCGGCCATCACCCGCCTAATCGGCCTGATGTTGCCGATCACAGGGGTTTGCGCATAGAGATGTCGGCGCGGGGCTGGAGACCGGGCAGAAATTGCCCTATCTCACCCCGCAAGACAGGAGATCCAATATGCGTTTTTTACTGGTGACATGCTTTGCCCTGATGCCCGCCGCGACCCTGGCGGCCAACCCGGATTGTGCGGTCTTTGGTGAAATCGTCGACAAGATCGTGGCCGAACGTCAGGACGGGGCGGTGATAAACGCGTCGATGGAAACCGTTGCCGGAGAGTATACTGGCCGCAAGAAACGGTTTGTGCCAACCATCCCGGCGTTGGCGGAATGGGTGTATTCCCTGCCCGAGGCGGATCTGAGCGCGGGGCCGGGCGATGTTTTTGCGGAACAATGCAACGCGCAATAATGTAAATTGATGCAGAACTGCCCTGACCCGGCTGCGGCGAACTCGACTCTTGCCACGCCGGGTAGGATACATTGACGTATGAGCCTGCCCCCGGGATTCCTTGATGAATTGCGCAGCCGCACATCCATTGTCGATGTGGTCGGCCGCAAAGTCATGTGGGACACCCGCAAAAGCAATCAGGGCAAGGGCGACATGTGGGCGCCATGCCCATTCCATCAGGAAAAAAGCGCGTCTTTTCATGTGGATGACCGCAAGGGATTCTATTACTGCTTTGGCTGTCATGCCAAGGGGGATGCGCTGAAATTCATCAGTGAAACCGAAAATGTCGGTTTCATGCAGGCGGTGGAGATTCTGGCAGAAGAAGCCGGGATGCAGATGCCGGCACGCGATCCAAAGGCCCGCGAAAAGGCGGATCGCCGGACGCTTTTGATCAATGTGATGGAACAGGCGGTGCAATATTTCCGTCTGCAATTGGGCACCGGCGCGGCGGCGGCGCGCGATTACCTGAACCGTCGCGGTCTGGCCCCCGAAACACTAGAGAAATTCGAAATCGGTTTTGCCCCCGACGCATGGCAGGGGCTGTGGGACCATTTGCGATCCAAGGACGTGCCGGAAGAGCTGATTTTTGCCGCCGGTCTGGCCAAACCCAGCCAGAAGGGCGGGCGGCCCTATGACACGTTTCGCGGGCGGATCATGTATCCGATCCGCGACGGGCGCGGCGCGGCGATCGCCTTTGGCGGGCGGGCCATGGACCCGAATGACAACGCCAAATATCTGAATTCGCCTGAAACGGAATTGTTCGACAAGGGCCGCAATCTCTATAATCACGGGCCTGCGCGTGAGGCGGCGGGCAAAGGTCTGCCGCTGATCGTGGCCGAAGGGTATATGGATGTGATTGCGCTGGTGGAGGGCGGTTTTGGTGCCGCTGTTGCGCCGCTTGGCACCGCCGTGACCGAAGATCAATTGCGGCTGATGTGGCGCATCTCGGATGAGCCGATCATCGCGCTGGATGGGGACACCGCTGGTCTGCGGGCTGCGCATCGGCTGGTTGATCTGGCGCTGCCCTTGTTGGAGGCCGGGAAATCCCTGCGCTTTGCCTTGATGCCAGAAGGGCAGGATCCTGACGATCTGCTGCGGGCCAAAGGCGCCAAAGCGGTGCAGGCGCTTCTGGATCAGGCGCTTCCGATGGTGCAATTACTGTGGCGGCGCGAAACCGAAGGCCGGGTGCTGGACAGCCCCGAGCGAAAGGCCGCGCTGGACAAGGCGTTGCGCGCCAAGATCACCTTGATCAAGGATCCATCAATCCGAAGCCATTACGGTCAGGCGGTCAAGGATCTGCGCTGGGAATTGTTCACCGCCGCCCGGCGTAAACCCAATGCCAGGACATGGCAGCCTGGCAACAAGAAGCCCTGGCGACGCGATGCACCGGAATCGGCCAGAGCCCGAACAAAATCCTCGCTTCTTGCCTCGGCGGATGATGCCGGGTTCGTATCCATGCGCGAGGCGGTGATCCTGGCCGCCACCGTTCAGACCCCCGCCGTTGCGTTGGAATTCGAACATGCGCTGGAACAATTGCGCTGTTCCGATCCGGAACATGCCCATCTGCGCGACCTGATTTTGCGCCACGCCCAACCGGATGGCAGCGCGCTGCAATCAGAAATCCAACATGCAATGGGGCCGGAGGCCCTTGAAAACCTGCTGTCCATGGGCCATGTGGCTATCATCCCATGTGTGCGTCGACCCGGAGACATCGAATTGGCCCGTATGACATTGGCCGAGGAATTCGCCAAACTGACCGCGCATCAGGGACTGCAGGACGAGATGGAAGAGGCCGCCGAAGATCTGGATCATGTCACCGATGAAGCGGTGACATACCGGTTGGGTCAGGCGGCAGAGGCGCGCAACCGTGCGCAATCCGGGGTACAGGACGACAAGACAGAATATGACACCGGACCGAACGGCGCGCGAATCAATCGCGATGAACGCAACGAACTTGACGCGCTGCTGGATCGCATCACCTATGCCAAACGACGAAAATAACGCGGTTTGGTGAGGAATTAGTAGAAAAATACAAGTAAAACGCTGCACGAATCACTCAAATTCGGTAATGATCAAACCGCGAATCATCTGCGCCGCAAACAGGAGCCCCGCATGGCCGCCAAAGATACCGACGATCAGAAGACGGACGCCCCGGAAGACGCATCGCTTGACATGAGCCAGACGGCCGTCAAGAAGATGATCGCCGAAGCGCGCGAGCGCGGATATATTACCTATGACCAACTGAACAACGTTCTGCCGCCTGATCAGGTCAGCTCTGACCAGATCGAGGATGTGATGTCGATGCTGTCCGAAATGGGCATCCAGGTCACGGAAGACGACGAAGAATCCGAAGAAGACGAAAACAAAGGTGCGACCGATCTGGTCGAAACCAAGAAACCGGGCGAGGTTACGCTTTCCTCCGGGGCGTCGGAAAAACTGGATCGCACCGACGATCCGGTGCGGATGTATCTGCGTGAAATGGGATCGGTCGAATTGCTGTCGCGCGAAGGCGAGATCGCGATTGCCAAACGGATCGAGGCCGCCGCAACACGATGATCGCTGGGCTCTGTGAAAGCCCGCTGACCTTTCAGGCGATCACCATCTGGCGCGACGAACTTCTGAGCGAAGACATTCTGCTGCGCGACGTCATTGATCTTGAGACCACATTCTCTGGTCAGATGGAGGATGAAGAGGGCGTTGTCGGCGAACCGGTAGTTCCGGCCACGGCGGCCAATGTGTCGTCTGCGCCAAAGCCCGACACCGGGCCAGAGCTGGACGCCGACGGAAATCCGATTTCCAAAGACGATGACGACGACGAAGAAGACGAACAGGCCAATATGTCGCTGGCGGCGATGGAAACCGCGCTGAAGCCGCAGGTTCTGGAAACGCTGGACCGGATTGCGGACGACTATATTCACCTGTCGGAGATGCAGGACAGCCGGATTTCCGCGACCCTGAACGAAGACAATTCGTTCAGCAAGCAGGACGAAGCGGTCTATCAACAGCTGCGCTCCGAGATTGTCGAACTGGTGAACGGGCTGCATCTGCATAACAACCGGATCGAGGCGCTGATTGACCAGCTGTATGGCATCAACCGCCGGATCATGGCGATTGACAGCTCTATCGTGAAACTGGCCGATCAGGCGCGGATCAACCGGCGTGAATTTGTCGAGGCCTATCGCGGGCGCGAGCTTGACCCCACCTGGCTGGAGCGGATGGGCGAAAAATCCGGTCGCGGCTGGCAGATGTTCATTGAGCGGTTCTCGGACAAGATCGAAGAATATCGCGCCGAAATGGCGCAGGTTGGTCAATACGTGGGTCTGGATATTTCCGAATTCCGCCGCATCGTCGGTCAGGTTCAGAAAGGCGAAAAAGAGGCCCGTCAGGCGAAAAAGGAAATGGTCGAGGCCAACCTGCGTCTCGTGATCTCCATCGCCAAGAAATACACCAACCGTGGCCTGCAATTCCTTGATCTTATTCAGGAAGGCAACATCGGCCTGATGAAGGCGGTGGACAAGTTCGAATACCGTCGCGGCTATAAATTCTCGACCTATGCGACCTGGTGGATTCGTCAGGCGATCACCCGGTCGATTGCCGATCAGGCGCGCACCATTCGTATCCCGGTGCACATGATCGAGACGATCAACAAACTGGTCCGCACCGGGCGCCAGATGCTGCACGAAATCGGCCGCGAGCCGACGCCGGAAGAGCTGGCCGAAAAGCTGCAAATGCCGTTGGAAAAGGTTCGCAAGGTGATGAAAATCGCCAAAGAGCCGATTTCGCTGGAAACCCCGATTGGCGACGAAGAAGACAGCCAGCTTGGCGATTTCATCGAAGACAAGAACGCGGTGCTGCCACTGGATTCCGCCATTCAGGAAAACCTGAAGGAAACCACGACGCGCGTGTTGTCGTCGCTTACCCCGCGTGAGGAACGTGTGTTGCGGATGCGGTTCGGCATCGGCATGAACACCGATCACACGCTTGAAGAAGTGGGCCAGCAGTTCAGCGTGACCCGTGAACGTATTCGTCAGATCGAAGCCAAGGCGCTGCGCAAGCTGAAACACCCCAGCCGGTCGCGCAAGCTGCGCAGCTTCCTTGATCAGTAGGGGGCTGTGATGTCGTTGTTTTCGAAATTGTTTGGTGGCGGGACCGGGGCAAAGAGTTCTGGCCCGACGCCGGTGGAATATGCTGGATTTAACATCTTTCCCGAACCGGTCAGCGGTCCGGGGGGCTTTCGCATCGGGGCGCGTATTGAAAAAACCGAAGATGGCGAAACCAAAAGCCATCTGATGATCCGGGCCGATGTGATCAACAGCGAAAAGGATGCGATCGACGCATCGGTCAACAAGGCCAAGCAGATGATCGACCAACAGGGCGACGCAATTTTCCCGTGATCCTTTGGGGGGGGGCAGGGCAACCTGCCTCAGTTCCCGGCGCGCAAACCAGCGCAAATTTGGTAAAGTTATTAAAGGTTTATCTATCTCGCTGAATTCTCTTTGTGGAATCAGAGATTGGCGATATCCGGAATTTGGCGCACCTATCCTGGTGCCCGTGTCCGGTTCCCGGGCACCCCTCCTTTTGGTTTGAGGAAAATCACCGTGGAGAAAAAAAATACCCCGCTCACAGCCGAGCAAAAAACGCGGCGCCGGGTAGCCCGCACTATCGCCCGTAATTTTTGGCGCGTAGAGTTCAAGGCCGCCAATCCCGGAGCCAGCAAAGAAGAGCTGAATGCCGCCTGGAAATCCGCCCGCAAGGCGAGCACCAAGGCAGGCCGTGCGGCCATTCGTGCGCTGGAGAAATCCGGTTTCACCATTTCGGCACCGCCGCAAAAAATGGCAGTTGAGCCTGCTGAATAAGCCTGATTGCTGCATTTCTATCAAAAGCGCCGCCCATGGGGGCGGCGCTTCGCGTTTCGGGGGCAGGTGCATTGACAACCCAGCCCACAATCGCGTTTGTTATTGCCGACAGTCATAGTTTGATGCTTTGCCGGACCGGTTTGGCATGAATTTTGCCGGACAAAGTAGTGCCAGACTAAATGGTCCCACACACAGTCCCGCACACAATGATGTGACACTGCGGTCGCGCACCAAGCATGTGCGCAGATGTATAGGCGTGGCGGATTGGCTTTGCCGTCTTTTGTCCCCATCTGAGGGGGACAGGAGACAACGACATGAAAACATTACAATTCGCTACCGCCGCCGCCCTTGCACTTGCATCGCCCTTGATGGCCCCGACCATGGCCACCGCCCATGTCGGCACCGATGCGCAGCTGACATTGCAGGAAGTGCGCTTTGATGGCGTGGTGCGGCAGGCGTGGCTCCAGCCCTCTGCATTTCTGGGGCCGGAAACCGAAAGCCAAACAGAAGTATGCGCCATGCCATTGGATCAACGCACCGCAGGCCAAATCGCCTGCTTTGAGAACTGAGCCTATCGCAGATAGGTGTTGAAATGCGCGATGGTACGCTGCCAGGCCAGTTCTGCGGCGTCCTCATCGTAGCGGGGCGTTAAATCATTGTGAAAGCCATGGTTCACGCCGGGATAGATATGCGCGGTGTAGGTCTTGCCATGCTCCTTTAACGCCGCTTCATAGGCGGGCCAGCCTTCGTTGATCCGGGTGTCCAGCTCGCCATATTGCAACAGCAGCGGCGCCTGGATTTTGGGCACATCTTCGGCACTGGCCTGACGTCCGTAAAACGGCACAGAGGCACCTAGTTCAGGATAAGCCACGGCCAAAGCGTTGCACACACCGCCACCATAACAGAACCCGACACAACCGACCTTGCCGGTAGTTGTGTCACTGGCCGCCATGAATTCATAGGCGGCGAAGAAATCATTCATCAATTTCACGCCGTCAACCGTGCGCTGCAGGTCCCGGCCTTCGGCATCATTGCCGGGGTATCCACCAACCGAGCTGAGCCCGTCCGGCGCCAGCGCGATGAACCCGGCTTTGGCCACCCGCCGCGCCACATCTTCGATATAGGGGTTCAGACCGCGATTTTCGTGCACGACAATCACCGCAGGCATCGGGCCTTCGACATTTGTCGGCGTAACAAGATAGCCGCGCACATCGCCGTGCCCATTGGGCGAAGGATAGGTGATATATTCCGGGGTGATGTCCGGATCGGTGAATTTCACCTGCTCTGCGATTGCATAATTCGGGCTGAGCATATTCAGCAGTGCCACTGCGGTCACGCCGCCGACGGCGAATTTCCCCGCTTTTTCAAGGAACTCGCGCTTGCTGATCTTGCCGTGTGCGTAAAAGTCATAAAGGTCCAGAAGCTCCTGGTCGAAATCCTTGGCGGTCATGCGGGGGGTGGGCGTCATTTCATTCATTGGAATATCTCCGTGATGGGGCGAGCCAGTGCCGGGTTGGCCATGCGGGCAGGATAGCCAGAGATACGGTTCTGAGAAGTCCCGAAAATTGCACGTTTTCGTGCGATGCGCCTGTCGGCTGGCCAGGCGCACATTCCCGGTGACCGGATCTTGGATTGATGTTATCCTGAGGCAAGCATTGGAGGGTCCATTGGGTATTCTGAAGCATCTGTTGCGGCTAGTCATTTTGTTGGCCGTGGTCTTTGTGGCCGGTGCTTTTCTGCTGCCGCGCCATGTCGAAGTGCTTCGCAGTGTCGAAATCAATGCCCCGGCCGCGGCGGTCTTTCCGCATGTGAACAGCATGAAGGCGACGGAAAACTGGTCCCCCTGGCTGGCGCGTGATCCCGATGTGGCCCTGACATACAGCGGCCCGGACAGCGGCGTCGGCAACCGTCTGGAATGGCAGTCGGATGTGCCGCAGGTCGGCAGCGGCAGCCAGGAGATCATCACATCAGAGCCGGACACACTTGTGGTGACTGCATTGGATTTTGGCGACATGGGTCGGGCAGAGGCACAGTTTTCCCTGGTCGAAGCGGATGGTCGCACCTCAGTCACCTGGGGCTTTGCGACCGACACCGGAATGAACCTGCTGGCACGCTGGATGGGGGTGATGATGGACGGCTGGGTGGGCGGTGATTATGAACGCGGTCTGGCCAACCTGAAGGCTTTGATCGAAAGCTAAGGCGCGATGCAAACCACATTTACAATTCCGACGGCGGGCCCCGGGCTCTATGAATTCACCCGTGAGGTCGAGGCTTGGGTCGAAGCGGTGGAGCCGCGCACCGGCGTGCTGTCGCTGTTGATCCGGCATACATCCGCCAGCCTGCTGATTCAGGAAAACGCCGATCCGTCGGTCTGTGTCGATCTGCTGGCCTATTTCGACCGTCTGGTACCGCCCGCCAATGACCCGAATATGGCGTTCGTGACCCATCTTCAGGAAGGGCCGGATGATATGCCCGCGCATATCAAGGCCGCTCTCTTGCCGGTCTCGCTGTCGATCCCGGTGACCAATGGCCGGTTGCGGCTGGGCACCTGGCAAGGGATCTATGTGTTTGAACATCGTGCCGCGCCTCACCATCGCCAGGTCGCCGCGCATCTCGGCTAGCCCCTGCAACTTCCGGGGCGAATCCGCCAAACTGGACGCCGGGGGCAGGTTTCCCATACTTGCCGTCCCGGCAAAATCCGCTACCAATACCAGCGACATCAGACATCAGGACCCGTGTTGAACCCCATGCCGGATCAATCCAGATCACGCCGCAGCCGCAAAATTCTATGGGCCAGCCTTCTGGGCTGTGGCGCGGTGCTGGGCGCGGCCCTGACGTTTTATGTAACGCAACAAACCGACACCCAGACCATCAGCTGCGTCAGCCTGACCGGCAACAGCGATTTCTGCCGGTTCATTGGCGGCCCGTTGGAAGTCGCCGGCGCGCCGGTCTTTGTCGATGACCGGTCTCAGGCACTGTTCCCGACCAAGGCTGATCTGACATTCATTGATGCGCAGGGCGATCACTGGACCGCGCCGGCCAAAACACTGACCGATGGGGCTTCGATTCCTGCGGTTCTGGCCACGGTGATGGGCGACCGGCAAAGCCGGGAATACCTGCTGGCAGCGGCCTTGCATGATGCCTTTTGTGGTGTCGGCAACGAGGGCCTGGCGACCTACCACACCCGCCCCTGGGAAGACGTGCATCGCATGTTCTACGAGGCCTTGTTGGTCAATGGCACGGCACCGCGCACCGCGCGGATCATGTATGCTGCGGTCTATTTGGGCGGTCCGCGTTGGAACAACCCGACCCGCGATCTCACCAGCCTCAGTGACGAAGTCCTGCGCCAGGAATTTGAATGGTGCTTGCGCTGGATGGAGAAGGTCGACCCGGACCCGGATCAGATTGATGCCTGGATGGAAAGCCGCGAAAAGGCGCTTCAGGCGGGCACACAATCCGAACCTGACTGGTCTGCGCTCTTTCCCGACAAGGCTTGAGCGCCGGTTCCCCGCGCGCTTGGCCCGGCGCTTGGTCCAATACGCCGGGCGCTTCTTCTGTTCACAAATATCCCGGGGGAGTTGCCAGAGGCGACGGGGGCTGGCCCCCATATGCACCTGCTGCAAAAATCATCTTTGGGGAAATTTTCCGCTGCTTTCCCCCTTGACCTTCACGCGCTGCCCTATGTTCTTCGATTTTGTCTCTACCCAAATGCGGGCGTTGCTTCTATACTTTGTGGATAAGTGGGCAAATAGACCCACAAAGAGGCGGAACAGAGATAAGGGGAACGGCCAATGCGCTGTCCGTTTTGCGGAAATATTGATACCCAGGTCAAGGATTCACGTCCGGCCGAGGACCATGTGTCGATCCGGCGGCGGCGGTTTTGTCCGGCCTGTGCGGGGCGGTTTACCACCTATGAACGGGTGCAGCTGCGCGATCTGGTGGTGATCAAATCGAATGGCCGCCGCGAGGATTTTGACCGCGACAAGCTGGAACGATCGATCCGCATCGCGCTGCAAAAACGTCCTGTCGAACCCGAACGCATGGACCAGATGATTTCCGGCATCGTGCGGCGTCTGGAAAGCATGGGTGAAACCGACATCAACTCGAAACAGATTGGCGAGATCGTGATGGAGAGCTTGGCGCGGATCGACACCGTCGCCTATGTGCGCTTTGCCAGCGTCTACAAGAATTTTCAGGCTGCCGATGATTTCGACAAATTCGTCAGCGAGCTGCGCCCGGACGGCCCAAAGGAAAGCTGATCGGCTGATGCAGGCACAAAAGGCCGTGACATGAGCGACGTTGACGATCGCCACATGGCACATGCATTGCGACTTGGGCGGCGGGGCATGGGGCTTTGCTGGCCAAATCCGGCTGTGGGCTGTGTGATCGTCAAATCCGGCCGGGTGATCGGGCGGGGATGGACCCAGCCGGGCGGCCGCCCGCATGCGGAACCCGTGGCCCTGGCCGGGGCGGGCGCGGATGCACGCGGCGCGACGGCCTATGTCACCTTGGAACCCTGTTCCCATCATGGCCAGACACCGCCCTGCGCCGAGGCGTTGATCGCGGCAGGTATTGCCCGTGTGGTTGCGCCGTTCGAGGATCGGGATGCGCGTGTATCCGGGCGCGGCTTTGCCATGCTGCGTGCCGCCGGGATCGCGGTGACCACCGGCATCGGGTCGGATCAGGCCGCACAGGATCACGCCGGTTTCTTCCTGCGTCAGGATCAGGGCCGCCCTTTTATGACACTGAAACTGGCCGCATCGCTTGATGGTCGCATTGCCACCGCCACCGGTGAAAGCCAGTGGATCACCGGACCCGAGGCGCGCCGCGAGGTGCATGGGCTGCGGGCCCGTCACGATGCGGTCATGGTCGGGGCTGGCACGGCGCGGGCTGATGATCCTTCGTTGACCGTGCGCGGGCTGGGCATCACGCGCCAACCTGTGCGCATTGTGGTGTCGCGCCGTCTCGATCTGCCATTGACCGGGGAATTGGCGCGCAGCGCCGGTGATGTGCCGGTCTGGCTCTGTCATGGGCCGGATGCGGATCCGTCGTTGCGTGATGCCTGGGCCGGGCTGGGCGCGCGGCTTGTCCCCTGTCCGTTGATCGGCCGACAGGTTGATGTGACTTCGGTGCTTCAGGCGCTTGGCAGTGCCGGTTTGACGCGGGTGTTCTGCGAAGGCGGCGGGCATCTGGCGGCATCGCTTTTGGCGGCGGGGCTGGTGGATAAGCTGATATGCTTTCATGCCGGCATGATGTTGGGGGCCGAAGGCCAGCCGGGCGTTGGCGCCTTGGGGCTGGAACATCTGGCCGAGGCACCGCGATTGAACCTGGTTGAGACCCGCGCCGTTGGGGCCGATGTGATGACGCGCTGGTGTCGATCCCGCGGATAGCACGCCGCGAAAAAACCATTCGTGGACCGGCTATTGCCGCCGCCAAAGATGGGAATGGCTGGCAAAGACACCTTGCAGTTTGGCCAGCAGCCGATTGCCGACACCGGGCCCGGGAAGCGTGCCCTCGGCCAGACGTTGGGCCACAACTTCGGGCGGGCAGGGCAGGTTGGTCACCGGATCAAAATACCGAGGATAGGCAATCAGCACCGCATGGGTCAGCCCATCCAATGTCAGCCGCGCCTTGCGTCTTGGCGGCACATCGCCAAGGTCATCGGTCAGCCCCCAGCCCGCGTAAAACGGCGCGCCCAATGTCGTGACCTTTACCCCGCGCAACAGCGCCTCGAAGCCCAGCAAAGAGGTCATTGTCCAGACCTCCTGCACCTGATCGAGCAGCGCCACCGGATCGGCACGTTCCAGCACCATATCCGCCAGCTCCAATGGGTTTTCAACGACACCCTGCCGCAACCCGGCTTCGACGTCCGGGTGCGGTTTCCACAGGATGACCGCGTCCGGGTTGGCGTCACGTGCGGCTTGCAACAATGCGCGATTGGTTTTGACGTCGCTGCACCCGGTCAGGATCGAGGCATCATCCTCCACCTGACCGGGGACCAGAATACGGTGACCTGCCGGCAAATCGGGGATCGCGCCGCGCAGGTTATACTTGCTCAATCCGGCTTTCAGGATCTCGCGGCGCAATTTTGCGGCGCGGTGCAACTCATCCGCGCGCAGGGCGCCGGATTGGTTCAGCAAGCGTTCCAATCGGCTTTCGCGAGAGGGATCGTAATAGATGCCCAGATCATCCGCCACCAATGACAGCGGTGGCACCAGCTCAGCGCCGAGGCCGCGCGACCGTAGAAAACCATCCTCGACCCGCACCACCTGGTCCAGCGCGCCGGATTTCCCGGCCCAGACCATGCGGCGGCGGTCCCTGGATGTGGCGATCTGGCGTGCTTTTGCGGTGTCGTCTTCGAACACCATCGGCTTTTCGCGGCCAAACACCTTTTGCAGCGGTCGGCGTTTCCACAACCGCATGCCAGAGGCCACCCAACCGCCTTGATCCTCGCGCCAGGCGCGGGTCATCGCCTCAAAGGCGTCCAAGGTGCCTTCGATCTCGCACAGCTGATCCCGGTACGGGTCGTACCATTTGGGATAAAGGATCATCGCGGCGGCAAACAACTGGTTTCGCGTCAGGCTGCGCTGGCGGCGCGGCACCGGGCGTTCATCTGTGGTCAGCCCCCAACCGGCATAGAAGGGCTGGCCAAAGACCCGTGGCTTATGGCCGGCAAAAATCGCTTCGAACCCAAGTTGCGACGACAGGGTGTAAACCCCGACCGCGCCTTCCATCAACTGCCAGGGGCTGATTGGATCGGACAGTAGTGAAATGCGGTCGTTGCAATCTTCGGGGCCGAAATATCCGGGGCGCAGGCCGCGTGCGGTTTCGGGATGTGTCTTGATGATCACCCGCGCGCCGGGATGTTCCTCTTGCGCGAACACCAGCATTTCCAGAAATTCTGCCCGTCCCGCGCCGGATGCGGTAACCGCAGAATCGCCACGGGTCTGGTCAATCACCAGCACATAACCGGGGGCGGGGGGGCGTTCGGCAAGCGGAAACCCGGAATATTTGGTGAGATGTGCGGATTGGATGCGGGCAATGGCATCCGCTGCACGGGTCAAAAGACCTGCATCATCCAGCGGCTCTGTCGCCAAGAGGCGTTCAAGGTCAGAGGGGCATGACGGGTCGAAATGCACCGCATTATGGTCAATCATCAAGCCTAGGGGCGGTTCGCCCCCGGCGCGGCCGGGGTGCAGCGACCGCAGAAAGGCATCTTCGATCCGCACAAGGCCAACGCCCCGTTTGGCGGCGATGGTCTGGCCGCGATGGGCCGTCGGGCTTTGCCCCCAGATCCCCACCAGATCATTGGCACCGGGCAGGCCAAGCCGAATGTCATAGCCCGCAAGATGCAAAATCCGCCGCAACCGCGGCTGTTTCAGAAACCCGCCGTTATAGACGTAAAGACGCCGGGATGTTGCCACCCCGGCGTTGATCTTGTCATTGGACGGCATCGCCACCGGTCTTAGCCGCCGGAACCAGAGCTCAGCGCCGAAACGGATGAGGCCGCCGATGTCACAGTGGTGACCGCGCCCAGCGATCCGGTCACAGCCGCAATGGTTTTCGACCATTGGGCAAACGGCGCTTCGGTGACATAAAGCAGGTCATCGTCACGGATCACGAAATCCCGCGCCAGGAAAAGCCCGTTAGGCTCGGTCAGATCCAGAACGTAGACCATGCGTTGATCGCCGGTCAGATCGTCGCGGCCCAAAACGCTGGCGGCAATTTCCTGAACCTCGTTGCGAATGATGAAGACGCCGGTGGGGTCGGCGGATGTCGCCAGAAGCCCGCCAACCTGGGCAATGGCCTCAACCGCGGACAGGGTCTGGCTTTCAAACGGCACGCGCGATTGCGCACCGGTTGCGCCAAGAGCCACAAATGCCCGGCTGTCTTCTTCGATCAGGATCTTGTCCCCGCCACGCAGGGCAATGTCCATTTCGGGATATTCATACAGATCCTGGAACCAGATCTCGCCGGATTGGCGGCCACGGGTGACCGTGATCTGGGCAATTTCGGGTTCGATGGTCACACCGCCAGCCCGGGCGAGCATGGAGGACAGGGTGCGGGTGGGCCGTTCGATTGCATAAATGCCCTGGCCACCCACGGCACCGACGATCGACACTGTCGATCCGTCACCGGCCTCGCGGCGAATTTCAACCTGGGGATCGGGGGTCTGTTCTTCCAGCTTGCGGGTGATGATGCGGCGCAGCGCCTCGGTTGTGTTGCCGGCGGCCTTGATCCGGCCGCATAGGGCACAAAGACAAAGCCTGCGCCGTCAACCTGCACCTCTTCCAGAACGGTCGAAGACGATGTTTCGCTTGCCAGAAGGCCGTCATCGACGTTTTCCCAGATCGTCAGACCCAGCGTATCGCCGGGACGAATCATATCGGACCCGATCACCTGCGCATTCTTGAAGGACTCAGAAAACCCGAGCGCCGGGACAACGCCCGTTGCGCGCGTGACCCTGTCGTTTACCGACACAACAAAGGCATCACCCTGTTGCTGCACAGAGCCGGAAAAGATTTCGCGTTTGTTTGGGCCGGATCGGGGCAGGCCACAAGAGGCCACCATTGATACGGCAAGAAGCAGGGCCACGGAACGGGCCCATCGGTTGTGACGGTTCTTCACTGCTCGGTCTCCTCGACCTTGTCGTTATGCTGCCTCAGCTTTTTTTGCTAATTTACCGGAATACGTCACAAAAATCCAGCACCTGCTTGCGGTTGCGCAAGTCAAGGCCTCTACGTTGTCATTTGGGCACAGTGTATTTCGGGATTTGCCAAGGAATTTCGCCGGTTGTCGGACGACATTCAGTTGGTTCAGCGACGTCACCGGGCCGATTGGGCCGTGACGTCAACCATCACGTCACCAGTCGCAATTGCTGGCGTGGGGCGGCGGTGCCGGATTTGAAGTCGTCATAGGGATCTTCTGGCGACAGCATCATATCCACCACCAGGCGCATCAACTGCCGCCGTCCCTTGGCCGAATAAAACCCGCCCGGGATCTGGCTGGTTTCCAACAGATAGCGGCGATAATCCTTGTAGGCGCGGTTGTCGGGCCGCTGAGGCGCCTCAAAAAACTCTTTCAGCGGTTGGGACGAGACAAATTCCGGTTTGGCGTAAACCGCCTTGCCAAACACCCGCAACGGGATGCCCCGCCACAGCACCTGTTGCCCGGCGGTGGAATTTACCGTGACCGCGCTGCGTGCATCATTCAACAGCGGGGCAAGCTTGCCGCCGCGCACATGATGCACCCGTCCCTCGACGCCGTATTTCCGCGTCAGGCGCTTCAATTCACCCCGGATATTGGTGCGACCGTTTTCCAGCGGATGCGCCTTGAACACCAGATGATGATGCCCCGGGGCGCCGCGGGCAAACCCCTCGACTACAAGTTCCAGAAATTCTGTCATCCGGGTAAAGGGTGAATGTTTCAGGAATGAGGCATCATGTTCCAACTGCAGCAGGCACAGATGATAGGGATATCCGCCGTTGCGAATGCCAAGCGTGGCAATCGCCCGTTCGGCGGAATGCAATGGCATCAACAGCAACCGTTTGAGGTATAATGCGAATTCCGCCGTCACCGGCAGGTCACGATGGGCGGCGAAATTACGGTAATCGCCGTTTCGGAACATCACGAACCAATGATAGAGCGCGCCGTAAAACACGTGCTGGCGGGTGTCGCCCCAATGGCCGGGGGGCAGAGGGGCCTCCATATCCGACAATTGCAGGGTCTCTTGCATGGTTTCGACCGGCATATCCATCAGCCGCGAATGACCGTTGGTGCCGCCGCGTTCATAGGTCACCCAATAGGGGCGCATGTACCCTTCTTCGAAGACATGAACGTTCAGGCCAAGTTCATTGGCCTTTTCCACCGCAATGGCGTGGATGGCGCGTGTGTCGCCATAAAGAACGATATCGGTGACCTGTTTTTCGGCCACCAAATCGGCAAATGTTTCCGGCCATTCGGCCACTTCGCCGGTAAAGGGGATATAGCTTTGGGGGTGGAACCAAAACGCCCGGTCACCGGCATTGAAACCGATCCGCCAGACCTCTGCCCCGGTCATGCGCAACATCTTGCCCAACCGGTTGAAGAAGGGGCCATGCGGACCCTGGAGGAACAGGAAAACCCTTTTCTTTCCGGCGACGTTGCCCATCAGACAGAATTCCCTCATATGGTTCACATACCCCTTTTACCCTTGGATATGGACCAAATTATGGCTGAAAGGGAAGAAACCGGCGAGGGAATAGTTAGATGTTTACCGGAATTATTACCGATATTGGTCGAATTCAGGCGTTGGAACACCATGGTGACCTAAGGGCACGGATCGCAACCGGCTATGACACCGCGACAATCGACATCGGCGCGTCAATTGCCTGTGACGGGGTTTGTCTGACCGCTGTGGCGCTTGGCGAGGGCTGGTTCGACGTGGACATCAGTGCGGAAACGCTGTCCAAAACCAATCTTGATACCTGGTCCGATGGCCATGCCGTAAATCTGGAACGGGCGCTGAAGGTTGGGGATGAATTGGGCGGCCATATCGTTTCGGGCCACGTGGATGGCGTGGCCGAAATCGTGTCCATGCAGGACGAGGGCGACAGCACGCGGGTGACCTTTCGGGCGCCAGAGAAATTGGCGAAATTCATCGCGCCCAAAGGATCTGTGGCGTTGAATGGCACATCGCTGACCGTGAATGAGGTTAAGGGCCGTGATTTCGGCATCAATTTCATTCCCCACACCAAACAGGCCACCACTTGGGGCAGGGTCAAACTGGGCGACCGGATCAATCTGGAAATTGATACGCTGGCGCGATATGTGGCGCGGCTTCAGGATTGGTCCTGACGATTATGGGCCAGGCACGGCCGGATCGGTTGATTTGCAGCCCGCAATCCCCGATCCGGAAGTGATTAAACTCTGAACGATTTCATCTCTCCGAAACCACGCTGCGATAATCTGGCTGCATTCGATGTGTTTGATTGTGGTGGCGGGGTTAAGGAATGTTGTTTCCTGCAAAACGTTTTTTCAGAGATCTCAGTAAGATAGAGAGCCTGTTTGCTCTTGCGGTGCTGGTCACGGCGCTTGCTGTGCTGGTGGTTGGTTGGGGTGTCGGGACGGAAACCGTTGTCCGGATTCGCCCAGAGATGCCCGCAATGGTGCCGGAAACGGCCATGGCACTTGCCCTGGCGGCGGTTGGCACGCTGGCGGCGGTGAACCGATGGCCAAAGGTGATTCCACTGGTCATGGCGGCTGGGCTGCTCCTGATTGTTCTGGCCTCTTACCGGACACCTCCGTCGTTGCAGGGGCTGGGCACCAGCGATGCAATGGCCCCGGCCACCGCGTTTTGTCTGGTGTGTCTGGCGTGTTCGATGGCCGGGCTTGCCATGAAATTCACCGCGGGCCGGGCCATGGCTGTGGCGGCCGGGTTTCTCTGTGCGTTGATTTCCGGCACGGCGATCATGGCCCAGATCTTTGTGTCCAACTCGGTGCGCGACGTATTTGGCTTTAGTGAAATGGCCCTGCATACAGCGGGCGGCATTTTCACATTGACCTTGGCCTTCATCGCCTCGTCCCGTGACAGTGCGCATTTTCGGGGCCTGCTTGGCAGCAGCCCCAAGAGCCGGATTCTGCGTGTGTCGGTTCTGCTATCCATTCTGGCGGTGCTTGGGTTTTGCGGTTTGACCCGCGCGCTGACGGTGCGCGAGCTTATGACCGCTGATTTTCGACTGGTGTTTTTGGGCAGCGCGATGATTTCGGTGCTGATCGGATCGGCCTTTGTTGTTGGTTATTTGATTGACCGGCTCGAGGTTGAGGAACATCGCAGCGCGGCGTTGGAATCCGCCTCCAGCAAGGCGATCCAAAGTGTTGAAATCAATAGCGAACGTGACGAGAATTTGCGGGTTCTGGGCCAGATCGTTGCGGGTGTCGCCCATGATTTCAACAATGCATTGACCGCCCTGCGCGGCAATCTGGAACTGATCGAATTGGATCCGGAAAAGGCGCCTCAATATGTCGGAGAAGCGATTTCAGCCGCGGATCGGGCTGCGGGATTGACCAAGCAACTGCTTGAAACCGGGCGCAAATCACGTCTCAACTCAGCGGAAAGCGATGTTTTGTCGGTGGCTCAGCAGGTCATCAAATTGTTCGGTCGGGTCGCACCCAAAAATATTTCGGTGTCTCTTCATTCCGAGGAAGATAAAATCGCGGGCGTCCAAATCGACGATGCCACGCTGGAGCGGGCCTTGCTCAATCTCTTGGTGAATTCCCGCGACGCAATGCCGGGCGGGGGCGAGATCAATGTAGAGATCAAGGAACGTCACATTACCAATGGCTATGCGGCGACGTTTAATTTCAATGCGGGTCTCACCCCTGGAAACTACGTTGTGATCGAGGTTACCGACAGCGGCAGCGGTATGGATGACGAAACAGTGGCGCGGGCTGTTCAACCCTATTTTTCCACCAAAGGGGTTGGGAAAGGCAGCGGTCTTGGCCTGGCATCGGTCAATGGCATTTGCCAGCAACTGGGCGGCGGGTTGCTGATCAACAGCGAGCTTGGCAAAGGCACGTCGATTGCGGTGGCCATGCCAATTTCGTCGGCCAGAAAACTGCGGGAACAGGCCGTTGAAAACGGCCCGGTCACAGCGGAGGAAGACAGCCATTATGATATCTTGCTGGTGGCAAATGAAACGCAATCTTCGTCCAAATTCTTTGGCCATCTCAACCATCAACGTCGCAAGGTGCGCCACACCGCATCCGGGGGCGAAGCGCTTGACCTCCTTGACAGTTTCAAGCTCCCATCGGTTGTCCTGATAGACGAGGGCATGTTCGGCGATCTCAGCGGCGAAGAGCTCAAAAACCGCATTCAGAGCCGCTATTCGAATCTTCCGGTGGTTTACGTTGGCGATTGTGGCACGATGAACTTTGCCACCGGCAAGGTCGGTGCAGCTTTTGCGAGAAAAGAAACAATAAAACGGGTGGCCTAACGACCCTGGATTGCCCTGTGGCGGGGGCCTTGCGTCAATCGGACGTAAGGCGCGCTCTTGGGGTGATCTGTTTCCGTTTTATCGAGCGGGGTGGTCGGCCGGGTGAGAAGGCTGTTTTTCGGTCGGCCCTTGCAGCCCCCCAAACCCATGACTAAGACTCTGGTAATTCCGGCGGGGTATGAACGCCCCCAGCGCAAGAGGCAGGCCAAAATGCGAGACCCGATTGATACCTATATGAACACATTGGTGCCCATGGTCGTCGAACAGACGAGCCGGGGCGAACGCGCCTATGATATTTTTTCGCGCCTGCTGAAGGAGCGGATCATTTTTGTCAGCGGCCCGGTGCACGACGGCATGTCGTCGCTGATCGTGGCGCAATTGTTGCATCTCGAGGCGGAAAATCCGTCGAAAGACATTTCGATGTATATCAACAGCCCCGGCGGCGTGGTGACATCGGGATTGTCGATTTATGACACGATGCAATACATCAAACCCAAGGTCAGCACGCTGGTCATTGGCCAGGCGGCCTCAATGGGGTCGCTGCTGTTGACGGCGGGTGAGGCGGGCATGCGGTTCTCGCTGCCGAACAGCCGTATCATGGTGCACCAACCGTCCGGTGGCTATCAGGGGCAGGCGACGGATATCATGATCCATGCAGAAGAAACGCTGAAATTGAAGCGCCGCTTGAATGAGATCTACGTGCGCCACACCGGGCAAACCCTGAAAAAAGTCGAGGCTGCATTGGAGCGCGATAACTTTATGTCGCCCGAAGACGCCAAAGAATGGGGTTTGATCGACGAAATCGTCGAAAATCGTGCCCGAGAAGGCGACGAAAGCTAAGCGAGTTGCAGCAGGGGCGATTTTGCAATTGTGACCCCCTGCTGCCTGCCCTAAGTTGGGTGGAAGGCCCGTGGTGATGTTAGGTACATCGCCAAAAAAAGCAGACAATAGCTGCGAAAGGTGAGATATGGCAACGACGACCGGCAGTGACAGCAAGAACACCCTTTATTGTAGCTTCTGCGGCAAGAGCCAGCATGAGGTTCGTAAGCTGATTGCCGGACCGACCGTTTTCATCTGTGATGAATGTGTCGAGCTGTGCATGGACATCATCCGAGAAGAGACCAAAAGCGCCGGTCTCAAATCTTCGGAAGGGGTGCCGACGCCCAAAGAAATCTGCCAGGTTCTGGACGATTATGTGATTGGTCAGGCCGTGGCGAAACGGGTTCTCTCGGTTGCGGTGCACAACCATTACAAGCGGTTGAACCACGCGGCGAAATCGGGCGACATCGAATTGCAGAAATCCAATATTCTGCTGATTGGCCCGACTGGTTGCGGCAAGACTCTGCTGGCGCAGACCTTGGCGCGTATTCTGGATGTGCCGTTTACCATGGCGGACGCCACCACGCTGACCGAAGCGGGTTACGTGGGCGAGGATGTGGAAAACATCATCCTCAAATTGCTGCAATCCAGCGAATACAACGTCGAACGTGCGCAGCGCGGCATCGTCTATATTGACGAGGTCGACAAGATTACCCGCAAATCGGAAAACCCATCGATCACCCGTGACGTTTCGGGCGAAGGTGTGCAGCAAGCGCTGTTGAAGTTGATGGAAGGCACAGTTGCCAGTGTACCGCCGCAGGGCGGGCGTAAACATCCACAACAGGAATTCCTGCAAGTGGATACCACCAACATCCTGTTCATTTGCGGCGGCGCATTTGCCGGTCTGGACAAGATCATTGCGCAGCGCGGCAAAGGCAGCGCTATGGGATTTGGCGCCGATGTGCGCGACAATGATGACCGTGGCGTTGGCGAGGTTTTCAAGGATTTGGAACCAGAGGACCTGCTGAAATTCGGCCTGATCCCGGAATTTGTCGGCCGTCTGCCAGTTTTGGCCACGCTCGAAGATCTGGATAAGGACGCGTTGGTCACCATTCTGACCCAGCCGAAAAACGCATTGGTCAAGCAGTATCAGCGTCTGTTCGAACTGGAAGACACGTCGCTTTCCTTCACGGATGAGGCGCTGTCCTCGATCGCCAAACGCGCGATTGAACGCAAAACCGGCGCACGTGGTCTGCGGTCGATTCTGGAAGACATCCTGCTGGACACCATGTTCGACCTGCCCGGAATGGAAAACGTCGACGAGGTTGTGGTGAACGAAGAGGCGGTAATGTCCGACGCGGCCCCGTTGATGATCTATGCGGATGCCGAAAAAACCCCGGCAACCGCGGGATAAGGCCCAAGAAATAATCTGTGAAAAGGGCCGGGATGACCGGCCTTTTTCTTTTGACGCTGCCGCATTTGATAGGGCGCTTGTCGCTGGACCTTTTTGTGCACTTGGTCCATACCGAAGATGAAAATATCGGAGGCATCCATGGGTATTCTGAACACGCTTTTACGGGCTGTGACTTGGTGGGACGGATCGACCCTGAACACCGCGCTTTATACCAACCGCAAAGGTGTCAAAGTCGGCGATGACGATCAGGGCAACGTGTATTACGAAACCCGCGACGGCAAACGCCGCTGGGTCATGTTCAATGGCGAGGTTGAAGCCAGCCGCGTGAATGCCGATTGGCATGGCTGGCTGCATCACACGATGAAAGAACCGCCAACCGAACGCCCCCTGACGCATAAAACCTGGGAAAAGCCGCATCAGGAAAACCTGACCGGCACGCCGCTTGCCTATGCGCCTGCCGGCTCTTTGCGCCGCCAGAGCCCGCAGCGCGCCAGGATTATGAGGCTTGGACGCCGGAATAAGGCCGCGAGATGTCTGAAAATACAACAGAAGTTTTGGTCGGCGGCGCTGTATTGGCCGCCGCTATCGGTTTTGTCGTCTACGCCGGGCAAGCAACCGGATTGTCGCATTCCAGTGCGGGCTATCCGCTGACAGCGTCGTTTCGTTCGCTCGAAGGGGTGCAGATCGGCACGGATGTTCGGCTCGCCGGGGTCAAAATCGGAACCGTGACCGATGTGGCGTTGAACGTCGACACCTACCGCGCAGACACGGTCTTTACGGTCAAGGATGGCATCCTGATCCCGGATGACAGCGCGGTTTCCATCAGCTCTGAGGGGCTGTTGGGCGGCAATTTCGTCGAAATCGTGCCGGGGGGATCACCGTTCTATTTTGATCCCGGCCAGGAAATCGAAGATACCCAGGGCGCCGTCAGCTTGATCTCGCTTTTGCTGAAATTTGTCGGTGGCGGCGGGGACAGCGAAGAATGATACGCGCCATTCTCTGGGCCTTTCTGACCTGTGCTGCCGCTTCGGCGATGGCGCAAGAGGCGGTCAGCCGAGGCAATGGCGCGGTGCTGCGTGGGTTGGATAAAGTGTCGGGCGACGTGACCGATTTCGAATTGTCCAATGGCGGGCTTGCCAATTTTGGCAATCTGCGGATTGATCTGGCGGAATGCCGCTACCCCGAAGGCAATCCAGCGGGGGATGCCTTTGCCTTTCTTAATATCTGGGAAAAAGGCGCGTCTCAGCCGATGTTTTCCGGCTGGATGATCGCGTCATCCCCGGCGTTGAACGCCCTGGACCATTCACGCTACGACGTGTGGGTGCTGCGGTGCAGAACGTCCTGAGCCCGCGCCAGCGGCGGTGCAAGGAAATCTGCGTCGCGCTGCAATGCCTCTTGTAAATGCTTTTGATAGCGCGCGCGCGGGATCTCTATCGCGCCTAGGGACGCCAGATGTTCGGTTAGAAACTGGGTGTCAAACAGGGTGAACCCGCCTTGACGTAACCGATCAACAAGATAGGCCAATGCCATTTTCGACGCGTCTGTGCGGCGCGAGAACATGGATTCACCGCAGAACGCCGCACCAAGTGTCAGCCCGTAGACACCACCAACCAGGGTGCCGTCCTGCCAGATTTCCAGGCTGTGGGCCTGTCCACGGGCGTGAAATTTCTGAAAGACATCAAAGATCAACGGGTTGATCCAGGTTTCTGCGCGGTCGGCACAGGCCTGCATGACCTCGGGAAATGCGGTATTGATCCGCATATCATGTGGAAGGCGGCGCATGGAGCGGGCCAACGACCGAGAGATATGGAACCGCTCTAGCGGAAAAATACCCCGGCGGCGCGGATCGACCCAGAATACTTCTGGGTCGTCGCGATGTTCCGCCATGGGAAAAAGGCCCGAAGAATAGGCCCGCAGGACGAGATCGGGATCCAGCGCTGCACCGGCATCGGTCATCTCATCAGCCGAATTTGCGCGCCAGCCATTTTTCCAGCCAATGGATATTATAGCTGCCCGATTGAATGTCTGGTTCGGCCAAAAGATCGTGGAACAAGGGAATCGTGGTGTCGATCCCATCAACAATCAATTCACCAAGCGCGCGGTTGAGACGGGCAAGCGCCTCGTCGCGATCACGCCCGTGTACAATCAATTTCCCGATCAGGCTGTCGTAATAGGGCGGGATGGAATAGCCGTCGTAGAGAGCGGAATCCATCCGTACCCCCAGGCCGCCAGGGGCATGGTATTGGGTGATCTTACCGGGGCAGGGTGAAAAGTTCGGCACTTTTTCGGCGTTGATTCGCACTTCGATCGCGTGGCCGTTGATCTGAAGGTCATCCTGTTCGAAGGACATCGGCAGACCGGCCGCCACCCGAATTTGTTCGCGCACCAGATCAATGCCGAAGATGCCCTCGGTCACCGGATGTTCGACCTGAAGCCGGGTGTTCATTTCAATGAAATAGAATTCACCGTCTTCATAGAGGAATTCGATGGTGCCAGCGCCGATATAGTTGATGTTGGCCATCGCATCGGCGCAGATCTTGCCAATGCGTGCACGTTCTTCCGCGGTGATTGTGGGGCCGGGGGCCTCTTCAAAGACCTTTTGATGCCGCCGTTGGAGCGAGCAATCACGTTCCGCCAGATGCACCGCACGGCCTTTGCCATCGCCAAAAATCTGCACCTCGATATGGCGCGGCTTTTGCAGGTATTTTTCGATATAAACTTCGTCATTGCCGAAGTTCGATTTGCCTTCGGCCCGGGCCGTCATGAAGGCCTTTTCCATATCCTTGTCGGAGGTGGCGACCTTCATACCCTTGCCGCCGCCGCCAGCGGTGGCCTTGATGATGACGGGGTATCCCATTTCCTGGCCGAGCTTGCGCGCCTCTTCCAGGGTTGCGACACCCCCGTCAGAGCCGGGCACACAGGGCACGCCAAGCGCCTTCATCGTGTCCTTGGCGGTGATTTTGTCACCCATGACGCGAATATGTTCGGCGGTGGGGCCAATAAAGGTCAGGTCATGATCTTCGATCACCTGAACAAAATTGGCGTTTTCGGAAAGAAAACCATAGCCGGGGTGGATTGCCTGGGCCCCGGTCACTTCGCAGGCTGCAATGATCGATGGGATCGACAAATAGCTTTGCGGAGAAGGTGCAGGGCCAATGCAGATTGATTCGTCGGCCATGCGCACATGCATTGCGTCCGCATCAGCGGTCGAATGTACGGCGACGCTGGCGATGCCCATTTCACGGCAGGCGCGGATGACACGCAGGGCAATTTCGCCCCGGTTGGCAATCAGGATTTTGTCGAACATGTGCTGTGCCCCTATTCGAGGATCACAAGCGGCGTGCCGAATTCGACCGGGTCGGTGTCGGCCACCAAAATGCGGGTCACTTTGCCCGCGCGCGGGGCAGGAATGTGGTTCAGGGTTTTCATGGCTTCGACAATCAGAAGCGTGTCGCCTTCGGCGACGGTGTCGCCAACACTGACAAAGGGGGCGGCGCCGGGTTCTGCCTGAAGATAGATCGTGCCGACCATGGGCGACGATACCGCACCCGGATGATTGGCAGGATCGGAATCGGTTTGTGCGGCGGCCGGTGTCACAGTTGCCGGTGACGGCGCGGCGGCCATGGGCGCGGCAAAGGTTTGCTGGGCCGGGGCGGCGGGCGCGGTCATGCGGCTGACACGGACATTGAGGCTGTCGTCCTGGGCATAATCGCGTTTGACCTGTAGTTCGGTCAGATCATTGTCGCGAAGAAGTTTCGCAAGCGCCTCGATAAAGGCCACATCGGCGTCATGCTTGGTCTTGGTCATTCCTGTTTCACCTATAAATTGTTGCCTCGCAGGACGTATTACGCCACAGCGCCCGCGGCTGCTTATATGCCAGCATGGCGGCAGTGAAAAGCATGCAAAAGCTGTGCGAGAAACAAGGAAATGGTCAAATGCGCGACATTCGGCGTGGAAGGCACGGGAACTGCGCGCCAATTCAGTGCCTTAATGGTAAACTTTGCGGGCGGAGGGGGCGGCATGGCGCGGGTGACCAGCGGGTTGCAGGGAAAGTTTTATGCCCTCTGCATGTTTTGAAAACACAAAATCCACTGGCGAATAGCCGTGGTTGATTTCAGACGTCTCGAAAAGAGGCCCTAGGCGGAAAAGGAAACCTGCATGCCACGGTGCCCTTCGTCGGTGGCCGGTGGCATATAGGCCCCGTTGAGCCGTGGTTGCGGCTCTTTCGCTGCGGGGGCGTGTCCCGTAGCGGAGGTTTTTTCCGCGCTGTTTGCCGTCGCCGTCAATTCAGCCGGTTTCCCAAGTGATGGCGGTTCCTGAAACATGTTTTCGGCAATTCTGGCGTCGTCATGGTTCCGGGCCGCTTGTGGGGTTTGCGACATGGTGTCGGCTTTTTCGGCCTGTCCAATGTCGGGATCGGTCTGGGCTTGTTCTGATTGCTTTTCTTGTTGCTCTGCCAACATCCGATTGATTTTCAATTGCAGGATGGTGGGCGGGGCGGTTTCCTTTTGATCCAGATGTCCAGCCAATTTGGCCTGCTGGGATGATCGCGGATGGTCATCCCGCACCAGATCAGTGGATGCACCGGAATTGACCGCGCTGACCCGTGTGTCGGGGTCCGTTTTGCGCATGTCCTGGGGCAGGGCCGCCGGATGGCCCGTGGTTTGCGGCGCCAAGGGCGCGGGTATGGCAGACAAGAACATCCTTTGCTCCAAAGCTTACCTAGAATTACATCCCCAAAAGGATGCAGCACACAGGTTAACGCGGTCTTAAGGTATCCATACGCGCGGCCGGTGATATTCCGACAATTTTCGATGACCCGTAGATGACCGACAGGTGGCCAGCAGGTGGCCGGCAAAAAATGCAATACCCGCACCTTTTTGAGGTGCGGGTAAGCCTGGCAATAATGGCTTGTGCCACAAGGGTCGGTTCGCCAGGAATGGCGTCAGATCGCCAGATATTCGGCCCGCAATGCTTCGTCTTCCAGAACCTCGGCAGCGGTTCCGTCGAACACAATGCCACCGGTGTCCAGAATCACGGCCCGATCCGCCAGTTGCAGCGCGCGCACGGCATTTTGTTCCACCAGAATTGTGGTCATGCCCTGTTGTTTGATGAGCTTCAAAGTTCTTTCAATCTCATCCACGATCACCGGTGCCAGACCTTCATAAGGTTCATCCAGCAACAAAACCTTAAGATCGCGGGCCAAAGCGCGGGCAATTGCCAACATTTGCTGTTCGCCGCCCGAGAGGGTCACGCCCTCTTGCTTGCGGCGCTCGCCAAGGCGGGGAAAAAGATCATAGAGCCGGTCGATCGACCAGCCGATGGGCGGCGCGATCTGGGCCAATTGCAGATTCTCCTCGACCGTAAGGCCGGGAATGATGCGGCGATCTTCCGGTACCAGACCCAGACCATTTGCGGCGGCCTCGTGACTGGACATCAGGTGCAACGGCTTGTGATCAAGCCAGATTTCCCCATGGCTGACCAAGGGGGAGCCGATCCGCGCGATCGCGCGCAGGGTCGATGTCTTGCCCGCGCCATTGCGGCCCAGAAGTGCCAGGATCTCGCCTTCATGCACGTTGAAGCTGATGCCCTGGACGATATAGCTTTCGCCGTAAGAGGCATGGACATCCCAGACCGACAAAAAGGCCGGTGCGGTTTCGGCGACGTTGGCGTTCTTGGAAAATTCGGGTTTGACGTTCATAGTGCTCTCCCAATGTGCTGCCCCTGTCCCAGGCTTGAACCGGGACCTCATAGGGGGAGGCCCCGGATCACGTCCGGGGCAGGTTTGGTTCAACGATCAGGCGGTTTCGCCCAGATAGGCTTCGCGCACCTTGGGGTGGCCTTTGATCTTGTCGGGGGTGTCTTCGACCAACGGCGTGCCCTGGGCCAGAACGGTGATCCGGTCAGACAGGCTGAACACCACATGCATGTCATGCTCGATGATCGCGATGGTGATGTCGCGCTCATCCTTGATCTGTTTCAGCAGATCAATTGTGTTGTTGGTGTCGGCGCGTGCCATGCCGGCGGTTGGTTCATCCAGCAACAGCAGGCGGGGTTGCTGCGACAGGCACATGCCGATTTCCAGCCGCCGTTTGTCGCCGCGCGACATCGACGCCGCATGCATATGGCGTTTGTCCGCCATATTCATTTCTTCCAGCATCTTTTCTGCCTGTTCCAGGATGTCGCGCTGGCCAAACACATTGGACAACGCGTTCAGTTCGAACGCCCCATCCCGTTTGGCAAAAATCGGGATCATCATGTTTTCCAGAACGGACAGATCGCCAAAGATCTCTGGCGTTTGGAACACGCGTGAAATCCCCATCTGGCAGATCTGATAAGGCGTGCGGCCCAGCACCGATTGCCCGTCAAACATCACCGAACCGGTGTCGGGGATCAGCTTGCCGATCAAACAATTCAGCAGGGTGGATTTCCCGGCACCGTTTGGGCCGATGATGGCGTGGCAGGTGTTTTCCTCCACACTCAGGTTCACATTACCCAGCGCCTGTAGCCCACCGAAGCGCTTGTTGACGTCTTTGACTTCAAGAATTCCCATCTCGTCGCTCCTTATTCAGCAGGGTGTTTGGCGTCGACATGTGTGTCGGTGCCTTCGGATTTCTTACGGAACATTTTTGCAATCCGTTGTCCGCCCTCGACCAGCCCGCCGGGCAAGAAGATGACAACCAGCATGAACAGGATACCCAGCGTCAGGTGCCAGCCCTTGCCGATGAAGGGGTGGATGATGGTGACGATGAAATCCTCAAGCCCATCCGGCATGAAGGCAAACCAGCCGTGCAGAACGTTGTCGTTGATCTTCGAGAAGATGTTTTCGAAATACTTGATGAAACCTGCGCCCAGAACCGGGCCGATCAGCGTGCCTGCGCCGCCGAGGATGGTCATCAGCACAACCTCGCCCGAGGCGGTCCATTGCATCCGCTCCGCACCGGCGAGAGGGTCCATCGAGGCCATCAGACCGCCTGCCAGACCGGCATACATGCCCGAGATCACAAAAGCCGCAAGGGTGTAGGGGCGGGTGTTGAGGCCGGTGTAATGCATCCGCTGCTGGTTCGATTTCACCGCCCGCAGCATCATGCCAAAGGGCGAGCGGAAGATGCGCACGGACAGATAAAACGCGAGCAGCAGGAACAGGGCACAGAGGTAGTATCCGACGTTGAAGGTAAAGCTCCACGGTCCGATCACCAGATCATAGGCGGATCGGATTTCCAGACCCGGCAGAAGGTTGGTGACCGGGATAGAGCCATCCGCCGTGGCCGAAGATCCAAGAATGCGCGGATCGTTCAAGGTCAGTTGCAGACCGGTTTCGCCATTGGTGATCGGCGTCAGCACCGAATAGGCCAGGTTGAACGACATCTGCGCAAAGGCCAGCGTCAGGATCGAGAAGTAGATACCAGAGCGCCGCAGGCTGACAAAGCCGATCAACAGCGCGAACAACCCGGCGACCACAACAGACAATGCGATGGCGGGCAGAACATTCATGCCCAGCAGCTTGAACACCCAGACGGCGGAATAGCTGCCCACCCCCAGGAATGCGGCGTGACCAAATGACAGATATCCGGTCAGGCCAAAGAGGATGTTGAACCCGATGGCAAAGATGCCAAAGATCACAAAACGCTGCATCAGATCCGGATAACCGGCGTTAAACTGCGCAAGTGCGCTGTCGGTGGGAAACGGGTTCAGGATAAAGGGCGCCAAGAGGGCCATGGCCGCCACTACCAGGAACAGGTTAAAGTCTTTTTTGTCCAGTCCGAACATGGCGTTAGTCCTCCATCACGCCCTTGCGGCCCATAAGGCCCCGAGGACGGGTAAGCAGAATGATAATGGCAACCAGGTAGATGATGATTTGGTCAATGCCGGGCAGGATGGATTTCACTTCGTTCATCGAGGCAAAGCTTTCGAGGATGCCCAGCAGGAACCCCGCCAGTACAGCACCCGGAAGGCTGCCCATGCCGCCGACGACGACGACCACGAAGCTGAGCACAAGGAAATCCATACCCATGTGATAATTGGGCGAGTTGATCGGCGCATACATCACGCCCGCCAGCCCCGCCACCGCGGCCGCAAGGCCGAACATGATGGTAAACCGACGGTCGATGTTGATCCCCAGCAGGCCGACGGTTTCCCGGTCCGCCATGCCGGCACGCACAACCATGCCAAAGGTGGTGAATTGCAGGAAGGCAAACACGCCACCAATGATCAGAGCCGCAAAAGAGAAGTAGACCAGCCGCCAGTAGGGATAGATGATCGCATTCGGATCAAACCCCAGCAGCACGCCGAAATCGAACGATCCGCGGAACACATCCGGTGCGCCAGTCGGGATCGGGTTGGCACCATAGAAGTATTTGATGACTTCCTGCAGCACGATCGCCAGACCAAAGGTCACAAGGATCTGGTCCGCATGGGGACGTTTGTAGAAATGCTTGATCAACCCGCGTTCCATGATGAAACCGATGGCGATCATGATCGGGATGGCAAACAGGATCGCCAATGGGACCGCCCAGTCGATGATCGCGGCACCGGTTTCCGGGCCAAACCAACTTTCGACATAGGGCACTTTGACCTTTAGCGGATTGCCAAGGAAATCGGTCTGTGTCTCGTCGACGACCTCATAGCTCAGGGTCAGGATGCGCTGGACCGTGACGGCACAGAAGGCCCCGATCATGAACAGCGCGCCGTGGGCAAAGTTGACCACGCCCAACGTGCCAAAGATCAATGTCAGCCCCAGCGCGATCAGCGCATAGGCAGAGCCCTTGTCCAGGCCGTTCAGAATTTGCAGAATGATTGCGTCCATTGTCCCACCCCTTGCGGAAAATGACTATTTTGCGCCGTGGACAGAGAGGCCCAGGCGATAGGGTTTGGGTGGACAAAATTGCCCACCCAAGTTGATTTTGGATCTGTGCGCCTGAATAGGCGCCCGTATCATGCCGCCCGGTTATGCGCCGGGGTTACATGATCCCAGTTGACCACCGGCAAACATCGGGTGATCGGGGGCATAGGTGACCTGTGCCGCAGGTGTGACTTCGACCACTTCAAGAAGGTCGAACTCGGATGTTGGGTTTTCTTTCCCGCGCACCACCAGAACATCTTTGAAGCACTGGTGATCGTCGGCGCGATACAATGTCGGGCCGTTGCCGAGACCGTCGAATTCAAACCCTTCCAATGCTTCCGCAATGCCACAGGGGTTGAACGTGCCTGCCGTGTCGCCGCATCCGCATAAAGCAGGGTCTGCACATAACATGTGTGTGCGGCCTGGGACGGCGGGAAGCCGTATTTGGTGCCGAAGGATTTGACAAACGCCTTGGACCCTTCGTCCTGAAGCGACCAATGCCAGTTGGTGGAGCCGTGAATGCCCTTCACGTTTTCACCGGCACCTTTGGCCATCAGACGCGAATAGAGCGGCACAACGATTTCGAAGTTCTTGCCGTTCACCTGCTTTTCTCGCAGACCGAATTGCACCGCGTTGGTCAGCGAGTTGACCATGTTGCCGCCGTAGTGGTTCAGGACCAGAACATCCGCGCCCGAGTTCAGAACCGGTGCGATATAGGACGAGAAATCGGTCGCCGCGAGCGGGGTTTTGACCTTTTCGACGGTCTCCCAACCCATCGCTTCGGTGGCGGCCGCAATCGATTCTTCCTGCGTCCAGCCCCATGTATAGTCAGCTGTCAGGTGATAGGCTTTGCGGTCCGAGCCGTAGAGTTTCTGCAGCACCGGCGCGAGGGCCGCCGCCGACATATAGGCGTTGAAGAAGTGGCGGAAACCGTTGGCCTTCTTGTCCTTGCCGGTTGTGTCGTTCGAGTGGGTCAAACCAGCCATGAAGATGACGCCGGCCTCTTGGCACAGACCCTGAACCGCCACAGCCACACCCGAGGACGAGCCACCGGTGATCATGACAGCGCCGTCTTTTTCGATCATCGACTTTGCCGATGCGCGGGCGGCGTCGGATTTGGTCTGGGTGTCGCCAGTGACAAATTCGACCTTCTTGCCGAGGATGCCGGAACCGTCCAGCTCTTTGGACGAGAATGTCGACAACATGCCGCCGTCGCCACCGCCGTTCAGATGTTCCACCGCAAGTTCATATGCACGCAGCTCGTCCGCGCCTTCATCGGCGTAGGGGCCGGTTTGGGGCACGTTGAAACCAAGCGTCACAGTCGAGCCGGTCGGCGCATTGGTATAGCCTGCATGGCTGGCGGCGGTCAGGATGGTGGGCAGCGCAAGACCCCCGGCGCTCATCGCACCGGTCTTCAGCACGCCACGACGCGTGAAATTCGATTTGGACATGGTATCCTCCCGTTTCATGAATGTGTCTCGCGGGCTCCTCCACCCGGGACACGCGCACTTTTCGTGCAAAAACATTATCGCGTGGTTACCGAAAACTTCGCAACAAAGGCTTTTGGCCTAATGATTTTCTTGTAAATTTATGGACAATGACGCGGGGGAATGTGTAAAGAAATTATTCTGCGATGCAGAGCGTCTTTGAAATTGCCGGAGAAATTCCAATGGCCCGCGACACTTTGACAGGCAGCCGGATCCGAGAGCGGCGCACCGCCACCGGCATGAAACAGGCTGAACTGGCGGCGCGCGCCGGAATTTCGGCCAGTTATTTAAATTTGATCGAACACAATCGTCGCCGGATCGGCGGCAAGCTGTTGCTGTCTTTGGCCAGGATTCTGGAGGTCGAGCCCTCGGCGCTGATCGAGGGGGCGGAGGCGGCGCTGATTTCCACCCTGCGCGAAGCGGCGGCGGCGCAGCCCGACCTTCGGGCAGAGTTGGATCGCATTGACGAATTTGCCGGCCGCTTTCCGGGCTGGGCGGCGCTTTTGGCGGCCAACCGTCGCCGGGTGGATGCGTTGGAACGCACGGTTGAAACCCTGACCGACCGGCTGACCCACGACCCGCATCTGGCCGCGTCATTGCATGATATGTTGTCCACTGTGACCTCGATCCGGTCGACCGCCAGGCATTCTGGCCGACAGCGGCGAAATCGAACCAGAGTGGCAGGACCGCTTTCACCGCAATATCAACGAAGATGCCCGGCGGCTGGCGGATACCTCGACCGCATTGGTGCGCTATCTGGATTCGGCGGATGCCCAGGCCAATCTGACGTCCCCCCAGGAAGAGGTCGAAGCCTTTCTCGAAGGGCATGCCTATCAGTTTGAAACTCTGGAATCCGGCACCCAGACGGTGGCCGAGATCGTGGCCGGGGCAGAGGGGTTGACCATGGCGGCCTCGCGCGATGCGATGTTGCGCTATCTGGAACGTTATGCCCGCGACGCCGGGCGCATTCCGCTGGACCCGCTGCTGGCCTATGTCGCGGCAAACGGGTTTGATCCGGCCGGGTTGGCGCGCGATTTTGATGCGCCATTGGGCAGCGCCTTGCACCGATTGGCCATTCTGCCGGACAGCGCCGGGGTGGGGCCGCTTGGATTGGTGATCTGTGATGCCTCCGGGACATTGCTGTTTCGCAAGCCGCTGGATGAATTCCCGCTGCCGCGGTTCGGGGCGTCCTGTGCGCTCTGGCCATTGTTTACCGCGCTGACCCGTCCGGCCCAACCTGTCTATCGGCTGGTGGAACAATCGGCGCGTGAAGCCCGGCGTTTCGAGACCTTTTCGATTGCCGAACTGACCGGGGGCATGCGATTTGGCGATGTGGCCCGGATCGAAGCCGCGATGTTGGTGCGGTTGTTCCCGGCGAGCGATGCGGGCGACGGCACAGGACATGCGCCGGTTCCGGTCGGGGTGTCCTGTCGGATCTGTACGCGGGAGACATGCAGCGCCCGCCGCGAGCCTTCGGTCCTGACCGCCGGTTTGTGACTACCGGTCCCGCCGATTTGATTTCGCCACGCTGTTGCGTGTCGACAGGTTGGGGGGGGTCCCAAACCGCAGGGAAGATGGGGTAGCCCCCCAAACCGCAGGATAGATGGGGGGGGCCCAAACCGCAGGGAAGATGGGGTAGCCCCCCAAACCGCAGGATAGATGGGGGGGGGAGCCCCCCAAACCACAGGATAGATGGGGGGGCAGCCCCCCAAACCGCAAGACAGATGGGGGGCCAGCCCCCCAAACCACAGGATAGATGGGGGGCCAGCCCCCGGAACCCCCCCGGGATATTTTTGGTCAGATGAAAGATCTGAAGAGCCCGGATTTGATGCGGAACGCGAAAAGTGTTGCGGCATTGAGGTTTGCGGGGCCTTTGTCGCGCGTCGAAATTCATAAACGCACAAAGCATTTTGACTTCCCCGTGAAAACCGCCGATAAAAGTCGGCGTAATATTATTGCTTTGCGCTGACTTTGGGAGGGGGATGCGATGGGCAAACGTGTTCTCGTGATCGAGGATGAGCCAAATATCATCGAAGCCATCAGCTTCTTTCTGTCGCGTGACGGGTGGGAGGTGTTTACCCATTCCAATGGCCATGATGCATTGGAGGTGGTGGATCGTCGTGCGCCGGATCTGGTGATTCTTGATGTGATGCTGCCGGGGCGGTCGGGCTATGAAATCCTGCGCGATCTGCGTGCCTGCGATAAATGGTCCGCGCTGCCGGTGCTGATCCTGACCGCACGTGGACAGGCGAAAGACCGCGATATGGCGAAAGCCGCCTGCGCCAACCGATTCATGACAAAGCCGTTTTCGAACAATGACATCCTGGAGGCGGTTCGCGAATTGGCCCGCCCATGACCGACCGATGACAGCCGCATGACCGATCGGCCGAAACATCTATTTCTTGAACGCCAGACTTATCGGCGGCGGCGGCTTGAGGATGGGGCGCGGTTTCTGCCGGTGCTGGGCATCATGCTGGTGATGGTGCCGCTGTTGTGGGCAGAGGGCGCCGGGGGCGTCAGCATGTCCAGCGCGATTCTCTATCTGTTTCTGCTTTGGGCGGCATTGGTGGCGGTGGCGATGGTGTTGTCGCTCTATCTGCGGGACGACAATGAGGCCGATATAGATGACCCGGCCTCGCGGGCGGCGCGGGCGGCCAATGATGCAGAGCGTGACCCAAATGGGCCCGGGGCCCCGCCAGCCGGGTCGAAACAAGAGCCATGAACACCGTCAATCTGCTGATCATGGTCTGCACAATCTATGTGGCCTTGTTGTTTCTTGTGGCTTTTGTCGCCGAGCGCAGTGCCAGAAAGGGGCGGGGGCGGTGGTTGCGCTCGCCGGTGGTCTATACGCTGTCGCTGTCGATTTATTGCACGGCCTGGACGTTTTACGGCGCAGTGGGCTATGCGGCGCGATCGGGGCTGGAATATATCACCATCTATCTTGGGCCGACGATTGTCATGATCGGCTGGTGGTGGGTGCTGCGCAAATTGGTGCGGGTGGGGCGGAGCCAGCGGGTGACCTCTATCGCGGATCTGATTTCATCGCGCTTCGGGAAATCCAATCTTCTGGCGGTGGGGGTGACCATTCTGGCCGTGGTGGGCACCACGCCGTATATCGCATTGCAATTGCAATCGGTGACGCTGTCCTTTGCCACTTTTGCTGATGCGGTCGGGCAGCCGGGGCCAGGGGATGGCGGGCGCACCTCGACCGCGCTTTGGGTGGCCTTTGGGTTGGCCTTGTTCACGGTGTTGTTCGGCACGCGCAATCTGGATGCCAACGAACGCCACCACGGCGTGGTCATGGCCATCGCGGTCGAGGCGGTGATCAAGCTGATGGCGTTGCTGGCGGTTGGCATTTTCGTGGTCTGGGGATTGTCGGGCGGGGTGGCCGAGACGCTGGCGCGGATCGATGCCTCCAAGATCGGCCATTGGCAGATGGATGGTGGCCGCTGGGCCGCATTGACGTTTTTGTCCGGCGCGGCGCTTTTGTGTTTGCCGCGTATGTTTCAGGTCATGGTGGTGGAAAACGCCGATGAGGCCCATCTGCGCACCGCCAGCTGGGCCTTTCCCGGCTATCTGTTGTTGATGAGCCTGTTTGTGGTGCCGATTGCCGTCATGGGATTGGAGCGATTGCCGCCAGAGGCCAACCCGGATCTTTTTGTCCTGACCCTGCCTTTGGCCGAAGGGCAGACCGCATTGGCGATCCTGTCCTTTCTTGGCGGGTTCTCTTCGGCCACGTCGATGGTGATTGTGGCGGCGCTGGCCTTGTCCACCATGGTGTCAAACCACATCGTCATGCCGTTGTGGCTGCGCCAATCGGGTACGCGTGCCAGCGTGTCGGGGGATGTCCGGCATGTGGTCTTGTTGTCGCGGCGGATCTCTATCGCGGCCATTGTGTTCCTGGGATACCTTTATTTCCGCGTATCCGGCGGCGGTGCGGCGCTGGCGGCCATTGGATTGGTCAGCTTTGCCGGGTTGAGCCAGGTGCTGCCGGTGATGATTGGCGGCTTGTATTGGCGCGGCGCGACCCGGATCGGGGCGCTGGCCGGGTTGACCGTGGGTTTTGCGCTGTGGGGCTATACCCTGTTTCTGCCCAGCCTCGGGACCGGGATGTTGATGCCGCAGTCCCTGCTGGACAATGGGCCCTTCGGCCTTAGCGGGTTGCGCCCACAGGCGTTGTTTGGGATCGAGGGGCTGGACCCGTTGGTGCATGCGGTGTTCTGGTCGCTGTCGCTGAATGCGGTGACCTTTCTTGTGGTCTCTCTCGCGTCTTTCCCGGCGCCGTTGGAGCGGTTGCAAGGCGCGCAATTCGTCAATGCCTTGCAACATACGACAAATGCACGGGGCTGGACCGCCGGTGCCGCCCAGGCCGAAGATCTGATGGTCATGGCGCAGCGGATTCTGGGCGCCGACGAAGCCCAGTCCTTTTTCGAACAAGAGGCCGCGCGCCAAAGCGGGCGGGCCGCCCGGCCGGGGGATCTGCCGGATCCGAACCCGGATTTCCTGCAACGGCTGGAGCGTGAATTGTCCGGTTCGGTCGGGGCGGCAACCGCCCATGCGATGGTGGCGCAGATTGTCGGCGGGGCCTCGGTCTCGGTGCGGGAATTGCTGGCTGTGGCGGATGAAACCGCGCAGATGATCGAATATTCCGACCAGCTGGAGGCACAGTCGCGTGAATTGGCGGCGACGGCGGCCAAACTGCGCGAAGCCAATGACAAATTGACCCGGTTGTCGGTGCAAAAGGACGCATTTCTCAGCCAGATCAGCCACGAGCTGCGCACGCCGATGACGTCGATCCGGGCCTTTTCGGAAATTCTGCGGGATACACGCGACGTGTCGACCGAGGAAAAGCGCAAATATTCCTCGATCATTCATGACAAATCGGTGCGCTTGACCCGTTTGCTGGATGACCTTCTGGATCTCAGTGTTCTGGAAAGCGGCCAGGTGAATTTGAACCTGCGCAAAGGCACCCTGCGCAGCGCTCTGGATCAGGCCGTGGCCGCCGCCGCGGCAGGCGAGGAGGATGCGACCCTGGTGATCCGCCGCGATACAGAGGCCGAGGAATGTCTGCTGGAAACCGATTTCGACCGTCTGGGCCAGGTGTTCATCAATCTGATCGCCAATGCACGCAAGTATTGCGATGCGGCATCGCCGGAATTGACCATTCATGCCTCTGTCCAGGAGGGGGGCGAGGTGCAGGTGGATTTCGTCGACAATGGCAGTGGCATTCCACCGGAGGCCCGCGATCTGATTTTCGAAAAATTTTCCCGTGTCAGCCCGCAGCGGGCAGGCGGTGCGGGGCTTGGGCTGTCGATTTGCCGCCAGATTATGGATCGTTTGGGAGGGGCAATTGATTATGTTCCGGGTGAGGGGAAAACCCATTTTCGCGTGACATTGCCGTCCACCCGATCAGGAGAAACGGCAAGCGGTAAGCCTATGGTAACCAATTGACCTCATAGATCGTTCTGTATGCTTAACGGGCCAGACCGGCCCATTGCTGACCGGGATCTATGGCGGACACACAGCGCAAAAATTTGCTGAGCGATCTGGCCTCTGCTGCACGCAGGGAACAGGAAACGCGCATCATGTCCCCAGCGCGTGCGCTGCGGCTGGGGCTTGCGCGGGCGGCGGCACAATTGCTTGACCTGCCGTTACAGGTCAGTGACCTGAAAATTTCCGATACCGGGCTTGAGGGGCTGGGTCAGACGCTGCCGCCTGATATGTTGCTGGCGCTTCTGGACGGGCCGGATGGCGCGCGTGGGGCGGTGGGCATGGACCGGGCTTTGGTGACCTCGTTGATCGAGGTGCAAACCATGGGAACGGTGTCTAACCTTGCGGTCAGTGACCGGCGGTTGACGCCGACGGATGCCGCCATGGTGGCGCCTTGGCTGGATGCGGCGCTGGAACGGGTCGATGTGGCGCTTTGTCAGGATGCGGATGGCGATGCCGTGGAAGGTGCCGGCGACACGATCGAGGGCAAGGACAATAGCTGGCTGATTGGCTATCGGTTTGGTGCAATGGCCGAAGATGGCCGGGCGCTGGTGCTGGCGCTGGAATCACCACAATTCCGGTTGATTCGGGTGACGCTGGATGTGGCGCTTGGGCGGCGGAGTGGGGATTTGCTGTTGCTGCTGCCGTTCATGGCCAAGCCCGAGGCGCCGGTCAAAACGCCGCGTGACACGCCAGAGGAGGCCTTTCTAGCGATCCCGGCGGAAATGCGGGTGGTCGCCGGGCGGCTGAGCCTTCCCTTGTCGCGGGCCGGATCGTTGCGGGCGGGGGATGTGTTGCCGCTTGATGAGATGTTTATGGACCGCGCGGAATTGCGGGCGGTCGACGGGAAAATGGTTGGCAAAGCGCGCTTGGGGCGTTTGGGGGATCACTGGGCTGTTCGGTTCTCTGGCACGGCCCCCGAGGCGGCTGCGCAGTTGATGGTTGAACAGAGCAAAAGCGCCAAGGTCGAAGGCACGACCACTACGTCCGGGATGACCACAGCGGCCCCCGCGCCATCGCCAGTGGAAATTGCCCCGCCTGCACAGACCTCTCATCAGCCGATCGGGAACGAGCCAGATCGCAATCTGCCGGAAACCTTGCCCGATCTTCCACCGTTGGATTTCGACGATCCGGTTGCCGGACCCGGTCCGTTACCACCGTTCGATGCGGGGGAAGGGGCGCTGCCAATCGGAGATTTGCCCAAGACCAATGAACCGCTTGGCTAGCGGCTCTGCATTGGATTTGGGCAATTGTGGTTGCCTAGCTCTGGCTCAGAAGTTCCAGCTGTGGGCGCAATCCGTCCAGAGCATAGCCCGCCGCTGCCGCCTTGGCCAGGATGTCATCCGGGCTCATCGCGCCGTCCATCGCCTTGGCCATTGACCAGATAACCGTGCAGCGCGTGCCCGAGGCGCAATAGGCCAGAACCGGGCCGTCAATCTCGGCCACCAATTGCATTTGCAGCGCGATATTGTCGGGCGTCATGGTCTGATGTGTCAGCGGCAGAACGTGAAACACCAGCCCCTCGGCCTCGGCCGCGATGCGCATGTTTTCTGCTCCAATCGCGGGTGGCACTTCGGTGTCGGGCCGGTTGCAGATAATGCCTTTGAACCCGGCGGCAGCAATGGCCGCAGGGTCTTCGAGCGCGATCTGGGGGGAGACATGATATGTCTCGTCAATATGCCTGATATCCATAATATCTCCTTAGGCTGCGCGGGCCGATCTGTCCAGTTGTGACCGCAGTCCCGGGGCCAAGATCATGCCGACAATCATCGCAGCAAGAAACAGGTAATGGCCCCAATTGCCAAATCCCAACGAGGCGACGACCGGGCCGGGGCAGAGCCCGACCAACCCCCATCCCATCCCGAACAACACCGACCCAATCACCAGATTGCGCCCCAGTTTTTGGTCCGGTGGCGGTGGAAATGCCCCTCCAACCAAGGGGATACGGCCAGACGTCAGCCGCCAGGCCACCGCCATCGGGACAATCGCGCCGCCCATCACAAAGGCCAGGGTCGGATCCCAATCGCCAAATACATCCAACCAGCCCTGGACCTTGGCCGTGTCGGTCATGCCCGACACCAACAGTCCGGCGCCAAACAGCCCACCCGCGATAAATGCCAGAAAATTGCGCATCAAATGATCCCCAGGATATGACGGAACAGAACAACGGTGAGCCCGCCAGCCGCGATATAAAACACCGTCGCGACAATGCCGCGCAGCGACAGGCGCGAAATACCACAGACACCATGGCCCGAGGTGCAGCCATTGGCCAATCTGGTGCCGACACCGACAAGTAGACCGGCGGCAATCAGGATGACCGGATTACCAGTCAAATGGGATTGCGCCGGGCCGGTGAACGCCAGAATGCCGATCGGGGCCAACACCACACCAGCGAGGAAAATCAACCGTTCCAGCGCCGTTGCCCGGCCGCTGCCGTCGACAAGACCGCCGATGATGCCGCTGGCCCCCATGATGCGGCCATTCCCCAAGAGGTAGACCGCACCACCTGTGCCAATCAGCAAGCCGCCAATCAGCCCCCAAATCCAATCTGCCTGCATGTGGTGTAATCCCCGATGACTATGATCCCGATTCCGGCCCCTGATGAGGGCGCCGCCGTTTCAATATTCATATAGCAATATCTGAATATGTATCAAGTGGCAAAATTCTGCCCGCGCCGCCCCGAAGGTCGATGACAGAAAACTCGCAATTTGATGCTGATTGAGGCGGGGCAGGGCATAGTGCCGAATTTTTCAGCGCGGTTTGTGCGGCGCTTCAATTATCCGAAAAAACGCAACCTGAGCTTGTATTGCCGGGTTCCCCGAATCTCAGATGCTGTTAGGATCTTGGACAGGGGAGGACCAAGATGCATAGATCACAATACCAACGCCTTTTTGCTGATATTGACGCACAGATCGCGGCCAGCGGTGTCGCGGACCGTCAGGTGCTGCGCCAGCATCGGCTCGAACTGCAACGCAAAGCTGATAGTGAGGGGGTCCGCGTGTCCGACCCCCGCTGTGCGCGTGCCGAACAAGACCGCATCGACGATGCCGTCGAGGCACAGTTCGACAATCTGCCGGTCTAGACGCTGCCGCTTTGGCGCAGGTTCCTGCGCTTGACCAGAGAGGTCGGCCTGAAATCTGATTGATGTGTCCGGTCGGGGCCGGGCACGTCGCCCATCACCCGAATGAAATTCCGAGAATCACCATCATCAACCCGATCACCGACAGGAACAGGGCCGCCAGATTGCGCGGCAGGACTTTGTGCATCACGGCGCGCATGGCCTCTTCCGACAGTGCCGATTTTTTGGCACGCATCACGGTTGTGATGCACCAGATCAATCCGACGACACCGACAACCGACACCAACGCGCCGCCCCAGACCAGCCAATCCATGATGAAACCCCTTACTGCCTTCGCCGGTTCGGTAATCGAAGCGGCCCGTCATCGCAAGGGTCTTGCGGTACGGGCGCGGCAAAGCTAGCTACGTTGCAAAAGGCAGGAGAGCATCCATGGACGTGACCGAAAACGAAATTCCCGACAGCTACAAAGTGACCGCAGGCGAACTGCGCCAGTTCATCGAGCGATTCGAGCGGCTGGATCAGGAAAAGAAAGACATCGCCGAACAGCAAAAAGAAGTGATGGCCGAAGCCAAGGCGCGTGGATACGACACCAAGGTGATCCGCAAGGTGATCGCGCTGCGCAAACGCGACAAGGACGACATCGCCGAAGAAGAAGCGGTGTTGGAAATGTACAAAGAAGCGTTGGGCATGACCTGATCTGATACGGGGGCTGGACGGCATGGATTGGGTCAAGATCATACATCTGCTGTGCGTGATGGGGTGGATGACGTCGATCTTTGCCGTGCCGCGCGCATTGATTTTCTGGAAACGGGAATGGGCGCAGCTTGGCGCGCCCGGGCCCACCGGTGATCTGACATTTCGGCTCTACCGGTTTTCGGCGGGCCTTGGCGTTGTTGCCCTGATCACCGGGCTGTGGCTGGGTGTGAGCTGGGATTTTCCGCTTTGGGTGTGGGCAAAACTGGGACTGGTGTCCCTGCTGGTCGCCCATTATGTGATGACCGGTCGCATGGTGGCCCGCGCAAGGCGCGGTGAATTCCGCGAAAGTGACCGGTTCTTGCGGATATTCAATGAAATCAGTGTTCTGGGCGTGATCGCCATCCTTTGGGTGGTGGTCACCAAACCATTCTAGGCCACTTGCACGTGGTCCGTTTCATGTGGTCCGGGAGGCCCCGGATCAAGTCCGGGGCAGTGCCGGACACATGTGATCCAGCTGTGGACCGGCCCCGGGCCTGACCCGGGGCCTTGTGACCGGCAGCCCCAGGGTGCCCCCTGAGGTCAAAGCGCGCGCCAGCCGATGTCCTTGCGATAGAAGCCTTCTGGCCAATCAATGCCGTCGATCATCGCATAGGCCCGCTTGCGCGCCTCGTCCAGCGTGGCCCCGCGCGCAGTCACGTTCAGAACCCGGCCGCCGGTTGCTGTGATCGCGCCGTCGACCGCGGTGGTGCCCGCGTGGAACACCATATTGCTGCTATCCTCGGGCAATGCTTCCAGCCCTTTGATAACGCTGCCTTTTTCATAAGCGCCGGGATAGCCATTGCTGGCCAGAACCACGGTGATCGCGTGATCATCGCCCCAGGTCACCTGTGCCTCGTGCAACCGTTCCTCGGCTGCGGCATGCATCAGGTCCAGTGCCTGTGCCCCCAGGCGCAGCATCAGGGCCTGACATTCGGGATCGCCGAACCGCACGTTGTACTCGACCAGACGCGCCTGCCCATCCTTGATCATCAGCCCGGCATAGAGCACGCCCTGATACGGCGTCCCGCGCCGCGCCATTTCGGCCAATGTCGGATTGATGATTTCATCAAGCGCCTGTTTCTGAAGCGCTTCTGTCAGGACCGGGGCAGGGGAATAGGCGCCCATGCCGCCCGTGTTCGGGCCGGTGTCCCCTTCGCCGACGCGCTTGTGATCCTGTGCGGTGCCAATGGCCAGGGCGGTCTTGCCATCACAGAGCACGAAAAAGCTGGCCTCTTCGCCGTCCATGAATTCTTCGATCACCACTTCGGCCCCGGCCGCGCCGAATGCGCCGCCAAACATATCGTCGATCGCGTCCAGCGCCGTGGCTTCGTCCATCGCCACAATCACGCCTTTGCCCGCCGCAAGGCCATCGGCCTTTACCACAATCGGGGCACCCTGGGCGCGGATGTAATCCTTGGCGCGATCCGGGTCGGTGAAATGGCCATAAGCTGCGGTTGGCGCATTGGCCGCGTCACAGATTTCCTTGGTGAATTTCTTCGAGGCTTCAAGTCGCGCCGCTTCTTGCGAGGGGCCGAACACCAGCAAACCTGCATCCCGCAGCCGGTCCGCCACCCCGGCCGCCAGTGGCGCTTCCGGGCCGACAATCACAAAGTCGATTGTTTCGGCCTCGACCAGCGCTAAAACCGCCCCGGCGTTTTCGATATCCACCGATGCACAGGTGGCGATTTGCGCAATGCCGGCATTGCCGGGTGCCACAATCAGCTTGTCACATTTCGGGTTCTGAAGGGCCGCCCAGGCGAGGGCATGTTCGCGCCCGCCACTGCCGAGGATGAGGATATTCATGGGGGTCTCCGCTTGGACTTTGTTGCCCGGCGTTTTAGGGTCTGGCCCAAGCAGATACAAGCGAGGTGAGATGTCAGACCTGATCGACAAGTCCCAAGCGGGCAGGAACGCGCCGGAATATTCGGTGACCGAGGTCTCTGGCGCGATCAAACGCGTGATCGAGGGCGAGTTTTCCCATATTCGCATCAAGGGCGAAGTGGGGCGGGTCTCCAGGCCAAGATCCGGTCATATCTATCTGGATTTGAAGGATGATCGTTCGGTCATCTCTGGTGTGATCTGGAAAGGTGTCGCCGCGCGATTGGCGACCATGCCGGAAGAAGGCATGGAGGTTGTGGCCACTGGTCGGGTGACCACATTCGGCGGGCAATCGAAGTATCAGATTGTCATCGAGGATATCAAACCGGCGGGCGTCGGGGCCCTGATGGCCATGCTGGACAAGCGCAAAAAGGCGCTGGAGGCCGAGGGGCTGTTTGCGCCGGATCGCAAGAAGGAGATCCCGTATCTTCCTGAAATAATTGGGGTTGTGACCTCGCCAAGTGGTGCGGTGATCAGGGATATCCTGCATCGATTGCGCGATAGGTTCCCGCGCAAGGTGCTGATCTGGCCGGTGGCGGTTCAGGGCGAAAGATGCGCCCCGGATGTGGCCAAGGCCATTGCCGGTTTTAACGCTCTGACGCCGGGGGGTGCCTTGCCGCGACCTGATTTGTTGATTGTGGCGCGTGGTGGCGGTTCGATCGAGGATCTTTGGGGCTTCAACGAGGAAATCGTTGCCCGCGCTGTTGTGGCGTCGGAAATTCCGTTGATTTCGGCGGTTGGGCATGAAACCGACACGACCCTGATCGACTTTGTGTCGGATCGGCGGGCGCCCACGCCCACAGCGGCGGCGGAAATGGCGGTGCCGGTGCGGCTGGAACTTCTTGCCTGGCTGGATGGTCAGGGCGGCCGTTTGACCCAGGCGCTGACGGGCGGGGTTTCCCAGCGCAAGCAACGGCTTAGGGATCTGTCCCGTGCCCTGCCACGGCCGGATGTTTTGACCGAGGGGCCGCGCCAGCGGCTGGACACCTGGGGCGAGCGTCTGCCAGTGGCGCTGGTGCGTGGGGTCGAACGGCGCCGCGTGATCCTGTCGGAACAATCGGGTGCTTTGCAATTGTCGTCGCTCCGCCGGATGCTGCGCAATGACAAACAGCGCACCGAAAAACTGGCGGCCCGACTGGCGCCGGTTCTGGCGGCATCGGTCACCCGGAAACGCGAAAAATTGAATGCAATTCGGGTATCTACGCGCCAAATCGAACGGGATTTAAAATCGCAAAAAGAGCGGCTTGTATCGCTTTCTTCACGTTTTGAAGGAAGTGCCCAGCGGCAGGTGTCTGGCTGGCGGGATCAACTGGCTGCGGCGGAACGCCTGCGTGAAACATTGGGGTACAAAGCGACCCTGGCGCGCGGCTACGCGGTTGTCCGCGGCGAAGCGGGCGTTGTCACAACAAAATCTGCGGCACAAAACGCAACCGGATTGGAAATAGAATTCGCAGATGGGCGTTTGAAAATCGGCGCGCAGCCCAAAACCAAGGTCAAACCGGCAAAAGCGCCCCCGGAACAGGGCAGCCTGTTGTAACTGGTGTTGCGATGATGTTCGCTATATGTTCACGTTCAGTTAATCAATGAGGGTCATGATGGAACAACGAATTTCGCTGATTACATTGGGCGTGCGCGACATGGCGGCGGTCGCGGCATTTTATGAACAGCTTGGCTGGCGCCGGGTTGAAACACAGGAGGGCGTGATTGCGTTTGATCTGATTGGTCAGACATTGGGTCTGTATCCGCTTGCGGAATTGGCCAAGGATATTGGCGTCGCAGAAGCCAGCCTGGGGCATGGCGCGATGACATTGGGGCATAATCTGGCGGATCGTGCCGCCGTGGATGCGCTGGTGCAACGGGCCGAAGCTGCCGGCGCCACGATCCTGAAAGCGCCGCAAGAGGTGTTCTGGGGCGGCTATCACGCGTATTTCTCGGATCCAGAAGGCAACATCTGGGAAGTGGCGCATAACCCGTTTTCGCCCTTGGCTGCGGATGGGTCGTTTCGCTGGAACGGTCATGGCTGACCCCCGACCCGGAGCGGCCTGCCATTGCGGTGGGCCGGGCCGACACCACAGGGCAGGGTGATGCGCAAGCCGACCAGCATGTGGAGCCTGGAAACGTTGGGCCGGGTGCGGCTGGGACAGCATTTTTATATGCGCGAATTTCTGTATTCAGAAATCGGCAATTTCCACGGCATCGCCAATATCCCGGAATACCCGGATCTGGCGATTTCACGCGGGCGGTCCTTTTGCGAGGCGCTGTTGGATCCCATGCAGGACACCTTTGGTCGGGTCGCGGTGCGATCCGGATATAGATCGCCAGAGCTGAACCGCTATGGCAACGAAAATAAACTGAATTGCGCCCGCAATGACTATCCCCAGGAATGCCATATCTGGGATTTTCCCGATGTTCCGGTGGCCGGGGCCAGCATCGTCATTCCGTGGTTTGCCGACCAGTATGATCGCGGCCGCGATTGGCGCGATCTTGCTTGGTGGATTCACGATCACCTGCCGTTTTCAGAGCTGTGGTTCTTTCCAAAACTCTGCGCCTTCAATATTTCCTGGCGGCCAGAGCCCTGGCGGCAGATCTCCAGCTACATCGCGCCGCGCGGCACGTTATTGAAACGCGGGGCCGTCCCGGACATGGCGCTTTCCACGCGCCAGCAGCTTTATCGGGATTTTCCGCCATTTCGGGGCCGCGCGGGGTGAATTCTTGGGCGGTTTCCGACCGTGATGTTCAACAATCCGCCCGGTTGCCCCGGCCCGCGTTTCCGCACTTTCCTTTGCGCTGGCATTCGATATTGTGGCCGCAAATCCCACAGCAATAGTGGGGACAAATTGGGGGCCTTTGGGTCGAAATGCGCGAGCCGCTCGTCTTTTTACCAGGTTTTATGTGTGACGCACGGGTGTTCGGGCCGCAGGTTCTGGCGCTGAGCGCGGATACACCTGTGATGGTCGCCCCGGTGACAATTGGCGAACGCGTCGAAGAGATTGCGTCGGCCTTGATGTCGGCGCTGCCCGCCAAATTTGCCTTGGCGGGGCTGGGATTTGGCGGCATCGTCGCCATGGAAGTGATGCGCCGTGCCCCGGAGCGGGTGTTGCGCGTGGCGCTGATGGACACAACCCCCCTGGCCGAAACGCCACAAGAGGCCGCCGCGCGCGAGGCGCGGCTTGTCAAGGCCCGCACGGGGCGCTTGGCCGAAGCGTTGGAAGAAGAGTTGCGATTGTCTGGTCTTGCTGTCTCGCCCGACAGCGCAGAGGTCAGGGCCATGGCATTGGACATGGGGTTGCACCTGGGGGCAGAGGTCTATGCCCGCCAGACGCGTGCCGCAGTGCGCCGCCGCGATCAACAAGCGGTGATGCGCAAATGCAAAGTGCCGGCAATGGTGATGTGTGGCGCGGAAAACGTGGCCCTGCCGGTCAAACGGCATCAATTTCTGTCGACCCTGATCCCCTATGCACGGCTGAAGGTGATCGAAGGCGCCGGTCATATGTCGCCGATGGAACAGCCCGAAGCGGTCATTGAGGCGCTGCGGGATTGGCAGAAACAACCCTTTGTCCTGCAATAGATTTCAGAGCAAATTCGCCGCCTGAAGGTAATGACGTACCGCAGTTTGCACGTGCCGGAACCGATCCCCGCCCAGATGTTTGCCGCCGTACCATCGCGTGACAATCACCAGGTGGTTGCGGATGTCATCACGTTCCAGCATCCTCAGGATCACATTGCCCGCGCCACTTTCGCCATCGTCGTTCTTGATGGGCGCGTGGTCGAGCAGAACAGCCCAGGTATTATGCGTCGCCTTGGCGAATTTCTTTTGCGTCTTCAGCGCTTTGAGCAGCTCTTTTGCCTCGGTGTCCGACGCACAGGGCGCGCCAGATACCGCATATTTCGATCCGCGGTCGGTCAGGATGTTTTCAAATGTCAGCATGTGTTATGCGCAATCTGGCGGCTCGGGCTGCAAATACCCGAACCGCCAGATCATTGGCGCCTAGTCTTCCAGCGCTTCCAACTCGTCAATGAAACCTTCGATCATCGACAGGCCCTTGTCCCAGAACGCAGGGTCCGATGCATCAAGGCCAAATGGGGCCAGCAGTTCCTTGTGGTGTTTCGATCCGCCGGCCTTCAGCATGTCGAAATACTTCTCCTGGAACCCCTCCGGCTCGGCCTCATAGGCGGCATAAAGTGCGTTCACCAGACCATCGCCAAAGGCATAGGCATAGACGTAGAACGGCGAATGCACGAAATGCGGAATATAGGCCCAGAAGGTTTCATACCCCTCCATGAAGTCGAACACCGGCCCGAGACTTTCGGCCTGTACCGACATCCAGAGCGCATTGATGTCGTCGGGGGTTTGTTCACCTTCCCGGCGCGCCGCGTGCAATTTGCATTCAAAGTCATAGAACGCGATCTGGCGCACCACGGTGTTGATCATGTCCTCGACCTTGCCCGCCAACAGGATCTTGCGGGCCTCTTTCGTCTTCGCGCCCTCCAACATCTTGCGGAAGGTCAGCATTTCGCCGAACACCGATGCGGTTTCCGCCAATGTCAGCGGGGTCGAGGACAGCATTTCGCCCTGATCGGCGGCAAGACGCTGGTGCACGCCATGGCCCAATTCATGCGCCAATGTCATCACATCGCGCGGCTTGCCGAGATAGTTCAGCATCACATAGGGGTGTACGTCGGTCACGGTTGGATGGGCAAAAGCACCCGGCGCTTTGCCCGGTTTTACCGCCGCGTCGATCCAGCCTTTTTCGAAAAACGGCTCTGCCAATTCTGCCATGCGCGGATCAAATCCGGCATAAGCCTCGGTCACGATTTGGCGTGCTTCGTCCCAGCCAACGGTGCGGGTTTCTTCCATCGGCAGGGGCGCATTGCGGTCCCAGACCTGCATCCGGTCCAGGCCCAACCATTTGGCTTTCAACGCATAATAGCGGTGCGACAGCCGGGGATAGGCGGCAACAACCGCATTGCGCAGCGCTTCGACGACCTCTGGCTCGACATCGTTGGACAGGTGGCGACCGGTCTGGGCGCTGGGCATCTTGCGCCAACGGTCGACGATTTCCTTTTCCTTGGCTTGCGTGTTGTGCACGCGGGCAAAGATGCGAATGTTTTCGGCAAACACCCGCGCCAATTCGACGCTGGCGGCCTCGCGCTTTGACCGGTCCTGTTCGGTCAAAAGGTTCAGCGTGCCCTCGATGTTCAGCTCTTCGCCGTCAACTTCAAAGGTCAGCCCGGCAATGGTTTCGTCAAACAACCGTTCCCAGGCATCGCCGACAACCCCCAGATCATGCAGGAATTTTTCCAACTCATCAGAAAGCTGAAAGGGTTTCATCGCCCGAATGCGCCGGAACACCGGGGCATAGCGCGCCAGATCGCCACTTTCGGCCAGAAGCCGTTCGAAATGATCATCACCCAGCCGGTTCAGTTCCAGCGTGAAAAACACCAGCGGTGTGGTGAAATTGGTGATTTTTTCCTGCGCGTCGGACATGAATTTCGCCCGCGCACCGTCGGTGGTCAGCTGGTAATAGCGCAGCCCGGCATAGGACATGATGCGCCCGGCAACAGAGCTGATCTTTTCGTTGCGCTGCACGCATTTCAACAGCTCGGCAGCATCCAGACCGTCCAGCTTGCCTTCGTAATCGGCAGCAAAGCTGGCGCATTCCGTGGCAAGCCAGTCAAGATCGCGGGCCAGTTCGGGGGCATCTTCCCCGGCATAGAGATCGGACAGATCCCATTCCGGCAAATCGCCAAGATCGCGGGTGCCCGCACCGGAATTGGCGTCGCGCACGGGAAAGGGGAGGTTCAGCATGAATTTGGCCTTCTGTTCTGGTTGCCCACAGATAAGCCCGGCAAGGTCCAAGGTTCAAGGGAGGGCGCGCCGCCGCCCGGTGGCGGATTGTGTTACGCCGTGACCCGGACCTGATTTTCCTGTTCAAAAGCGGCGTGGAAATGGGCGCAGGTCAGTTCGAATATCCGCGCCCGCATTTCCCGGGCCTCCATCAAGACTTCGTGTTCGCCATTTTCCAGCACCTCCAGCTTGCCCCCGGGCCAGTTGGACATGCGGGTTTGAATATCCGGCACGCTGACAATGCGTTCATTGCTGCCGATAAAGGTCAGGCAGGGCAGGTCGGGCGAGGGCATCGCCGCCAGCTGGCGACATTCGCGCAGCGCCTCATGCAACCAATGCAGAGAAGGTCCGCCCAGTTGCAATTCCGGGTGTGTGACCACCTGATCGCGCATGAAATCGAACATGTCGCGGTCCGTGGTCAAAAGATTGTCTTCAAAGGGCGCGGTGGCGACATAGCTGTCTGCCCCGGTCGAGGGCGCGTAATGATGGCTGAGGCCCAGGATTTTGCTGGTCCAGCCCACGGCCCATGCGGCGGGGCGCACCGGGGTCGAAATGCGAATGCCCCACATCGGACCGGTAAAGACCGCGGCAATAACCGGAATCTTGTTGTGCAGGGCGCGCAGGCCAATGCAGCCGCCCATGGAATGACCCAGCAGATACAGCGGTTTCGGTGCGCCCAACTTGGGCAATGCGGCCAGGACAGCCTGCACATCGCGTTGATAATCGGCAAACACATCCACATGGCCGACCCGTTCGTCGGCCAGCATGCGATCCGACAACCCCTGACCGCGCCAGTCGATGGCAATCACCTCGTATCCGACAGCGGTCAGGTTTTTTGCCAGCGGCCCGTATTTTTCGACATATTCCGTGCGACCGGGGAAAATAAGATATGTTCCCAGTGGCTTACCTTCTGCGGTGCCGACGGCAGGCCAATGGCCGATACGGATGCGTTTTCCGTCATCGGTGGTCAGCCAGTAACATTGGCCGTTGTCGGGACCGCGGGCAATGTCGTTGAAATACGGGGCTGGCAAAAGTGTCATCAGGACAAGGCCGATCCCAGTTGCATGGCCAGTCCCATATCGCCATCAACCGTCAGCTTGCCGCTCATGAAGGCGCTGGTCGCATCGAGATCACCGGCAAGAATGGCCTCGAATGTGTCGGCATCCGCGGTCAGGGTCACATCGCCATCCTCGTCCGATGCGCTGGCGCCGTTTTCATCGACCAGGATAGATCCCTCGCCGTCGATGACGAATTTTGCTTTGCCGTCAAAGCCATCGTCGAGCTTTTCGTTCAGCGCCTTGACCGCTGCGGTCACCACATCACTCATTTGCGTTCTCCTAAGTCTGATCGCGGGTAGTATTTCGATCCCGCCGCGTTACATTGGAATAACTATGGATACGATCAGACAACACATCAAACGTAGCGTTGCGGCACTTTCGCTCATAGTCATGTATTCCCTACCTTCGGTTATCGAAGCGGCGGAAACTGACGCGCTTTTGAATCAATTGCGCGAGGCTGAGCCGGTCGAAGCTGCACGGATTGAAGCCGAGATTGCACGGCTTTGGTCGCGCTCTGGCTCTGGCGCGATGGATTTGTTGCTGAAACGCGGTCAGGACGCGATGGATGTGCAGGATTTTCCGGCCGCCATTGAACATTTGACCGCCCTGATCGACCATGCGCCGGATTTTGCCGAAGGCTATCACATGCGGGCCATGGCGTATTACAATGCGGATCTGGTTGGCCCGTCACTCGGGGATCTGGAAATGGCGCTGCGGTTGAACCCGGACCATTTCGCCGCCCTGCGCGGGCTTGCGGTGATTTTCGAATCTCTTGGCGACAAGAAACGCGCATTGGACGGATATGAAATGGTCTTGCGCTTGCATCCCAACGATGAAGAAGCGCAAAAGGGTGTCGAGCGGCTGTTGGTCGCGGCCCGCGGCCGTGATCTCTGAACAAGACCCGGAGGACGCGGGATGGCGACCAGTGGACGGACCGTTGCGGTCCTTGGCCCCACCAATACGGGCAAAACGCATTACGCAATTGAGCGCATGTTGGGGCATCGCACAGGCATTATCGGCCTGCCGCTGCGGCTGCTCGCGCGCGAAGTCTATGACAAGATCGTTGCCGCACGCGGGCCTTCTGTGGTCGCGCTGGTCACCGGCGAGGAACGGATTGTGCCGCCGCGCAGCCAATATTGGGTCTGTACGGTCGAAGCCATGCCCGAAGGCATGGGCACAGATTTCGTGGCGATCGACGAAATTCAGCTTTGTGCCGATCCCGAACGGGGCCATGTGTTTACCGACCGGCTTTTGCGGATGCGTGGCACCCATGAGACGCTGTTCCTTGGGGCCGAAACCATGCGCGGCCCGATTGCCGCATTGGTCAAGGGGGTGGAATTTACCCGCCGCGACCGTCTGAGCCAATTAAGCTATATTGGTTCGAAAAAGATAAGCAGACTGCAACCTCGCAGCGCGATTGTCGGGTTTTCTGTTGAAAATGTATATGCCATCGCAGAGCTGTTGCGGCGACAAAAGGGCGGTGCAGCGGTGGTGATGGGGGCCTTGTCGCCCCGGACCCGCAATGCCCAGGTGGAACTTTATCAAAACGGCGATGTTGATTTTCTGGTGGCGACGGATGCCATCGGAATGGGGCTGAACCTTGATGTGCATCACGTTGCGTTTTCGGGCTTGTCAAAGTTTGACGGGCGACGGGTGCGGGCGCTGGCGCCAAATGAACTGGCCCAGATCGCCGGGCGGGCAGGGCGCGGGATGCGCGATGGCACCTTTGGTGTCACCGGCGAAGCGCCGCCGCTGGATGAAGAGGTGGCAAATGCGATTTGCGACCACCGCTTTACCCCGTTGAAAAAACTGCAATGGCGCAATGCGGCGCTGGAATTCGGCACGATCGACCGGTTGATCGCATCGCTGGAACGCCCGACCGAGGATGACATCCTTGTGCGCACACGCGAATCCGACGACCTGCGGGCGCTGCGCACTCTGGCACAAGAGGATGAGGTCTTTGCCCGCGCATCCAGCCCCGATGCGGTCAGATTGCTGTGGGATGTCTGTCGTATTCCCGATTTTCGCGGCATCAGTGCGGCCGAACATTCCGGGCTTCTGGCGTCGATTTTCGGCTTCCTGCATCAGGGCGGCACCATGCCCGATGATTGGCTGGCGCGGCAAATTCGCCGCATTGACCGCATTGATGGTGATATCGACACATTGTCGAAACGATTGGCATATATCCGCACATGGACCTATGTGGCACAGCGTAAGGGCTGGGTCAGTGACGAAAGCCATTGGCGCGGCGAGAACTCGCGCTGTAGAAGACAGGCTGTCGGACGCGTTACATGCCGGCCTGACCCAAAGATTTGTTGATCGGCGCACATCTGTGTTGTTGCGGCGGTTGAAGCAGAAGGAGGCCCTCTTGGCCGAAGTGAATGAAAATGGTGAAGTGACGGTCGAGGGCGAATTCGTCGGCCGTCTTGAGGGGTTCCGCTTCCGGCAGGACAAAGATGCGACCGGGCAGGAGGCAAAAACGCTGAAAACCGCGTCGCTTCAGGCATTGAGCCCGCATTTCCATCTGCGCGCGGACCGGTTCTATAATGCGCCTGATACCGAAATCGACTTTACCGAACAGGGTGGGTTGATGTGGGGCGATCAGGCGGTTGGCAAACTTGTCAAAGGCGCGGATCCGCTGAAGCCCGAGGTCAAGGCATTCGTCGATGACGAAGCCGGACCGGATGTGGCACAGAAGGTGCAGCGGCGTTTGCAGCACTTCATTGATCGCAAGGTGTCGACGCTGTTCGAACCGCTTGTTGCGCTGGGCCGTGACGAGGCGCTGAGCGGGTTGGCCAAGGGCTTTGCCTTTCGCATGGTCGAAGGTTTTGGCGTTTTGCCGCGTGCAACGGTCGCGGATGACGTCAAGGCACTCGATCAGGACGCCCGTGGCGCTCTGCGCAAACATGGCGTGCGTTTCGGTCAGTTTACGATCTTCATGCCGCTGTTGCTGAAACCTGCCCCGACGCGTCTGCGTCTGGTGCTGTGGTCGCTGTGGCAGAACCTTGATATTTTCCCCGAAGCACCGCCGCCCGGTCTGGTCACTGTGCCAACCGATGTGGGTGCGGCGGATGGGGCCGACACGATGTCGGGCTACCGCAAATCCGGGGCCCGCTCGATTCGCATCGACATGTTGGAACGTCTGGCGGATATGTTGCGATCCGAGGACACCCGTGGCGGATTCGAAGCAAAACCGGACATGCTGTCGATCACCGGCATGACGCTGGAACAGTTTTCCGATCTGATGATGGGACTGGGCTATCAGGCCGAGCGCGGTGAACGCAGCAAGGTGAAAGCCGCAGATGTCGCGGTCAAAGACACCGCCGAGGGCACAGTCCCGGCCGCAGATGCGCCGATCATGGATGCGGCTGCGCCGGATCTGGCCGAATCGCCTGCGGACACTGCACCGGATATCGCCGCAGACGTTGCCGAGCCGGAGGCCGAAACCGTCGCCGACATCGCGCCAGAGGCCGAGGTTGCCGCGCGCGAAACCGCAGCTACGGTTGATGTCGAGGCCGGTGAAATCGCCCCGGGCGAGGCCGCGGATGCCGAAAAAGCCGCACCAGAAGTCGAAGTGTTCTATACCTTCCGTTGGGGTCGCCCGCGCGGTGATCGCAATCGCGGCGGCGAGCGCAATCGTGGTGCTGGGCGTGGCGACAACGCGGGCGGTGATGCCGGCGCGCAGGATGGTAAATCCAACGGCAAACCGCGTGGCAAGCGCCCCGCGCGCGACGGTGGCAAACCGGGCGGCAAACCCGGCCACAAGGCGGGCGGCCGCAAGGGCGACCGTCAAGGCAGCAAGAAAAACGACAATGGCCCGCGCAAATTCAGCGCACGACCAGAGAAAAAGGACCGGATCGACCCGGACAATCCTTTTGCTGCGGCGCTTATGGGGCTGAAGGACAAGGGTTAGACTTTGGCCGCAAACGACAAACTGCGCCTGGACAAATGGCTGTGGCAGGCGCGGTTTTTCAAGACACGGACATTGGCGGCACGCATCATCTCGACCGAGGGGGTGCGTGTTGATGGTGTTCGTGTGTCCAAACCCAGCCGCACCATCAGCCCGGGGGATGTTTTGACATTTGTGCAGGCCCGTCGCGTCCGGGTGGTGCGGGTTGTGACGTTGGGTGATCGGCGTGGTCCGGCCTCTGAGGCACAGGCGCTTTACGAAGATTTGTCCCCGCCGGAGCCGAAATCCGAGGACAAGCCGCCCAGAAATCCGGCATTTGAAGGAAAGGGGCGTCCGACAAAGCGGGATCGGCGAAACCTCGATCTTAACCGGCTTCGCCCGCTTGAATGATCCGGCCTGCTGGATTACCTACCGCTGCGACAGCATGAAAGAGACGCCCCATGACCTATATCGTCAACGATGCTTGCATCGCCTGTAAATACACCGACTGTGTCGAAGTATGCCCGGTGGATTGCTTCTACGAAGGCGAGAACATGTTGGTGATTCACCCGGATGAATGTATTGATTGCGGTGTGTGTGAACCGGAATGCCCCGCCGACGCCATCCGCCCGGACACCGAGCCGGACATGGAAAAATGGGTGGAATTCAACCGGAAATACTCTGAACTGTGGCCGGTCATCATCACCAAGAAAGACCAATTGCCCGAAGCCGCAGAACGCGATGGCGAAACTGGCAAGCTCGAGAAATATTTCTCGGAAGCACCGGGCGAGGGCGGTTGACCCGACGGAAATGAATTCGCGGTCAAAGGCGATAAATCCGGGTAAACAGGCCCGGATTTTCGATCTAACCTGTTGAATTTTCAACAGCTATCCCGGCATTCGCGTTAATATGCTGGAAATCGTATCCGTTTTGTGGCATATTGCCCTGTACATGATTTACATTCCCCACTTAGATCAGGTTCGTCTGCACCTGATCAGCTGACAGCGGCTCATAGAAAACCGGCACACGGAGAGGATTGTTCCCCGTGCGGTCTTTTTTGTCGTTTGATGCATGGGGACATGCGAGGAAGGACTGCATGACCAAATCGAAGAAAAATGAGTTCCGCCCGAACGACTATGTGGTCTATCCCGCCCATGGCGTGGGCCAGATCCTGTCGATCGACAAGGAAGAAATTGCCGGTATCCCGTTGGAGTTGTTTGTGATTTCCTTCGAGAAGGACAAAATGACCCTGCGCGTGCCGACCAACAAAGCCACTGAAATCGGCATGCGTTCGCTCAGCTCGCCCGATGTGATCGAGCGCGCCCTGACCACGCTGAAGGGCAAGGCCCGTGTCAAACGTGCCATGTGGTCCCGTCGGGCCCAGGAATACGAGCAAAAGATCAACTCTGGTGATCTGATTTCCATCGCCGAAGTGGTGCGCGACCTGCACCGCAACGATGAACAGCGCGAGCAGAGCTATTCCGAACGTCAGCTTTATGAAGCCGCGTTGGAACGTCTGACACGCGAAGTGGCCGCTGTGGCCGGTGGCGACGAAGTGGCAGCCGCCAAACAGGTGGACGAGGTGCTTTTGTCGCGCGCGGCCTGATCTGCGAAGCCTGATACAATCCTATCCAAGGCCCGTGCGAGCGATCGCGCGGGCCTTTTTCATGCTTGCATCGCGGCAAGTTGCGAATGAAAGTCATTTGTAACTATATGATTTTCTTGATTTTTCCAAACCGTGCGTTTAGGTGCATGCCCAGGGTGCCGTCTGCCCGCAATGCTGGTTAGGAAAACCAATGTCCCCAATTGCAATTGGCGTGCTTGCTTTGTCGATGTCGGTGGATGCCTTTGTTGCGGCGTTGGGAAAAGGCGCAAAATCCGGGGCAGGGACCGAGGGTGGGTCAGAGGGTGGAAATCGCCCGAGCCTTGGCTTTGCGCTCAGGACCGGCGCAATTTTCGGCGCGGTCGAGGCGGTGACGCCGTTGATTGGCTGGGCGCTGGGGCAATCCGCCAGCCCGTTTATCGCGGCCTTTGATCATTGGATCGCGTTTGTGCTTTTGGTGGCGGTTGGTCTGCATATGCTGGTTCAGGCCTGTCGCCCCCGGGGTGTGGGGTATGCCGTCACGGGACGGGTATCGGTCTGGATGACCCTGGCCACGGCTTTTGGCACCTCGATTGATGCCATGGTGGTTGGGGTGTCGCTGGCGTTTCTGGACGTCAATATCTTGGTCGTCGCCGCTGCCATTGGCTGTGCCACCCTGGTGACCAGCACATCCGGTGTCCTGCTTGGGCGCTTCATTGGCCAACGGCATGGCCGTATTGCCGAAGGCACCGGCGGCAGCATTCTGATCGCGCTGGGATCGGTCATTCTGGTGCAACATCTGACCGCCGGTTAGGGGGGGACGCGGCCCTAAGCCGCGTCATCCTTTTGCAATTGCGCCAACAGAAGCGCCCCGAGGTCGGCCTCCAGTTCTTTGGCGCGGGCGATGTAGGGCTCGTTCTCAATCGAAGGAATGTCATCGCGCCACAGCGCGGCCAGCTCGGCCACGGAATGACGGTCATGTTGATAGAACACTTTCTCCGCCTCTGCGGCCTCGTATTCCGTCAACCCGACGTTTTCCAACACATAACGTCCCGCCCGCAGCGAGGAATCGAACAATTCCCGCACGATGTCATTCGCCCCGGCCTGATAGAGTTTGAACGCATGGGTGCGATCACGGGCGCGGGCAATGATATGCAAATCAGGCCGTTCGCGGCGCGCCAGCGCGACAAGCCCGGTGGCCGCCGCCGGGTTATCCAAGGCCACCACCAGCACCCGTGCCTCGCGCAGACCGGCGGCATGCAACAGCTCGGGGCGGGTGGGATCCCCATAAAAGCCCTTGAACCCGAAACGCCGCATCAGCTCGATTGTCTTCATGTTGTTGTCGAGCACCACGGTCTTGAACCCCGAGGATTGCACCAAACGGTTGACGATCTGGCCAAAACGGCCAACCCCGGCAATGATCACCGGCCCCTTTTCGTCAATGACATCCTCTTCATAGGTTTCGGCCCCGTCGTGCATCCGGCGCGACAGATATTCATACAGGATGAACAGCAGCGGTGTGATCAGCATCGACAGCGCCACCACCAGCAGCAATGTTTGCGACAATTCCGGTGCCAGAATGTGCTGGTTGACCGAAAAGGAGATCAGCACAAATCCGAACTCCCCCGCCTGGGCAAGGCTGAGCGTGAACAGCCAGCGGTTTCGCCCCTTCAATTTGAACAGGATCGCGAGCAGGAAAAGCACCGCGCCCTTGGCCAGAATAACCGCCAGCGTCAGCCCAAGGATTTTCAGCGGGGCATCAAACAGGGTGGGGAAGTCGATCCCGGCGCCCACGGTGATGAAAAACAACCCCAGCAGTAGGCCTTTGAACGGTTCGATATCGCTTTCCAGCTCGTGCCGAAATTCCGAGTTCGCCAGCACAACCCCCGCAAGAAAGGTGCCCAGCGCAGGCGACAGGCCGACCAGGATCATCAAAGTGCCGATGCCGACAACAATCAGCAGGGCGAGGGCGGTGTTCAATTCCCGCAATCGCGCCGCATGGATAAAGCGGAACGCCGGCCGCACAAGGTAGATCCCCGCCAGGATGATCGCCGCCACCGCGCCCAGGGTGACAAGGGTCACACCCCAACCCGGCAGCCCCTCGACCAGTGACATCGAATGTTCCGCCGCCGTCTTGGCCTCGTTCGAGGGCAGTATGATCGCGCCGTCCGGGGCAATCGCCGCCTGGGGGATGACCGCCAGCAGCGGCAAAAGCGCCAGCATCGGGATGACCGCGATGTCCTGGGTCAAGAGCACGGAAAACGCAGATCGACCGCCGCCGGTCTGCATCAACCCTTTTTCCGACAGGGTTTGCAGTACGATTGCGGTGGACGACAGGGCAAAGATCAACCCCACCGCCAGCGCCACCGGCCAGACCAATCCCAAAAGCATCGCGCCGCCCATGATCAACAGGGTCGACAGGGTGATTTGCAACCCGCCCAACCCGATCAATTTGTGACGCATGTCCCATAAGGTGCGGGGTTCGAGTTCCAGACCGATCAGAAACAACATCATCACCACGCCGAATTCGGCAAAATGCTGCAATTCCTGTGTTTCATGACCGCCGACAAAGCCGAATATCGGCCCGATCACGATGCCAGGCCGCCAGATAGCCCAACACCGAGCCCAACCCAAACCGCGACGCGATCGGCACGGCGATCACCGCAGCGGCGAGAAACACGGTGGCCTGAAAAAGAAAACTTTCCATAGATAAATTCCTGCTGATTGCGGCCATTGTGCAGGGCGGGGCAGGGATGAACAAGCGGCCATTGCCCGCTTGGCATGATCTGTGCCGTCAGCTGCCTAAAGTGGCAGCGGCGCATCCTGTTTCAGCTGATCCATGACAATCTGGCTCTGGATGCGGGCCACCGCGCGATGCGGCAGCAACACGTCATGGATCAACCGGTTCAACGCCGCCAAATCGCGGCAATAGACCCGGAGCAGGAAATCCGCCTCTCCGGTCAGGGTCCAGGTGCTGACGATTTCCGGCTGGGATTGCATCAATCTCGAAAGACTCTCGCCGTCTTCGGGGCGCTGGCTGGCCAATTGGACCTGCACAAAGGCCTGCACCCCAAGCCCAAGCCGCGCGGCATCCAATTTGGCACCATAAGCCCGGATATATCCCTCGGCCTCCAGCCTTTGACGGCGCCGCCCGGCCTGACTTGGCGACAGGTTCAGCGCCTCGCCCAGTTCATTGGCGGTCAGATGGGCGTTTTCCTGTAACAGCCGCAACAGCTTGCGGTCAGAAGAATCGAGCATATGCGTGCTTCCCGCATCTTTTGGGCAGGAATCGTAATTCTGCCGCGAAATTATAAAAGGTCATGCCGAATTATGCGCACATCCCCGGATTGGTCAACGCTACACTCCACATATCAAAACAGGATATCAGGAGACGCGCTATGGGACCGTTCCCGCACGAAGCCCCGAAATCGACCATCACCGCGGAAAACCCCGCCGGCACCGACGGTTTCGAATTTGTCGAATTTGCCCACCCGGAACCACAAGAGCTGCGCGACCTGTTTTCCCGCATGGGTTACGAACATGTGGCCACCCATAAATCCAAAGCGATCGAGCTTTGGCAGCAGGGCGACATCACCTATGTGCTGAACGCCGAACCGGGCAGTTTCGCCGCCAAATTTGTCGAGGAGCATGGACCCTGTGCGCCGTCGATGGGCTGGCGTGTTGTCGACGCCCAACACGCGTTTGATCATGCGGTGGCCAAGGGGGCCGAACCCTATGAAGGCAACGACAAGACCATGGATGTCCCGGCGATCAAGGGCATCGGCGGCAGCCTGATCTATTTCATCGACCAATATTATGAAACTTCGCCCTACAACGAAGACTTCAACTGGATCGCACAATCCAAGCCGCGCGGCGTGGGTTTCTACTACCTCGATCACCTGACCCATAACGTGTTCAAGGGCAATATGGACAAATGGTTCGGCTTTTATGGCGATCTGTTCAACTTTCGTGAAATCCGGTTCTTTGACATTCAGGGCAAATTCACCGGCTTGTTTTCCCGTGCGTTGACATCGCCCTGTGGCCGCATCCGCATTCCGATCAACGAAGATCGCGGCGAAACCGGCCAGATCGTTGCCTACCTCAAGAAATACAATGGCGAGGGCATTCAGCATATCGCCGTCGGGTCACATGATATCTATGACGCGACCGATGCGATTGCGGCCAAAGGTGTGAAGTTCATGCCGGGCCCGCCCGACACCTATTACAAAATGTCCTATGATCGGGTCAAAGGCCATGATGAGCCGCTGGATCGGATGAAGACACATGGCATTCTGATTGACGGCGAAGGCGTGGTCGACGGTGGCGAAACCCGCATTCTGTTGCAGATCTTCTCAAAGACGGTGATTGGCCCGATCTTCTTTGAATTCATCCAGCGCAAAGGCGACGATGGGTTTGGCGAAGGCAATTTCAAAGCCTTGTTTGAAAGCATCGAACAGGAACAGATCGACAACGGCGAACTGGCCCCGGTCAAGTAACTGCGACGCGGTCCCGGACGTGATCCGGGACCTCTCGCCCAATTTCATGAGGTCCCGGATCATGTCCGGGACTCCCCCTGCGCCGCGCCGTCGTTTCCCTGGGTGACACCGTCATGCACCGCCCTATGATCAGCAGCAAAGTGATCACTTAGGGGGCTGCCATGGGCAATCTGGAACAACGCATCGCGCAGGGGCGCGGGGATGAAACGGCGGATCTGGTCCTGCGCGGCGGGCAGGTGTTCTGCCTTGTGACCGGTGACTTCATCACCGGGGATGTGGCGATCTGTGGCGACCGGATCGTGGGCATCGGCGCAGAATATGATGGGCGCGAGGTGGTCGATGTCTCGGGCCTGACGTTGGTGCCCGGGTTCATCGACACGCATCTGCATATCGAAAGCTCGCTGATCACCCCCTTTGAATTTGACCGCTGTGTTGCCCCGCGCGGCGTAACCACGGCGATTTGTGATCCGCATGAAATTGCCAATGTCGTTGGGCTTGACGGAATCCGCTATTTCCAGAAAGCCAGCGAGCACACGCTGATGGACATTCGCGTGCAGCTGTCATCCTGCGTGCCCTCAACCGATATGGAGACCGCAGGCGCCAGGATCGAAGCCGATGATCTGGCCGAGGTGATGGGGCACCCGTCCGCTATCGGATTGGCGGAATTCATGAATTACCCCGGCGTGATCTTTCGCGATCCGCGCGCCATGGCCAAACTGCGCCTGTTTGAGAACGCCCATATTGACGGCCATTGCCCGCAGCTCTCTGGCAAGGATCTGAACGCCTATGTCGCGGCAGGTATCCGAACAGAGCATGAGGCAACCACGGCGGAAGAGGCGCGTGAAAAGCTGCAAAAAGGCATGCGGGTGCTGATCCGCGAAGGCTCGGTATCCAAGGATCTCGAGGCGCTGGCAGAGCTGCTGACCGAACGGACCAGCGCCTATATGTGCCTGTGCACCGATGACCGCAATCCTCTGGATATCGCGGATCATGGCCATCTGGATTACATGATCCGTCGGCTGATCGAACGCGGCGTGCCGCCACTGGCCGCCTATCGCGCCGCATCGCTGTCTGCCGCCGAAGCCTTCGGCCTGAAGGATCGCGGCATGATCGCGCCGGGCCTGCGCGCGGATATCGTTGCAATCGACACCCTCGAGGGATGCCATGCGCAGATGGTTTTCTGTGCCGGGCAACGCGTTGATGATGCGGCATTTGCGGCCCGTGGCCATGTCGATGTTGTGGGGCGCAACTCAGTCAAAGCACCGCGCGTCAGCGCCGCCGATTTCCGCGCCACCGGCAACCGCAGCGCCACCGATGTGATCGGCATTATCGAAGGCAAGATCATCACCGAACACCTGACAGAGGAAATAGCAATCGAAGACGGCGATAAACGCCCAGACGCCGCGCGCGATCTGGCGCGCATCGCGGTGGTCGAACGCCATGGCAAAAACGGCAATATCGCCACGGGTTTCGTGCGCGGCTTCGGAATGAAGGACGGGGCTATTGCCTCGACCGTCTGCCACGATCACCACAATATCGCCTGCGTTGGCATGGATTATACCGATATGGCAATCGCGGCAAACCGCCTGTCAGAAATAGAAGGCGGGTTCGTCGTGGTGCAAGGGGGCAAGGTGCAGGCAGAACTTGCCCTGCCGGTGGCGGAACTCATGAGCCTTGAACCCTTCGAAGTGGTGCATCAGCATTTGATCTCGCTGCGCGACGCCGCGCGCGCGCTTGGCGTGGTTCTGGAAGAACCTTTCCTGCAGCTGGCATTTCTTGCGCTACCGGTTATCCCGGCCTTGAAAATCACCGACCGCGGTATGGTGGATGTGGTGAAATTCGAGATCATTCCCGGCTGACCCTGGCAAGCGCCAGGGGGCAATGTTCACTGAACCTGCAAAAGGGGGCCAGCCCCCTCGGCCTTTGGCCTCACCCCCGGGATATTTCCGGTCAGATGAAAGTCGTAGCTCGTTGGTCTCTTCTTCTGTTTGAAAATATCCTGGGGGGTCTGGGGGGCTAGCCCCCCAGCCTGTCGGCGCGCCCCGGCGCGACGAGACCACAATATAGGGTTGAGGCGGTTAAATCGGGTAGGTCTGGGCCATATCGGCAATCCCTGACCTGCAATGCTGGGTCATGAATTCGACAAATCGGCGGATCTTTGGATCCTGCAAGCGGCGGTGTGGGTAGAGACAGCCGAAAATTGAGGGATGTGGCGGTGTGGCGGGAAGCACCTCACATAAATTTCCTGCTGTCAGATGGCCCGTGATCAGGAAACGCGGCACATTTGCAATCCCTTGCCCCGCAAGGGCCCAATTGATCAGCACATCGGTGTCGTCGGCGTCGAATTTACCGGCTACATCCATTTTGCGAGGTCCGTCTGCTGTGTCCAACAACCAGAAATATTCTGGTGAGCGGGGATAGCGCAGCAACAGACAATTGTGATCCGCCGACAGCAAGGCGTCGGCGTTTTGCGGTGTGCCGTGGCGCGCCAGATAGTCAGGGGCCGCGCATAGGACCCGGTCGCATTCTGCAATTTTGCGCAGGGTGAGGTTGCTCTCTTTTGGAATGCCGATAAAGAACGCGACATCCAGACGTTCACCCAGAATGTCCACCTGCCGGTCCGACAGGCGCATTTGAACCTGGCATTCCGGGTAGAGGTCGGTGAATTTTGGCACCAGTGGCGCAATGATCCGACGTCCGACCCCCAGCGGTGCTGTTACCCGGATCACGCCACGCGGTGTGTCCGAGAAATTTGCCACCACCGCTTCGGCGTCTTCCAGCGCGGCCAGCGCCTGGCGCGCGTGGTCGTAGAACACCCGGCCCACCTCGGTCGGGGTCAGGGATCTTGTCGTGCGATTGAACAGCCGCACGCCCAGGTGTTTTTCCAGTTCCTTGATCCGTTTGCTGGCCACAGCCGGCGTCAGGCGAAGATCGCGGCCGCCCGATGTGATCGACCCCAATTCCACCACGCGCACAAAGACTCGAAGGCTTTCGACATAAGGCATTTGCGTGGCTCAATTTCCCGGAAGGTTTCCGAAGTCTACCCCCAAGGCGGGCCGTTTATCAACGATCTGTTGAAAGTATTTGCCAATTGCGACCGTATTTGTTGAACGAAAATGGGCGTAAAACCACCGCAAGGCCAAGCACACCAGCGGGAGACGCCAGATGCAGGAACGCCATGAAATCCACTTTTTGTTGAACGGCCAACTGGTCTCGCTGCCTGATGTGGGCGCGTCGCAGACCCTGTTGGACTTCCTTCGGATCAATCGCCGTTTGACCGGCAGCAAAGAGGGCTGCGCCGAGGGCGATTGCGGCGCTTGCACCGTTCTGGTTGGTCGGTTGGCAGCGGGCGTTCTGCGCTATGAGGCGGTGAATGCCTGCATTCGGTTCCTGGCGACGCTTGATGGCTGTCACGTGGTCACGATTGAACATCTGCGCGGATCAGGGGGCGGATTACATCCGGTGCAACAGGCGATGGTCGATTTCCACGGCTCGCAATGCGGCTTTTGTACGCCGGGTTTCATCATGTCGCTTTATGCGCTGTGGATGGAGGTGCCGGAGCCAAGTCCGGCACAGGTCGAGACCGCGATTTCAGGGCAATCTTTGCCGCTGTACCGGGTATGAGCCGATCATCCGCGCCGCGGTGGCCGCCAGCCGGTATGGCACGCCAAGCGCCGATCTGCTGATGCAGGAACGCGACCGGGTGACGGCGGCGCTGACCGCCATGCAGGATGGCAACCGGGTGGTGACAGGGCCAGAGGACAACCGCGCCATCCTGCCCGGCAGTGTCGATGATTTCGCCGAAGTCTATGCCGGGATGCCGGATGCCACCATTGTGGCCGGGGCGACGGATGTGGCGCTTTGGGTGACCAAGTTCCTGAAACTCATCGGCCCGGCGATCTTCATCGGCCATCTTGATCGGTTGAAGGGGATCGAGGTCTTGGACGCCGACGTGCGGATTGGCGCCGGTGTCAGCTATTCCGAATTCGGCCCGGTGGTGGCGGAACATTTCCCGCATCTGGCCGAATACTGGAACCGTATTGCCGGTTGGCAGGTGCGCAACATGGGCACGATTGGCGGCAATATCGCCAATGGCTCGCCCATTGGTGACACGCCGCCGGTGTTGATTGCCATGGGGGCCGAGGTGGTGCTGCGCCGGGGGGGCGCGCAACGGGTTCTGCCGCTGGCCGACTACTTTATCGACTATGGCAAGCAGGATCGTGCGCCGGGTGAATTCGTCGCCGAAATCCGCGTGCCGCTGCCGAAACCGGGCGACATGTATGCCGCCTACAAGATCTCAAAGCGGCGGGACGAGGATATCTCCTCGGTGGCGGCCGGGTTCGCCGTGACCGTTGAGGGGGGCGTCATCACCGCCGCGCGACTGGCCTTTGGCGGTATGGCTGCGACGCCGAAGAGGGCCGCAAGGACCGAAGAGGCCTTGATCGGCCAACCCTGGTGCGAGGCAACATTCGACGCCGCCGCCGATCACATGGCACAGGATTTCACACCGCTCACGGATTGGCGCGCCACGTCGGATTACCGCGCGACCGCCGCCGCCAACCTGCTGCGCCGGTTTTTCCACGAACATTCCGGCGAAACGCCGGTGCGGCTGGCCGTGGCATAAGGGGAGGGTAGGACCATGAAAGATCAAGTGACAATTCAAGGGGCCGTCAATACTGACCTGCGCCACGATAGCGCGATCAAACATGTGACCGGGCGGGCGGAATATTGCGACGATATCCCGGAACCTGTTGGCACATTGCATGCCTATCTTGGTGTGTCGGATGTGGCCCATGCGCGGATCAATGGCATCGACCTGGGCCCGGTGCGCGCGGCGCCCGGCGTGATTGGCGTGCTGACCGCGGCTGATATTCCCGGTGCAAATGACATCAGCCCCACGGGCCGCAACGACGAACCTGTGTTTCCCACCGACAAGATCGAATTCCACGGCCAGCCGCTGTTTGCCGTTATTGCAGAGAGCCGCGATGCGGCGCGGCGTGCGGCGGAACGGGCGGTGATCGACTGCACCGTGCTGCCCCACGCGCTTGACCCGATCAAGGCGCAGGAGGCCGGTTATCCGCATGTCACCGACCCGTTGAAGCTGGAACGCGGCGATGTGGCGACCGGGTTTGCCGGTGCGCCCAACCGCATCAAAGGGCGGATGACCGTCGGCGGCCAGGATCACATGTATCTGGAGGGTCATATCGCCTTTGCCATTCCGGGTGAGGATGACGATGTGATCGTCCATTGTTCGACCCAACACCCGAGCGAGGCGCAGCATATGGTGGCGCATGTGTTGGGCGTGCCGTCCAATGCGGTCACGGTCAATGTGCGGCGTATGGGCGGCGGGTTTGGCGGCAAGGAAAGCCAGATGAACCTCTTTGCCTGCGTCGCGGCGATGGCAGCCAAGAAATGGAACCGCGCGGTGAAAATTCGCCCCGACCGCGATCAGGACATGACTGCCACCGGCAAGCGGCATGATTTCGTCATCGACTATGACGTGGCGTTCGACGACGCGGGCCGTATTCAGGCGGTTCAAGGTGAGTTCGCCGCGCGCTGTGGCTGGTCCTCGGATTTGTCCGGGCCGGTCACCGACCGGGCGCTGTTTCATGCCGACAACGCCTATTTCTATCCGCATGTCCGGCTGACATCCCGCCCGATGAAGACCAACACCGTCTCCAACACTGCCTTTCGCGGTTTTGGCGGGCCGCAGGGCGTGGTCGCCGCCGAACGGATGATCGAAGAAATCGCCTACAAGCTGGGTCGCGACCCGCTCGATGTGCGGATCGCCAATTTCTATGGCGGCGCGGGCCGGAACCTGACGCCATACCATCAGGAGGTTACCGACAATATCCTCGACCGGCTGATCACAGAGCTGACGGATACCTCAGACTACCGCGTGCGTCGGGCCGAGATTATTGAGGCCAACGCCAAGAGCCGGTTCATCAAACGCGGCATCGCGCTGACGCCGGTGAAATTCGGCATCTCGTTCACCGCCACCCACTATAACCAGGCCGGGTCGCTGATCCACGTCTATTCCGACGGCTCGATTCATCTGAACCATGGCGGCACCGAGATGGGGCAGGGGTTGAACACCAAGGTCGCACAAGTGGTCGCCGATGCATTCCAGGTCGATTTCGACCGGATCAAGATCACCAAGACCACCACCGAGAAGGTGCCGAATACTTCGGCCACCGCCGCCTCTTCGGGATCGGACCTGAACGGCATGGCGGCGCTGGACGCCGCGGATCAGATCAAGGCGCGATTGGTGGCCTTTGCGGCGGAACACTGGGATGTCGCCGAGGCCGAGGTGGTGTTCCTGCCGAATGAGGTCAAGATCGGCGAGGAAATCGTCAGCTTCACCGCATTGGTCAAGGCCGCCTATATGGCGCGGGTGCATCTGTCTGCGGCCGGGTTCTACAAGACCCCCGATATTCATTGGGACCGTGCCAAGGGGCAGGGGCGGCCGTTTTTCTATTACGCTTACGGCGCGGCCTGTTCCGAGGTTTCGGTGGACACGCTGACCGGCGAATACCGGGTCGAGCGGACGGATATCCTGCATGACGTGGGCCGCTCGCTGAACCCGGTTCTGGACAAGGGCCAGGTCGAAGGCGCGTTCATCCAGGGCATGGGGTGGCTGACAACCGAGGAGCTTTGGTGGGACGATGCCGGGCGGCTGCGCACCCATGCGCCATCGACCTATAAAATCCCGCTGGCCAGCGACCGACCCCGGATTTTCAATGTCGATCTGGCCGAATGGTCGGTCAACCGCGAACGCACGATCAAACGGTCCAAGGCGGTGGGCGAGCCGCCGTTCATGCTGGGGATTTCCGTGTTCGAGGCGCTGTCGATGGCGGTGGCAAGCGTTGCAGAGTACCGCGAATGCCCGCGTCTGGACGCGCCTGCCACGCCGGAACGGGTGTTGATGGCGATAGAGCGTCTGCGGGGGCGGGGCTGATGCGGACGGCGGAAAAGCTTGCGCATTTTCTGGCGAATGAGCCTGCGGTGCGCCTTCGGCTGACCCGGGTGCGCGGATCATCGCCACGCGATACGGGGACAGAGATGTTTGTCACCGCGCAGGGGCTGTTTGGCACTGTGGGCGGCGGCCAGCTGGAACATATCGCAATCAATGCGGCGCGTGATCTGTTGCGGGCCGGGGATCTGGCGCAGGTGCTGGATGTGCCTTTGGGGCCGGAAATTGGCCAATGCTGCGGCGGGCGGGTCGAGGTCACGCTGCACCGCATGTCCGCCGCCGACAAACAGGACGCGATTGCCGGGGCCAGGGCACAGGAGGCAGCAGAGCCTGCGGTCTATATTCTGGGGGCGGGGCATGTCGGTCGCGCGTTGGCCAATCTGTTTCAACACCTGCCGGTGAAACCCATCCTGATCGACCAACGGCGCGAGGAGCTGGCGCAAAGCCAGGCCGAAGTCGAACATCGCCAAAGTGCCATCCCGGAGGTCGACATCATGACTGCCGCGCCGGGCAGTGCGTTCATTGTGCTGACCCATGATCACGGGCTGGATTTTCTTTTGGCCTCCGCCGCGTTGGAGCGCGGCGATGCGGCCTATGTGGGGCTGATCGGCAGCGCCACAAAACGGGTCAAGTTTCGCAATTGGTGCCGTGATCAATGTGATGGTTTGGAAATCGACAGCCTGGTCTGCCCAATCGGGGCGGGGGGCAGCGGTGACAAGCGACCGGCGGTGATTGCCGCCTTTGTGGTGGCGGATGTGCTTGCGGCGCTGACGGCGCAACGGCCCGGCGCAGACGGGTCTTTGGGACGGCCCATGTCACAGGTCGCGGCGGAGTAACACAACATCTGACGCATCGGGAGGAGTGGTGCGGCAGATGCCAACAAGGAGGAGATCCCGATGCGGGATGCGAGTTACACCTACAGGCTGTTTGACCGCAGCGATTTCAGCGCGTTTTGGGCGCTTTTTACCGACAACCTGATCAACCTGATGGTGCTGGCGGGGATCTGTCAGTTTGTCTTTCAGATGCCGGCCGAGATCGTGTTTGGCCGTATCGTACCGGGCGCGGGCGTGGCCATTCTGGCCGGTATCGCGGTCTATGTGCTGCTGGCCAAACGCGCGGCGGAAAAGGCCGGTCGTGATGTCACGGCGCTGCCTTATGGCATTTCGACGCCGGTGATGTTTGTCTATCTCTTCGGGGTGATCGGGCCGATTTACTGGGCCACCAATGATCCGGTGCTGGCCTGGCAGGTCGGCATTGGCGCGGGGTTCATGGGCGGTATTGTTGCCGGGATGGGCGCGCTTGTCGGTCCCTGGCTGAAACGGGTGACACCGCGCGCGGGCATGTTGGGCACGCTCTGCGGGATTGCGCTGGTGTTCATCGGTACCGTGCCATTGGCCACGGTTTTCGAAAATCCCTTTGTCGGATTTGCCTCTTTGATCATCATCCTTTGGGGGCTGGTCGGGCAGTTTCGTTTGCCGTGGAATATGTCGGCCGGTCTTCTGGCGCTGATCATCGGCACCGTGGTGGCGATTGCGCTGGGGCAGTCGAGCTTCAGTTTCGAAGGCGTCGGGTTTTATCCGCCGCTGCCCTATTTTGGCGACCTGATCATCGGAATCCAGCACCTCTTTAACAACCCGGAACTGTTCCTCGTGCTGGTGCCGGTGCAGATCTATAATTTCATCGAAACCATGAACAACGTCGAAAGCGCCGAGGCCGCAGGCGATCATTACCCGGTTGCCACCTGTCAGATCACCGATGGCGTCGGCACGATGATCGGCGCAGTCTTTGGCTCGCCCTTTCCGACCACGGCCTATATCGGCCACCCGGCGTACAAACGCATGGGCGCACATGCCGGGTATATCATTGGTGTGGGCGCGGTGATCCCGCTGGCGGCGTTCTTTGGCCTGCTGGCGTTCCTGAACAACCTGATCCCGGTGGCCGCCGCCGCGCCGGTGCTGGTGTTTGTGGCGCTGAGCCTGATCACCAACACCGCGCATTCGGTCAAGACCGAACATATGGCGGCCGTCACCTTTGCGATGATGCCGCATGTCTCGGCCTTTTTGATGGTGAAATGGAATTCGCTGATGGGCGCGCTGGGCGCATCGGGGGCCGAGGGGCTGCCGCAATTGGGTGACCCGGCACTGACCGCTGCCTTGCTGCAACAGGGCGCGCATTATCAGGGGCATCTGGCGCTGTCACAGGGCGCGATCCTGACCGGGCTGATCTGGGGCGCGATTGTGGCCAGCGTCATTGACGGACGGTTCCGCAATGCCGGCGGCTTTGCGCTGGCCGCGGCCATCATGTCGCTCTTTGGGGTGATCCACGGTGCCAGCCTGCATTGGCCGGACTTCAACGGCGTGTCCATGGGCTATGCGATCGTTGCGGCGTTTCTGTTCATCTACCCGATCTTTCACCGCGACGACGTCGGGGCCGAAGACACGCGGGGCAAAAACAAGCGGGCCGAAGACGCATTACCCCTGGGCGACAGCCAAGGCACCCCCGCCGAATAACCGGTCTTTCCCCAAGACCGCCAAGGCGCGGGGCATTTGGTTTCTCCCCTCATGTCCCGCGCAACCATGTTTCAATCGGACGATCACGATGCTTCAAACCATGACCAAGACCCTTTTGCGTGGCCGGGTTCTGACCTTTCACGCCGCCCCAACGGATGAGAGCGACACCGCCGCTTATAGCTATTTTGCCGATGGCGCGATCCTGATGGCGGGCGGCGTCATCGAGGCCATGGGCGATTTTGCCGATGTCGCGGCCACAGCCCCCGGCGTCGCGGTGACCGACCACCGGCCCAACCTGTTGCTGCCCGGCTTCATCGACACCCATATCCATTTCCCGCAGGTGCAGGTCATTGCCTCCTGGGGGGCGCAGCTTCTGGATTGGCTGAACAATTACACCTTTCCGGCAGAGGTCAAATTTGCCGATCCCGCCCATAGCGCGGCGATGGCAACCCGGTTCTATGACCAGCTGATTGCCCATGGCACCACCAGCGCCGTCGCGTTTTGTTCGGTGCATCCGACATCGGCAGAAGCCTATTTCGCCGAGGCCGCGCGCCGCGATATGCGGATGATCGGTGGCAAGGTGATGATGGACCGCAATGCGCCAGAGGGGCTGACCGACACCCCGCAACAGGGCTATGACGAGAGCCGCGCGCTGATCGACAGATGGCACGGACAGGGCCGGGCACAATATGCGATCACCCCGCGGTTTGCGATCACCTCGACCCCGGAGCAATTGGAAATGGCCGGAGCGCTGGTGGCTGAACACCCCGACTGCTACCTTCAGACCCATCTGAGCGAGAACCACGACGAGATTGCATTTACCAAATCGCTCTACCCCGACGCGCCGGACTATCTGGGGGTGTATGAAAAATACGGGCTGTTGCATGAACGCGCCTTGCTGGGGCATTCCATCCATCTGGAACCGCGCGAAATTGATGTGTTGGCCGAAACCGGGGCCAAGCCGGTGTTTTGTCCCACGTCCAACCTGTTTCTTGGCAGTGGTCTTTATGATGATGTCGGGTTGCGCGGACGCGGCATTGCCGGGGCGATTGCCACCGATGTAGGCGCGGGCACCAGCTATTCCATGCTGCAAACCCTGAACGAAGGCTACAAGGTGCTGCAATTGCAGGGTCAGAAACTGCACCCCTTGGCGGCGTTCCATTGGATCACCCGTGGCAATGCGGTGGCGCTGGGGCAGGCGGATCGCATCGGAACGCTGGACGTCGGGACCGAGGCCGATGTCGTGGTGTTGAACAGCCGCGCCACCGATGCAATGGCCCTGCGGGCCGAGGCAGCAGAGAGCCTTTCCGAGGAATTGTTCATCCTGCAAATCATGGGCGATGACCGCGCAATTGATCAGGTCTATGTCGCCGGAAAGGCCCAGAAGACCGCCGCCATGGCAATGGCCGGTTAGCCCGGCGCTTGTCCTTGCCCGGTTCGCGCGGCACTTGCCGTTGCCCGGCGCACGGGCCATCATCGCGGCATGTTCCCAGCCAAGGTGACGCCATGACAACCCATGACCCGGATCAACTGCGTGATCAGATCACCGCCCTGTTGGGGCCGGGGTATCCGGGGCCAGGGTTCACATCGGTCACGGTGCGGGGGCGTCTGGGGTTTCGGGATTGGTTGCTGGAAGATCTGTTGTTCACCAATTCAGAAGGCGAGGGCATCCCGGCCCGTTTCCTGCGTCCCGCCGATGGTCATCCGCCGGTTCCGGCGCTGATCTATGCCCATGCGCACGGCAACCGCTATGAGATGGGCCGGGACGAGCTGACCGAGGGGCGCCCGGCGCTGGTCGGGCCATATGCGCCGGATCTGCAACAATTGGGGATTGCGGCGCTCTGTCTTGAAATGCCCTGTTTCGGCGCGCGGCAGCATCCGGCCGAGGGCGCACGCGCCAAGGCGCATTTCTGGCGGGGGCAGACCCTGTTCGGGCAAATGCTGGCGGAACAGCGCGCCGGCGTGGATTACCTCGCAGCGCAGCCCGTGATTGCGCAGGATCGGATTGGCGCTTTGGGCTTTTCCATGGGCAGCACGCTTGCCTGGTGGCTGGCGGCGCTGGACCCGCGTATTCGCGCCGCATCGGCCCTGTGTTCCTTTGCCGATCTTGGCACGCTGGTGGACAGCGGGGCGCATGACGGGCATGGCATCTATATGAATGTTCCGGGGCTGTTGTCTGTGGCGCGCAGCGGCCAGATCGCCGGGTTGGTCGCGCCGCGCGCGCTGCAATTTGCGGTGGGGCTTCAGGATTGGTCGACCCCGCCAGAGGCCTTTGCGCTGGCCCGCCGGGATGTCGAAAACGCCTTTGACAATTTGGGTGCACCAGAGCGTCTGTCGTTCCATGTGGCACAGGATTTCGGCCATCAGGAAACCCCGGCCATGCGCGCCGCCGTGCTGGATTTCCTGCGGGTGGCCCTGCGCGACTAGGCCTGCGCAACTAGGACGGCACAAACGTCACAAAGCTTTCAAACACCTGTGTTTTATTGGCCCGGACCTTTGAAAGAGATGGCCGGACCGCACCCCGTGCCAAAGTTTGGTATACCAAGTGATTGACAGTCGACCTGCTCACATGCCACCAAATGAACCCTAGCCGATGCGGTGATTGTTTCTGGGGGGAATGCGATGCAAAAGACAGCGGTGATAATTGGTGCCGGGATGGTGGCCAGAACCCATGTCGCTGCCATTGCGGACAGTGACGCGGTGCGGCTGAAGGCGATCTGCGGCCGTGCACCGGAACGGGCCCAGTCATTGGCCAGCGAGGCCGAGCGTTTGATGGGCACACCGGTCGCCGCGACCACGGATGTGATGTCGCTGGCACAGGATCCAGAGGTCGATTTCGCCATCATCCTGACGCCGCCCAATGTGCGGGCCGAGGTCATTCGCCCGCTGGCCGAGGCGGGCAAACATATCCTTCTGGAAAAGCCGATGGGCCGAAACGCCGACGAATCGCGAGAGGTGGTCGACATTTGTCGCGCCGCGGGTGTGACCCTTGGCGTGGTGTTTCAGCACCGGATGCGCGCGGCCTCCATCGCGGCGACAGAGATGATTTCCGCCGGCACTTTTGGCGCGCTGGGTCTGGTCGAGATTGCGGTGCCGTGGTGGCGCGATCAAAGCTATTATGACGAACCGGGCCGGGGCACCTATGCCCGCGATGGCGGCGGCGTGTTGATTTCACAGGCGATCCACACCATTGACCTTGCGTTGTCGCTGGCCGGGCCGGTCACATCGGTGCGCGCCATGGCCGCGACAAGCCGGTTCCATCAAATGGAGTCAGAGGATTTTGTGACCGCCGGTCTGCAATTTGCCAATGGCGCGGTCGGGTCGATGGTGGCCAGCACCGCAAGCTTTCCGGGCGGGGCAGAGTCCATCACCCTGCATTTTGATGCCGCCAGCCTGCATCTTGCTTCTGGGCAATTGCAGATCCGGTGGCGGGATGGCCGCGAAGAACTGGTCGGCGCGGCCGGCAGCACCGGCGGTGGTGCGGACCCGATGGCCTTTACCCATGAATGGCACCAATCCATTATCGAAGATTTCGCCGCCGCCCTGACCGAGGGCCGTGCGCCCGTGGTGACCGGTGAGGCGGCGCTTGCCGCACATGACCTGATTGACGCAACCCTGCGTTCGGCCCGCAATGGCCAGATTGAGGAGATTTCCCAATGACTTCCCCGCTTCGTTTTGCCGCCATTGGCATCGACCACCGCCACATCTATGGCATGTCGGCCAATATGGTTGCGGCTGGTGCCGAATTTGTCGGCTGGACCACAGAAGGCCACCCCGAGACCGAAGACGGGTTCGTCAAACGCTTTCCCGATGTGCCCCGCGCCGCCCGTGGCGAGGATCTTTTGGCTGATGACAGTATTGATCTGATCCTGTTGGCCAGCGTGCCCTGTGACCGTGCCGGTTGGGCGGTCAAGGCGATGCAGGCGGGCAAGGATGTGCTGAGCGACAAACCGGGCTGCACCACGCGGGACCAACTGACCGAGTTGCGCGCCACGGTGGCCGAAACCGGCCGGATCTGGTCGGTGAATTTCTCGGAACGGTTCGAAGTGCCGGCCGTGACCCGTGCTGCCGAACTGGTGGCCGACGGCGCGATTGGCCGGGTGATTCAGACGCTGGGCATGGGGCCGCATCGGCTCAACCGGCCCACGCGGCCGGATTGGTTCTTTGATCGCAACGCCTATGGCGGAATCCTGACCGACATCGCCAGCCACCAGATCGACCAATTCCTGTTTTTCACCGGTTCCGAAAGCGCCGAGGTCACAATGGCCAGCGCCGCCAATTACAACAATCCCGATGATCCCGGCATGCAGGATTTTGGCGAAATTGCGCTGCGCAGCGACAAGGGGCACGGCTATATCCGCGTGGATTGGTACACGCCGGATGCCTTGCCGAATTGGGGCGACGGGCGGCTTACGATCCTTGGCACCGAAGGCTATATCGAGCTGCGCAAATATGTCGATGTCGGCCATGAGGGCACGGATCATTTGATCCTGGTCAATGGCACGCGCTGCGAACGAATGGATGCCTCGGACGCGGGGTTGCCGTTCTTTGGCCGGTTGATTGACGACATTCGCAATCGAACGGAAACCGCCAACCGGCAGGACCATGTGTTTACCGTCTGTGATCTTGCCCTTCAGGCCCAGGCGATGGCCGAAGGCGCGCAAACTTGATCCGGGTTGCCATTATCGGCGCCGGGATTGGGGCCGAGCATCTGGAAGGCTATCGCGCCCTGCCGCAGGACTTTCAGGTTGTGACCCTGTGTGACATGGATCTGGACCGGGCGCGGGGTGTGGTCGGTGACGATGCCACGATCCGGGTCGAGGGTGACCTGAACAATGTTCTGGCCGATCCGTCGGTCGATCTGGTGGATGTCTGCCTGCCGCCGCATCTGCATTTTCCCGTGTCGGTCAAGGTGCTGCAATCGGGCAAACATGTGATCTGTGAAAAGCCGATTGTGCGGTCGCTGGCCGAAGCGGATGCGCTGGGCGCGGCTGCTGAAGCGGCCGGAAAACAGGTGTTTCCGGTGTTTCAATATCGGTTCGGCAAGGCCATGCGCCAGCTGCGCGCGTTGATGGATGCCGGGCTGACGGGCAAGCCGTTTGTCGCCAGCCTGGAGACCCACTGGAATCGCGGCGCAGATTATTATGGCGTGCCCTGGCGGGGCACCTGGAAGGGAGAGGCCGGCGGCTCGCTTCTTAGCCATGCGATCCACGCGCATGATCTGTTGTGTCATGTGTTTGGCCCAGTGGCAGAGGTCTTTGCCGCCACCGACACCCGGGTGAATCCGATCGAGACCGAGGATTGCGCCGCGCTGAGTTTTCGAATGCAAAACGGCGCGCTGGCCACCAGTTCGGTCACTTTGGGGGCGGGTGATGACACCACGCGCCTGCGCTTCTGTTTTGCGGGGCTGACCGCCGAAAGCGGCACATCCGCCTATAAACCGGCCCAGGACATCTGGACGTTCACGGCACGCGCGCCGGTGACCCAGGATCAGGTCGACAAAGTGCTGTCTGACGTAAGGGAAGGCCCGTCAGGCTTCGCAGGATTCCTTGCGGCAATTGCAAATGCGTTGCAGGGTGACGGGGCCGGGGCGGTGACCCTGGCCGAGGGTCGCAGCTCAATTGAACTGGTGAGCGCGATATATGCATCCGCGCGCAATCAGGAGGTTATTCGTCTGCCGTTGGACAAAAGTTTTGATGGCTATACGGGGTGGATGCCGCAGGGTGACACTTGATTTTTCGACAGTGATTTCGACAAGCTCGGGGACCAATGGGAGGAACCTAAAATGAAGAAAACAACAATCCTGAAAACAACCGCCGCAGCGGCGGTACTGGGGCTGGCGGCGGGTGCCGTTTCGGCCCAGGAAATTCGTTTCATGTGCTATTCCGACGGCAATGAATGCGAGGTCTACGAAGACCTGCTGAGCCGTTTTGAAGCCGAAAACGAAGGCGTTGACGTCGTGGTTGACGTGGTGCCCTATCAGGCGATCCTGGAAAACCTGCCGGTGCAGCTGGCCGCTGGAACCGGCCCGGATCTGGCAAAGGTCACGGACCTTGGCGGGTTGAACAAATTCTATCTCGATCTCGCGCCGTATATCGACACCGGCTATTGGGACAGCTCGTTTGGCGGCACACTTGACTGGTATCGCGTCGGCGACCGTCAGGGATATTATGGCCTGCACACCCAGCTGACCATTACCGGGCCATTCGTGAACGCCACCCTGTTCGAACAGGCCGGGGTCGACATGCCGGGCGAAGGCGCGACATGGGATGATTGGGCCACCGCATCGCGTGCGGTTGTCGAAGCGACCGATGCCGATTTCCCGATGGCGATGGACCGTTCGGGCCACCGCGTGGCGGGTCCGGCGATTTCCTATGGTGCCAAATACTTTGACGCCGAAGGCAACGGATCTTTTGACGGCTTTGATGCCTTTGCCGAGGCCTTTGTCGGCTGGAACGAAGACGGCACCATGGCGCGCGATGTCTGGGCCAGCCAGGGTGGTGCGACCTATGCCGATGCGGCGCAGGAATTCATCAACGGCGAAGTGGTGTTCTACTACTCCGGTTCCTGGCAGGTCGGCCGCATGGACGAACAGGTTGGCGATTTCTTTGACTGGCAGGTCGTCGGTTCGCCCTGTGGTCCGGCAGGCGCCTGTTCCGGCATGCCGGGTGGCGCGGGGGTTGTCGGGTTTGAACAGACCGAACATCCCGAAATCGTGGCCAAGGTGATCGACTTCCTTGCGCAGGAAGAAATGTATGCCGAAGCTGCGGCACGCACCCGCAATCTGCCCGCCCATTTGGGTGTCGCATCCGCCGGTGTCGAGTTCGAAAATGCATCGCCCGCCGCACAGGCTGCGCTGAACGGCTTTGCCGGGGCGCTGCCGGATGTGTCGCCGATTGCCTTTGCCTATCAGGGCTATGCGGGCAACCGCGCGATGTTCGGCATCACGGTTGAACGTCTGAGCCAGGCAATTGTCGGCGAGCTGACAGTGGCCGAGGCGATGGAACGCGCGGCCTCTGATCTGGAATTGGCGATGGCCGAAACCAAGTAAGCGGCACTCTTCCTTGACAGGGCCCTGCGCGCGACATGTGCGCGGGGCCAACCAATTCGGAGGGGCCGATGCTGCACATCCTGACACCGATCATGCGCGTGATCGAAATCCCGATGCTGGCGTTACAGCGCATGTTGGGGATCAACAAACTGGCTTGGGTGTTTTTGTTTCCCAACCTTTTGTTGTTCGGCCTGTTTGCGTTCCTGCCAGTGATCCTGAACATGTTTTACGCATCAACCGGCGGCGACAACGTGCTGTTGTCGGACCGGCCATATGTGGGCGCGCGGAATTTCGCAAACCTGATGGATTGCTCGAATTTTCTCGACCCCAATTCCTGTCGCGAGGACAAGTTCTGGCGCGCGGTTTGGAACACCTGTTGGTTTGTGGTGCTTCAGGTCGGGGTGATGGTCGGCTTTTCGCTGTTGACCGCCGTGATCCTGAACCGGGATATCCGGGCGCGGGGGTTCTTTCGGTCTGTGTTCTTCTTTCCGGTGCTGTTGTCGCCGGTTGTCGTCGCCTTGATCTGGAAATGGATCTTGCAGCGCGAGGGCGTTTTGAACGCCTTTCTTGACTGGACCGGGGCGGGGGGCATCAACTGGCTGGTGGATGCGCAATGGGCCTTTGGCTGGTCGGTGTTCATTTCGGTCTGGGCGCATATGGGGTTTTATACTCTGATCCTGCTGGCCGGGTTGCAGGCCATTCCGCGCGACGTTTATGACGCCGCGATCATGGACCGGGCGTCACCATGGCGCACCTTTCGTCGCATCACCCTGCCGCTGTTGTCGCCAACAATGCTGGTGGTTCTGGTGCTGGCGCTGATCAAGGGCGTCCAGACATTCGACGAGATTTATGCCTTTACCGGCGGTGGTCCGGGCACGGCGACGACATTCATCATTCAGTACATCTACGAAGAGGGCTTTGCCGGCGCGCCGCGTCTGTTTGGTCTGGCGTCTGCTGCCTCGCTTCTGGTGGCGCTGGTGCTGATCGTGCTGACGCTGGTGCAGCTTTGGGCCAACAGGAGAAATGTGGATGGCTAACATAATCTCATTCCTCACCGCCACACGCGGCAAGGGGCGGCTGCATTGGACCGATTGGGTGTCCTATGGCTATCTCTTCCTTGGCATCCTGTTGATGTTTGGCCCGGTGCTCTGGCTGGTCATGTCCAGCTTCAAGACCGCCAATGAGCTGGACCGCTTTCCGCCCCGGTTCCTGCCCTATGCGCAGGAAACCGTGATGGTCGATGGTTTTGACAAGCCGCTGATCCTGTTCATGGTGTCCGAGGAATCCGAGTTGGATGTGGCCGGTGAAACCGTTGCCCAGACCCGGCGCGCCGCCTGCCGGTCCGAGGTGATCCGCCCAAGCGATCCCGGCACCCGCATTCGCCTGCCGGCGCAGGATCTGGTGGCGATTGAATCCGTGAAATTCGCCACCGAAAATTACACCCAACTGTTCGAACGTTTCAATTTCCTGCGCTTTTTCTGGAACTCGACCTTCATCACCGTCACGGCGACATTGTTGATGTTGCTGGTCAATTCCATGGCCGCCTTTGCCCTGTCGAAGTATCGGTTCCGGGGCGGACGTCGGTGTTGTTGATCGTGATTGGCACGCTGATGATCCCGCAGACCGTTGTGCTGGTGCCGTTGTTCCTGATCGTGACGGAACTGGGCATGTTCAACTCGCTCTGGGGGGTGATCATTCCCGGCGCGGCGACGCCGACGGGGGTGTTTCTGCTCAGGCAATACATGATCACCATCCCGGACGAGATTCTGGATGCCGCGCGCATGGACAAGGCATCGGAATGGAAGATCTTCTGGCGTATCATCGTGCCGCTCAGCGCGCCGGCGATTGCGGTGCTGGCGATCCTTGCGATCATGTGGCGCTGGAACGATTTCCTCTGGCCGTTGATCGTTTTGACACGCACCGAAAACTTCACCCTCCAGCTTGCGCTGAACTCGTTCCAGGGTGAATTGCAGACCGACTGGGCGTCGCTTCTGGCGATGACGGTTTTGACATTGCTGCCGATCGCGGCGGTCTTCATGTTCTTGCAGAAATACATTGCGACCGGCATCGCGTCGACAGGAGGCAAATAATGGACGGCACGACAGTACAACAAGCCGGCATTCAATTGCGCAACGTGCGCAAATCCTATGGTCCGGTCGAGGTGATCAAAGGCATCGACCTGGATATTCCGCATGGCGATTTCTGTGTTTTTGTCGGCCCGTCGGGCTGTGGCAAATCCACATTGCTGCGGATGATTTCCGGGCTGGAGCCGATTTCCGGCGGTGACATCGTGATTGGCGGCGAGGTGGTGAATGACATTCCCGCCGCCGACCGGGGTCTTGCCATGGTGTTCCAATCCTATGCGCTTTACCCGCATATGACCGTGCGCCAGAATCTCAGCTTCGGGTTGGAAAACATCAATACCGCCAAGGCAGAGATTGCCGAAAAGGTGGGTGCGGTATCCGCGATGTTGCAGATTGATCAGCTTCTGGATCGCCGTCCAAAGGATCTTTCGGGCGGTCAGCGCCAGCGGGTGGCCATTGGTCGCGCCGTGGTGCGCGAACCGCGGGTGTTCCTGTTTGACGAACCACTGTCCAACCTTGATGCCGAATTGCGCGTCGACATGCGGGGCGAGATTTCGGCGCTGCACAAACGGCTGGGCAACACGATGATCTATGTCACCCATGATCAGGTCGAAGCGATGACCATGGCCGACAAGATCGCGGTGCTGCGCCTGGGCGAGTTGGAGCAATTCGGCGCGCCGCTGGATCTGTTCAACGATCCGCACAATCTGTTTGTCGCCGGTTTCATCGGGTCGCCAAAGATGAATTTCCTGACCGGTCATGTGGATGCCAGCGACCGGACCTTGCTGACGCTCGCCACGGGCGAGACTGTGCGCTTGCCACAGAAGGGGTTCGCGCAACGCGCGGGGCAGGGGGTGACACTGGGCCTGCGGCCCAATGATCTTCAGCCCGCGGATGAGGGCGCGATCCATTTCGAGGTGCGGGCCGTCGAACAGCTTGGGTCGGACAGTTATCTCTATGGGGCCTTGGCGGATGGCACCCGGTTGACCGTCCACAACCCCGGTCAGACCCGCGTGCGGCAGGGGGACAAGGTGGCGCTCAACTTTGCGGCCGAGGCGGTGCATCTGTTTGACACCGAAAGCACCTTGACCCTGCGCGAACCGGGCCAGGTGCCTCTATAGGAAACAGGCGGGCCGATCGCGGTCACAACTTGCGCAAATGCCACGCGTTTCCTGCGCGCGTGGCATCAATCGCGCGCCTGCGTGGTTGTCAGGCCCGACCAACAGGCCTAGGTCCGGAACCATCGACCAACCTGCCGGTCTGCGGCAACGCCCACCGGACCCAAGCGAGAAGAATGATGTCATGACCAGCTTTGCCCTTCGTGTTCAATGCCCCTCGCGGCGTGGGATCGTTGCCGCCATTTCCGCCTATCTGGCGGAACAGGGTTGCAACATCATCGACAGCGCCCAATTCGACGATGCGGGCACCGGCAATTTTTTCATGCGCATCAGCTTTCATTCGGAAGAGGGCCGGACGCTTGCGCAACTGCAAGAGGCCTTTGTCGCAGTGGCAGAACCTTTTGGCATGCAGGCGGATTTCTTTGACGAGGCGGTGAAGCAGAAAGTGGTGATCATGGTGTCGCGCTTTGGTCATTGCCTGAACGATTTGCTTTACCGGTCGCGCATCGGGGCCTTGCCGATTGATATCGTCGCCGTGGTGTCCAATCACATGGATTACCAAAAGGTCGTGGTAAACGCCGACATTCCGTTTCACTGCATCAAGGTGACCAAGGAAAACAAACCAGAGGCCGAGGCCCGCATCATGCAGGTGGTCGAAGACACCGGCGCAGAGCTGATCGTATTGGCGCGTTACATGCAGATCCTGTCGGATCAGATGTGCCAGAAGATGTCAGGCCGGATCATCAATATCCACCATTCGTTCCTGCCGTCGTTCAAGGGGGCCAATCCCTATAAACAGGCGTTTGAACGCGGGGTGAAGCTGATCGGGGCGACGTCGCATTATGTGACGGCGGATCTGGACGAAGGTCCGATCATCGAACAGGACACCACCCGTGTGACCCATGCGCAATCCGCCGAAGATTACGTGTCGCTGGGCCGGGATGTCGAAGCACAGGTTCTGTCGCGCGCCATCCACGCCCATGTGCATGGCAGGGTGTTCCTGAACGGGGACAAGACCGTGGTTTTCCCGGCGTCACCGGGGTCTTATGCCTCTGAACGGATGGGCTGACCCGATCCTGTCGCTACTGCATCGAAGGGGGGCATAAGTCCCCCGGTCGGTCCATGGGCCGCGCCATTCGCCCGCGGGTCGGAGATTTCGCAAGCCCCACGGTCAGCCGATGCCATACAATCGTTTTGCGGCGATCCCGTCCGACAGGTCGCCCCAATCCCCGAAGCGCCTGCAAACCTCGGCATAATCGACGCGGCTTTCATGTTGGGTATGGGGCCAGTCACTGCCCCAGACGATGTGATCGCTCGACAGCTGGGACAACAGCTCTGTTGCATGCGGCACAAGGTCAAAGCCCGTGCGGTAATGCGCGGCGAATTTGAAATGCAATGCGCTGCGGTCGGGCAGGTCGGCAACCGTCCGGATCATCGGATCATTGCGGGGGTCCGGTTCGGAGGGCAGGCCGAAGTGGTCAATCACCAGATTCACCCCCTGATCGACAAGCGCCGGTAAGACCGGCGCAAGGCGCGGACCTTCGAGGTGCAATTCCAGATGCAGGCCGCGGGCACGCAGTTTTGTCAGAAATTGTCTGGTCAGCGTCGCGCTCAGATCGGGCAAATCTGCACCGCGCACAAGGTTCCAGCGCACCCCGCGCATGCCGGCGCGCATCAGCCGGTCCAATTCCGCGTCCCCCACCTCCAGCGGCACCACGCCCACGCCAGCGAAACGCGCGCGGTCCAGACCGGCAAGCGCTGCACACATCTCGGAATTGTCGGTGCCAAGGAAACTGACCTGTACGATCACACCGCCCTTTAGCCCGTTTGCGTGTTGATAACTCAGCCAGTCGGCCAGCGGCGCCGGTCGGGCGGGAATATACCTCGCGCCGTCGATTGCGGTGACGGTTTCATAGACATGCGCGTGACAGTCGAACTGGATCATGAGGCCCTCCCAAGACAATTCATATATATGACTAGTTGACTGTATGGGTCAACATCGTTTACAAGCTTTCCCGGGAGGACGATGATGAGCACTGGATTCGCGACAACAGACGAACGGTTGCCGGCCTATGTCCGGCTGCGCGACACGTTGACGGCCCGCATTGCTGCGGGCGACTGGACACCGGATCAACCGATCCCTTCCGAGGCACGATTGGCACGCGAATTCGACGTTTCCGTCGGAACGGTGCGCAAGGCGGTTGACGGGCTGGTGGGCGAGGGGCTTTTGGAGCGGCGGCAAGGATCGGGCACCTACATGCGGGCGCCATCCTTTAATGCCACGCTGTTTCGCTTCTTCCCGATGCGCGGCAGCGAAGGCGCGCCGCTTTCGATCCCGCAGAGCCAGATGATCCTGCGCACCCCGGCCGAGGCCCCGACCGAAGCGGCTGCGGCACTTGGCACCGGCGAGGTGATCAAGATTGTCCGCCTGCGCAGCCTGTCCGATCAGCCGGTGCTGTTCGAGGAAATCTATATTCCGCGCACGCGGTTTGTCGGGTTCGAAACCCTGCCGGACACCGCCTTTGGGCCGCTGCTTTACCCCACTTATTTTGAACATTTCGGCGTGCTGGTAAAACGCGCGACCGACGAGGTGTCGTTTGGGCGTGCCTCGGTCACGGTGGCGCAACAATTGCGCATCGCGGCGGGTGATCCGCTGGCGGTGATCTGCCGCACCGCCTTTGATGTCGAAGACAAGCCCGTCGAATGGCGCATCGCCAGCGGCAGCGCCGAGGGCTTCCGCTATCGCAGCGAAATCAGCTGACACCCACAATTCCAAAGGGAGAGAGACCATGAAAATCAAGACAATCCTGCTTGGCCTGACCGCCGTCACGGCGCTGGCCGCCCCGGCATTGGCCGAATATCCCGAGCGTGCAATCGAGCTGACCATCCCGGCCTGCGCCGGCGGTGGCACCGACACCAGCGCCCGCAAACTGGCGATCCTGCTGGAGGAAAAGCTGGGCACCTCGATCGCGATCCTGAATGTCGGCGGCGGTGGCGGTTCGGTCGGGGCGTCGCAGTTCATGCAGGCCAAACCGGACGGTTATGCGCTCTTCGCCACCTGGAACAGCCCGCTGACCACTGTGCCGCAGGTCCAGAATGTGGCCTATGCGCTCGACAGTTTCACGCCCATCGCCTCGACCTCGGAAACCGCCTATACGCTCTGCGTCAAGACCGATTTCCCGGCCACCACGGGTGCGGAATTCCTCGCGGAACTTGCGGCCAACCCAGGCAAATACACCTATGGCAATGACGGTATCGGCGGCACCATGCAGCTGGCGGCGGAACGGATCTTTCAGGCCAAGGGCATTGACGCCATCGCCATTCCCTTCGGCGGTGCAGGCGAGACATTGCAGAACTTCCTCGGCGGCCATGTGGACATCTACGGTGGCTCGATCTCGACCGTTCTGCCCTATGTCGAAAACGGCGAGGCCAAGTGCCCGCTGGTGACCTCTGCCGCTGATGTGCCGGCCCTGTCGGGGGCCTCGGGGCTTGCGGCGCTGGGGCTGGGCGACAAGGAAACCCTGCTGTGGCGGGCTATCCTCGGGCCAAAGGGGCTGGATCAGGCCATCGTCGACAAGCTGGCCGAGGTGATCGACGCGGCGGTCAATGATCCCAGCTACGTCGAATTCCTGGCCACCAAGGGCGAAGTGCCCAACGTGGTGAAGGGCGAAGATCTGGGCGCGCGGTTGCAGACGGAATACGACGCGCTGGCCGAAGTTTCCAAGAACCTCGGTCTCTGAACCATGGAGAAGCGTCAGGATATCGTGCTCGGGCTGCTGTTTGCCGGCCTTGGCATTGCCGCGGCCTGGATGGCGACCGAGTACACCGGGGCCAGCGGGAATTACCCGATGGTGCTTGGTCTGATCCTGGCGCTTCTTGGCGGGGCCGTCACGGTCAGGGCTGTGCGTTCTGGCCGGTCAGAGGCGCGGGCGCTGATCGAGGCACCCGCGAAGATGATCACCACGGCGGTGATCGCAACGCTCTATGTCGGGCTGGTGGTGCCGCTGGGGTTTTACACCGCCTCCTTCCTTTTGATGCTGGCGCTGCCGATGGCGCTGGGCTTTCGTCAGGCCGTCTATGCGCTGGTTGTGGCGCTGGTGTTCATGGTCTTGATCTACCTCGTTTTTTCGGTGCTGCTGGAAAAGCCGCTGCCGCGCGAGGCCCTTCTGTCCTTCTTCGCGTCCGGAGCCTGACATGGAATTTTACACCAACGCCTTTGTTCAGGTTCTGTCGTTTGGACCGCTGACGGCAATGATCGGTGCCACCCTGCTGGGCGTCTTTATCGGCGCGCTGCCGGGGTTGAACCCGGTGATGGCCATCGCGCTTCTGTTGCCGTTGACCTATTCGATGGATCCGCTGGTGGCGCTGGCCATGGTGGCGGGCATCTACAACGGGTCGATGTATGGCGGCGCGATCCCGGCGATCCTGCTGCGCATTCCCGGCACGCCGGCCTCTATCGCCACCACATTCGACGGCTTCCCGATGGCCGACAAGGGCGAGGCCGCCAAGGCGCTGAAAATCGCCTGCTGGTCGTCGGCCGTGGGCGGCATCGCCAGCGCCATCGCGCTGATGACCGTCGGGCCGTTGCTGGCACGGGTGACGCTGTTTTTTGGCCCTGCCGAATATTTCTGGATTGCGATTTTTGGCATGGCTTCGGTTGGTGTCATGGTCGGCTCTGACCCGGTCAAGGGCATCATGGCCGCTGTGCTGGGCCTGTTGATTGGCACGATGGGGATCGACAACCTCTCGGGGCAGGCGCGGTTTACGTTTGACCAGACCTGGCTGCTGGGTGGGCTCGACCTGATCGTGGTGCTGGTGGGGCTTTATGCCCTGCCGCCGGTGCTGCAATTGGCTGAAAAAGCCGATCTCAAAGGCCTGTCAGCCGCGCAGCTCAGGTTGAACGATGTGCCCTTCAAACCCGGTGAGCGTCGGGCGTTGATCCCGACCTGGCTGCGGGCTTCGGGCATTGGCATCGGTGTTGGCATCCTGCCCGGTGCGGGCGGCAATATCGCGGCTTTCCTCAGCTACAACGCCGCCAAGAACGCCTCGGACGACCCGGCGAGCTTTGGCAAGGGCAACCCGCAGGGCGTGGCGGCGGCGGAATGCGGCAACAACGCCGACAATGCCGCCTCGATGATCCCGGCGCTGGCGCTTGGCATTCCGGGCAACGTTGTTGCGGCGCTGGTGCTCAGCGCGCTGACCATTCACGGGCTGCAACCCGGCCCGCAATTGTTCCACCAGAACCCGGTGCTGGTCGGTGGTTTCATGATGGAAATGCTCCTGACGTCGGTCTTGATCTTTGCGCTTGGCGGTGCCGTGGCGACCCGCGTCTTTGCCCAGTTTCAGCGCCTGCCGGGGGTGCTTCTGGTGCCTTCGATTCTGATCCTCATGTGTGTCGGCGTTTACGTCATCAACGGCCGTCCTGTTGATCTCTGGGTGATGCTGGCCGCCGGTCTTGCCGGGTATTTCCTGGAAAAGGTGAATGTGCCGCTGGCACCGGTCATCCTTGGCATGATCCTTGGCCCGATGGCGGAACAAAGCGTGCGCCGCGCCCTGTTGATCAGTCGCGGCGACGCCACCGAATTGCTGACGCGGCCGATCTCTGCGGCACTGGCGATTGCGACCGTGCTTGTGATCATCTGGCCCATCGCCAAGGCCATGCGCCGCCGGCGTGACGCCGGAAAAGCGTGAGCCAAGGTGCGCGTTTGCGGCCTTGCTCACCGATGGTCGCAGCGCCGTTGGGAATGCGTCTAGCGGTATCAGAAAGCCTGCGCTTGGTCCCCGGTCAACATGACAAGCCCGATCAGCAGCAATGCGGCTGACACAGCACAGGCCGTGGTGCGGACCGAATTCCAGAAGGTCCAGCGCGGGACATAGGTTTGACGCCAATAATCCCGTGTTGTCGCGTCGGTCATTTCCATCCCGGCCAATGCGGTGTTCATCGGCACGTTGAAGACAACAGTGACGCCGAAACAGCCCATCAGATAGCACAGACCGGCAAGCATGATCAGCGTGCCTGCCGCACCGGTCAGGGCAAAAGCGCCGTAGGCCGCAATGACCAGGGACACCCCGGTCATGCCCAGAAACAGCGCCATGAACACCCAGCGAAAGACCTCTCGGTTGATGGCTTGCATCGCCTCAACACCACTGTGGCCCCCGGCCATCGCCAGCGCGCGCATGATGAAATCGGAAAAGGCCAGGAAAACGCCGCCGACGAAGGCATAGGCGAGAACGGCGAACTGGATCAGAAGGAAGAAAACGGCGGACATCGAAAGCGCTCCTTTATGGCGGTTTGGGCAGGTGACATTTGTCACCCGCCCGGTTGTGCGGATGGTTCAGGCCGCTGTTGGCCAGGCGCCGGCGGTCATTGCGGTCTGTGCGAAGGCGGCGAAGTCCCTTGGTTTGCGCCCCAGGGCACGCTCGACCCCGTCGGCGATATAGGCGTTGCGCCCGTCCAGGGTTTCCCGTGCGATTGTGGTGAAAACGTCTGCGACGAAGCTGTCGCCAGCGGCTGCGACATTGGCGTGGAAGTCCTCAAAGCTGATGGGAACATGCTGGATCGGGCGGCCCAGGGTGGCGGTCAGGGCCGCGGCCATGTCGGCAAAGCTCATCAGACGCGGGCCTGTCACCTCGTACCGTTCGCCCAGATGTCCGTCTTCGGTCAGGGCGGCGACGACCACATCGGCGATATCGTCAATGTCGATGATCGGCTCTGCGATGTCCCCGCCCGGCATGGGCAATACGCCACCAAGGATCGGATCGCGCAGATAACCTTCGGAGAAATTCTGCGCAAACCAGGCGGCGCGAACGATGGTAAACCCAAGACCGGAATTGCGGATCACATCCTCTCCCAAGCTGGCGAAATGCTCGCCCCGACCTGACAGCAACACGATGTGCTGCAAACCAGCGCCCAAGGCGACTTCGGCAAAAGCCTCCAGCTTTTCGATGGCACCGGGGAAGGCCAGATCCGGGAAATAGGTGACATAGGCTTTGGCCACGCCGTCCAGGATCGGCGCCCATGTCGCCCGGTCTTCCCAGTCGAACGGGGTGTCCGAGCGGCGCGCGCCACGCCGAACCGCCAGACCTTTCGCTTCGAGTTTCGCGGCGACGCGCGATCCTGTTTTGCCGGTCGCGCCGATGACAAGAATGGGTTGGTTGGTCATGGTAATCTCCAATGTTGAGCAGAAGGCATTTTTTGGTGTGTTGGCGGGAAAGATCGCCCTGCGCCGGGCAATCCGTGGTCAAGCAAGCCAAGTGGCGGCCCAGCCCAGCGCGGTCAGGCAAAGTCGTTCGGACAGTTGAATTTGATGGGGCTGGTCCCGCGATCCCCGACCGTGATGTCGCGCGCACTGCGGTGTCAGGCCCGGGCAGGGGGATCGCGCAGATCGGCTAGGCGCTTTCGCGGACCTGACCGACCAGGATTGACCAATCCATGCCCAGGGCACTGTAGACATCACCGGCCTGATCGCTTGCATTGTCTGCGAGGATTTCGATCATCAGGCTTGCGCCATCCGCTACCACGACACCGGCCTGCGTCAAACGCATCATTGCGGTTTCACGCTTTGTCATGTTGAACGTGCCGCTGGCATCCACCGCGATATAGGCCTCAAACCCCTCGCGCACGGCCCGCATCGCGGGAAATGCGGCGCAGACTTCGAGCGACAGACCAGCAAAGATCAGCTTGCTCCGCCCGGTGGCGCGAATGGCCGCTTCCACCCGGGGATCGTCCCATGCGTTCACCGTTGTCCGGTCGATGAATGTGTGCTCTGGCAGCGCCTCTTGCAGCTCTGGAATGGCGGGCCCCCACAATGTCTGTGACGAGGTCGTGGTGGTGACGATCGGCAGGCCGAGGGCCTTTGCCGCCTTGGCCAGACCGACGATATTGTGTTTGAGATCCGCGATCGAATAATCGCGGATGCCGGTCATCAGGCCGACCTGATTGTCGATAAATACGACAGCGGCATTGTCACGGGTCAGGGGCCCTGGATTATTCAGGTTGGTCATTGTCTTCTCCTTTCAAGGTTGGTCTTCAGGGGGGTGGTCAGTCAATTGATCCAAGGCGACCGGCGCGATAATCCGCCTCGACCGCGTCAAGCTCTGCTGTGGTGCCCATTGCAAACGGGCCGCGTTGGACAAAGGTCTGGCGCAGCGGGGGCGCCCGGAACAGGACGGCATGTGCGCCTGTGTCCGAGGACACCGAAATGTCGGTGGCACCGGTAAATGCGACGGCTTTGCCGGCGGGCAGTTCGGCAGAGCGGGCGTTCCACGTCACGGTGGATGTGCCTTTGATGGCAAGCACCCAGGCGTGATGGCCGCCGTCGCCGTGATGCGTGAACCGTCCCCCGGCCTGCATCTCTATGTCGAGCAAGGTCAACGCGATGTCCGGCGCGGTTGCCCCCGCGACACCGTTGCTTTCACCAAGGACAAGCCGCGCAGTGGCGTCTTTGCCCGGCAGCTTTGGAATGTCGCTGGCCGCAAGGTGAAAGGCCGACGGGGCGTCATGCCGGTTCCGGGCGGGCAGGTTGACGAAAACCTGCAAGGCATGGGTCCTGGCACCGGGGCGGGGGGCTTCGTTGTGAATGGCACCGCGCGCGGCCTTGAACCAATAGAGATCACCGGGCGCCAGATCGAGATCATTGCCAAGCGAGTCACGGTTGCGAAACGCGCCTGTGCTGTCCTCAAACACCACCGTCACCGCCGAAAGCCCGGCATGGGGATGTGTCCCGAAGGTGGGCTGGGTCATGACGAAGTGATCCACCATGATCAGCGGATCCATCAGCCCCTGAAATTCTGCGTGCTGATAGCTTCGGGCCTCAAAACCGTCGCTGATCTTGATCTTGCGACCGTCGCTTTGTGCATGGGGTTCGCAAGGAACGCCTGCAAGTTTGTCGATACGTTGGGTGTTCATGTCAAATTCTCGCTTTTGCTGAATTGATAATATGGGCGAGACAATTGATCGAAAATCGGTCAATATCGGAACCTATCGTTCCATAAATGGGACAATAAGGCGGGGATTGGCATGGACCTCAACGACGCGTTCTACTTTGTTCAGGTTGTTGAAAAGGGCGGGTTTTCCGCCGCCGCGCGGTCGTTGAACATTCCGAAATCGCGGCTGAGCCGCCGCGTGCGGCAGTTGGAGGATGACCTCGGCGTGCGTCTTTTGCAGCGCACATCGCGTGTCGTCACCTCGACCCGGATTGGCGAGGAATATTATCGCCACGCCCGCGACGCGTTGGCACGATTCGAGATCGCCGAAACCGCGGTCCGGCGCAAAACCAACACCATAGAGGGGAATGTCACAGTGTCCTGTTCCGTCGGGATGGCGCAGTTTGGCCTTGATCAGATCCTGCCGCGTTTTCTGCAGGACAATCCCGGCGTGACCGTGGTGCAGCGGGCGTCAAACCAGATGGAGGATCTGATCAAGGGCGGCATCGACATTGCCATCCGGGGGCATATGGACAGGCTGCCGGACTCCAGCTTGGTGCAGGTGCGACTGGCGCGGGTGGACTGGCATCTGTTTTGTTCGCCTGACTATCGTGACACTTTGGATCTGGCGGGGGATCCGGCCATGCTGGCCAATCACCCGGCCCTTGTCCTTGGTCGCCCCGGGGCAACACACCAATGGTTGCTGACGGGCGGTGATGGGCAAACGGCCTCGGTCCCGTGCCACGTGCGGTTTGCCAGTGACGATATGACAACGCTCAAAAACGCTGCGGCGCTTTCCTTGGGGATTGTTGCGCTGCCATGTTACGTGTGCCGACCAGAGGTGGCGGCCGGATCGCTTGTGCGTGTCTTGCCGGGCTGGACCGCGGGGCGGCCACAGATCAGCCTGTTGATGCCATCGCGCAGGGGGTTGCTGCCGGCGTTTGAAGCATTCCTTGCCTATTTGAAACAGGAAATGCCGGTCGTTCTTGCGGGCGATCCTGAGGGCACCAGCGGATAGCCCGCCGGCGCGGTTTCGGAATGCGCCGGACCATGGCGCGCTGGGCGTCAGCAACATCGCCGTGCCATGTGATCCGGGCCATTTCTGCCTGACGACGGGTCGAGAAGACCGCAAAGGCGATCAGAATGTGCATTGGCATTGTGCGATTGTTCATCAGCGTGGCGCGTTCGAGATGTTCCATCCGGCGGTTCGGCTCGCCGGGGTCGGCCGACGGGTTCGCTGTTTGGACGTGCTCATGAAACCCATTGTCGCGCAGACCATTTGCGCATCTTTCGCTTGTCGAATGGCCGGGTTTCACTGCCCCCCGCCTTGCGTCGGGTGTTCTGAACAAGGTATGCCTTCGACCCATCCCCGAGAGTGAACTCGCTGATGTTCGCCATCGCATATGCGCCGCTGCATTTCGTGTGACCAAACGGGGGTACAAGGGCCAAAATGAGCAAAAACGGTAAGACACGGAAATGACGGAAGACCCGACACAAGCAAAAGTTTCAAGGGCTGCTCGCCTATCCGTCGCCCCGATGATGGATTGGACGGATCGTCATTGCCGCTATTTGCATCGGCTTTTGTCGCGGCGGGCATTGTTGTATACGGAAATGGTCACGGCGCCCGCCTTGGTGCGGGGTGGGGCGGTGCATTTGCTGGAGCATGATGCGGCGGAGCATCCTGTGGCGCTGCAGCTTGGCGGGTCGGATCCTGCGGAGCTTGCGGCGGCGGCCCGACTGGGGGCGGATGCGGGATATGACGAGATCAATCTGAATGTCGGCTGTCCCTCGGACCGGGTGCAATCGGGCACTTTTGGTGCGGTGTTGATGAAACAGCCGGATCTGGTGGCGGACTGCTGTGCGGCGATGCGTGCGGCGGTGGATGTCGAGGTCACGGTGAAATGCCGGATCGGGGTGGATGACCAGGAGCCGCGCGATGTGCTTCCGGCCTTTCTTGACAGAATTGCTGCGGCAGGGGTGTCGCGGGTTGCCATTCATGCGCGCAAGGCGTGGTTGCAAGGGTTGTCCCCCAAGGAAAACCGCGACGTGCCGCCACTGGATTATCCGCTGGTGGTGGCGATGAAATCCGCCTTTCCCGATCTGCACATCTCGGTCAATGGCGGCATCACCACATTGGAACAGGCGCGGGGCTTTCTGGATCAGGGGCTGGATGGCGTGATGATCGGGCGCGCGGCCTATCATCAGCCGTGGGATGTGCTGGGGCGGGCGGATACGGCGGTTTTCGCAGCCGCCGATCCCATGGCCACCCCGCAAGATGCGGTGCGCGACATGCTTCCCTATATCGAGCGGCATTTGATGGCACAGGGCCGGTTGCATCAGATCAGCCGCCATATGCTGGGCCTGTTTGCGGGCCAGCCGGGGGCGCGGCAATGGCGGCGCATCCTGTCAGAAGGTGCCTCAAAAAAAGGCGCCGGGCCAGAGCTGGTGCTGCGTGCACTGGCAGCGGTGGACCCTGTGGTGGTCTGAGGCCCGAAACTGGGCGGTGCGGCTTTTCCTTTCCGCCCGGGGCGTGTATTGCGGCCCGGTTCATCAGGGAGACCACGATGCCGGACACCATGTTATTGTTGCAGATGTTGGTCTTGCTGATTGTGATTGGCGGCTTTGCCTGCGTCTTGGCCGGGCTTTTGGGGGTCGGCGGCGGAATTGTTCTGGTGCCCGCCTTTTTCTATGCCTTCCAGACCCTGGGCTATGGCGGGCCGCAATTGATGCAGATGTGTCTTGCGACCTCGCTTGCGACAATCATTGTCACATCCCTGCGTTCGGTGTTGAGCCATAACCGCAAGGGCGCGGTCGATTGGACCATCCTGAAAACCTGGGCACCGGGGATTGCCCTGGGCGCCATTGTTGGCGTCTTTGTCGCGGCGTCCCTGCGGTCCGAGACCTTGCAGATCCTGTTTGGATGTCTGGGTGTTGTCATTGGTCTTTACCTTGGGTTTGGTCGGGCGACATGGCGGCTTGGCAGCAAGATGCCCGGCGGGATCACGCGGGCGATGTTGTCGCCGGTTGTCGGGTTTTTGTCGGTTCTTATGGGGATTGGCGGTGGCAGCTTCGGGGTGCCGCTGATAGCCTGTACAACACGCCCATTCACCGTGCGGTTGCCACGGCTGCCGGCTTTGGTGTGTTGATTGCGGTGCCGTCGGTTGTCGGCTTCCTGTTCTTGCAGATTGATCCGGCCCAGCGCCCACCGTTCACCTTGGGCGCGGTCAACCTTGTGGCCTTTGGCATTGTGATCGCAATGACCATGATGACCGCCCCGTTGGGGGTAAAGATCGCCCACAACATGAACCCAAAGCCGCTGAAGCGCGTGTTCGCATTGTTTCTGATCCTGGTCGCATTGAACATGCTGCGCAAAGTATTCCTGGTCTAAGGCAGGACTGTTTCCGCTATCGGTATTTTGATCTGTGGGGCGGTTTTTCTGGTTTTAAAAAAACTATACTTTAAAAACAGTGAGTTATCGAAATTAGTTGACAGTTCGCCGGTGCGCTTTGACGCATTTTGGCCTTTTCCAAATCAGAAACTATCTTATTTCGGTCAAAATCGGCCCTAATTGCACGTTTAACTTGTTGTTAAGGAAGCAGCAGGAGCGTGAGATGTTTGAAGTATTAATGTTATTGGGGCTTGGTATGACCACTGCCGGCGTTGTCGGGTTGACCGGCCTGGATGCGGATCAGGCCGACGACAGTGAAACCGCAGCCAATGAAATGGAAAGCTCGGAAATGGATCTGGTGACCGCGGACGGCGGGGCCAACGATCTTATGACCCAGGTTGGATTGATCCGCGCCGAGATGGACGCAGATCTGGCAGCCACTGCGCAATTTTCCGGCACTGACGTCGCGGATGTGACAGAGGCGCATGTGGCCGAGGCCGACAGCGCAGAGGACAGCGCCGACTGGATCACGCCGGCAATTCTGTCCGACGCCGCCATCGGCCCAACCGCCATTGGCCCAACCGCGATCAGCACGGATTTCCCGGATGTGCCGGTGTTTGAAGATTTCTTGCCGGGGCAGGACACATTTGTCCTCCACTTGCCAGAAAGCATCGACAGCGATGCGGATATGTGGATCGAACCGATGGGCGAAGACGGCGCCGATGCCGCGATCATGCTGGACGATGCAACCGGCGTTCTGTTGGCGGCGGTGGTGGTCGGGGCTTATGGTGCTCTGAAACCGCGCGACATCAAGCTGGAGCGTGAAGTATAAATCATTCCGATAAATCGCGAGGCGCGATACCAGTTGTCATGTGGGTCGGCGCGGCGGAATGCCCCGGCACATGTCTCTGATCAAATCATTCGGGTCACATCATTCAGAACCAGACCCGAAGAAGCAGATTACCTTGGGCTCAGTTTGCCCCGGGCCAGTTTCCCCAGGTCGTATCTTTTTTCATTAGTTCATTCTGGCCAAGCCATGCTGGCAGATTACTCGGGCGTCTCCACTCGGGTAAATTCACTCACGAATGCCAGCTTGCCGGGGTAGGTCACCCGGGCAAAAACGCTCAGGTCTATCTGTTCAGGTCCATTCACGCAGGCCGATCAATTGGGCCCATATATTTCGGTCTATTCACTCAGGCTGGATTTTTGGGGCCAGATTGGAAGGGCCAGGTGTCTGAGGCCACCTGATCAACCGGACAATGACACCTCTCACCTCTCATCACGTCGCTTCGCGTCCCAGCCGGGCCGCGCGACCGCCACGCCGCTTTTTCAAATGGCCACGACGGTTGGGCAACTCCGCCATGATCCGCGCACGTTCCTGCTGCGTCATTTTTGACCAACGTGTGATTTCGTCAATCGACCGCAAACAGCCGGCACAAATCCGTGCCTCTGGATGTACCACACAGAGTTTGACACAGGGGCTTTCGATTTCGTCCCGCTGCCAGATATCATCTTTCACCGATAGAGACCCTCTCATGCCTGATTTCGCGCCAGACGCCTTTTCCGATGTCATGCCCGGCCCAAATGGCCCAGCCGGTCCAATACCCCCTGCAGAATATAAGACGCCGCAACATGGTCGATCACCTCGGCCCTGCGTTTTCGCGATGTATCGGCCTCCAACAATGCGCGTTCGGCGGCCACCGTGGACAGGCGCTTATCCCAAAACGTGATCGGCCCATCCCACAGCCGTTCGAAATTGCGGGCAAAGGCGCGGGTGGATTGGCATCTGGGCCCTTCCGATCCGTCCATATTGCGCGGCAATCCCAGCACCAGCCCGCCAATGGCGCGCGCGGCAATGATCTCTTGCAGGCGCGCGGCATCCAGCCCGAATTTCTTGCGGCGCACCGTTTCCAGCGGTGTCGCCACCGTGCGCAATCCGTCGGATACGGCGACGCCAATGGTCTTGTCCCCCAGATCCAGCCCGATCAGGGCGGTCATCGGGGGCACTTTGGCGGCGAATTCGGAAATATCTTCGATGATCATACCCCCCATCTAGCGCGCGGTGGGGGTGGGGGAAATCCCCAAGCGCCGCCCATGTCGCGATTGACGTGGATTGTGGCGGATTTGAAAGACGCAAAAGCCCCGCTAAGCTTCTAGAAAGATCAGACGCAGCAGACCGGGATTCGCCATTCATGAAACGTTATTCCGCCTTCGCCATCGCAAGAGAGGCCGCGCGCCATCATCTGGGGTGGGAACGGGCCTGGGCCTCGCCAGAGCCGAAATCGCATTACGATGTGGTGATTGTCGGTGCCGGGGGGCATGGGTTGGCGACCGCCTATTATCTGGGGCGCAACTTTGGCATCACCAATGTGGCGGTGATCGAAAAGGGCTGGCTGGGCGGTGGCAACACCGGGCGCAACACCACGATCATCCGCTCGAATTATCTTCAGGATGCTTCGGCCGCGATCTATGAAAAGGCGCGCAGTCTTTACGAGACGATGTCGCAGGACCTTAACTACAACGTCATGTTTTCGCCCCGTGGGGTGATGATGCTGGCTCAGACCCAGCATGAGGTGCGCGGCTATCAGCGCACCGCCCATGCCAACGCCCTGCAAGGGGTCGCAACCGAATGGATTTCACCGCAACGGGTGAAGGAGCTGCTGCCGATCATCCGCCTCGACGGCCCGCGCTATCCGGTGCTTGGCGCGCTCTGGCAGGCGCGCGGCGGCACGGCGCGTCACGATGCCGTGGCTTGGGGCTATGCGCGGGCCTGCTCGGCCATGGGGATGCATATCATCCAGCAATGCGAAGTCACCGGCATCCGGCAATCAGACGGCCATGTCACCGGTGTGGACACCGCCAAGGGCGCGATTTCCTGTAATAAATTGGGGCTGGTGGTCGCAGGCCACTCCGGTGTGCTGGCGGATATGGCCGGTTTCCGGCTGCCATTGGAATCCGTCGCGCTTCAGGCGCTGGTCAGCGAGCCGATTAAACCAATCATGGACGTGGTCGTGATGGCTAACACGGTGCATGGCTACATGAGCCAATCCGACAAGGGCGAAATGGTGATCGGCGGCGGCGCGGATGGCTTCAACAACTATACCCAGCGCGGCAGCTTCCACCATATCGAGGAAACGGTGCGCGCCCTGATCGAGACTTTTCCAATGATCTCGCGGCTGAAAATGCTGCGCCAATGGGGCGGGATCGTCGACATGACCGGCGACCGCTCACCGATCCTTTCGAAGACGCCTTTGGACGGCTGTTTCATCAACTGCGGCTGGGGCACCGGTGGTTTCAAGGCGATCCCCGGCTCCGGTTGGGGCATGGCGGAACTGATGGCCAAGGGGCATTCGCCATTGACCGAGGCATTCGGGCTGGACCGGTTCCGCGAGGGGCGATTTGTGGACGAAAGCGTGGCAGCGGGGGTGGCGCATTGATGCGGGTCGAGCCCAAGCCGCCGGTCTTCGATTTGCCAGCGCGAATGGGGCTCGCAATCGCCATGGCCGCAGTTTTGGTGATTTGCGGGTTCTGGGCCGCAAAAGCTTCGGGCGACGCGACGTGGGCCGCTCGTTTCGGTGCGGTCATCATCGCCTTTGGATTGGTGTTTCTGCTTCTTTCCCGGAAATCCTTTGGGCTACTGCGCGCCGAAAAGGACGAATTCGATTACAGGTTGAGCCGGGCAATCGACACATCGGCTTTTAATCGTGCCAGCAATCGTTTCGCCGACGAAATGAACAAAGCGGGCGCGTTTGCGCGACAAAAGAATTTGATTTTGACGGAAGCGTGGATTTTGTTGATTGGAACAATCCAATGGGGCTTCGGCGACCTTCTGGCCAACAGAATGCTATTTTGCGGAGACTGGACATGCTAACCCTCAAATGCCCCTACTGCGGCATCCAGGCCGACGAAACCGAACTCAGCCCCGGCGGCGAAGCCCATCTCACCCGCCACGGCCCCGGCTCCAGCGACGGGGACTTCCACGACTACCTCTTCGCCCGCCAGAACCGGCGCGGCGTGCATTTCGAACGTTGGCGCCATGCCTTTGGCTGCGGCAAATGGTTCCTCGCCGCCCGCGACACCCAAACGTTGCAGGTCTTTGGCACCTATCCCGCCCAGGTCCTGGAACCGCCGCAACATATCCGCGACGCCATCAACCAAAGCCAAAACTGATCCTTCTTCTCTTTGAAAATACGCAAATCCACTGCCTGCCGCGCGCAAAAGGGCCAAAGACATGAGCACACGCCTCGCCACCGGTGGCCGCCTGATCGACCGCACGACACCGCGACATTTCACCTTCAACGGCAAACGCCTGACCGGCTATGCGGGTGACACGCTCGCCTCTGCCTTGTTGGCAAATGATCAGATGTTGGTTGGCCGCAGCTTCAAATACCACCGCCCGCGCGGCATTGTCGCCAGCGGCGCAGAGGAACCCAATGCATTGGTCGGCCTTGGCCGCGGCGATCGGTTCGAACCCAACCAACGCGCCACCACCACCGAAGTGTTCGACGGGCTCGAGGCCACAAGCCAGAACCACTGGCCCAGTCTGAATTTCGACATCGGCGCAATCAACGCACGCTTTGCGTCCTTCCTGCCTGCGGGGTTTTATTACAAGACCTTCACCTGGCCTCGCAGCTTCTGGAAACACCTGTACGAACCGATCATTCGCAAATCCGCCGGGCTCGGCCGCGCCCCCGATCCAGAGGCCCGCGATCCTGACAGCTACGAACATTTCCATGCCCATGTCGATGTGCTGATCATCGGCGGCGGCATCGCCGGGATGGAGACCGCGAAACGCATTGGCGAAACCGGCGTCCGGGTGCTGCTGATTGAACAAGACGTCGATTGGGGCGGGCGCGCCCCGGTGGATGGCGGCGAGATTGGCGATCAACCCCCCGAGGATTACATCGGCGGTCTCCTGGCCTCTCTGAATGCAATGGACAATGTCAGCCTGCGCACCCGGTGCATGGGGGCAGGGGTCTATGACCACGGCTATGCGCTGGCTTATGAACGTCTTACCGATCACACCCCGGCGGCCAAAGGGCCGCGCCACCGGCTCTGGCGTATTCGTGCGGCGCAGATCATCACCGCCACAGGCGCCCTTGAACGCCCGCTGGCTTTTGCGGGCAACGATCTGCCCGGTGTCATGCTGGCCAGTGCGCTGCGCGATTATGTGGTGAATTGGGGCGTCAGCCCCGGTGACCGCACGGTGATCGTCACCAACAATGATGACGCCTATCGCAGCGCGCTGATCTTGCGCCGTGCGGGGCTGGCCGTGCCTGCGATTGTTGATGCCCGTGTCCTGCCCCAGGACAGCCCCCTGATGGCAGAGGCCCGCGCCCTGGGCATTCGCATTCTGCAAGGCCATGCAATCGACCATGTGATAGGGCAAAAGCGGGTGACCGGCGTGGCCCTTTGTGCGCATGCAGGGGCCGGGGGGGCCGTGATTGATGAAATCGCCTGCGATGCGGTTGCGATGTCGGGCGGCTGGTCGCCGGTGGTGCACCTCTGGTCCCATTGTGGCGGCAAGCTTTGCTGGGACGAGACCCGTGCCATGTTCCGCCCAGACCACAACCGCCCGCCCACGGGCGATAAGGGCCAGGCTTTTGTGACCACAACCGGCGCGGCCAATGGGATGTTCACCCTGCAAGAGGTGCTGGACGACGCGGTGGCCACAGCGGCACAGATCACCAAGACCCCTCCGATGACCAGCGCCGCGCCGCAGGCGCAAGCGCAGGAAGAGGCACCACTCGCCCCCGTCTGGATGATGCCCCAGGGTGCGGGCGTGCACCACAGGGCCAAAGCCTGGCTGGATTTCCAGAACGATGTCAAAGTGTCCGACGTCCAGCTGGCCGCGCGCGAAGGGTTTGAAAGCGTCGAACACGCCAAACGCTATACCACGCTCGGCATGGCAACGGATCAAGGAAAGTTAAGCAATATCAACGGTCTGGCCATCCTGTCCGGCGCGCTGGGCGCAGATATCCCGGATGTCGGCACCACCACCTTTCGCCCGCCATATACCCCGATCTCGATGGGGGCCATCGCGGGGCCGGGGCGCGGCGACACCTTTCAACCAATCCGCCGCACGCCGATCCATGATTGGTTGGCGGCCAATGGTGCCGAATGGGAGCCGGTCGGCCAATGGCGCCGCCCCTATTGCCTGAAACGCCCCGGCGAAACGACCCATGACGCGGTCACGCGCGAAGTCACCAACACCCGGAAAAATGTCGGGCTTCTGGATGCCTCGACCCTGGGCAAGCTGATCGTCAAAGGCCCGGATGCGGGCCGGTTCCTCGACATGCTCTACACCAACATGATGTCGACCCTGAAACCGGGGCGCTGCCGCTATGGGCTGATGTGCAATGAAAACGGGTTTCTGATGGATGACGGCGTTGTTGCGCGGTTGGACGCGGACACCTACCTCTGCCACACCACCTCCGGCGGCGCAGATCACATCCATGCCCATATGGAAGATTGGCTGCAATGCGAATGGTGGGATTGGCAGGTCTATGTTGCCAATGTGACCGAGCAATACGGCCAGATTGCCGTGGTCGGCCCCAACGCCCGCAAGCTGCTGGAGGCCGTCGGGGGTCTGGATGTCAGCCGCGAAACCCTGCCGTTCATGGGCTGGGTCGAGGGCGCGCTGGGCGGCATTCCGGTGCGGATCTTCCGCATTTCCTTCTCCGGCGAACTCAGCTTTGAAATCCCGGTCAAGGCCGGTTACGCCCGGCATCTCTGGGATCACCTGCTAAGCGCCTGCCGCGACTTCGGCGTCATGCCATATGGCACCGAGGCGCTGCATGTCATGCGGGCGGAAAAGGGCTTCATCATGATCGGTGACGAAACCGACGGCACAGTGATCCCACAGGATCTGGGGATGGACTGGGCGATTTCCAAGAAAAAGACCGATTACCTCGGCAAACGGGCGCAGGCCCGACCGGATATGGCACGCCCGGACCGCTGGAAACTGGTGGGACTGGAAACATGCGATGGTGCGGTCCTGCCGGACGGGGCCTATGCCGTGGCCGAAGGCCGCAACGCTAACGGCCAGCGCAAGGTGTTTGGCCGTGTCACCTCGACCTATTATTCCCCGACCCTCGGGCGCGGGATTGCCATGGGCTTGGTGCAAAATGGCCCCGACCGCCTGGGCGAGGTGATCCACTTCGCCAAATCCGACGGTGTGACCACAATCGAGGCGCGGATCGTCGATCCGGTCTTCTATGACAAAGACGGGGAGAAACAGAATGTCTGAAACACAGGCGACCCCGGCAATGGCGCTGGGCGGTGCGGCGTTTAATGGCTTGATCTCGATCCGCGAAGCCGCGCCACAGGCAATGATTGCCCTGCGCGGTGATTTGGCCAGCATCGAAGTCAAGAATGCGGCCACCGGCGTCACCGGTCTTGATATGCCCGGACCACGGGGCGCCAATTGGGTTGGGGACCGGGCGATCTTGTGGATGTCGCCGGATGAATTGCTGATCCTGTGCCCCTATGACGAAGCCGACAGCGCGCTGGCTGGCATGGCCGGGTGCCTGGACGGCCGCCATGCGTTGGTCACCGATATGTCGGACGCACGCAGCAGCTTTGATTTGCGCGGCGCCGGTCTGCGGGACGTGCTGGCAAAACTGACCCCGGCGGATATGTCGCGTACGGGCCTTCCTGTTGGCGAATTGCGCCGCTCTCGCCTGGCACAAACACCTGCGGCCTTCTGGTTGAAAAGCGAAACTTCGGCGCAGATCATCTGTTTCCGCTCGGTCGCGCAATATGTTTTTGATCTGCTGAAAACCGCGGCACAACCGGGATCTGCTGTCGCCTTCTTTGATCGCTGAGGCAACCGACACCCCATTGCCGCAATAGGATCGCCGGTTCGGGCTTTCTCCTGGTGGAAATATCCCAGGGGGTTTGGGGGGCTGGCCCCCCATCTGTCCTGTGGTTTGGGGGGCTGGCCCCCCATTTATCCTGCGGTTTGGGGGGCTGGCCCCCCATTTATCCTGCGGTTTTGGGGGGTAGCCCGCCATCTACTCTGCGGTTTGGCGGCTGCCCCTCTGCATTTCCCCTGTGATCTTGGGCGCTCCCCCCAACAATTGCCCCGCAATTTGACCCAACCGCCCATCCAACATACCACATATAAACCCGACGCCGCCGCAGTCCGGGGCGCATCACCTTGGCGCAATTTACAGAAAGCCCAAAATTCCAACGGTTGCACCCCGCCCGTCAACAGGACCAGGGGTTGACCTCACCGGCGCAGGCGCTCACTTATGACCGTGGAACCTGATCACAAATAAGGGGGTGTTACCCATGGCTTTCGAACTTCCCGATCTTCCCTATGCACATGACGCTCTGGCCGGTCTCGGCATGAGCCAGGAAACGTTGGAATACCACCACGACATTCACCACAAGGCCTATGTCGACAACGGCAACAAGCTGATTGCCGGCACCGAATGGGACGGCAAATCTCTCGAAGAGATCGTCAAAGGCACCTATGATTCCGCTGCCGTGGCGCAATCCGGCATCTTCAACAATGCCTCGCAGCATTGGAACCATGCCCAGTTCTGGGACATGATGGGGCCGGGCGGCAAGGACATGCCGGGCGAACTGGAAAGCCGCATCAAGGATGCTTTCGGCTCTACCGATGAATTCAAAAAGCAATTCGCAGCCGCAGGCGCGGGTCAGTTCGGCTCTGGCTGGGCCTGGCTGGTGGTGGACACCGATGGCACGCTGAAGGTGACCAAGACCGAAAATGGCGTCAACCCGCTGTGCTTTGGTCAAACGGCGCTTCTGGGCTGTGACGTCTGGGAACATTCCTATTACATTGATTTCCGCAACAAACGCCCGGCTTACCTGGATAACTTCCTGGAAAACCTGGTGAATTGGGAAAATGTCGCGGAGCGTCTCTCCGCGGCCTGATCGATCTGACCAAGTTTGAGAGGGCCCGCTGAATTGTTTCGGCGGGCCTTTTTCGTCCGGGCGCTGGCAATGGCGTCTGCGGGAATGTCAATTTATCTCTTGGTTGATCCCGGGGCTGAGGTTAGTCTCAGTTTAGTTTTGTGATATACTAGTCATCCAATTGTATGGACTTATCCGGAAAGAGCCGTGGCACAGAAACGCGACATTGCGCAGGAATTTCTGGATCGCGTCTGGCGACACGAAGATGTTTCGGCGATCTATGAAATGTTTTCCGGCGCGGCCAGCATCCAGGGTCTGGAAGAGGTCGATCAAATCGGACCCGATGAATTCAGGGCCTTTCACCGGATGATGACCGCGCAATTTTCCGACATTCGCCATACGATCCTGCTTGCGGTCGAAGACGGGCCGTGGTTGGCGATTTTATGTGATATCACAGCGGTTTACCGCAAAGATGGCACCAAGGTTGCCACCCGAAGCCAGATCATGATGCGCCATGACGGCGACAAGATTGTCGAAGCTCATAACCAGCTGAGCCTGATCCCGATATTCGAGGCTATTGGCCGTCTGCCGCCGCGCACGTTGGACCTTTGTCTGCTGGGCACGAAGCTTGAGGTGCAGCGCAAGCTTTGACGATTGCGGGCGCGTGCGCGCCTGATCCGGCGCGGGCCTGGATCTGATGATCGCTGTATATGGGAAACGCTCCTTTGGGTCCGATAAAGCTGGATTTCAACTCTGCGCGAGGGGGGGTAGGTCGCCGCGCCCACCACGTGCTAGCCTGTTTTTGATGCAAGACTGCGGCGGGCGAGGGGTTTATGACACACAGAATACGCATGACCGTTGTGGCGCTATTGGTGCATTTGACCGCGGCGCAGGGTGCGGTCGCGGATCCGCAAGGTTCGGCCCGCGTCGAAATCCCGGTCAGTTCGGACCGCGCCGACCCCGGTTTCACCAGTCCCGGATTTACTGGCCCCAGTTTCAGATGTCTGCCGCGGATGACCGCGCCCGAACACGCCATATGCGACAACGCGGTTTTGGCGGATCTGGACCGGGTGATGGCAGAAATCTATCGGCGTCACCGTCAGGGCGCCGGGCAGGATCGGCGGATGTCCCTGCAAAATGATCAACGGCTTTGGCTGCACTGGCGCGACACCTGTGGTGCGGCGGTGTCCTGTCTGCGGCGGCGGTACGAGCAGCGGATCATTGATCTGACGCCGAAAGACGCGCTGCCGCCGGGTTTTGGCTGTCGCCTGTCCCCTTATGGCAGCGTCCAGATTGGCACGCCGCTTTTGCCCGAGGGGTAGGGGCGCTGGCCCAAAGGTCTTAGTCCGCCGGGGCCGTGTCGTCGGGCAAATCAAACACCTGGCCGGGATAAATCAGATCCGGGTCACGGATTTGGTTACGGTTTGCATCGAACACCCGAACATAGAGCAATCCCTCGCCATACCGTTCGCGCGCGATCTGCCACAGCGTATTGCCCGGTTGCACGGTCAAGACCTTGATTGGGCTGTTGTCACCGTCCGAGGCGCGTTCCAATGTTTCGCGGTCTTCGCGTTGGAACGGGGTTTCGGCGCGTGATTTGACGTCGCCATCTTCATCCACCTCATCCACCCGCAGGACATAGACGCCTTTGTCGACCTCGGGCAGGCGCACCCGCCAAGAGCCGTCTTCGCGGATGCGGGACGTGGTGATTGGCGTATTGTCGAGGTAGACGCGGACAAATCCGCCACCCTCGGTGCCGGCCCCACGACCGGTCCCACGACCCGCCAATGCGACGTCGCCGGCATCGTCATAACTGATTGAATCGATCGCAACCCGGTCCAGCACCTCTGGCCCGGCCAGAACCCGCACACCTTCTTCGTCCGAGGCAAGAAGCGTCGGCGGCGTTTCCGTGTCCGGCTCGCCCTCGGCGACGACAGGTTCTGTGGTCTCAGGCTCGGCGGGTGTGACCTCAGTGACGACAGGTTCCGTGACTTCAGGTTCGGCTGGTACAACCTCAGTGACGACCGGTTCCGGGACTTCTGGCTCGGCAGGCGCAACTTCGGCTACGACAGGTTCCGGGACTTCTGGCTCGGCAGGCGCAACTTCGGCGACGACCGGTTCCGTGACCTCCGGTTCTGCTGGCGCAACCTCTGCGACGACAGGTTCCGTGACTTCAGGTTCGGCTGGCGCGACCTCAGCGACGACAGGTTCTGTGACCTCCGGTTCTGCTGGCGCAACCTCTGCGACGACAGGTTCCGTGACTTCAGGTTCGGCTGGCGCGACCTCAGCGACGACAGGTTCTGTGACCTCCGGTTCTGCTGGCGCGACCTCAGCGACGACAGGTTCTGTGACCTCAGGCTCGGCTGGCGCGACCTCAGTGACGACCGGTTCCGTGACTTCAGGCTCGGCTGGCACAACCTCGGTGATGACCGGTTCCGTGACCTCCGGCTCAACTGGCGCGACGTCCGCTGTGGTCGGCGTGTCGACCTCTGGTTCGGCCGCTTCGGCCACCAGATCGGGTTGCGTCTCTAGCTCTGGTTCGGCCACGGGGGTGGGCTTGGGGCCAAAGGGCGCGACGATGATGTCGGTTTCCGAGAAAACCTCGGTTCCGTTGTGCCGCATCGCCAATGTCATCAACCGGGGTTGCGGGCTGGGCGACAGGGTCATCAGGCTGACAAATTTGCCGTCCCGCCCGGCCAGGGTTTCGGCGATTTCCGCATTGTCGAGCAGGATCACAACCTGGGACCGTGGCACACCTTTGCCTGCGACCAGAGCCGAACCATCGGGTTCGACCCGCACCAGATCGAACACCGGCGGCGCCAATGGCGCGGTAGCCTCCGGGTCTGTGTCAGGCTCCGGCGCTTGCGCGTCGGGCAGGGCGGCAATCTGGGCCGGATCCTCTGGGGTTGGTTCCGGCGCATCTGCCGGCGCATCTGTCGGCACATCCGTAGGCGGCTCTGTTGTGGGCTCTGCCGCGATCTCGTCCGCTGGGTCTTGTGTGACCTCAGCCGCGCCACCATCCGCGTCCGGTACATCTGTATCATCAGAGGCGGGCAGCGGATCGGGCACGATCAGCGCCGCGGGGTCCGGCGCATCGGGTTTCAAAACCCCGCTCACCGTCAGGCCAACATAGCCAGCCGCCGCCACAGCCACCCCAGCAGCCCCGCCCCCCAGCAATCCAATCCATTTCGTCATCGTCGGTCCCTTCCGCACGCCCGGTTGCGCACGTGGCAGCCTGTTTGCGCGCCTGCGGCAATAATCGCAACACAATTGCACAAATGACCATGCAGCCCACTTGAAAAAGCGAAAAAAACTCTATCGCCAAAGGGTTTCCCGGTCAAAATGTGGATTCCCGGCGACATTTTCGCCTTTGAATTGCGCCGCACATGGTCCGCTGTCGTTTCCGCGGTGCGGCATCCGTTGACTTCCCCCGGCACGCGGGCAGTATGGCGCCAGATTACAGGACCCCAGTTTGAGGAGCGAGTGACAATGACCGACATCTCGGTTTGTGTGTATTGCGGGTCGCGGGATGGGGCCAATCCGGCCTATGCTGCGGCCGCCGAAGATCTGGGCCGGGCGCTTGCCCTGAACAAATGGCGTCTGGTCTATGGTGCCGGGGACATCGGGTTGATGGGGCGCGTGGCGCGGTCGGCCCAGGAAAGCGGCGGCCAGACCTTTGGCGTCATCCCGACGCATTTGTTGGATCACGAGGTCGGCAAACGCGATTTGTCGACCTTTGTCATCACCGAGACCATGCATGAACGCAAGAAAGTCATGCTGATGAACGCCGATGCCGTTGTGCTTTTGCCCGGCGGGGCGGGGTCACTGGATGAATTCTTCGAGGTGCTGACCTGGGCGCAACTGGGGCTGCATACCAAGCCGGTGATCCTGATGAATGTCGCGGGTTATTGGGATCCGCTGTTGGTGCTGCTGGATCATGTGATTGATCAGGGCTTTGCCGAGCCTTCACTGCGTGAGTTCTGGGGCAGCACCGCCTCGGTCGAGGAATGTGTCGCCAGCCTGCGCGCCGCACTTTCCTGATCAGGCTCGCCCTGATCGGACCTGTCCTGATCAAACCTGTCCGTATTGATCCCGGTCTGTTTGTCACCCTTGCCCCGGCGCAGGGTGGCAATGGTATAGATCGCCAGTGCCAGCCAGATCAGAGGAAAGGCAATGGCGTGCCATCGGCTTATCGGTTCGGCAAAGATCAACGTTGCCACAAGGAATTGCAGGGTCGGGTTCAGATATTGGACCAGCCCAACCGTGGACAAGGGCACCTTGCGGGTGGCATTTGAAAACAGGATCAGCGGCAGCGCCGTAATCGGGCCAGAGGCGATCAACAACAGGATTTCGCTCCAGCGCAGTCCGCCGGGCTGTCCGACCGCCAGAATACGGTCGATCCCGGCACCATCCGCCGCGCCAAACCCGAGGATCATCACCAGCGACAGCGGGGCAATCAACAGCACCTCGCCCGTGACAGAGATCACCGGACCGGCAGACAGGCGTTTCTTGATCGCGCTGTAAGCGCCAAAGGTCACGGCCAGCAACAGAGAAATCCAGGGGGCGACGCCCAGCCCCCAGGTCAGCAATGCGACCGCGCCGACCGCCAACCCAACGGCGGTCCATTGCAAGGCGCCCAGCCGTTCACCAAAGAAGATTCGGCCCAAAAGCACCGCCACCAGCGGAAAAATGAAATAGCCCAAGCTGGCCTCGGTGGCGCGGCCCTGACCGATGGCCCAGATGAACCAGAACCAATTGCAAGAGATGACCACCGCCGCGCCGGCAAGGATCAGGATCTGGCGGCTGGCCATCACCGTGCGCAGCACCGGCAATCGCCCCTGATAGGCCACGACGCCGACAAAAAACACCGCAGACCAGAATGTGCGATGCGCCAGAACCTCGATCGGGGGGAGGTGCGACAGCAGCTTGAAATAGAGCCCGGACACGCCCCAGATGGCGCAGGCCGCGATCAACGACAGAATGCCGAGGCGCATTTGATCTGATGTGGTTTGGGGCATGTGTCCGGCCTGAATGACGCGCCAACGGCGCGCCGCGACCATGTCAGACTGGGCCGGGGATGCAATGACCAAAGCGGCCGATGGGGCCGGGGGCCGCTTGGCCCGGCGCCAGCTGCCCCGGTCCCCCCCTCGGTCAGTGTCTGGCGCCGCCGCCCCTACATATCAGTCCCCGGCGTTCAGGAGACCCCGGCGTTCATCACGCCGCGTCTTCGTCTTCGGATTGCTGCCGCCGCCAGAGGCTGGCGTAGCGGCCATCTTTCAGCAGCAATTCACCATGGGTGCCGCTTTCGGCGATTTCGCCGTCCTGCAACACCACGATCTGGTCAGCATCCGCCACAGTGGAAAGCCGGTGTGCGATGGTCAGCACGGTGCGTCCCTCAGCGGCGCGGGCCAGCGCGCCCTGAATTTCCTGTTCGGTCTCGCTGTCCAACGCCGAGGTCGCCTCGTCCAGCAACAGGATCGGCGGGTTTTTGAGCAGGGTGCGCGCAATGCCGACACGTTGCTTTTCCCCGCCCGAGAGCTTGAGCCCGCGTTCGCCGACCGTGGTGTCATATCCATCGGGCAGCGAGGTGATGAAATCGTGGATCTGTGCGGCCTTGGCGGCTTCGATCACTTCGGCCTCGGTTGCGCCTTCGCGACCATATTCGATGTTATAGCGGATGGTGTCGTTGAACAGCACCGTGTCCTGCGGCACCACGCCGATGGCGTCATGCAGGCTGGTCTGGGTGATGTCGCGCACGTCCTGACCGTCGATGGTCAACGCGCCGTCGGTGACATCATAAAACCGGAACAACAGCCGCCCGATGGTGGATTTGCCCGAGCCGGAGGGGCCGACAATGGCGATATTCTGACCGGCACCGGCGGTGACGGTCACGCCCTTGAGGATCGGCCGCGCGGGGTCATATCCGAAATGCACATTTTTCAGTGTCACCTCGCCGCCGGAAATTTTCAGCGGCTTTGCATCCGGTTTGTCGGACACTTCTGCGGGTTGCTCCAAAAGGTGAAACATCTCGCCCATATCAACAAGGCTTTGACGGATCTCGCGATACACGGTGCCAAGGAAGTTCAGTGGCATGGTAATCTGAATCATATAGGCGTTGACCATGACAAAATCGCCGACCGTCAGATCGCCGTTCTGCACGCCCACCGCCGCCATCACCATGATGCCAACCAGACCGCTTGTGATCAAAAGCGACTGACCAAAGTTCAGGAACGCCAGTGAGTAGGACGTCTTGAGCGCCGCGCGTTCATATCCGGCCATGGCCACGTCATAACGGGCGGCTTCGCGTGCTTCGGCGCCAAAATATTTGACAGTTTCAAAGTTCAACAGGCTGTCGATGGCCTTTTGGTTGGCATCGGTGTCCTGATCGTTCATCTCGCGGCGCAGTTTGACGCGCCATTCCGTGACCTTGAAGGTGAACCAGACATAAAGCGCAATGGTCAGCGCCACGATCGCCAGATACCAGACATCAAACAGAAAGAAGAGCACAACCGCGATCAGCAGCAGTTCCAGCACCAGAGGTCCAATCGAGAACAGCAGAAACCGCAACAGGAACTCGACACCCTTGACCCCGCGTTCGATGATCCGCGACAGCCCGCCGGTCTTGCGCGTGATATGATAGCGCATCGAAAGACGGTGGATATGGGTAAAGGTTTCCAGCGCAAGCTGGCGCAGGGCACGTTGGCCAACCGCCGCGAACAGCGCATCGCGCAATTGCTGAAATCCGTTGGTCATCAGACGCGCCAACCCATAGGCGACGGTCAGGCCAACCGCGCCAAGCGCAAGGTCCGAAACGTCGCCGTCCAGCGCATCGACTGCGGCTTTGTACAGCATGGGCGTGCCGACGGCGATCAACTTGGCCAGCACCAGCACCGACATGGCCGCGACAACACGATATTTCACCCATTGGTGCGCGTCGGGCCAAAGATACGGCGCGACGCGGCGAATGGTGCGCCAGCCGGATCGGCGTTCCTGTTCGGCGATGCGGGCGTTTTCGGCGGCCTCGGCGGATTGCGCGTCGGTGGCTGTCATATCAGTCTTTCTTTGTGGTCGGGGGGGGCGATCAATGCCACGTCCCGACAGGGGATCATGCCCTGCGATCGTATGGTGCGGGGCGCAGGCCGCCCCGGACAGGGCGCCCCACACAGGGACAGGACGCCCCGCATTATGGATTTGTCTACTCTGCGGCGCGCAGTGGCAATTCGGGCTGGGCCGGATCGACGAAAACCGCTGTGGTCGTCGATGTCGGTGGGGTCGGGGCATCTTCCCAGATGATCTCTGGGTTGCGCACCCGGCGCGCCTTGCGCGACAGCGCCCAATCGCGCGCCGCCCGGCTTGACCGGCCTTGACCCAGACGTGCCAGCAACCGCGCGAACCAGAACACATAGGTCCAGAACCAGACCCGCATCGCCAGCATCGCCGGGGTGAACACTAGCGTCAGCACCGTCGCCACGCCAAGACCAAAGACCACCGCAGTCGCCAGTTGTTTCCACCAGAGCGCGGTGGGGCTGTCGATGGAATAGCCGCCGTTCCAGAAATCCAGGCTAAGACCCACCATCATCGGCGCAAGCCCGGCCATGGTGGTGATCGTGGTCAGAAGCACCGGGCGAATCCGGTCTTCGGCGGTGCGCACAATCGCCTCGATCCGGGGCATGTATGTGGAATATTCCATATAGGTGTCGATCAGCACGATATTGTTGTTCACCACAATCCCGGCCAAGGCGACGATGCCGGTGCCGGTCATGATGATCGAAAAGGTCTGATCCATCACCAACATGCCGATCAGGACGCCGGTGGTGGACAGAACCACCGCCAGGAGAACCAGAATCGAGTTATAGACGCTGTTGAACTGCGCCAGCAGGATGATGAACATCAACCCCAGCGCCCCGGCAAAGGCGGTCATCAGAAATTGTTGCGATTCTTCCTGATCTTCCTGATCGCCGGTCCATTCCGTGGAAATCCCGACGCCCAGGGGCGAGGTTTCCAACCAGGTGTTGAGCGCCGCGATCCGTTCGTTTGCGGTCATTGGAACGGCGCGCAGGTCTTCGGCGCTTAGCGCGGCCTCCAGGCTGGCGCGGTCCTCACCGGGTTCAAAGGTATCCACCACATAGTTGGTTGCGCCAATGGTCAGTGTCGCACCCGGTTTTGCATCGCCTTCGGTGGCTTCACGGCCATAGGCCAGCAGTTTGGCTGTGTCGCCGTCGCCGCTGACAAATGTGGTGATGCCGGGGCGCACCGCTGCCTTGACATCGAAATAGCGTTTCTGGTCAACCCGCGAGATTTCGGCCAATTTCGCCACCGGTTTTCGGGTGACGAAATTCGACAGCGGGACAAGCCCGTCTGCGGTGCGCACCTTGAGCGTGTCCAGCGTGGACAAGACCCGGTCCTGTTCCGGCAGGCGGACGCGGATTTCGATTTCCTCATCGGAACTGTCGACCCGCATGGTGTCGAGCAGGATACCGCGTGTCACCAATTGCACCATCGCGCCCACGGTGGCGACATCTGCGCCGAAACGTCCGGCTTTTTCGACATCGACATCAATCTGCCAGTCGATGCCGGGCAGGGGCAGGGTATCTTCGATCAGATGCAGGCCAGCGGTGTTCTGAAACTGGGTGTGCACGGCTTCGGTCGCGGCAATCAGCTCCTGCCAGTTGTCCCCTTTCAGGCGCAAATGCACCGGCTTGGCGCTGGCGGGGCCCATGGCCTGGGCCAGAATTTCGATCCGCACGCCGGGGATCTGTTCCAATTCCGCCTGCAATTCCTCGAGCACGACATTGCCGTCCAGATCAGGCCGATCCATGCGGTCTTCCCATGGGATGGTTTCGAACTGAACCTGGCCGACCGTGTCCTTGGGGGGCTGTGCCCCGCCGGTATTCGAATTCAACCCGCCGTTGCCCGCAAAGGCAAAGGCGTTGTCGATGCCGGGATGGGCCAGCACGATGTCCTCGGCCTGACGCACCAGGGCGTCTTTTTCTTCCAGCGAAAGGTTGCCGCGTGCCAGCACATAGACGATGCCCTGTTCCGGTTCGCTTTCGACAAAGAATTCGACGCCTTTGCTGTTTTCGCCAAAATAGCCGAACACCGCCATGACAAAGGCAATCACCGTTGCGGCGGTCACCAGCGGCATGATCGGATTTCCGGCGATCAGTTTGATCACCCAGCCAAACAGGGTGCGGCGACGCCCCGCACGCACGCGTTTGCGTTTCCAGTGAAATTCAACCGCGCCCAAGGTGACCGAAGCCATGAAAGCCCCGGCAAGGAAAATCATTGCCCCCGGCACGATGGCAAAAAGGCCCGGCGCGGCGTTGTCGAACAGGTAGTTCGGGTTCAGCAGCTGCATCGCGCCCACGAAAATCACCAGAAGCGAGACCGGCACCAAAAGCGCGCGGATGATCCAGGGGAACCGGTTTTCCAACCATTCGGAACACCGCCCGAACAAGCGGCTCATACGGCCCGTCACACCGCCCATCACCGGCAGATAGATCAACGCCACGATCAGCGACGCCGACAGAACAAAGATCAATGTGACCGGCAACATGCCCATGAATTGACCCGGCACACCGGGCCAGAACAACATTGGCAAGAAGGCACAGAGCGTTGTCGCGGTAGAGCTGACAATCGGCCAGAACATGCGCTTGGCGGCCTCGACATAGGCATGCATCGGGCCAGAGCCGTCCTTGATCCGCTTGTCGGCATATTCAACAACCACAATCGCGCCATCCACCAGCATGCCAACGGCCAGGATCAGGCCGAACATCACGATGTTGGAAATGGTGATCCCCATCAGCCCCAACAGCACAAAGCACAGCAGGAAAGAGGTCGGAATGGCGAAACCCACCAGAAGGGCGGGCCGCGTCCCGAGGGCCGCCAACACCACGATCATCACCAGGGCAATCGCCGTCAGAACCGAGCCTTCAAGCTGGCTGACCATCGAGGCCACAACGCGGCTTTGGTCGTTCGATGTGCCGACTTCGACCGCAGCTTTCAGCTCTGGCGGCCAGTCTTTTCTTGCTTCGGCGACCACTTCTTTGACTTCGGTTGCCGTGTCGATCAGGTTGAAACCCTTGCGTTTGACCACCTGCAACGCCACGGTTTCTTCGCCGTTGAAGCGCGCGGTGCCAACCCGGTCTTCGAATGTCAGCTGGATGCGGGCCAGATCGCCCAATGTCACCACCCGGTCGCCATTGGTTTTGACCGGCAGGTTGTAGATGTCCTGGGGTTCATCAAATGACGACGGGATCTTGACCGCGAATGTGCCCTGGGCGGTTTCGACTTCGCCGGCCGCAATCAATTGGTTGTTGTTCTGCACCACGGAAATCAGCTCGCCCGCAGTCACATTATAGGCTTCGAGCCGCAGCGGGTCGATCAGCACTTCCAGCATTTCGTCGCGGTTGCCGGCGATCCCGGCCTCCAGCACCGCATCAATGCCTTCTACCCGGTCCTGCAAATCCTTGGCCACGCGCGCCATGGTGCGTTCGGGCACCGCGCCGGTCAGGTTGACGATGACAATCGGGAATTCGGAAAAGTTGATTTCGTTGATGGTGTATTGCTCGGCACCATCGGGAAAACTGGCCTCGGCAGATTTCATCGCATCGCGGACATCGGCCATGACCTTGGTCTTGTCCCAGCCGAATTCAAACTCCAGCGCGACACCGGCATAGCCTTCGGCGGCGGTGCCGGACAGGGTTTTCAACCCGTCCAGATCGGACAATTCGGTTTCCATCGGCTTGACCAGAAGCGTTTCGGAATCTGTCGCGCTGATCCCGGCGAAAGGCACCGAAATGAACAGCGCCGGGATTTCGATGTCTGGTTCACCCTCTTTTGGCAGCCCCACATAGGCAATGCCCCCCGCCAGAAGCGAGAGGGCAATAAAGGCCATGACCATTCGGGCGCGTGATGCGGCCCAGTCGACCATTCCCGTCATTGACTTACCTCCAGGCTGGCATCTTTGTAGGTCGGAATGACCTTGACCCCATCTTCGACGTATTCCTGACCAAGGGTAATAATGTCGAGCCGCTCTGGCAGGCCAGCCACCCAAACCCCTTCGCGGGTGTCCCGCAACAGGGTGACCGGCAAGAAGGCCACCAGATTTTCGGCGGTCACCGACCGCACGCCCAATTCGCCATCGTCATTCAACGTCAGGGTCGATTGCGGCAAGAGATGCGCAGAGACCCCGGCGGCAGAAATGGCGATTTCGGCGGTCTGACCATCGCGGATCGCCAGATCGCTGTTGGCGACGGTGATTTCCACCCGGAAGGTGCGGGTTGTCGGATCGGCCGAACGGGACAGGAAGGTGACCTTGCCCGCCACATTGCTGCCTTCCGACAGGCGGGCCCCGGCGTCGGCGTTCAATTTTACGCGCGCGACCTCGGTTTCGGGGACATAAGCCACCATTTTGATTGGGTCGAGTTGAATGATCGTAGCGCAGAGCGCGCCGGGCTGCATCAATGCGCCCAGTTCAGCAGCATCGGATTCCAGCAGACCGGCAAAAGGTGCCTTGATCTTCAAACGTTCAATTTCTTTCCGTGCCGAGGCAACACCGGCCTCAGCCGAACGGATCGCCGCCTGTGCGCTTTGCAGCCCCGATTTGGCGGTCTCCAGCGCGGCCCGTGCGCTGGAAACATTGGCCTCGGCGCTGCGCACCGAGGCGGCGGTTGATGCCACGCGGGTTTCCGAGGCAAATCCGTCTTCTTTCAGCGCCTTGGCGGCGCGTTCATTGATCTGGGCTTCCTCCAGACGGGCGGCGGCCTCCTGCAATCTGGCTTCGGCTTCGGGCACGCCGGCCTCGATCCCGGGCACGCGGGCTTGGGCTTCGTCCAGCCGCGCGCGGGCCTCGTCCAATGTGGCGCCACGGGTGCCCGGCTCCAGTTCACACAGCAGCTGGCCCTGTTCGACAAAAGCCCCCTTGCGCAGCGGGTCAGAGACCACCAATCCGCTGATTTCCGCTTTGACATCGACCTGACGGGCGGCCTCGGTCTGGCCACGCAGGATCACGGCGCTGTCGACAACCTGGGCGGTTGAATGGCGCGCCACAACGCGAATGCCGCTGGGTTGCGTGTCTGTTTCGGCGGGGGCTTCGACCGTTTCGGCCTCTGCCGTTGTTTCTTCTGGATCTACCGTGTCGTCGGATGTGCCAAACATCTGGCCGAAATGGCTGTTGCGGGCAAATTCCAAGAGCGCCTCGCGTTGCAAAACCGCGAAAACCAGAAACGCCGAAACGGCAATTGCCGTCAGAACCGGAATAAGTCGCATAAGATGCCTTCTTTTCTCATAAAATCATACCAGGCAGCCGACGGAAATCTTCGGCCGGAGGAACGCGCCTGGCACATCACGCGGGGTATATAGGTATTTTTGTCTGAACTGACCAGTTCAGATTAGACTTTTCCGCGGTGCAGCGCAAGTTGCGGGTGAATTTGGCAACAATTTCACGCAGTCCCGGCGTGGCTTCGCCATCTGGCCCGGTGCCTGGCTCTTGGCACTTGTCGCGGGCCGGGTTAAGAGGGGCGGACCAATGCAGCCCCTTGTGGGGTGCCCGATCAGTGAGGCAGTGAGTTGAGCGAGACCGACAGTTTTATCGAAGAGGTGAGCGAAGAGGTCCGGCGCGACCGGCTTTTCCTGGCATTGCGGCGCTACGGCTGGATTGGTGTGCTGGCGGTCCTGTTGATCGTCGGTGGGGCGGCCTGGCGGGAATATTCCAATGCGCAGGACCGTGCAGCGGCACAGTCGCTGGGCGATTCGATCCTGGCCGCGATGGAAATCGAGGACCGCACCGAACGGATTTCGGCCCTGAATGCGGTGAACCCCGACAGCGCCGGTGGTGCGGCACTTCTGGGGCTTTTGACCGCCGCCGAAGAAGGGTTGAATGACCAGACCGACGATGCCGTGGCAACCCTGAGTGAAATCACCGCCAATGGCGATGTGGCGCAGATTTACCGCGATATTGCCGGCTTCAAGCTTCTGATGGCGCAGTCCGACACCCTGGACGCCGCCGAACGGCGCAGCGGGTTTGAGGCGCTGGCCCGGGCAGGCAGTCCGATCCGGCTTCTGGCAGAAGAGCAATTGGCGCTGATCGCGGTCGAAACCGGTGACACCGAGGGCGCGATTGCCAAATTTCAGGCCATCCTGGTGGATTCCGAAGTGACCGCAGGCTTGCGCCAGCGCGTCTCTCAGGTGATTGTCGCCCTGGGTGGCGAGATTGACGCCGCCTGAGACATTTCGAACCGATTTCGGGCCGGATCGGTCTGGTCGGTTGGCAAGATCGCCCAGCGGCAAATTGCGTAAATAGCAAGATGCCCGGGCGGACCGCGAATTCCGGTGTGACCTTTGCATCGGTGAAATGATAACACGACGTGACGACGCGTTCATGGCGACACAGGCATGAATGTACCGGCATGAAGGCATGCGCATGAAGATGTGGGGGCGAACCAGGTGAGAACGGCAACGATCAGGATTATCTTGGGCCTCGCGGCGGTATCGGTCTTTGCGGCCTGTGAAAGCCGGCGGGAAATCATTCTACCGGGCAAGCGCGAAGCCATCCGCCCCGACGAGGCCTCTTTGGCCGCCGAGGCCGCGACAACCGCCGACAGCCTGTCGTTGGCGGCCGCGACCCGCAACGCCACCTGGCTTCAGGGTCATGGCACGCCTGCGACCCGCACCAACCACCCGGCCTTTGGCACGGCGTTGACCCCGCTGTGGTCCGCCAATATCGGCCAGGGCGACAGCCGCAAATTCCGCATTACCGCAGATCCCGTGGTTGCCGATGGCCGCATCTATACGCTCGACAGCGATGCTTTGGTCACCGCAACCTCGACCGGTGGCGCGACGCTCTGGACCCGCGATCTGGCCCCGGCGCGTGATGGCGGCGGGCAGGGGTCTGGCGGCGGATTGGCGATTGGCGGCGGGCGGCTTTATGTCACCTCCGGCTATGGCAGCATCACCGCGCTCGATCTGGCCTCCGGTGCCGAAATCTGGAGCCAGAAGCTGCAAGCCAGCGGCACGGCATCGCCAAGTTATGCGGATGGGCTGGTCTATCTGGTGGCCGGCGATCGCACCGCCTGGGCGATCGAGGCTGACACCGGTCGCATCCGCTGGCAGCTGGAAGGTCTGGAAGACATCAACAATGTGCATGGCGGTCCGGCCCCGGCACTGACCGACAAATTCGTGATCTTCGGCTATGGCTCCGGCGATGTACAAGGCGCGTTCCGCAAAGGCGGGCTCAGCCTCTGGAATGCAACCATTGCCGGACAGCGCAATGGATTCGCCATCAACCGCGTCAGCGATATCACCGGCGATCCGGTGGTGGTTGGCGACACGGTCTATGTGGCCAACCATACCGGCCGTCTGGTGGCCTTGAACACCGGCAGCGGCAGCCGCAAGTGGACCGCGCGGGACGCAGCGGTGCAACCGGTGTGGGTCACTGGGGGGGGCGTGTTCTTTGTGTCGGACCGAAATGATCTGAAGCGTGTCAATGTGTCCGACGGGGCCGAGGTCTGGTCAGCCGAACTGCCGGGCTATACATCCCAGCGTCCGCGCAAACGGGACCGGATCTTTGGCAACTATGGTCCGATCCTGGCCGGCGGCGGGCTGTATGTGGCGGGGGGCGATGGCCTTCTGCGGGCCTATGATCCCAACGACGGTCAGCTGCTGAAAACCGCCGAAATTCCCGGTGGCGCGACCACAAATCCGGTGGTGGTGAACGGTGTCATGTACATCGTGACCAAAAAGGGCCAGTTGCAGGCGTACGGCGGCTGATGTATCGGGGGCGCTTGATGCCTTCCGGAGCTTTATAAGCCATGTCTTTCACTCTCGCCGTCGTGGGCCGCCCCAATGTCGGCAAATCCACGTTGTTCAACCGCCTTGTGGGCAAACGTCTTGCGCTGGTCGATGACCAGCCGGGGGTGACACGTGATCTGCGCGAAGGCGCGGCGCGGCTCGCCGATCTGCGGTTTACCGTGATTGACACCGCCGGGCTTGAGGATGCGACCGACGACAGCCTTCAGGGCCGCATGCGGCGTCTGACCGAACGCGCGGTCGATATGGCCGACATTTGTCTGTTCATGATTGATGCCCGCACCGGGGTGACGCCGATCGACGAAATGTTCGCTGAAATCCTGCGCAAACGGGCGAAACATGTGATTCTTGCGGCAAACAAGGGCGAGGGCAGTGCTGCCGACGCCGGCGTGATCGAAGCCTGGGGGCTTGGCCTTGGGGAACCGGTGCGCCTGTCTGCCGAACATGGCGAAGGCATGACCGACCTCTATGCGATCTTGCAACCCTTGGCCGATGCGCTGGCAAAAACCGCCGAGGCGGATGCGCCGGAAACCGATGTTGCGCTGTCCGATGACGATGACGAGGAACTGGAATACCGCGCCCCGACCAACGCCAAACCGTTGCAGGTGGCGGTCGTCGGGCGGCCCAATGCAGGCAAGTCGACCCTGATCAATCAGATCCTGGGCGAGGATCGCTTGTTGACCGGCCCTGAGGCCGGGATCACCCGCGATGCCATCTCTCTCAGCATTGATTGGCACGGCACGCCCTGCCGAATCTTCGATACCGCCGGCATGCGCAAAAAGGCGCGCGTGCAGGAAAAGCTGGAAAAACTGTCGGTGTCCGACGGCCTGCGTGCGGTGAAATTTGCCGAAGTGGTCGTTGTTCTGTTGGATGCCGCCATCCCGTTCGAACAACAGGATCTGCGGATTGCCGACCTGGCAGAACGCGAAGGTCGTGCCGTGGTTGTCGCTGTCAACAAATGGGACATCGAAGAGGCCAAACAAGAGAAGCTGCGCGACCTGAAGGAATCCTTCACCAGATTGCTGCCACAGCTGCGTGGTGCGCCGCTGGTGACGGTCTCTGCCAAGACGGGCAAAGGGCTGGACCGGCTGCATGACGCCATCATGCGCGCGCATGAGGTCTGGAACCGCCGCATTCCAACCGCCGCGCTGAACCGCTGGCTGGATGGGATGGTCGCGGCGCACCCGCCACCGGCGCCTCAGGGCAAACGTATCAAACTGCGCTACATGACCCAGGTCAAAACCCGCCCGCCGGGATTTGTGGTGATGTGCTCGCACCCCGACAAGATGCCGGACAGCTACACACGGTATTTGGTCAATGGGCTGCGCGATGATTTCGACATGCCCGGCACGCCGATCCGAATGACATTGCGCGGGCAGGGCGACAAGAACCCCTATAAGGGCAAGAAGAAGTCGACCCCATCGCGCCTGCGCAAACACCTCGGCAAGGGCCGCGCCGACGACAAGTAATGGCCGCGGCGGTGGCATGGGGCGCTTCTGCCCCTTCATCTGACCAAAAATATCCCGGGGGGTCTGGGGGGCTGGCCCCCCATCCTTACTGCGGTCTGGGCGGCTGGCCCCTCGGCTTAATTGTGGTCTGGGCGCTGGCCCTCCAGCATTCCTGCGCTCCAGGGGCTTGCGCCCCCCGGAGCCTGCTGTTCCCGGCCCGCTGCCCCCTCGCACCTGCGCGAAAGCCTCGCGCGAAACGCTTGGCCGCTCAATCGACCCTTTTAAGTCTTCATTGATTCCGCGAAACGACCCGCCAGTTTTCACGAGCCGGTATCCGCGCATTTCCATGCCAGCCACAGATCGGCGCTTGGCTGCGCAATTCGGCGCCGAAACCCTTGGCAAAGACCTGCCTTTGCCACCTCTCCCTGCAGCGCATCGGCGAAATCCGGCACAGGATTTCGGCTGGTTCCTGCCGGGGGTCGGCGCAACGCCGCCAGTCACGTCACTTACCTTTTTTGGTCGATTTCATGGGGTTGCGGGCCTCTCCTCAAGCGGACATGTTCCTTTCGACGGCGATGAAAACCGTCAATCTGTAACACGAAAAGGAGACACTCCATGACATCCAAAGCCATTACCTTCGCAGCCCTTATCGGTTTCGCAGCAAGCTCGGCTCTGGCTCAGACCATGGTGGAAGATACCGACCAAAGCGGCGGATATTCGATGGAAGAACTGGTCGCGGCCTATCCCGACCTGACCGTCGAAGGTTTCGCCGAAATCGACGTGGATCAGAACGGCGAAGTCAGCGCAGATGAGCTGACAGCGGCCCAGGCGGCCGGCTTGTTGGCGGAATAACGTGCCAATCGGTTTTCTGGCGATCCGTGTCTGTCGCGGCTGCGCACACTGCGGCGTAACGTGATGCACTGCCATTGAAACCGAAGGGGCGACGCCATGCCTCACCATGGCGTCGCCCCAAATTTTTACCGCCCGACGGTGGTGTCAGGCCAGGACACCCTGCGCCGTCAGATGCGTTTTGCCGCGCAGATAGGGGTGCAGCACCTCTGGCAGGGTGACGGACCCGTCTGCTTGTTGGCCATTTTCCAACACCGCAATCAACGCCCGACCAATCGCAAGCCCCGAACCGTTCAGCGTATGCAGGAATTCCGGCTTGCCGCCATCGCTGGGTTTCATGCGGGCATTCATCCGGCGCGCCTGAAAATCGCCGCAGACCGAAACCGAAGAAATCTCGCGATAGCTGTCCTGACCGGGCAACCAGACCTCGATATCATGGGTGCGGCGTGCGCCGAACCCCATGTCGCCGGTGCAAAGCACCACGGTGCGATAGGGCAGGCCAAGCCGCTCCAGAATGCCCTGGGCGCAGTCGGTCATCCGGTCCAGCTCTTCCCGGCTTTTGTCCGGGTGGGTGACTGAGACCATCTCGACCTTTTCAAACTGGTGCTGGCGCAACATGCCGGCGGTATCGCGACCGGCGCTGCCCGCTTCGGACCGGAAACATTGCGAATGCGCGACATAGCGGCGGGGCAGATAGCTTTCGGCCACCGTCAGCCCGTTCACGATATTGGTCAGCGTCACCTCGGCCGTGGGGATCAACCACCAGCCATTGGTGGTCTGATAGCTGTCCTCGCCGAATTTGGGCAATTGCCCGGTGCCCAGCATCATCTCTTCCTTGACCAGAACCGGGGTCCAGGTCTCGGTCAGGCCGTTTTCTTCGGTGTGGGTGTCGAGCATGAATTGCGCCAGCGCGCGGTGGATGCGCGCCACGGCGCCCGACAGCACGACAAAACGGCTGCCCGAGAGTTTGGCAGCGGTTTCAAAGTCCATCCCGTCCACCACACCGGCCAGTTCATAGTGCTCTTTCGGTTTGAAATCGAAAGATTTCGGCGTGCCCCAGCGGCGGATTTCGACATTGTCGGCCTCGTCCGCGCCTTCGGGGGTGTCGTCATAGGGCAGGTTGGGGATCGACATCAGCGCATCGGTCAGCTGTTGATCCAGCTCCTTGGCGCGGGTCTGCATGTCGGCCACTTCGGCCTTCTTCTCGCCAACCAATGCGCGCAGGCGTTCGAATTCCGCCTCGTCGCCCTTGGCCTTGGCGGCACCGACCTCTTTGGCGGCGGCCTTTTGATCGGATTGGGCGGTTTCCGCGGCATGAATTGCGGCGCGGCGGGCCTCGTCGAGTTCCAACAGGGACGAAGATGCATTTTCGATCCCACGACGAGAAAGCGCCGCATCAAAAGCGGCCGGGTTTTCGCGGATGGCGCGGATGTCATGCATATCCATGTCCTCTGGTTTTGGATCTGAGTCGCGCGGGCGTTATGCAACATGTCGCGGGTGTTGGGTAGGGTGGTGTCAATCGTCCTGCGGCGCATTGGGCAGGATGGCCCGCCAGTCGTGCCAGGCTTGGTGAAATTCTGTGAAGTTGAGGCGTTCGCGCGGCCAGTGTGCAGGCCAGTGATCGCCGGGCAACGTGACGTCGCCATCGCCAAACATCTGGTCGGCGCTTTTGACGAGTTGTGGGTAATTGGTACAATCGACAATTTTTATGGCCGCACCTCGAAGTTCAGCGGTCTTCAGAGATGTTGAAGCGTCGACCCGAACCCGCATGAGATACGCCCCTTGCAGTCGGCTCGCCTCGAGATTTGCGCCTTGTAATTTCGTCTCCCAGAGGTTCGCCCCCTGCAATTTAGCGTTTATTGGGCTGGCCTTTTGCAATTGCGCCGACGCGAGATCCGCCCCGTGCAATTTCGCCCAAGTCAGATGCGCGCCCTGCAACTGGGTTCGCAAGAGGTTCGCCCCCTGCATCCGTGCTTCCACAAGGTCCGCTCCTTGCAATAGGGCCTCCGTGAGTTTTGCTCCTTGCAACCGTGTTCTCCTAAGGTCCGCCGTTTGCAATCGCGCGTTCATAAGGTTTGCCCCCTGCAACCTCGCGAATAAGAGCATTGCTCCCTGCAACCGCGCCGCCTTGAGATCTGCCCCCTGTAACTGCGCCTCTGCTAAGCCCGGGCCTTGGAGTTCAGATTCGTCTAATCGGGCACCGTTCAGCTGGAGACCGGACAGATCAGCACCACGCAGATTGCATTTGCGCAGGTCGAGCCGGTAACCCCGATACGCACGAAGCTGTTTCAGCCATGCACGGAGCTTCACGGAATAGGCTTCAAGCGCAGCCACGTCATAATCGTCGTCTGGCAGATTCGGTTCGGGGCAGGGGATGTCAAAGACAAAGCCGGTGTCATTGTCGTTGGCTTTCGCCTCCAATCCCCGCTGTTGGGCACTGCGGCGGCCAATCACGGTCAGCGCCACTTGAATATCCTCTCGGATCGTCAGGGATTTCTTCGCCTCCTCTTGCGCTTTGTTGAAGGCATTCATGCGCTCTTGCCAATCGTCTTCGAGCGGGCCCTCGTCCTCGCCTTCCTTCATCTTCAGTTCCGGCCATGGCATGGCCTCTGACGCTGGGGCGTTGTGACGGATATAGGCGCAGAGGATTTCCATGATTTGCACATGGTCGCTGCCGCTGTCCTTGGCGATGCGCTCCAACGCATAGATCGCGCCGATGCGGACTTCGAGGTTGGGCAGGGTTTCGGTAAAGACCTGCCATTTTCCTTCTTCCCCGATGGCCTCTCCCTCCGCAATCGTGAGAGCGTGGCCTTGCCATTCGATTTCGGTGCGCGCCTCTGACCATGTTGAGACCGAGACATGGCGTTCCGCCGAAATTTCCCCGGTTTCATCATCCAGGTGGTCTTGCCAATATTCTTTTCCAGCCAGACTGAGTTCAGGGACTTCAATATCGGCCCGTTTCTTGCCGATGACGGTCACACCACTTTTCTCGCCGGTATAGATCGTCACCGGCCGTCCAATTCGGTTCGAAACCTTCTCTGATCCCAAGCCTTCGACCGCTTTGTTGATGCGGTCGGTAATCAGCCCCTCTTCGCTGGTCTTGGTCTGGCGTTCGGTGGTGAACACCCGGATCAGCGCCAAAGGCGCGCCGATAATGCCGCCGAATGCGGTGATCAGGCCGACCATGGCAAGAACATGCCAGCGCAATTCTGTGTCCTTGGAGGCTTCGAAGGCGGGCAGTGTGACCACAATGCCGAGAAGCGACCAGAGCACGGCAAGCAACAACAATACCCAAACCGGCGACAAAACCAGCGCAAAGAGCGCCAAAGCGCGCAGGGCGGGGTTCTTGATTGTGTCCAGGTAGGGGCGTTTTTTCCTGTCGTCGTCGGGTTGGCGCGCGACGAGAGATTGAATGAGGTAAAAGACCAGTGTCAGACCCAGAAAACCCCACAAAAGCGGGTGGGTCACGATGAACAAATAGCTTTCCAAAATGACGCCTCTTTCAAAATACTGACGCTCTGCCGCATCACCCTAGGCAAGCCCGCCCCACTTTCCCATAGGGAATATATCCGGTGCCGCGTGGAATAGCCCCCGGCGCGCCTTGCAAACCGGCGGTGCCGCGCATAGGTTCCGGCAAAATTCGGCGGGGGGTTCCCTTCGCAAAGCAACCTTGAAAGGAAGCCTTCAATGGATGGCAGTGCAATCGCGCAATTCGTACCCCTGATCCTGATCTTCGCGATCATGTATTTCCTGCTGATCCGTCCGCAGCAAAAGAAGATGAAAGCGCATACCAATATGGTCAAGGCGCTGCGTCGTGGCGACCAGGTTGTGACCCAGGGCGGATTGATCGGCAAGGTCGTGAAAGTCAAGGAAGACAACGAGATCGAAGTCGAGCTGTCCGAAGGCGTCAAGGTGCGTGTGGTGCAATCCACCATCGCGCAGGTTCTGAACAAGACCGAGCCTGCAAATTCCTGATCAAGGGGATTGAGGGCCACGGCCCCGCTTCTGTTGAGTTCCTGTCAAGTCCCAGTCCGAGGAGCGGCGCATGCTGCAGATTGATCTCTGGAAACGGGTGTTCATCTGGACACTCTGTGCGGTGGGGCTGTTGCTGGCCATGCCGAACGGGTTTTATTCCCGCGTAGAAACCGCCAATGACGCCGTTGCCGCGATCGAGGTTCAGGGGGAAACCCCGGAACTGGCTGATGCGGCGGCGGGGTGGCCCTCGTTCCTGCCATCGGCCTTGGTCAATCTGGGGCTTGATTTGCGGGGCGGGGCGCATCTGCTGGCCGAGGTTCGGGTCGCCGATGTCTATGAAAGCCGGATCACGTCGCTCTGGCCCGAGGTGCGCGATACCCTGCGCCCCTTGCGCGATGAGATCGGCACAATCCGCCGCCAGCCCTCGGTTGGTGATGAATTGCATGTCAAGATTTCCAACCCCGATGGCATGGCCGCGGCTTTGACCGCCGTGCGTGCGCTGGCCCAGCCGGTGGTGTCGATCACCGCCGCGGGCGAGATGGATCTGGTGGCACGTGGCGAAGGCGATGTGCTGATCATGACCCTGTCGGATGCCGAACGTCTTGCCACCGACGAACGGACCGTGCAGCAGAGTTTGGAAATCATCCGTCGCCGGATTGACGAGGTCGGCACACGTGAGCCGACAATCCAGCGTCAGGGCAGCGACCGTATCCTGATTCAGGTGCCGGGCCTCGGCTCGGCCCAGGAATTGAAAGACATCATTGGCACCACCGCCCAGCTGACGTTTCAGCCGGTGGTCAGCCGCACCAGCGATGCCACCGCAGAGCCGGGGATCGGCAACGAGATCCTGCCATCGCTTGATGAAAGCGGCGTGTTCTATATCCTGGAGGAAAACCCGGTTGTGACCGGTGAGGAACTCACCGATGCCCAGCCCGCGTTTGACCAGAACGGCCGTCCTGCGGTGAACTTCCGGTTCAACCCTTCGGGCGCGCGCAAATTCGGCGACTATACTGCGGAAAACATCGGCAACCCCTTTGCCATCGTGCTCGACGCCGAGGTGATCAGCGCCCCGGTCATCCAGAGCCACATTCCCGGCGGTTCGGGCATCATCACCGGCAATTTCTCGGTCGAGGAATTGACCAATCTTGCGGTGTTGCTGCGCGCCGGTGCCTTGCCTGCGGGGCTGGATTTCCTGGAAGAGCGCACCATCGGCCCGGAACTTGGGGCCGACAGCATTGAGGCCGGCAAGATCGCGACCATCGTGGCCTTTACGGCGGTGCTGGTGTTCATGGCGCTCAGCTATGGTCTGTTCGGGATCTTTGCCAATATCGCATTGATCATCAACATTGGGCTGATTTTTGGCCTTCTCAGCCTGATTGGCGCGACGCTGACACTTCCCGGTATTGCCGGTATCGTGTTGACGGTGGGTATGGCGGTGGACGCCAATGTGCTGATCTTTGAACGTATTCGCGAAGAGTTGAAGACCGCGCGCGGGCCTGCCCGGGCGATCGAGTTGGGGTATGAAAAGGCGCTCTCTGCCATTATCGACGCCAATATCACCACTTTCATCACTGCTGTGATCCTGTTTGTCATGGGATCGGGGCCGGTGCGGGGCTTTGCCATCACGCTGGGTCTGGGCATTCTGACGTCGGTGTTCACCGCGATCTTTGTGACGCGGTTGATCATCGTGATGTGGTTTGAACGCCGCCGTCCCAAGACAATCGAGGTATAGGCACATGCGTCTGAGACTTGTTCCCGAGAATACCAATTGGGATTTCTTTTCCCGCCCCAAGCTGTGGCTGGGGATTTCCGTGATCCTGATTGTCATGGCCTTTGGGTCATTCATGCTGCGTGGGCTGAACTATGGCATCGACTTTCGCGGCGGCACCACGATCCGCACCGAAAGCACCGAAGCGGTGGATGTCGGGACGTATCGGGATGCGCTGGCGGCACTGGGCCTTGGCGATGTCGTGATCTCTGAGGTTTTTGATCCGTCTTTCGACGCCGATCAGAATGTCGCCATGGTGCGTATTCAGGCCCAGGACGGTCAGGAAAGCGTCACCGCCGAATTGATCGCCGAGGTTGAGGCGGCGCTGAAAACCGTCGCCCCGGATATCAAGTTCGTGTCGGTGGAATCGGTTGGTCCCAAGGTTTCCGGCGAACTGATCCAGACGGCGGCGATTGCCGTGGTGCTGGCGATCGGGGCGGTTCTGATCTACATCTGGTTGCGGTTCGAATGGCAATTTGCCCTGGGCGCGGTTGTTGCCCTGGTCCATGACGTGATCCTGACCATCGGGGTGTTTTCCGAGCTTCAGATCAGATTTGACCTCGCGATCATTGCGGCGCTGCTGACCATCGTGGGCTATTCATTGAACGATACGGTGGTGGTGTTCGACCGCGTGCGCGAGAACCTGATGAAATTCAAGAAGAAGCCGCTGCGCGAAGTGCTGAACGTGTCGATCAACGAAACGCTCAGCCGGACATTCATGACCTCGGTCACCACGCTTCTGGCGTTGATTGCCCTGTTTGTGCTGGGCGGGGATGTGATCCGGGGCTTTGTCTTTGCCATGATCTGGGGTGTCGTCGTCGGCACCTATTCCTCGATCTTTGTGGCCTCGACCGTGTTGCTTCTGTTGGGGGTCAAGCGCGATTGGAGCAAGACCAACAACGACACCACCGGCAATCAGTTCGGCAACATAGATGCCTGACTTTCTTGTCGCGGCGCTGGCGGTGCCGGGGCTGTGGTGGATGGTCTTTACAATCACGGCCGCGGGCATTGTCCGCGGCTTTACCGGTTTTGGCACAGCGTTGATTTTTGTACCGGTCGCCGGGCAGTTCCTGCCGGCGGCGGATGTGGTCCTGATCATCACCCTGACCGGGATCATTTCGACCGCTGCCCTGTTGCCGCGCGCCTGGGCCAAGGCCGACAAGGCAGAGGTCGGATTGATGGCGGTTTGCGGTGTTGTGACCGTGCCCATCGGCATTTACCTGATGCAGATCCTGCCGGGCGAAAGCATCCGCTGGGGGGTGACCGTGGTGGCCGCTGTCACCTTGGCCGCCTTGATCACTGGCTGGCGCTACCGTGGTGCGGTGGGGCGTGTTGGATTGGGGGGGATCGGGTTAGCGGCTGGTTTGATGGGCGGGATGACCGGCTTGTCCGGGCCGGTGGTGATCTTGTTCTATCTCGCCGGGGTCAAGAGCGCATCGGTGGTGCGGGCCAACACGATCCTTTACCTCGCGCTGTTGGATGCATTGATTGTGGTCAACCTGCTGCTAAAGGGGCTGTCCAATCCGGTGATGATCGGTGTCGTGATGATCCTCGGCGTGCCTTATCTGATCACCACGTTGATTGGCCAACATATCTTCGATCCCAAACACGAAAACGCCTATCGCTGGCTGGCTTATGGCGCGATTGCCCTGGCTGTGATCAGCGGTGTGCCGCTGTTTGATGCCTAGGGCCTTGGCACCAGCCGGGTAATGCCGGTTGCCGCCGCCCGGGCCAGCTCTTCGTCCAGGGACATCGGGATGTATTCCCCGCGCCGCCAGAGGCTTCCCAGATCGTCATAATGGCGCGACAGGAAATGTCCCGATTGGCCGGTCGATGTCACAAAGACCGATGAATCCGGGTCGGCAAAGTCATAAACCCCGCGATCGCCGCGCCATGCACGTTCTGATAGGGGTTTGGCCCGCGCCCCGAGGTCCGCCCGCGCAGCAAGGTATGATCGCCGCCGGATGTGGATTGGCGGATGTTGACGAAATAGCGCAGCACCGGCACTTCGCCGAGGACCGGGTGGTCATGTGTCGCCTGATGCGCGTCGCCCCAGCGCAGCGCCGAAAGATCGCGGCCAAAATTCTCTTCCAGCCAGACGATCGCGTCTTCGAGCGCAAGCCGGGCAATATCGACACAGGTTTCCGTGGGCGAGGATTGCAGAATGTCGCACCAGGCGCTGGCACCGTCGACATCGCGGTACACCCGTTCGATGAACAGCGGCTCGACATGGTCGAATTCGTCGGCCAGCGGGCCAATGTCGTCGCGGATCAACCGATCCTGCAAGGCGCGCAGCCATGCGGCATAGATCAGCGGCTCTGGCAGATGTTCGTTCATCTCGCCGGTCCAATTGGCCAGCAGGGCCAAAGCGGTTTCGCGTTGGCGGGCGATGGTGCCCTCTGGCGCGGCCTCGCCGGTGAACCAAAGGTCCGCCCCGATCAAGGGCAACAGCGACCGGGCGGTGATGCTGACGGTGTCCAGCTGTGCCTCGGTGAAACTGTCGCGGGTATGTACCTCGCGGCCCTGCATCAGCCGTTGCCAGCGTTGGATACGCTGGCTGTCGCCCCAGCTATAGGACACATGTTCGGGGAAGGGGCGGTCGATCATCTTGTTGTTGGTGTTGCCGACGATGCCCCCCTCTGGCCGCAGGAACGAGGGGTTGTCTTCGTAGGGCAGAACGCCCTGCCAACGGTTGTCGACGATCCAGCCACGGGTGGGCATCCGCCCCTTGCTTTCATGGCGTTCCGACCGGCGCGGCATATGGCCAATCAATTGCATCGCAATGCCATCGCTGTCGGCCAGGGTCAGCATCTGGCTTGGGGCGACATAGGCTTCGCCCGCGGCGCGCGCATCTTCCAGTGTCTGGGCATACATCAGCGCCACACCCGCAGACAGGGTAGTGTCCCGGTCGGCCAGCGCGGTCCAGCTAAGCGCGGCCACATGGCCAGGCCGGGGTGACTTCGCCGAGGTTGTAATGCGATCCCGGCAGCACGGGGCCATTGTCGGTCCAGCGCAGGGTCAGGGTGACCGGCGCTTCGTCCTTGATCTGCACGATAGAGCGGCGGGTTTCGAAATCCTTGAACCCGCCGGGGGTCCGGTATTGCTGGGGGTTGTCGGGGTTCAGCTGTTCGATGAACAGGTCCTGATCATCCAGATAGGACGAGGTGATGCCCCAACCGATGTTCGGGCTTTTGCCCGCCAGAACCAGCGGCACGCCGGGAATGGTGCCACCGATGACGCCGCCGCTGGCCAGATCCATGCGGGCGAGATACCAGATTGACGGTGCGCTGAACCCCAGATGCGGGTCATTTGCCAACAACGTCCCCCCACTGGCCGAGCGATTGGGCGCCGCCGCCCAGGCGTTCGATGCCCCGGCCAGACCGCGTGGCGCAAATGGCGATAGCAGATCACGCGATGGGGTGGGGGTGTTGCTTTGGGCGTAGCGCGGTGCGCTTTGGGTGATTTCCGGCACCAGGCTGGCATATTCCGGCAATGCGGCCACACCGGTTCCGGGGGCGTCGGGCAGGATGTCGGCCAACCGCGCCTCGTCACGCACCAAAAGCGATGTGCGGGCGCGCAGAACTTCTTCGGGCAGATGGCCGGACAATTGCACCGCCAGAAGTTTTACCAATGCAATCGAATCCGCAGGCTGCCAGGGCGCAATCGGTGCGTTGAAGACAAAGAATTCCGGCGCGCCCCGGCCCAGCGCATTTTCATTCACCTCCGCCAGACGGGCATTCACCCCGGCAGAATAGGATTGCAACGCCGTCAATGTGCGCGCGTCCTGTGCCGCCAGCGATTTCACCGCCAAAGGATAAAGATCCAGCCGCCGCAACAGCGTATCGGTGTTGAGCGTCCTGCGGCCAAACACCTCGGACAGCCGCCCCTGGGCGGTGCGGCGCAACACAACCATTTGCCACAGCCGGTCCTGGGCATGGGCATAACCAAGGCCAAAGAACACATCCGGGTCGGTGTCGGCAAAGATATGCGGGACATTGGCGTTATTGCGCACAATCTCGACCGCGCCCGCCGTGCCGCGCACGCTCACCGTCTTGTCGTAGTCCGGCAAAGACCGGGACGCGAGATAGTACACCACAACCACCGCCAGCGTCACCAAAATCACCAGGGTGGTCGCCAACCGGAACAGCCATTTGAAAACACTTGCCATGCGTGGTTTGCCTTGCCTCTTTTGCCAACGGGTTGTGTAATCCCGGCCAACGGGTGAGAACCCCTTAAACGAAACATATGCAAGACAAAAGCAGGAGGGTGCGACATGGCGAAGCTGGCATTTTTGGGATTGGGTGTCATGGGCTACCCAATGGCGGGTTATCTGGCCCGCGCAGGCCATGAGGTGACGGTTTATAACCGCACTGCGGCAAAGGCGGAAAAATGGGTGGCGGAATTTGGTGGCGGATTTGCGCCGACCCCGGCAGAGGCGGCCAAGGGCGCAGAGTTTGTCATGTCCTGCGTTGGCAATGACGACGACCTGCGTTCGGTCTGTCTGGGCGAGGATGGGGCCTTTGCCGGGATGGCAGCGGGCAGCACATTTGTCGACCACACCACCGTGTCGGCGGCGGTCACAGCGGAACTCTATGCCGTGGCCAGGGACAAGGGCATTGATTTCGTCGATGCCCCGGTGTCGGGCGGTCAGGCCGGTGCGGAAAACGGGCAATTGGTGGTGATGTGCGGCGGTGATCAACCGGCCTATGATCGTGCGGCAGCAATGATCGACGCCTATGCCAAACGATGCAGCCGCTTGGGCGAAAGCGGCGCAGGCCAGCTGACGAAGATGGTCAATCAGATCTGTATTGCCGGATTGGTGCAGGGGCTGAGCGAGGGGCTGCATTTCGCGCAAAAGGCCGGTTTGGACGGGCGCGCGGTGGTCGATGTGATCGGCGGCGGCGCGGCTGGTTCCTGGCAGATGGTCAACCGCTATGAAACCATGCTGGACGATGCGTTTGAACATGGCTTTGCCGTCGATTGGATGCGCAAGGATCTGGCGATCTGCCTTGCCACCGCCGATGAGGTTGGCGCCAGCCTGCCGGTCACGGCGCTGGTCGATCAATTCTATAAAGATGTGCAAAAGGCCGGCGGCGGGCGTTGGGACACCTCCAGCCTGATCAAGCGGCTGAACAACGCCGGGTAACCATTTTCCCGGGCTACATTATCTTTGATCGGCCGGTCACAAGGATGTGAGCGGCCGATTTTTCAACAGATTGACCTCTTGCCGGCGGCATGGCGCGGGAATTCCATCGCCACATGCCAAAGTTTCAACATATTTCATGCTTAACGCTGGGGTAATATTTTAAACGGAACTGCGGACTTCAAATGGCTATTCTATATTACCAAGGCTTTATCGTTATCACCTTGGTGATCGCGCGCTGTTTCGGGCGCAATGCATTGATGATCTTTTGCATGATCTGGAGCGCATTGACCGTGGTCAACCTGTTCACGCCTTGGCTGATTGTCCTGCAATTGGCGGTGGTCTGGACCACACATGCGATTCTTGACCGTGGGGCTGATACGGAAAAGGCCCGCGTCGGCGCGCCGGGCGACCCGCGTGCCCCGGTTGGGATGAACAAACGTGAGAAGGCAAAGTTCCTTGCGGCCAGTGCAAAAAAACAAAAGGCCCAGAACGCGAAGTTGAAAAATCATCTGAGCCAGATCGAACTGGCGCAGAAGGAATTGGAAAAACAGAAGCAGGCCAACGCGCAGCAGGGCGCAAACCCGGCGGACACCGGCCCACAGCCCAAGGTACAACCGGCGCGCAAACCGAAATCCGAAAAAGGGTTGCTGTATAAAACCGGGCGTGCCCTTGGCGCATTGACCAAGCGCCGCAGTGCAAAGCCCGCCAGTGCAAAGCCTGACAGTCCAATTCCCGACAGTGCGAAATCCAATGGCCTCCAGCCCAACCGCCCATTGCCCAACGGTGAAACCCGCCAACCGCTGCCTGCCGCCGAAGCGCCAGTGCAGGCGCCGCGCCTCGTCACCGCGCAATCAGAGCCGCCAAAGCCCCAAGCCCTGCGGCCGGAAATCCTGACGGATCTCTGGGCCTATGACGAAGAGGTGCGCAAAATTGTGACTGCGCTGCACCGACATGCGGTTTGGGCGCTGGAGATGCAGCGGCAAATGGATGCAGACGGTCAGGGCAGCCGGGCGGATTTCGACCGTATTCTGGCCGATGTGTCGCGTGCGCAAACCCCAACCGATCCGGCCCATATCTGGCAGGATGCCCGCCCCGTGCCGGCACCTGACGCCCACGCCGGAGAGCAGCAGGAATTTGACCGCATCCTTGGCGAATTGGACGCGGATCTGCGCGAGGTACATGACACATTGGCAAATGAACCCGGCCTGCCGGGGATTTTTCACAATGTAATGCATGAATTCGGCTATGCCGCGATCCTTGCGCGGATGGTCCCGCCCCAAAATCAACGCGCCACCGAACCGGGCCGGGATACAGCGACCGCACCCGCAATTCTGCCCGCAGGATTGCAACCGGACAGTGCCATCACGCGGATTTCCGCCGAAACCGCGCGGGCCAATGCCCTGCAAAAAGAGGTCGCGGCACGCGGCATCACGCGGCTGGTGCATTTCACCCGGATCGAGAACCTGCCGTCGATCCTGCAAAACGGGCTGATGTCGCGCGATGCGCTTCAGGCATTCGATTTGGCACCGCTGATCAATGATCAAATGCGACTGGATCAGGCAACCGGCGCGGTGTCGCTGTCGATCAGCCATCCCAATGACCGCTTTCTGTTCAAAAGCCAGCTGACCAGCGGTGGGGATTTTGTGGTGCTAGAGCTTGATCCCGCCGTGCTTTGGCAAAACGACTGTGCCTTTTGCTGCCGCAATGCGGCGGACCATCGGGTGCGGGACATGCCGCTGGCGCGCCGTCGCGAGTTTCGAGCATTTACATCCATGTTTGATGAAATTGATGGGCTGGCCTCGCGCAGCGCCCAGGGGTTGGGTCTGGACGCGCCAACCGATGTCCAGGCCGAGGTTCTGGTCTTTGACCGGATCGACCCGCGCCACATCACCCGGATTGTCGCCCGCGATCCAAAGCATTTTGGCTATTTCCCCCGCGATATCGGTGATATTCCCTGCGCGGTGCATAGCGCGGGGCAGGGCTATTTTGCCAAACGCGGCAGCAGTTTTGCCAAGATGAGGGCCAGCTAGGTGGCACAACGTCCGATTTTTATGGCCGACCCAACCGCCGCAGGCTGGGTTCGGGTGGAAACGGTTGAATTTCAATGGCATGCTGGGTTCTCTCTGGCGCAGAAGCAACGGTCGATCCAGGATCTGCATGATGCCGGGGCCCGCCATTGTGCCACAAACGGTGCCGCACTGCGGTTTCTGGAAATATCCAGTAAATCGCCCGATGCCAGCGGTGTGGCGCTGAGCGCCTTTAACCTGATGCGTCGCGATGTGGGGCGCGCGCCCGCACCACTGGAATGCGCGTTTCAGGGCAGCAAGGTGTTTCGGGGTGGCGGCCCATATACCGATCTCTTTCGCGCGGGACCGCTAGAGGCCAAACGCGATCCGCGCCTGCGGAATTCGGGGCCATTGCACGGTTTTCATTTTGCCGGTGTCGACTGGCCGCTGACGCCGGTGACCGCGTTTTACGATTGGTTGTATCTCACAACCCTGGCGGAAAATCCGGCACTGGCAGAGGCCTGTCTCGCCTATGACGGGTTCACCGATATCGAGTTCAATCCAGCCAAATCCCTGAATTGTCAGGCGCGGGCGGCGGCGTTGTATGTCGCGCTGACGTGCGTTGGTCACACTGCGGCAGAGTGGTCGGATCAGGCCGGGTTTCTGGCGTTGATGCAAAATGGCGGTCGGGTCGCACAACCGCGTCAGGCCAGTTTTGATCTCTAGCTATCCGACCTTGGGCGTGCCGCCGACAAAACGCGCCGATGGCCCCTTTGGTGAAAACGCCCGACATCTGGGCCACAAACCATCGAATTGACCGCCGTCGTCGTGACATATTGAAATTTGAGCATTGTATTTCCTGTCATTGGAGCCTTATGTTGATCGAAGGCCCTGGAAAATCACAAGGCCAAAGAGTTTCGCTGTTTTTGAAGTCGCGCGGGCAGGAACGTCCGACCCCTTTCAAGGCAGACCGATCTGATTGCCAGGCTGCGCCAATGACGTGGCGGTGATCAAGAAGACCAGCCCGAACCGCGCAAGCGGCGGGTCGTAAATGGGCGGATGGCAAATTTGCCAAACCGTCGGAGAAGAAACGCGATGCAACGCGCGAGACAACAGAAGGCAGGAACAGGCGCCGCTCACGGCCCTGAAACCATGGCTATTCTGACCGCGCCAATCACCGCCTTAATCGGATATTTCCTGCAAACCGCTGCTCCGCCCGGGTCAATCCCGGCGGACCGGTCGATGCCGGAAAGCACGAAAGTAACATGGCCAAGAAAATGCTTATCGATGCCACCCACGCGGAAGAAACCCGCGTTGTGGTGGTGGACGGAAACAAGGTTGAGGAATTTGACTTTGAATCCGAAAACAAACGCCAGCTTGCTGGCAACATCTATCTCGCCAAGGTAACACGGGTCGAACCCTCGCTGCAGGCGGCTTTTGTCGACTATGGTGGAAACCGTCACGGGTTCCTGGCGTTTTCGGAAATTCACCCGGATTATTATCAAATCCCCGTCGCCGACCGTCAGGCGCTGATGGAGGAAGAGCGCGCCTATGCCGAGGCAATGAAGGCGCGCGACGAAGAGGCAGAGGCGTCCCGCTCGAAGAAGCGGCGGCGGTCGTCTTCGACGTCGAAAGCGGCAAAAACCACCAGCAAGGATGCGGTCGAAAGCCGCGAGGTCAAGGTTGACACCTCGGCTGAGGCTTCCGGCATGGAGACCATCGACCTGGATGGGCCCGAGGATACGCTGGAAGGTCTGTCGCCCATGGTGACCGTGGCCGAAACGCCAGTGGCAGAAACCCCTGTTTCCGAGGCTCCGGTCGCTGAGGCGACCCAGGGCGATGATACGGTTGCGGCGCAAGACGTTGCTGCCGATCCGGTTGACGCCACCGCATCAGACGCGGGCGAGGCGACACCGAATGAAGGCGCAGCAGAAACCGGCGAAACCCCGGAACCTGCGTCGGTTGAAGCCGCCGCAGAGGTGGTTGCAGACACTGCCGAAGCAGCAGACACAGACGAAGCCGCAGACGCACCTGTGGCCGAGGCTGCCCCGGTCGCAGACGAAGATGCCGCGCAGGACAGCGCCGAAACCGAAGCGGATGACGCCGCAGAGGATGACAGCGACGAGCCGACAGATAAATCTGACGCCGCCGCCAAAGACAGCGATATCGAATCCGTCGCCGAAGAAGACGACGAAGCCGACATTCGCCCACCGCGCAAACCACGCCCGCGTCGCTATAAAATTCAGGAAGTGGTCAAAGTTCGCCAGATCCTGCTTGTGCAGGTGGTCAAGGAAGAACGCGGCAACAAAGGCGCTGCGCTGACCACATATCTGTCGCTGGCCGGTCGTTACTGCGTCCTCATGCCCAACACCGCACGTGGCGGTGGCATCAGCCGCAAAATCACCAACGCCCCCGATCGCAAGAAGCTCAAGGAAATCGCAGCCGAGATCGACGTGCCCCAGGGCGCGGGCCTGATCATCCGGACCGCGGGCGCCAAGCGCACCAAGTCCGAGATCAAGCGCGATTACGAATACCTGCAACGCCTTTGGGAGCAGATCCGCGAACTGACGCTGAAATCCATCGTGCCGGTGAAGATCTATGAAGAAGGCGACCTGATCAAACGCTCGATCCGCGACCTCTACAGCCGCGACATAGACGAGGTTCTGGTCGAAGGCGAACGCGGCTACCGCATCGCCAAGGACTTCATGAAGATGATCATGCCGTCCCACGCCAAGAACGTGAAACATTACGCAGAATCTCTGCCGTTGTTCGCGCGCTATCAGGTCGAAAGCTATCTGGGGGCGATGTTCAATCCCACGGTCCAGCTGAAATCCGGTGGCTACATCGTGATCGGCGTGACCGAGGCGCTGGTGGCGATCGACGTCAACTCTGGCCGGGCCACCAAGGAAGGCTCGATCGAGGAAACCGCGCTCAAGACCAACCTTGAGGCCGCCGAAGAGGTGGCGCGCCAACTGCGTCTGCGTGACCTTGCCGGTCTGATCGTGATCGATTTCATCGACATGGACGAGCGCAAGAACAACACCGCCGTCGAAAAGCGCATCAAGGACAAGCTGAAAAGCGACCGTGCGCGCATTCAGGTTGGCCGGATTTCCGGTTTTGGCCTGATGGAAATGTCGCGTCAGCGTCTGCGCCCCGGCATGATCGAGGCGACAACCGCGCCTTGCCCGCATTGCCATGGCACCGGTTTGATCCGTTCGGACGACAACCTTGCCCTGCAAGTGCTGCGCCAGATCGAGGAAGAGGGCACACGCCGCCGCTGCAAAGAGCTTCTGGTGCGTTGCCCGGTGTCCATTGCCAACTATCTGATGAACGCCAAGCGCGAACATATCGCCCAGATCGAGGCGCGTTACGGTGTGGCCGTGCGGGTCGAGGGCGACCCGACGTTGGTCAGCCCGGATTTCAACATCGAGAAGTTGAAAACCGCGACACGCAAGGTGGCCGAGGTCGCCGCGCCGGTTGTGTCCGCCGACACCACAATCATGGATATGGTTGACGATCCGGTCGAAGGATGTGCCGGACGAGGCAGAGGTCGAAACCGAGGTCAGCGAAGCGGTCGAAACCACTGGCGAGGAAGAGACACCCAAGCCGAAGAAACGCCGTCGGCGTCGGCGTCGCCGCAAGTCGAAGACCGGTGAAAACGGTGATCAGGATCAGGACCGCAGCAGCGAGTTCGATGATGACGATGATGACGCGCCCGCAGGTTCCGACACCGACAAGGCAGAGCCCGTCGTGGCCGCAACGGATGCAGCGGATGTGACCCCGGAGGCCACCGAAGAAAAGCCAAAGCCGAAGCGCACCCGCAGCACGTCGAGCAGCCGCCGGAAATCGTCAAAAGCCAAATCTGACGACAAGGTTGACGACAAGGTTGACGCTGAAGCGCCCGCAGCAGCTGCGG
>NZ_JBVVRZ010000009.1:0-138807 GCF_055808435.1 Marinovum sp. J2-8 | reverse complement strand
TGGTTGCAACAGCGCACCTTGCCAAAATTGACAAGACAGCCCCGGCCTGCCCGATGCGAGCTGATCATTCGTCGACAAGCCGCGCCGCAAGCGACGAGGCAAGTATGCCGTCCGACAATTCCGATGGCGCAATGCCATACACCCGGCGAAAGGTTTTGGCGAAATAGCTGGGGTCCTGAAACCCACAATCATAAGCCACCTGTTTGACCGTCTTGCCGCCGGTTTCCAATTGCGCCTGCGCCGCGCGCAGGCGCAATTCCAGCATGAAACGGGCAGGCGACGTGCCTTCGGATTGCTCGAACACGCGTGTGAAATGGCTGCGGGAATAACCTGCCCGTTCGGCCAATTCGTCAATCGACAGCGGGCGGTGGATGTTTTCCCGCGCATAGTCGATCACGTTGCGCACCGCATCGACCCGCCGCCGCGAGCGAAAGGCCGAGCCGTATTCCAGAAAATCCTCGGCCAGGATCATGCAGACCTCATACGCCAATGCGGAACAATGCGCGGGCGAATCCTTGTCCCGATTGGACAGCTCTCCGACGATGGCCGCGATCCGGCGGGCGGTGACGGACCCCGGTTCAATTAACGGCCCATGCGCCGCAATGATCGCGTTCCAGATGCGCACGGCCTCGCGTCCTGAAATGCAGATCCAGAAGAATTCCCAATCCTCCCCCGGTTCCAGATAATAGCGGTGATCATGCGGCATCCGCAGCACCATTGCCGTGCCCGGCGGCACCGACATCTGTCGGTCTTCAAAGGTAAGCCGCCCGGCCCCCGACAACGTATATTGGAACAGCACGAACTCGCCCGGGCCGCGGTCCTTGCCCGGATAATCATAGGGTTCGCCATGTTGACGATCATAGCCTACGCTTGTGGGCATAACGTATAGCCGCAAGGGCCCGCGCGGAAAAAGAAGCATCCGCGAGAACGGTTCGCGGCGCGGCTCTGAAAATGGGTCAAAAGTACCAGCCATAGTTTGAATTTCCTCTCGTCGCGCCCTCTTGTCCAGCCTTACAGTACAAAAAGACCAAGAAAATGATCGGAGAAGTCGTGATGAAAATCGCGTTCATTGGCGCCGGAAGCGTCGGTTTTACCCGCAAGCTTGTGCGTGACCTGTTGAAGGTCGAAATGTTCCAGGGGGTCGAGCTTGCGTTGCACGACATCAACGCCAAGAACCTTGATATGGTGGCCCAATTGCTGCGCAAGGATATCGAGGCAAACGGCCTGCCGGCCAAGGTGACGCAGTCGATTGATCGCCGTCAGGCATTGGAAGGCGCACGGTATATCGTCAATTGCGTTCGCATCGGCGGATTAGAGGCATTCCGCCATGACATTGAAATCCCGCTGAAATACGGCATCGACCAATGTGTTGGCGATACGATTTGCGCGGGCGGGTTGATGTATGCCCAACGGTCCATCCCGCAGATCCTGGATTTCTGTGCCGATATCAGGGATGTCGCGGAACCCGGTGCCTGGTTCCTGAACTATGCCAACCCGATGGCGATGAACACCTGGGCGGCGATTGATCATGGTGGGGTCAAAAATACCCTTGGCCTGTGCCACGGCGTGCAAAACGGCTGGCGTCAGATCGCCAATGCGCTGGGGGCGGACCACCATAGCGATGTCGAAGTGTTCTGCACCGGGATCAACCACCAGACCTGGTACACCGATATTCGGTTCAAAGGGCGTCAAATCAGCCAAGAAGAGCTGATCGCCGCGTTCGAGGCCCACCCGGAATACAGCCAGACCGAAAAAGTGCGCATTGATGTGCTGAAACGGTTCGGGTTCTATTCGACGGAATCCAACGGCCATCTGTCGGAATATCTGCCGTGGTATCGCAAGCGTCCGGACGAGATCAATCGCTGGATCGACACCAGCGAATGGATCAACGGCGAAACCGGCGGCTATCTTCGGGTTTGCTCTGAGCGGCGCAATTGGTTCGAAGAGGATTTTCCGAAATTCCTGGCCGAGGCGGGCAAGCCGCTGGGGGATCACAAACGCTCTGATGAACATTGCAGTCATATCCTTGAGGCGCTGGAAGGCGGGCCGGTCTATCGCGGGCATTTCAACGTCAAGAACGGCGGTGTGATCACCAATCTGCCGGACGATTGCATCATAGAAAGCCCCGGTTTCGTCGATGAATTTGGCGTCAACATGGCCGAGGGCGTGACCCTGCCGCTGGGATGTGCGGCGACCTGTCAGGCCTCGGTTGATGTGCAGCGCATGGGGATGCAGGCGGCTGTGACCGGCGATCTGGATCTGCTGCGGCTGGCGATGTTGCACGATCCGCTGGTGGGCGCGGTGTGTAACCCGGAAGAAATCTGGCAGATGACCGACGAGATGCTGGTGGCCCAGGCCGAATGGCTGCCGCAGTTCGCGCATGAGATCGACGGCGCCAAGGCGCGGCTTGCCAAATCCACCGTGGCCACCCGCAGCTGGGCCGGGGCGGCACGCAAACAGACCCGCAGCGTGACAGAGTTGCGCGCTGAAAAAGGCGAAAACGTCATGACCGCCGAAAAGGTCCGCGCCACGACCGAGGAATAACAGCACCGCGATGCGCGTCAGGGGAAACCGCGCGTCGCGAAAAAACTGTATCAAATAGGGAGGATATCGAAATGAACACAAGGACATCCGTCTGTGTGATGGCATTGCTGTCGCTGGCGGCGCCATTGGCCGCACAGGACATGACAGCCCCAACCAAAACCGGCCCAACCAAATTGCCCGAAGCGCGGGCCTTGCCCACCGGGGATCTGAAAACCGTTCCATATGATCAACTGATCTCCGTGCGGGCGCTTGAGAGTTACTCTGAACCCGATTTTGTCGCCGCCGCCGTTGCGGCCGGGAAATTGCCGCCGGTGGCCGATCGTCTGCCTGCAAAGCCGCTGGTTCTGGACATGTCGGTCACGCCGGATGGCACCGGGGTTTATGGCAGCGTGCTGCGCCATGTGACCGGCGGGCGGCCCGAAGGCTGGAACTGGAACGCTGGATTGCATCAGGGATGGGGCGGCATGACGATGACGACGCAGGAATGCCTCGTCTCGACCGGGCCAATGTGGCAATTGTCACAGGACAAGATAGAGCCGCTGCCCAATCTTGCCACGTCCTGGGAATGGTCCGAAGACGGTCATCAGCTGACCATGCATCTGCTGGAAGGGGCGAAATGGTCCGACGGCGATCCGTTTGACGCCGAAGACGTCATGTTTTTCTGGCAGGACAATGTGCTTGACCCGCAGGTTCCGGCACGGGTGACCGGCGACACATTCGGCGCAGGCACACAGCTGGAAAAGCTGGACAATTACACCGTCCGGTTCACGTTCACCGACGCCTTTCCGGTGCCGAACATCTATAAGATGGCTTATATCAATTTCTGCCCCGGCCCGTCGCATATCCTGAAGAAACATCACCCGAAATATGCCGATGGCGCGTCTTATGCTGACTATGGCCAGGCGCTTCCGGCGTCGGATGTGCCTTGGGTGACGATGGGGGCATGGGCGGTGACACAATACGCGCCCGACCAATATGTGGTGGCGCGCCGCAACCCCTATTACTGGAAGGTGGATCAGGACGGCAATCAGCTGCCCTATCTGAACGAGGTGCAGTGGCGATTGTCCACCTGGGAAGACCGCGACATCCAGACATTCGCGGGCAATGCCGACTGGACCAACATGGAAAACCCGTCGATCTATCTGGAAGGAATCCGCAAGACCCAAGGCGATGACGCGACCAATGCGATCTATTGGGGACCACGGTCGATGCATTGGCGGCTGGACTTGAACCTGTCCAAAACCTGCGGACCGGATGACAGCCACACCCAGACCATTCGCGATCTGAACCGCGATCTTCGGTTCCGCCGGGCGGTCAGCCAGGCAATCGACCGTGATGCGCTTGGCCAATCTTTGGTGCGTGGTCCGCTGACGCGGCCATTTGCCGGGGGGATCAACACCGAAAGTGGCGTGCTGAATGAGACGGCGATTGCCTATTACCCCTATGCGCCAGAAACGACCGCGGCGCTGCTGGCCGATCTGGGGTTCGCGGACACCGACGGCGATGGGCTGCTCAACTGGACCGAGGGGCCATTGGCGGGCAACACGCTGGAGATCGAGCTGGCCTACAGCACACAGCGCACAACCGACGCCGCGCTGGCCGACAGCGTGATGACCATGCTGGCCGAGGCCGGTATCCGCGCCCTGCCCCGTCCGGTGCCAACCCTGCTTGATCCGGTGCGCGACAGCTGTGACTGGGATATGGCGCTGGACCGTGGTGATCGCGGCTATCAGGTGCCGATTGGCAATCTCGACTACTTTGCCCCGGTTGCCCACAACGTTCCGGCCTGGCATCGCGGCACCCCGAATGCACCCCAGATCCGTCTCGATTTCGAGGATGATCTGGCCGCCTTGGTCGACCAGCTTCGGGTTGAAACCAACAGCGAAAAGCGCGTGGCGCTGTTTTCCGAACTGAACCGGATCATGACCGAAAATGTCTATCACGTCGGTCTTATCAATGCCTCTGCTGCGCTGATCGTGAACAAGCGTATCCGCAACATTGTGCCCGGCACACCGGTGCTGATGTATCAATGGTCGGAAAAGGGCGCGATGCGGGAACGGCTTTGGATCAGACCGGAAGATCAGGGCGCCGTGCCCGAGATTCAGCCCGGCGTGATCCCCGGCGTCGATTGATCCAACGGCGGCGGCCCGGTGTTTGGGCCGCCCGCCACATAGGGGGAGGTGCGCATGGCGACCTACATCATCAAACGAATTTTTGCTGCGATCTGTCTGCTGTTTGCCGTCAGCATCGTCAGCTTCATGATCCTGCAAGTGCCCGAAGGCGATTATGCCAGCTATGCCAAGGCCATGGCGATCAGTCAGGGCGGCATGAACGAAAGCGACGCAGAAGCCTATGCCGCGCAGGTGCGCGCGCGTTACGGCCTGGATCAACCTGTGCTGGTGCAATACGTGCGCTGGATCGGCAACATCGTCTTTGCCGGTGATCTGGGGCCGTCATTTGCCTATAACAAACCGGTGGCCGAGTTGATCGGTGAACGTCTGCCACGGACATTGGCGATTGCGATTGTCTGTCATCTTCTGGCGACGCTGATCGGGGTGGCCTTGGGTATTCTGGCAGCGGCACAGCACCATCGGCTCGGCGACACCATCGCCTCGACCCTTGCTTTTGTCGGCATGACCGTGCCGCGGTTCTTTATGGCGCTGGTGATCCTCTATTACCTCGCCTTTGTGGTGGGCTGGCCCTATATCGGCTCGCTTTATTCACCGGAATATGTCTTTGCCGACATGAGCTGGGCCAAGATCTGGGACTTTCTGAAACATGTCTGGCCGGTGATCCTGATCGCCACGGTTGGCGGGCTGGCCTATAACACGCGGGTGATGCGCGGCAATCTTCTGGATGTCCTGCGCCAGCCGTATATCGAGGCCGCCCGCGCCAAGGGGCTGAAAGAACGCACCGTGATCGTCAAACATGCTGTGCCAAACGCATTGCATCCGTTGATCATGCATCAGGGCGTGATCCTGCCATACATGCTGACCGGCGAGCTGGAGGTGGCCATCATCCTGTCGATCCCGACGCTGGGACCGCTGATGTATTCCGCGCTGACCCAGCAGGACGTGAACATCGTGTCCTCAACCCTGCTGATCCTTTCGGCGGTGCTGTTGATCGGCAATCTTCTGGCTGATCTGGCGCTGGCCGTTCTTGATCCCCGCATTCGCTATAGCTGACAGGACCGAGACCCATGCAAGATAATATTCTGACATCCGGCCCTGACCTGGCCGAGGCCACGGCAACCGCCCCGGCACCGGGCATCACAACCGCCCCTGAAAGCCCGATGCGGCTGATATGGCGCAGGTTTCGGCGGCGGCGCCCGGCGTTGTTTGGCGCGGCGATTGTCCTTGGCCTGGCAATTGTTGCCATTTTTGCCGAATTCTTTGCCCCATATGACCCCGCCAAACGTGACAGCGCGCATTTCTATATGCCGCCACAGATCCCGCATTTCCTGAGCGCCGAAGAAGGTCTGCATCTAGCGCCATTCGTGCATCCCTATGTGGAAACCTTTGACAATGAAACGTTCGAGACCACCTTTGCCGCCGACACCAGCCGACTGTGCCAGTTCCGGTTTCTTGGCAAAGGCTGGAACTATTCGATGCTGGGCATGCAGTTTGACCGGCATCTTTTGGCACCTGATCCGGCGTGTCCGATGCATGTGCTTGGCACCGACTCTCTTGGTCGGGACATGTTGAGCCGGACGCTGATCGGGGCGCGGTTGACGCTGGCGATGGCGGCGCTTGTGGTGACGGCCAGCGTGTTCATCGGCACAGCAATCGGGTTGATGTCGGGGTTCTTTTCCGGCTGGGTCGATAATGTGTTGCAACGGATCACCGAATTCGTGCTGGCCCTGCCGGAGTTGCCATTCTACCTCGCACTCGTGGCGATCCTGCCGCGCAATGCCGGGCCTTATACGGTGTTTTTCCTGCTGGCGCTGATCCTGTCCTTGCTGAAATGGGCCCAGCCTGTCGCGTGAGGTGCGCGGCAAGACATTGGCCCTGCGGCGGGTGGATTACGTCATGGCCGCCGTGGCGCTGGGGGCCCGGGACCGGCGCATTCTGGTCAAGCATCTGCTGCCCAATATCCTCAGCCATGTGATTGTTGTGGTCACCCTGATGATCCCGCAGATCATCCTTGTTGAAAGTTTCCTGTCGTTCCTTGGCATTGGCGTGCAACCGCCGCTGGTCAGCTGGGGGCTGTTGCTGAACGCCGCCAAGGATTTGCAGAACCTCGGCTCTTACCCTTGGATGCTGTTGCCGGTTTCGGCGATCCTTGTATCGGTTCTTGGGTTCAACCTTTTGGGTGACGGTTTGCGCGATGCAATCGACCCCTATTCGAATTGAGGCTGACATGTTGGATCAAACCACATCCCCGCTGCTAGACGTCCGCAATCTGAACGTCAATTTCCGGCTCGACCATGGTGAATTCGCCGCGGTTCACGATTTAAGCTTTCATGTCGACCCCGGTGAAACCCTTGGTCTGGTGGGGGAATCCGGGTCCGGGAAATCGGTGACCGCACGAGCCATCATGCGGCTTTTGGCCCCCACCGCCACGCTGGCCAAACATTCCGAGGTGCATCTGCTCGGCCATCGCATCGACAAGATCCCGGCCGAGAAAATGCGCCTGATCCGGGGCGGGCGGATTTCCATGGTGTTTCAGGAACCGATGAGCTCGCTCAACCCGCTTTATACCATCGGCAATCAGATCGCGGAAACCTTGATGCTGCATCAGGGGATGAAAAAGAAAGCGGCGCTGGCGCGGGCCGGTGAATTGCTGGCCGAGGTGCGCATCCCCAACCCCGAGGCGCGTATCGGGCAATATCCGCATCAACTCTCGGGTGGGCAACGCCAGCGGGTGATGATCGCGATTGCGCTGGCCAACAACCCGGAATTGCTGATCGCGGATGAGCCGACAACCGCGCTGGATGTGACCGTGCAGGCCGAGATCCTGGCCCTGCTCAAGGATCTTCAGACCCGGCACGGCATGGGCATGATTTTCATCACCCATGATCTGGGCGTGGTGCGCAATATCTGCGACCGGGTCTGTGTGATGGAAAAAGGCGCGATTGTCGAAACCGGCAAGACCGAGGATGTGTTCACCGCGCCGCAGCATGCCTATACCCGGCGGCTGCTGTCGTCGGAACCTGCCGGCAACCCCCTGCCCCTGCCCGAAGACAGCGAAACCATGCTGGAGGGGCGTGACCTTAGAGTGGATTTCAACATTGTCTGGGGCGGTGCCTTTACCCGCAAGCGGATGACGCTGACGGCGGTGAACGATGTGTCGCTGACCCTGAAACGTGGTCATACGGTTGGGGTGGTTGGTGAATCCGGGTCGGGCAAATCGACATTGGGCAAATCGCTGTTGCGCCTGATGACCGAAACCAAGGGCGAGGTCGAATGGAAAGGCCAGCGCATTGACGGGTTAAGCCGCAATGACATGCGCGCCCTGCGGCCGCAGATTCAGGCGGTGTTCCAAGACCCCTTTGCCAGCCTCAATCCGCGCATGTCGGTGCGCAGCATTGTCGAAGAGGGATTGGTGGTGCATGGCATCGGCAACGCCCGCACGCGGCTGAAAATGGTGCGCGATGTGTTGGACGAAGTCGGGCTTGACCCCAATTGCTATAACCGGTTTCCGCATGAATTTTCCGGCGGCCAACGCCAGCGGATTGCCATCGCCCGTGTGCTGGTGCTGAAGCCGGAATTCATTTTGCTGGACGAGCCGACATCGGCGCTGGACCTGTCGGTCCAGGCCCAGATCATCGACCTTCTGCGCGAATTGCAGAACAAATACCGCCTGAGCTACATTTTCATCAGTCATGACCTCAAGGTCGTGCGCGCGCTCTGCCATGATGTGATTGTCATGAAAGACGGCAAAGTGGTGGAACAGGGCCCCTGTCGCGACGTGCTGGAACGCCCGCAGACCGAATACACCCGCGCATTGATCAAGGCCGCGTTTTGATCGCCGACATGACCCAGATGCTTTGAGCGGGCCAATTAATCTGAACCGATTTTTCCGGGCCGATTTCACGAGGACAATATGACCAAACCCAATGTGATCCTGTTTTTCACCGACCAACAGCGGTTCGATACCACCGGCGTGCATGGCAACCCGATGGGGCTGACGCCCCATTTTGATCGCTTGGCACGGGCGGGCACACATTTCGCCAATGCGTTCACCGTCCAACCGGTATGCGGCCCGGCGCGGTCGGCGCTGCAAACATCGAAATACCCAACCGAAACCGGATGCTGGTGCAATGGTCGCCCCCTGCCGGGTGATGCCGTCACCATGGCGCAATGTTTCAAACAGGGCGGTTATGACACCGGATATATCGGCAAGTGGCATCTGGCCGGGGCCGAACCGGTGCCCGCACATCAACGGGGTGGTCATGGCTTCTGGCGCGGCGCGAACCTTCTGGAGTTCGTGTCAGACGCCTATGACACCGTGTTGTTTGACGAGGACGGCCAGGAATGCCGCCTGCCCGGCTATCGCGTGGATGCCATGACGGACGAGGCGATCCGCTATTTAACTGACCCGCCTCACAACCCGTTTTTCCTCACCATGTCGTTTCTGGAGCCGCATCACCAAAACAGCGTCGATGCCTATCCCGCGCCCGATGGTTGGGATGCGGCCTGTCCCCCGGTCTGGACCCGCCGGATCTGGCATCACTGGGCGGCACTGCACATCAACAGCTCAAAGGTTATTACGGCATGGTCAAACGGCTGGACGATGCGCTGGGCCGGTTGATGGATGCGTTGAAAAGTTCGGGTCAGATCGACAATACAATCGTGTTCTTTCTGTCCGATCACGGCTGTCATTTCAAAACCCGCAACGGCGAATACAAACGGTCCTGTCATGAGGCCTCCATCCGGGTGCCGATGATGGCCACCGGCGCGGGGTTTGATGGCGGCGGTCAGGTGCGTGGTATGATGTCGATCCTCGACATCGCGCCAACCCTGTTAGAGGCCGCCGGACTGGACGTGCCGGACGTCATGCAGGGCCGATCCATCCTGCCGCTGCTAAGCGCGCCCAAGGCCGCGTGGCGCAAGGATCTGATGATCCAGATCAGCGAAAGCCAGACCGCACGTGCCCTGCGCAGCGGGCGCTGGAAATACGCGGTGTCCGCCCCGGAAGGGACAGAGCCACAGGCACGGGCATCAACCTATCACGAGACCGAGCTTTATGACCTCGCGCATGATCCCTATGAGCTGGAAAATCTGATTGGCTGTGCATCCCATGTGGATGTGGCCGCCGAAATGCGGCGGCGGTTGCTGGCACAGCTGGCAACATATGAAGATGCGACACCGGACATTGTTCCGGCCGATCCGCGCCCAACCATTGGCCAGCGCAAGGTTGCACCAGCCGATATCTGGTGACCGGTCGCCGCAGGTGATGGATCAGCGGATTTGCCAAGGCCCGTACTTGCCATGTCTGGCCACAGGTTTCTGACAGAATTTCAGCCCGAAACCGCGATTGGCGGGGCCGACGCATCGGCCCCACCTGTTTCAAATCCCTGACTTACAGCCCGGAAATCTCGCTCACAGTTGCGGCAATATCGTCGGGGATATTGCGGAACTCCTGCAAGATCGCCTTGGTCTTTTCCGTCGCGTTGAAGGGCGGCGGCACACCAATCGAGGCCTCATATTCCTTCAGAAATTCCGGGTCTTTTGCCACATCCTGATAGGCCTGCTGCATGATCGCAAGCACCTCTTCCGGCACTTCAGGCGGCGCAAGGACGGCGGTTGTCGCGGCCATCAGGTTGTTTTGATACCACTGATAAGCATCCCACCATTTCCCCGATGGGTCGGTGCCATGCAGCTCCTGGTGCACCTCATAGAGGCTCTTGGTGTCGTCGGGATATGCGCCGGGGGTCTTGGGCAGCGGCGATCCGTCCAGATCGAATTGCTGGTGATAATAGGCGGGCCAAGCCACCGAATCCTTGTCCCCAAAGAATTTGGCATACCCCGGAAGACCGGCATGACCGGCCTGTACCTCGCCCGGTTTGATCGCGGCCTGGATTTTGCCAAAGCCACCAAAACCGCCGACATAACGGAAATTCACCCCAAGGGTTTTCAGCCCCAGATTGCCGAGGATTTCAATCGCATTGGTGCCGCCACGCCCACCGACAATGATTTCCGCCGTCTTGAGATCCGCCGTCGTGGGCACCGCATCCTTGCGCACCACAAGCGACAGATCCGCGCCAGATGACCCGACAACACCCATGTTTTCAGGCACATAGCGGATGCCCGGGGCTTCGTCCATCACCGCAGAGGGATTCCATTCACCGTAGAAATAGGCCGTGCCGTCACGCGGGGCCTTTTCATAGATGAAGTTCAGCGCAATCGCACCTTTGCCACCGGGTTTATTGTTGATGATCACCGTCGGATTGCCGGGAATGTGTTTTTCCAGATAGCGCGCGGTCAACCGGCCATGCACATCAGCGCCGCTGCCGGCGGCCACGGACAGCACAAATGTAATTGTCTTGCCCTCGAAATAATCATCCGCCCAGGCCGGTGCGGCCAATCCGGCCAGACCGATGGTCGATGCTGCCAGTGCAGTCATCATTGTACGTCGTTTCATAATAGTCTCCTCCTCGTTTTTGGTCAGTCGTGACAGCGCCCGAAATCACCGGGCGGTTGTTTTCGTTAAAGGAACATCCACAGGGGAAAGGCATCGGGCAGCATGGCCCGCGCCGCAGGTGCGATCAGGGGCTGCATCCAGAAGACATGCACCACCCGGTCGAAAAATCCGACCAGCACGACCCAGGCGGCAAAGCCATACACCGCCGAAAGCCGCCAGCCATATCCCCCCAGCGCCGCAGATAGATCACCACCAAAGCGACAATCGCGATCTTCTGGCCCAGCACCAAAGCGACACAGACCATGGCGATGCAATATCCCAACAGGATCAATGCGCGCCGTATGTCCCGTGCGCCCATCGTCTGATGGATCAGGGCGGCGAAATTCGGACGCGGGCGAAGATCACCGGCCAGCGCCGCAAGGCTTAGTCCGACGCCGGGCACGATGGCGATCAACGGAAAGGCCGCCACCAACGTCGGCCAGCCAAGCGTCGGGATCAGCGTCGCCACAAAGGTCGCCACCAAAATGCCGCCGACAAGGATCGACACCAGCTTGTTGTTGTCCGCATCGGGCTCAGCTGCCTTGGTGTCGACGTTGGCAATGTCGGCCAGCGCCGCCGCAGTCTTTTGTTTACGCGCGCGCCGTGCCGACAACAGAAGCGCCAGAGCGATAAATCCAAACAGCACCATGACAATCGGCCGATCGAGCCAGCCCAGCCCCTGATGAATTTTCCAGCTCAACAGGAAGGAATTCTCCATCATCCCACCAAGAATAAAGGCCAGCACCACCGGCGGGCGCGGCCAATCGCCAAGCTTCATCAGATACCCCAGAACGCCAAAGACCAGCAGAACAGCCCAATCGCCCAGATCGGCAGTGGTCAGCCATGCGCCCATGAACACAAACACCAGCACACCCGGCACAATCAGATGGCCAGAGATGAAGGACAGCCGCGCAATCGGGCCAGCCAACAGCATCAACAGCCCGGCAGCGGCAATATTGGCCAGCGCAATATCCCAGACCAATGCAAAGGTGACCGGCAATTCCGTGGTCAGCATCTGGGTGCCCGGTTGCAGACCCTGGATCAGCAGCGCACTTAGCAGCAGCGCATTCATCGCACTGCCCGGCACGCCAAAGGCCACGGTCGGGATCAGCGATCCGCCCCGCACCGCGTTGTTGGCGGCCTCGGGCGCGATGACGCCGCGAATGTCACCCTTGCCGAATTGGCTGGTGTCCTTGGCCGATTGCAATGCGTGGGAATAGGCGATCCAGTCGACCACCGCGCCGCCAATGCCGGGGATCATGCCGATATAGACGCCAATCGCCGAACAGCGCAGCGCCAGCCACCAGTTCCGCCCCGCGTCCTTGATCCCGCGCAGCAGCATCCGCCAACCGCCGGTTTCCGGCTTGGTCTGGGCGATGGCCGTGTCCCGTACCGCCAGATCAATCAGCTCTGGCAGGGCGAAAATGCCCAGAACAACCGGGATCAGCGGCAGGCTTTCCAACAAATAGGGCGCGCCCATCCAATAGCGTGGAATGGCGGCATCTGCGGCATAACCAAAGGACGACAACAACAGGCCAAAGGCCGCCGCCGCCAGCCCCTTGGTCAGGGATTTGCCGCTGAGCGAGCCAACCATGACCAGCCCCAGACATCCCAGCGCAAACAGCTCTGGATTGTTGAACCGCATGATGATGGGCAAGGCAATCGGCAGTGATACCGCCAGCATCAGCGCGCCAAAGACACCGCCAAAGGCCGACACGGTAAAAGCCGCGCCAAGCGCACGGGCCGCCTGGCCCTGTTTTGCCAGCGGATGACCATCTAGCACCGTCGCCTGGGACGCCGCCGTGCCGGGAATGCCCAACATGACCGATGCAATGGTGTCCGACGTCGATGTGACCGCAAAAATGCCCAGCAGAATGGCAAAGGCCGACATCATTTCCATGTTGTAGGTGAATGGCAGGATCAACACGATGCCCAGCGGCCCGCCCAACCCCGGCACCGCGCCAAGCCAGATCCCCAGACCAACCCCCAGCAAGAGGTATCCAAAAACCGGCCATTGCAGGACCAGCATCAGCCCCTGATAAAACGCATCAAGTGTCATTGGCAGCTATCCGCGACAAGTGTTTCTTTCTTCACCGCCGTTTTCAGGGCCGTGCCCAGACCGGGAAGGTCATTTGCAATGGCTTGGCCGTTTCGGATCACCGGGGCGGGGTTGGTGATGGAAAAGAACATGTCACTTTCGTGCCATTGATGTTCCAATCGCTCTGCCCCGCCAATGGCCGCCGCGGTTTGCAGGCTGGCGGCGTGGGCCACTGGCCCCGACGGATTATGCAGCGACACAGCCACATCATGGGCGGCTGCGCGGCGGGCGATCTCGGCAATTGTGCGCAGGCCGCCGGCATGTTTCACATCGGGCATGATCACGTCATAGGCCCCGGCGGTCACAAAGGGCGCGACATCATCCCAGTCGCCATGGGTTTCCAGCCCGCACAGCCGCATCCCTTGGGCATTTGCCGCCGCACGCAGGCTGCGCAGGTTTTCAATTTGGTCGGCGGTTTCGGGCAGTGGGCATTCAAACCAGGTCACTCCGATTTCGGCCAATGTGGGGATCAGATCCAGCGCCGTCGCGGTCTGAAAACGCCAGTGACAATCCACCATGATTTCGGCCCCCGGGGCCGCCGCCGCCATCGCGCGCAGCCGGGCCAGACCGGCGGCAATCAGATCCTCTCCGGCGGGTGTGCCGCAGAGTTCGGGGGAAAGCCCGTCAAAGGCCGCCAGCTTGATCCCGACAAACCCCTCTTTGGCGGCAAGGGCGGCATTTTTTGCAATGGCGTCAGGGTGACGGTCGACGCTGGTGCGGTTGATATTGGCATAAAGCGGGATCGCCCCCGCGCCACATGGCCCAGAAATGCCGAAACCGTCACCCCGGCGATTTTCGCCGACAGATCACAGACCGCCTGATCCAATGCGGAATGAATGGTGCGTTGTTCCAGACCGTGATCCAGCAGAACCGCCAGCGGCGTCAAGATCGCGTCATCCACCCGCCGGCCGCACAGGGCCCGCGCCGCCCCAAGCAGCGCATCATCAAAACCCGCCGACGCGCCATCAAGACTGGCCTCGCCAATGCCGGTCAGGCCGCTGTCGGTTTCCAGCACAACATGGCGCCAAATCGTCTTGTTGCTGACCACGATATTTTCAACCGTGGCCTTGGCTATCTGGTGGATTTCCAAAATGCATTCCCTTTCGCGCGCCGATTTGCCGGCCTCTTTTGGTGATCGTTTGGCAAATGATAATCGTTTGGCAAAACGTTGACGCTGCGTTGATAATCGTTTATCAAACGAGTTGTCAAGTAGGGATTGAAGACCAACTTGCATCCTGATCTAAGACCCGGAAATTCAGGCACATCGCTGTATGTGTCGGGTTTTGATGGGCCGGTCAGGTGTGCATATACTGTGCTCTGACTGGCGATATCGCACTCCTCCACCCCCGCCGGTATGGTGCCGGGGTCTTTTGAAAGATGAACGCACATGGCCCCAAAACGCCGCCTTCAGGAAGTTGCTGATGCCGCTGGGGTTTCGTTCATCACCGCCTGGCGTGCCCTGAACGAACCGCACCGTGTGCGCGACAAGACCCGCGAAAAGGTTCTGACCGCCGCCGCCGATGTCGGCTATGTGGTGAATGCGATTGCGCGCAGTCTTGTCACCTCGCGGTCGGGGGTTGTGGGTTTGATCGTGCCGACGCTGGAAGATTCGATCTTTTCCGCCACGGTGCAGGGTCTGTCAGACAGGTTGTCGCAAAGCGGGTTGGAAATGCTGATGGGCATTTCGCATTACGATACCGGCCGCGAAGAAGAGCTGATGCGCGCCTTTGTCGGCCGTCAGATCGACGCGCTGGTGCTGACCGGCAAGGCCCACAGCCCCGCCGCACGCAAGCTGTTGAAGAATACCGGCATTGCCGTGGTCGAAATCTGGGATGTGCCAGAGGAGCCGCTGGATCTTTATGTCGGATTTTCCAACAGCGATCTAAGCTTTCAGGCCACCAAATACCTGATTTCTCGCGGCTATCGCGATATTGCCTTTGTGTCGCCAGAGGCGCGCGGCAGGGCGCAGGAACGTCAGAACGGCTATGTCAACGCGATGGAGACCGCGGGGTTGGGCGCCGCCGCGCGCACCCTTTGGGTCGCGCCAACGCTGGCGGGCGGGGCCGAGGCGCTGGTTCAATTGTGGCAATCGGATCGCCGCCCGGATGCAATCTTTTTCAATGGCGATACGCTAGCGGTCGGCGCGCATCTGCATGGTGCGACACTTGGGCTGCGCTATCCCGATGATCTGGCGCTTATGGGGCTGCACGACTCTGATATTTCGGCGCGGGTCAATCCGCCGCTCAGTACCGTGCGGGTTCCGCGATATGAAATCGGCAAGCTCGCGGCCGAAGAGATTGTTCAACGCCTGCAAACCGAAGGCGGCGGACAGTCGCGCCAGGTGGCATTTGAAATCCTGCAGCGCGGCACGACCTAGCGCCTTGGCCCCTGCCCCCGGTTTCTGGACACCACTGCCATTCCTATTCAGGCGGATGATGGCAAAAAACATTCCGGGGCGGAATACATGGACATAAAGGCGCTGAAACTCTTTCTGACGGTCTTTGACGCAGGCAATATTTCCGGGGCGTCGCATTGCAATAATAGCCGGTCTGATGCGGATATTGCCCGGTGGCAAAAGCCGCGCGCGACGGCATGCAGATCGGGCTGGTGCAATAGGCGTTGGAAAACACCGTGCCCCGCGCGCCAGAGCATCCAGATTGGGCGTTTTGACAACCGGATGCCCCCAAGGCGAGGCACCCTGTTGTCCGAAAGAATTCCAAACAGGCATGGATTGCGATGCAGACCGCGGGCCGATGCCGGACCCTCAGGCAAAGGCAGGGCCGCACGCCATCAGTGGACGGCCCGCCCCCCTCAGCCTAGAGCCAAAGAGGGTTGGACCAGGCCCGCCGCCCGGCATGATCGACCACGACAAGCCGGGACCAGCTGTCTTTGAACCTTTCCAATGGCAGCCGCGTCTGGGTCAAATCCGTGCCATGTACGGCGGCGCTGCGCGCTGCCTGCCCCAACAGCATGACCGATTTGGCACCCGAACATTGTACAATGATTTCATCACCTTCGCGGGTGACATCCAGGATCTCTGGCCCTTGGCTGGCATAGTAATGCCCGGCCTTCAAAGCGGCCAGCAACGCATCTGGTGTGTTTTCTTCGGATTTCACCATCACCCAACCGCCAAAGGCATCATCGACCTTCCAATGGCTGTCGTCGACCGCAATGCAGCCCAGTCGTTTTCCGGCGGACAGCAATGCATCGCATAGCTCTGTTCCGTCGCCCCGGTCCGCATTCACAAGGCTTGTATGGTTATACATCTCGATTGCATGCGCCACATCAAGATCAAGCCCGTCCTGCACCGTCAGTTGATACCATTGCGGATGGGCGATAGCGACAAAGGCCCCGGCCTTGGCCGCACGGCGGGCAAGCTCTGGCCCGGTTTCGTCGGGCGCGGTTTGTTCAAAATCCGCAGGCAGGCCAACCGCCAGAATATGCCAGATTTCGCCTGCCCGGGTGACAGGGGCATGAATTTCTGCCCCCAGAATCGTGGTGAAATCAGACGTGCGAAAGGCCTCTGTTTCGGTGATCGGAAAATCAAAGGCAGGCAGGAAGTGATCGGTCAACGCAATGAAATCATACCCCGCAGCGCGGTATCTGCGGCAGACTTCCTCTGGGTCCAACGCACCGTCGGACCGATTGGAATGCCCGTGAATGTTGCCTTTGAAAAATCGACCGGCGGCCTGAAAACTGTCCAGCATAAACCTGCTCCTGCTCTGTGACGGATTTCGCTTAGGTCATGAGCAATGGCAGGGATATGACAGCCGGGCGCAAAAGCGGGATTGTCAAAAAAACTTCCCGCACAGTGCGCGATTGTGTGAGCTGGGCGCGATTGGGGGAACCGCACAGCGTCACACCACCAACAATACCTTGTCGCCGCGGCTGACGGCCTCGGACACTTCTATTTCATGGCCTTGCTTGTCGACATTGATGCCGCGCGTGACCAAAACCGGCTGGGTCGCTGCGATGTCCAGTTCGATCGCCTCGGTGGGGCGGGGCAACCGGGTCGAAATGATTGTTTCGCTGCGGGTGAAATCCTTGATCCCATAGGCCGCCAGCGCCTCGGTCACGCCATGGCCCGCCAACAGCAGATCCAGAATGCCCTCGAACCGCGCCGGGTCGTAATAATGGCGGGCAAACATCGCAGGCCGGTCTTCGATTTCCCTGAGCAGCGTCGCCCGCAGGGCCGTCGCCCCGCTGCGCAGCCGCAATCCTTTGACCACAAAGTCGGGCGCGCGCACGCGGCCAGTATCAAGCAATTGTGTCCCGCTGTCGCGGCCCGCGCGGTTCAGGTTGATTCTGAACCGGGTACGAGAGCCGATGTAATAAGACACGGATGTCTCGGCCACGAAACTGCCACGGCCCTGCCAGCTGAGAACATGGCCCGTGTCGCGAAGATGGCTGATCGCCTTGCGCGCCGTATGGCGGGTGACACCGTGTTTCACCGCCAGATCAGAAAGTGACGGCAGGGCCGCCCCCGGCGCCAGATCGCCGGATGTAATGGCGTCGCGTAATGTTGCGGCCAGCTCTTTCCAGTCTACATCGGCCTGCATTTGATGCCTCTGTCAGGTTGATTTGCGCGCCTGAAATCACTTCGCCACACAGTAGCGGACTGTGCGCGAAGCTTTTGTGAAAGCGGTGGCGCAACAGTTTCGTTGTTACCGAAGCTTCATAAGCGGGCTGCACTCAGGCGGCAGTATTCCCGCATTCGAACATGGAGTTTCAAAATGCATTCGGTATCCCGCCGCCGCTTTCTTGCCCAGGTTTCTGCCGGGGCCACGGTCATTGGCCTGTCGCACTTGCTCGATCCATCCAAGGCTTTTGCTGACACGCCTGACGCCATCAGCAAAATTCTGGCAAATCAAACGCCGCAAACCGGTGGCAAGCTTGTCTATGGCCAGACCTATCCCAACTGGGCGCTTGGCCAGTCCAACCGCGGCACGCATCCCTATTACTGGCTTGATCTGCTGACCCGTTCGGTCTGGAACGCGCTGACCTGGGTCGACGAAGTTTTCAACGTCCAGCTGGAACTTGCCGCGTCGCTGGTGGCCAATGACAAGATGGATACCTGGGACGCGACCCTGCGCGAAGGTGTCATGTTCCATGATGGCACCGAGATGACGGCAGATGACGTTGTTGCCTCGATGAACCTGCATATGGGCGGTGGTGTTGGATTGCTGCGCGCCAATGTGGCCAAGACCGAAAAGCTGGGCAAATACGCCGTACGGTTCCATCTTGTGCAACCCAACGCCGAATTCCCTTATGCGCTGGCCGAATATCGCGCCGTCATCATGAAGGCCAATGCCGACGTCGATCAGATTGGGTATGACGGGATCGGCACCGGGCCGTTCAAACTGGTTGAAATCGACAATGCCCGCCAGTTCCGCGCCGTGCGCAACGAAAACTACTGGGGCGAGCAAGGTCCGTTTCTGGACGAATTGCAGGGCGTGATCACCCATGCCAATGCGGCAATCAATGGCTTTCGTGCGGGCCAGTTGAATGCAGTCTGGAACATCGACCCCGGCCAGATCGAACAGTTCGAAGATGCCGGCGCGCAAATTCACCGCTCCGCAGCCGGTGACCAGTTCTATCTCAACCTGCCGAAAAACCTTGATTTCCCATGGAACGATCAAAACGTCCGCAAAGCGATGTCGCTGGCGATTGACCGCACCAAGATCAACGAAATCGTCTATGGCGATGCCAGCGGCTGGACCGGCAATGACTTCTCACATGTCCGGGGTCAACGCAGAATTTGTGGCCCGCCCGGTCGAACGCGATGTGGCACAGGCCCGCGCGCTGCTGGCAGAGGCCGGTTACAGCGACGGCGTGAAATTGCCCGCCATCGCCTTTTGCCCGAACTTCCCGGAAGAGCCGCGGATCTATCCCATCGTGGCGGAAAGCCTGGCCGAAGTCGGCATCGAGATCGTTTTCGAAGAACGCCCCTGTGACGGTTTCAGCCCCTATGTCGACGCCGTGAACGCGCCTTATGGCCGTCCGCACCGCAATCTCGTCGGCCCGCGCAACCCGTTCATCAACCTCAGCCGCGCGGATTACACCCGCGAGGAAAACACCGATTGGACCGGCCCGGGGGCCGACGAATATTCCCGTCTGGTCAATACAGCGGTTGGTGTTCAGGATGAACAGGAACGGTTGAAGATGTACCAGGACGCCCAGCGGATCCTTCAGGAAGAAGTGCCGGGCATCATGCTGGGTGGTCGCCGCAACATGGTGGCCCATGCCCCCAATGTGATGAACGCGCGCAGCCACAGCCAGAACTGGTCCAGCCGCTTTGAATACATCTGGATCGACAGCAAATCTTCTTAACGACATTGCCCCCGCCGCGGTTTGATCCGTGGCGGGGGCACCAAAAGGTGAGTTTGGCTGATGAACCCGATTTTTTCGATGGTCTTGCGCCGTTTGGCACTGTCCGGCGTCATTTTGCTTTTGGTTGCGGGCATCGTGTTCATTGGAACCGAAGTCCTGCCCGGTGATGCGCTGGAGGCCACAATCCCCCAGGATGAACGCATCTATTATACCGACGAAGATTTCGACCGAATGCGCGCAGAGCTTGGGCTGGATCGCCCGCCGCTGGTCCGGTTCGGGGAAATGTTTGTCAATCTGGTGACTTTTGATTTCGGCACGACGATCCTGACCCGCGAACCCGTGATCGGCTATATCTGGCATCCGATCATCAATTCGCTGCTCATGGCGTCGATTGCCGTGATTGTCACCCCGCTGGTTGCCATCGCATTGGGGGCCGTGGCGGCGTTGAAACCCGGAGGACGGCGCGACGGCATCATTTCCGGCGTCACATTGTTTTCCTACTCGATGCCCGATTTCGTTGTTGCCAATATATTCATCATCGTATTTGCGCTTCAGCTTGGCCTGGCGCCTGCAATTTTGTTGATCCCGGAAACCGCCCCGGCCTGGCAAATCCTGTCGGTCTCGGTCTTGCCGGTGATGGCGCTGATCGTGTCCGGCGTGGCATATCAATTCCGGTTGCTGCGCGCCGGGATGCAGGAAACCCTGCGAAGCGAATTTATCGAGCGTGCCCGCCTGTCCGGCGTGCCGGAATGGCGCTTGGTTCTGGTCCATGCGCTGCCGGTGGCGCTGGTTCCCATGCTGAACGGCACCGCACAATTCGTGGCCGGGATCGTGTCGGGCGTGGTCGTGATCGAAGCGGTCTTCAAGTTTCCCGGCATCGGGCTTGAACTGATCCGCGCCATTTCCCAACGCGAAGTCCCGACCGTTCAGGCCATCACCTTTCTGGCGGCCTTTGCGGTCATTGCCGGCAACCTGCTGGCCGATATTGCGGTGCTTGCGCTTGACCCTCGCGCCCGGAGAATGACACATGACAAGTGACACTTTCGCCCAATTTCGCCCCCCCGCCGCACCGCCGGCCAAGGCGCGCCGCCTGCCGCTGCCGCTGCGCCGGGCGCTGCGATCGCCGATGACGGTGATCGGTCTGGTGCTGGTGTCGTTTCACCTGCTTCTTGCGCTTTTTGCGCCGGTGATCGCGCCCTATTCCGTGTCCGCCATTCTGACGACCGGGTTGACGCCGCCATCGGGTGCCCATTGGCTGGGCACGGATCAGATCGGGCGTGACTATCTTTCGCGGCTGATGTCGGGCGGGCGGATCGCGCTTTTGGTGTCCTTGCTGGGCGTCTTCGCCGCCGTCGTCACCGGCGCGGTGCTGGGGCTTTTTGCCGGGTATCGCGGCGGGTGGCTGGATGATCTGGTCATGCGTCTGACCGATGCGGTCATGGCGGTGCCGGAACTGTTGCTGATCGCGGTGCTGGTCCTGACCTTTGGCAAGGAAATCTGGTCGCTTTCGATTGTTGTGGCCATTGTCTATACGCCCGGCGTCGTGCGGGTGATCCGCGCCCGCACCGTTGGTCTGGCGGCGCAGGATTTCATACGGGCCGCCGAATTGCGCGGTGAAAGCCTGCCGCGCATTCTGTTCCGGGAATTGGCCCCCAATCTGACCGGATTGCTGGCGGTCGAGCTGGCGATCCGATGTTCCTCTGCGGTGCTGAAGATTTCGGCGCTGTCCTTTCTTGGCCTCGGGATCAGCCAACCCACACCCGATTGGGGCCTGATGGTGCAAGAGGCGATGACCGTGATCTTTACCGATCCCTGGTTCCTTATCGCGCCGGCCATCGGGCTGTCGTCGCTGGTGATCGGTATCAACTTCGCCGTGGACGGGCTTGCCCGCGCATACGGTGTCAGCGAAACGGACACAAACCCATGATGACGCCCCATATCCACATTTCCGGCCTCGACGTGACCTATAGCACGGATCTCGGGACCGAGGTTCACGCGGTACGTGATGCCGGTTTGCAGGTTCTGCGCGGTGAAACGCTTGGCATTGTTGGCGAAAGCGGGTCGGGGAAATCCACCCTGGCGCGGTCGCTGTTGGGCTATGCCCGCCCCGGCGCGCGGTTTGCAAAGGGAACGGTGCGGCTGGGTGATACGGATGTGCTGCGGCTTGACCCTGCGGGGTTGCGGGCGTTTCGCGGCGGGCGGGCCGCGATGGTGCCGCAAAATCCGCTGTCCTCTTTGACGCCACATATGCCGATTGGGCGCCAGCTGGCAGAGCTGGTGCGCCTGCACACGGACCTGCGCGACAGCGCCGCCAAAAAACGCATCCTATGGCTGATGGATCGCACCGGCCTGCCAGAGCCGGACAAACTGCTGGCGCGGTATCCGCATGAGATTTCCGGCGGCCAGCGCCAGCGCGTTGTCATTGCCGCCGCCTTGATCGGCCGCCCCGAATTGATTGTTCTGGACGAACCGACAACCGCGCTGGACAAAACGGTCGAGGCAGAGGTGCTGCAACTTGTTGCCGAGCTTCAGAAAGAGCTGAATGCGACGCTCGTCTATGTCAGCCACGATCTGAACGTGATCAGGGCGATGTGCCGCAAGATTGCGGTGATGAAAGACGGCAAGATACTGGAACAAGGCCTGCTGAGCCGCGTGTATTCCCGCCCTGCCACCGCCTATACACAGGAATTGATCCGCGCAATTCCACGCATCGAACCGCAGGGGCCAAAGCCGGGGTCAAGGCCTGCCCACACCGCGCTGGCCTCTGCCGGATTTGCGACGACCTCGGTCAGTTTTTCCTATCATCGCCCCGGCGGTCTGTTCCGGCGCGGCCCGGACGGCCCCCCCGCATTGCAGGACATCACCCTGGACATCAACGCCGGTGAAACCCTGGGCATTGTCGGCGAAAGCGGGTCGGGGAAATCCACCCTTGCCGGGTTGGTCGCGGGGATCGTTTCCGGGCATTCCGGTCGAATTACATTTGACGGACAGCCGCTGGCAGGCAAGGCGGCCAACCGGTCCAAGGATATGCGCCGACGTGTGCAGATGGTGTTTCAGGATCCGCTGTCCTCGCTCAATCCTGCGCAGAAGGTCAATGAAATCCTGGCCCGCCCCCGGCAGCTTTACTTTGGGCGCAGCGCGGCAGAGGCGCGTGCAGATTCAATTGCATTGCTGAAGGAAGTCGAGCTTGAGCCGGACATTTTGAACCGGAGCGCCCGGCAGCTTTCGGGTGGCCAGCAACAACGCATTGCCATGTGCCGGGCCTTGGCGGCGGAACCAGAGCTGTTGATCTGTGACGAGGTGACCTCGGCGCTGGATGTCACCATTCAGGCGCGGGTGCTGGATCTGTTGTTGCGTATTCAAAAGGAACGCGGCCTGACCTGCCTGTTCATTTCCCATGATTTGGCGGTGATCGGCAAAGTCTCGCATCGGGTGGCGGTTTTGCAGATGGGCCGCCTTCAGGAAATTGGCCAGCGCGATGCTTTGCTCAACGCGCCAACAACCGACTACACCCGGAAACTGCTGCAAGGGCACCGCCATGATGCGGGTGCGACGTGACGGCCGAGCGGTCCAAATGCCAAAGCAATGGACGGGCCAGACCCCCGGCCCATCGCCCTAGCTAAAGGCCGGATCGACCCCCGGCGGCGGCGAAAAGCCGAAATCACCGCGTTTGACGACGGCATCCCGCCCGCCAAGCTCTGCCAGCCGCTTGCCTTGATCTGCAAGGGCCCGGTCATGCACGGCCTGCGGGTCAAGCCGCGCCTCCAGAAGCCCGCGACAGATATTCAAAACCTCGGCATAGGCGGGGTCAGACGCAAGGTCTGTCAATTCTTCTGGATCAGCCCCAAGGTCGAACAGCTGCGGCGCATAAAGTGCGTAATGGACATATTTCCAGTTCTTGTGCCGCACCATCCAGGCCCCGCTTAACGACCCGGTTGCGTGGTATTCAGAGATCACAGGTTCCTGTTCATCCGAGAAAAGATCCATTGTGCCGAACCCGTCGCCGGGTAACCCGGCAGAGGTCAGCACAAAGCGGGAAAGATCAATCAGGGATCTTGGCGCGTCCTCGACCGTGGCTTCGGGCACCGAAGGGCCGGCAACGATCAACGGGATGCCGGCGCTTTCTTCGTACATATTGCTCTTGCCCCACATCCCCCGCGCGCCAAGGCTCTCTCCGTGGTCGCTGGTGAATGCGACGCGGGTGGTTTCGGTCAGACCGGCGTTTTCGACCGCCTCGACAATCGCGCCGACCTGTAAATCGATAAAGCTGCACAGCCCATAGTATCCGGCGATGGCGCGACGGACGTCGGCCTCGGATTTGAAATGCGCATCATAATCGACGCAACCCGCGAAATCGGACAGGAACGGATGGTGGGGCCGGTCCTGTTCAGCATAGAGTTTGGGCATCGGAAGGTCCGGCCGATCATAAAGATCATAGAACTCCTGCGGCGCCGTCAGCGGATAATGCGGACAGACAAACGACACGAACAGCACCCAGGGGCGGTCCTGCTTCTGGGCCTCTTGGTCCAGCCATTGCCGACAATGTGTCAGGATATCGCGATCATAGGCGGTATAATCGGACTCGCCCGGGCCCGCCATCGCGGCCAGCTTGTCCGTTGCGCCGCGCGGAATGATCTCATCCCTTACAAGCCCAAGCGCATCGCCAACGCCGCCCACCACATTCATCGGAATATCGGACGCGGAAAAGCCGGGGTCATCCTCCGGCCCGCCGCGAAAATGCAATTTGCCGATGGATCGCACGTGGTGGCCTGCGGCGCGCACTCTGTGGTGCCAGCTTTCGATATTGCCGGAATAGGGATGCGCGTTGCACCATGTGCCGATCTCATGCACCTGCCGCCCGGTGGCAAAAGCCGCGCGGGCGGGCACACAGATCGGGCTGGGCGTATAGGCGGCGGTAAACCGCGTGCCCCGCGCCGCCAATGCATCAAGATGGGGCGTTTGAACAATCGGATGTCCGGCACACCCCATGGCATCGCGCCGGAATTCATCCGCCATGATGACAATGGTATTTGCAGGCTGCATTGGCGTCTCTCCGGGTCAGTGGGGGATCAGGCGAATTCCGGCACCAGCACAGCCTTGTTGGCGGCGATGATCTCGATCCCCTTGGCGTCATCCAATTCTTCGGCCTGGGCCTGGATCTGGTCCAGCAAACCGTCGAATTCCTGGGGTGGGCGGGCACCCGGAACCAAGAGATTGACCCTTTCCTCGGGATCGCTGCGCAGATCGAACAGACGCGGGTTTTCTGCCCTCTCACTCAGGATCAGCTTGTGCGTGCGGCTGCACAATCCGCGTTCCTCCAACCGGGGTTTCAACCCGCCCTTGCTGGAAGACAGAATATCGAATGTCTCATTCTCGATATAATAGCTGTCGCGCCAATCGGTTGTGGTGCCCTCCAGCAATCCCCGGATGCTGCGCCCATGCAGATGCGCCGGGGCCTCTATTTCGGCATAGTCGAGCATTGTCGGCATAAGATCCTGCATGCCGATAAAGGCATCACAGACCTGGCCCTCTGGCACGCCCGGCCCCGAAATCAGGAACGGCACATGCACGCTTTCCTCGGTACACATGAATTTGCTGGTGGTGCCATCGCGCAGGTGGAAATGCTCTCCATGGTCGGAATAATAGATGACAATGGTGTTGTCCGCTTCGCCGCTTTCTTCCAACGCAGCAAAGATCCGGCCAACGCAGCGATCCAACGCCGTGACAGACCCATAATAGCCCGGGAACGGCACCTTCATCCGGCGGTATTTGTCCATCGTATCAAGCGGCGAGGAAAACGGATCATGCGGCGGATACCAGGAAATGACACTGGCAAAGGGTTTGCTGCGATCACGGGTACGGAACCAGTCAATCATCGCATCGGTGTCGCGATCCGGCACCCATGTCCCGCCTTGCACGTTCTGTTTGCTGTCGACCCAGTGACCGCCCCAGGAGTTAAAGGCCTCGAACACGTCAAACGGGCCGGGATTGCGCACCCCAAGATGCCATTTGCCGTAATAGGCACATTCATAGCCGCCGTTTTGCAGCAGGGTGAACACGCTTTGATCCAGCAGGCCACGATCCGACAACAGATCGTCGATGCCATAGGCATTGCGGATCACGGTATGGGCATGGGGATAGAGCCCTGTCCACATCGACGTCCGCGCAGGTGTGCAAACCGGGAAAACGGTGCGGCAATCGCTGAACACCGTGCCGGATTTGGCCATGGTATCCAGATAGGGGGCTTCGACGAAGGTATTTCCGTAGCAGGGCAGAGTGTCTGCGCGTTGCTGATCGCTGAACAAAAGGATAATGTTAGGTCGCTTGCCCATGTCAGTCTCCAATTCAAATTTTTGGTGTGTTGGCCGGCGCGTGGGCCTAGATGCGGTCGCCCTGCGGTCGGGTTCCGTAGGCCGGTTGCGCGATGACCAAATCCGCAAGCCTGACCCCAAGCGCATCACCCAATTCAGTGGCGGTGTCGCGCAACGTTGCGGCCATGACTTCGATCTGGTCACGGCGGCTGGCGAATTGATCCGTCAGACCCTGCGGGGATGGGTTGGGCAGACCAAAGAGATTGAACTCTTCTTCGGGGTCGATCAGCAGGTCGTACAACCGGCATTCGCCGCCATCGGCGCTCAGGATCAGCTTGTGCCGCCCATCCCAGATTGCGCGCTGTTCCCAGTCAGGGAAAATTGCAAAATCGGCCATTCCGTCTTCGAACATGACGTCGATATGGCGCAGAAACGTGTTGTGCAGATAGATAAGCTTGCGCCAATCGGATGCGGCGGTGTCGTCCATCAACAGCGGCAAGAGATCACGCCCCTGCGCGCCGGAAATCGTGGTGCCCGCCAGGGCGGCCAGCGTGGGCGAAATGTCATGCGATCCGACAAGCGCGTCACTTGTTTTGCCCGCAGCAATCATTCCGGGGGCAGAAATCAGAAGGGGCACGCGAATTAAATCGTCGTGGCAGGTATTCGCGTGGTTCACGAAATCGCGGTATTTGTACTGTTCGCCGCTCAACGATGTGTAGACCACAACCGTACTGTCGCGCCGGCCGCTTTTATCAAGCGCAGTCAGCATCTTGCCGATGGCATCATCATAGGCCGTCACGGCGGCAAAGTAGCTGGCCATGGGCACGCCGTTCCCACGGTACGGGGTGAAACAGGTCTGCTCGATGTCCTCAAACGACCAGATCGGCGGCAGCTGGATCAGGACCGCCCGTGGGCCGGTTCCGGGTTGCGCCAAAAGATCGGCCGCCGCGGATGTGGTCGCCGCAAGGCTGTCGGTCGGGTCGATCTGGAAGAGTGTGTATCCCGCCGTCTTCAACGATGTGCCAAGCGGGCTGTTGGCCAGCGTGGCTGTGTCAGATGCAGAAGCAGACGCATCCGGGTAAGCGCCCGACAACAGCGCTGTCATCGCCGGTGCCGCCGCCGGATAAACGGTCACCGCCCGCTCAAAAGAGGCCCCAGACGCCGCCAGCGCATCAAGATTGGGTGTGTGGACCAGCACGTTCCCGGCGCTGCCCAGAAAATCGGCGCGATGATGATCGCCGACGATCAGCACCATGTCTTGAGTTTGGGTCGTGGATGTCACAGGCATAGCTCCGCTCTCGGTAAGATGTCCTAAGTGCCGACCTTGTGTCGGCACTTAGCGTTGATTGTGTAGGGGGATCAGCCTTTGGGATCGATCCAGACGTCCCAGGCCCGCAGCACGCGGTAGGGCCGATAGCCATGGGCCTCGTTGCGGACGGCGTTATAGACGCCGGTTGCACCAACCCGGATCGCATAGGCGTTGTTCAACACACCTGCCTGATAGTCTTCGAACCCCTGTTTGCGGTCTTCAAAGCTCAGCCCGGTGCGGGTGCGGTCTGCGGCATCTTCCAGCGCGGGGTCCATATAGCCCTGCAGGTTGTTTTCACCGGAGAAGTGGCGCAGCATCCCGAAGGGACCGATCGAGGGGGCAAGTCCAAATCCGCCAACCACGATTTCCCATTTGTCCTTTTGGCCAAGCAAGGCCGTCCAGGTCGCGGTATCGACGCCCATGATCTGGGATTTGATCCCCATTTTACCAAGCTGATCGGCCAGCGCGATTGCATAGTCACGGGTAACCTGCTGGTCACTGGGGACAAGGATACGAACCGTTTCACCGTCATAGCTGCTCGCGGCCAGAAGCTCTGCGGCGCGCTCTTTGTCGCCGACATTATACGTGTCTTTGCCGACCTCGGAATAATAGGGGAACCCTTCGTATTGCCAGCCGTGGCCAAGCTGATAATTGCCGCCAGTGGCAAAATCGAGCAGCGTTTCCAGGTCGAGCCCGATCTGGACCGCACGACGGAAATTGATGTCTTCGCCCGGTGCGCTGGACACATTGAACGTCTGATGCAGCATCATCCAGGGCAACATCGCCATGGCCTTGGCTTCGCCGCTGGCGTCGATCCGGGGCACATCGGTCTGCGCGATCTGGTTGGCAATGTGATAGTCGCCGGTCAAAATCCCTGCCAGACGCGATCCCTGTTCGGGGACATTGCGAAAGGTCACGCGGTCGACATAGGCGGTGCGATGCCCACCAAAGCCTGACGGCCCGTCAAAGTCGGGGCTAGGCACGTAATCGGCAAATTTATCCAGCGTGATATGGCTGTCGGGCACCCATTCGACGAATTTGAACGGGCCGGTGCCAATGGGTTCGAACGCGTCCTTTGGCAATTCGGCGATCTCTTGCGGCATGATGCCAACGATCACCCGAGGCGAGCTGAGGTTTTCAAGAAAGGTCGGATAGGCGCGTTCCATGTGAACCGTGACGGTGTCGTCATCAACCCGTTCGAACGACTCGACCAGACCCATGATGCCACGGTCGATGCCGTAATCCTTCATGCGCTGCCAGGATGCGATCACATCATCGACGTCCAGAATATCACCCGAATGGAACGGCACGCCATCGCGGATATGGAAGGTATAGCTCATGGCGTCCTGCGCCGCTTCAAAGCTTTCGGCCAGCTGCGGAATGATATTGCCGGTCTCGTCAATCGTGATGACACTTTCAAAGATATGAGACGCAATATCGCGGGTTTCGCCGCTGGTCGACGCGTGCGGGTCAAGCTCGCCGAGGCTGCCGGCGCTGGCGATAATCAATTCGCCGCCGTCCACCGGTGTCTGCGCTGAGGCCGACAAGGGCGCTGTCATCGACAGCCCCGCGCCAATCGCCAAAGCAAGTCCGAATCGTTGATGGTAATGCATGGTTTCCTCCCAAGGTCCTGCGGTTTTTCTACCTCAAACCAACACTTTGTTTGCCCATCGCGCAACGACAAGGTCGAGGCTATGACATTCCATATTGGAATGATGAGTTTGCGAAATAGCCATTGATCGGAATGTAGCGCCTGCCTAGGGTTGGTGTGCAGATCAGGCAGGGAGGGCCTTTGTTCATGGAAACGCGACACGCCAGGATGGTGCGCGAAATTGCCGAAACCGGCCGTATTTCGCTGGCCTCCGAACGGATCGGAATTGGCCAGCCTGCCCTCAGCAAGATTGTGCAACGTATCGAAGACGAATTTGGCGTCGCCCTGTTTGATCGCGGTCCGCAGGGCACGTCGCTGACGCCTTTTGGGCGGCTTTTCCTGGAATTCGCCCAGGTCATCGAACGCGAAACCAATGATCTTCTGGCCACCGCGCTGTCGATGCGCAAAGGCGAAAGCGGCCATTTCCGGATCGGCGCCGGGCAGACCTGGATTCACGATCTGATGCCACGGATTCTGCACACCGTTCACGCGGCGCGCCCCAACCTGTCGTTCAGTGTTGTCACCGGCAGCGTGCCGGAGCTTGTCGATCAGCTTGTTGCCGGGCAGGTCGATCTGGCCTTTGTGTCGATGACAATCCCGCTGAGCGAGGATCTGATCGCAGAAGAATTGATCCGCGACCGTTTGCGCATCGTGGCACGCCGGGATCACCCGCTGTCGATGCAGGACAGCCGCCCCACCATCGAACAGATGCTTGAATACAGCTGGATCATCGGCGAGGCGATCAACACCGACCTGCCCTATGCCTGGCTGATCAAGACCGCCGCGCAACTGGGCTTGCCACGACCCAACATCGCACTGGAAACACATCAGAAATATCTGATGGTCGAAATGGTCAAAAATTCAAATCTGCTGGCCTTCGAGCCAGGGGATTCGCCCGCCGTGCGCAACGGGGAAATCGTCGTTCTGTCTGAGCAAACTCTTGGGAAGCCGCGCGGAACCGGCATGATCTGGCGCAAGGAACGGGCAATCGCACCCGGGTTGCAATTCCTGATGGACACCGTCCGCACAATTGCATCCGAGAACAATCCAATGGGCCCGCAGTCCGCATCACAGACTGCCAGGGCCGAGGAAAGCCAATGATAAGATACATCATCAAACGAATACTAAGTGCCATACCGGTGCTGCTTGTTGTCAGCGTGATCGCATTCCTGATCATCATGTTGGTGCCCGGCGATGGCGCTTCGGTTATCGCCGGACAGGACGCCTCTGTTGAAGAGGTGGAATTTGTCCGCGAACAACTGGGGCTGAACGCGCCCTGGCCGATCCGGCTGGGCGAATGGGTCACCGGGCTTGCGCATGGGGATCTGGGCTATTCCTATATCCTCAAACGCCCGGTGTCCGAGGCGATCATCGAACGGCTTCCCGTCACGCTGTCGCTGGCGTTTCTGTCGATCGTTTTTGCCTCTTTCTTTGGCATCCTGATCGGCACGCTGGCCGCAGTTTTTCACCGGACCTGGGTGGATGGGCTGGTGATGTCCATTTCGCTGATTGGGGTATCGGTCCCGAATTTCTGGTTCGGGCTGATCGCCATTCTGGTGTTCTCGGTCGGTCTGGGCTGGTTCCCGCCCGGTGGCTATGTCCCGCTTTCAGACTCCTTTTTCGGATGGCTGCACGCCATGACCCTGCCCGCCATCACGCTTGGCACCGCCACGATGGGCCTGATCTCGCGGTTTACGCGGTCGGTGATGCTGGAACAGCTGGGCCAGGATTATGTCCGCACCGCCCACGCCAAAGGCATGTATCGCAGCGAGGTGATCGGCAAGCACGCGCTGAAAAACGCGATGATTCCGATCCTTACGGTGATTGGCATCACCTTTTCGCTGACCATGGCGGGCGCCATCGTGATCGAGGCAATCTTTTCGCTGAACGGATTGGGACGGCTGATGCTGCACGCGATCACGCGGCGTGATTACCCCGTGCTTCAGGGCGGGCTTGTCGTCATCGCATTCTCGTTCGTTTTTATCAATTTGCTGGTGGATATTCTGTATTCCTGGCTGGACCCAAGGGTGCGCTATGACTGATCTGACCACATCCCGCCCCGCAATCACGGCTGCACGGACCTCGTGGCTTCGCAAACTGGCCTCGGCCAATAAAATCCTGATCATTGGCGGCTCAGTTCTGACCTTCATTGTGCTGGCGGCACTGATCGGCCCGTTCATCATGCCATATGGCGCCGAGGATACGTCCCTTATGGACCGGTTCAAGGCGCCCAGCCTGACCCATTTGGCGGGCACGGACAGTTTCGGCCGGGACGTCATGACGCGGGTGCTTGAAGGGGCGCATGTGTCGCTGTTGATCGGTTTGTTCGTGGTCATCATCACAATGGTCCTGGGCATCATCATCGGCGCGATCGCGGGCTTCTTTCCGAAACTGGACAATATCTTCATGCGGGTGATGGATGCCGGAGAGGCGTTTCCGACCCTGTTGCTGGCCATTGCGCTGGCCGCGGTCCTGGGACCGGGGGTTGTGAACGTGGTGTTGGCGCTGGGGATCGCATATGCGCCCCGGACGGCACGGATCGTGCGGGCCTCTGTTCTGACATTGGCGCAGCAGCAATTTGTCGAAGCGGCCCGCGCCAGTGGGGCCAGCAATCTCAGGATCATTCTGTACCACCTGATCCCCAATGCGCTCGCGCCGGTGATTGTGCAGATGACATTTGTCTTTGCCGATGCCGTTCTGGCCGAAGCTGCGCTCAGCTTTATCGGGGTCGGGCCACCGCCGCCCTCGCCAACCTGGGGCAACATCATCGCGGATGGGCGCACCTATCTGTATTCCGCACCCTGGATCACCCTGTTTCCCGGCATCGCCATCTTCCTGACTGTCATGTCATTGAACCTGGTCGGTGATGGGTTGCGTGACCAACTTGATCCGCGATTGAAGGGCCTGAGCTGATGTCGAAACCACTTCTGGAAGTCCGTGACCTGACGATCTCGATCGGATCAACGGCCGCAAAAATTGATATCGTGGATGGGGTCAGCTTTTCCGTCCAGCCAAACGAACCCTTTGGGATCGTGGGTGAATCCGGCAGCGGCAAAAGCATGATCGCCCTTGCGATCATGGGCCTGTTGCCCAAGGCGTTGAAAATCACAAGCGGCACGATCCTGTTTGACGGCAAAGAGATCCAATCGCTGTCACAGCGCGACATGCAGCGCCTGCGCGGCAAAGAGCTGGCGATGGTGTTTCAGGAACCTTCAACCGCGTTGAACCCTGTCTTCACCACCGGCGCCCAATTGGTCGAGGTGCTGCGCCGTCACGAGGGCCTGTCGCCAAAGGCCGCCCGCGCCCGGGTGATCGAATTGTTCGGCCAGGTTGGCATCCCCTCGCCTGCGGACCGGTTTGATGATTATCCCCATCAGATGTCGGGCGGGATGCGCCAACGGGTGATGATTGCCATGGCACTGTGCTGTAATCCGCGCCTTATCATCGCGGACGAGCCGACAACGGCATTGGATGCGACAATCCAGTTGCAGATCATGCGGCTTTTGGCCCGCCTGCAAAAGGAAACCGGCGTCGCGGTGATGTTCATCAGCCACGATCTTGCGCTGGTGTCGAATTTCGTGCGCCGGGTTCAGGTGATGTATGCCGGGCGGCTGGCGGAATGCGGCACAGCCGAGGCCGTGTTTTCGACCCCGGCCCATCCCTATACCGAGGGCTTGATGCGCTGCGCCTATGGGCTCGAAGATCGAATGGAACGACTGCCCACGATCGAAGGCCAGGTGCCGACACCGAACCGCTTTCCAAAAGGCTGTCGTTTTTCAACCCGCTGCGCCCATGTGCAAGAGGTGTGCCGGCATGTGCCGCCGCCGCGTTACGCGCTGGCGGCGGGGCACGAATCTGCCTGCTACCGCCATATCGATTTCAAGACGGAATGACGCAAATGACAGATCAGACACCCATCACCGCAGAGCCGATGTTTCGCATTCGCAGTCTTTCAAAGCATTTTGCAAACAAACCTTTGCTGCCTTTCACCCCGCCAACCCGTGTGGTCCGGGCGGTCGACAAACTGGCGTTTGACATCCACCGGGGCGAAACCCTTGGTCTGGTGGGTGAAAGCGGCTGCGGCAAGACCACGACCAGCCGCCTGCTTATCCGTCTGCTGGATGCGACCTCGGGCGATGTGACATTCGACGGCAAACCGCTGCTGGAACTCAAGGGTCAGGAGCTGCGGGCGTTTCGCCGTCAGGTGCAGATTGTGTTTCAGGATCCATTTGGGTCGCTTAACCCACGCATGACAGCCGAACAGGTGATTGCGGAACCTTTGATCACGTCAACCGAGATGACCGCAACAGAGCGGCGGGCGCGGGTGGCAGAGCTGCTTGATCTTGTCGGGTTGGCGCCCGAACATGCAAGCCGCTATCCGCATCAGTTTTCGGGTGGCCAACGACAGCGGATCGGCATCGCGCGTGCCCTGGCGCTCAACCCGAAATTCCTGGTTTGTGACGAGCCGGTTTCGGCGCTGGATCTGTCGATTCAGGCTCAGATCGTGAATCTTCTGAAAGACATTCAACGGGATCTTGGGCTGACTGTGCTGTTCGTGGCCCATGACCTTCAGGTTGTTCGCCATATCTCTGACCGGGTTGGGGTGATGTATCTTGGGCGCATGGTGGAACTGGCGGATAGCGACACGATCTTTGATCACTCACGCCATCCCTATACCCGCACCTTGTTGTCGTCTGCGCCGCGCTTGCGGCATGAGGGCGGGATCACACCAGACACCAGCGACGCCGAGCAGGCCGAGATCCCAAGCCCGCTGAACCCGCCGACGGGGTGTCATTTTCACCCGCGCTGTGCGCTGGCCACCGACCGCTGCCGCAGCGAAGTTCCGGAATGGCGCAATCTGAAGGGTGATCATATGGTGTTGTGCCACCATGCAGAGCAGCTAGAAGATCAGTGAACTGACCGCATGACGGATGTCGAATAGAGATCGCCGGGCCCGCGCCCGGCATCGCAATTGCCACATGTCCGCGGCATTCAAACAGGAGCTTTTCCGAAATGACACGTCGGCCGAATTTCATTTTCCTGATCGCTGACGACCATCGCGCCCGCTCGCTTGGGGCGAGTGGTTGTGATGCGGTCACGACGCCAAACCTTGATGCGCTTGCGGCACGCGGGACGTTTTATCGCAATGCCCATTGTCAGGGCGGGTTCGATCGTGCGGTCTGTATGCCATCCCGCGCCACCTTGATGACGGGTCGCGATGTCTTTGCCCTGCGACTGGCGCAAGAGGCGCGCAAAGCATCCTCATCAGAGACACCGCCACAGTTTCTGGAAATTCCATCCGACATGCCGACCTTCCCCGAATTGCTGCGCGCCGAAGGGTATCGCACCCATGGTGTTGGCAAATGGCACAACGACCGCGCTTCTTTCGGGCGGTCGTTCAGTTCGGGGTCGGCGATCTTCTTTGGCGGCATGTGCGACCATGACAAAGTGCCGGTAACGCCATTTGATCCCCAAGGCGTCTTTCCATCGGACACCACGTCCGACATGCCCGGATTCTCGACCGATCTGTTCAGCGAAGCTGCCAAGGATTTCCTGCGCGCACAGGACGGAGAGGAGCCGTTTCTGCTCTATACGGCCTTTACCGCGCCGCATGATCCGCGCACGCCGCCGCCCGCCTTTATGCCAAACCCGGATGATATCGCCCTGCCCGCCGATTATCTGCCGCTGCACCCTTTCGACAATGGCGAAGCCGCGCTGCGCGACGAATTGCTTGAGGATTACCCCCGCAGCCCGGAAGCGGTGCGCCGCCATCTGGCGGAATATTATGGCATGATTGCCCATCTTGATGCTGCCATTGGCGACATCCTGGCCACCGCCGAGGCACAGGGGCTGCTGGAAAACACGGTGGTTGTCTACACCTCGGACCATGGGTTGGGGATTGGCAGTCACGGGTTGATGGGCAAGCAGAACCTCTACGAACACAGTCTTGGCATCCCCCTGATCCTGGCCGGTCCGGGCATAGAGGCCGGACAGCAGTCAGACGCATTGGTCTGGCACGGTGACACACGGGCAACGGTGCTGGATCTTGCGGGTATCACCCCGCCGCAGGATCATGGCAACCTGTCGCTGGCGGCGCAGGCCCCCACGCCCCAGCGCGACACATTTGGCGCGGTTTACAGGATGTCCCAGCGTATGATCCGCGACGCCCGGTACAAATATGTGCGCTACTATCCCGCATCCGCCAACCCGGCACCTGATCCTATCGAATGCACGCCGGGATCCGCCACCGAGCAGCTTTTTGACCTGAATACGGACCCTTTTGAACAGGTCAACCTGGCCTTTGCACCAGCCCAGCAGGATCGCCGCCACGCAATGGCCGGGGCGTTGCGGCAATGGCAGGCGGCCCATGGCGATGCGCTTGTGGACAGCTGATCGCCAATTGGTCTGGCCGCCAAATGGCGCCGCAACAGGGATCAGCGCAAATCGGTGACAGGCGTCCAATTGTCATTTCTGCGGATCAATTCGATGATCTGCTGATATTGGCTGCCTTCCTGGAAGGTGGGATAGGGTTCCACCGTTTCGCCGGAAATATCGCGCACGAATTCCCGCGCCAGATAATGCCAGCATTGCTCGGTCTCGCCCGCCACATCCGGCACGGCGTCGGCAATCGGCTTTGGCAGGGGCAATTCCTGCCAGCTTTTGTCCGCGCCATAATGAGACAGCTGGCCGCTGCCGTAGTGGCCCTTGATATAGATCGCGCCTTTTGTGCCATAAATCACGATGTGATCTTCGTGAAACCGTGGCACCAGCCCGCCGTGTTTGAACAGAACCGACACCGGCTTTTCGGCAAACGGGCTCTCTAGCTGGGCCAGCACGGTATAGGACCATTCCACATCGCTTTCGCCCCATTTCAGGTTGGGATCGTTCAAATCCTTGGGGATGAAATCGCGCCTGGTGGCAAAGTTGTGCACACCTTCGACAATCGGCGCGCGGCCAAGGTCGTCGCGCACTTCACCGATGATCGACAGGATCTTTTCGCCAACAACAGAACAGGCAATCGACAGCGTATGGGTGAAATTGTTGTTCAACCGCCCGCCGCCATCCTTTTTGCGATGCGACCAGCCAAAGGGAATGTTTCGTTCCAGATTGAAATGCGACATGCACTCGATCTCTGTGGGTTCGCCAATCGCGCCTTCGGCCACCAATTGCTTGGCATGCAATACGCTGGGCGCATAGCGAAAGCTGGCGGCATAGGCGGTTTTCACGCCTTTTGCCTGTGCCAATGCGTTCAGCTCGATTGCCGTATCTGCGCTATCGGTCATCGGTTTGTCGCAAAACACATGACAGCCTGCGGCAATGGCCTGTTTGATCGGTTCATAATGGGCGCCGCCCGGCGTGGCGATGGACACGATGTCGGGTTTACAGGTCGCAAGCGCCTCTTGCCAATCAACCCCGGCATAGGGAATGCCCATCTTTTCCGCCACTTCCGTGACAACATGCGGTGTCCGGCCAACGATGCCGACAACCTCGGCCCCGGCCCCGCGAAAGGCGTCAGCATGGCCCTGACCGGCAAATCCGGTTCCTGAAATCAGAACTTTGAGCATGGCTCACTCTCCTATGTGTTTGGCGCACGGGACGCCGTGGGCGCGCTGTCGCGCCGCGATGTTGGGGGCCGCCCCTACGCTATGGACAGGTAAAAAGGGGGGCGAAAAGGGGCAGCGTCAGACGCGATGACCGGTTTCCTTGTCAAAGAAATGCACCTTGGCCGGGTCAATGGACACCGTCAAAGGCTGGCCAACCGCCAGATCGACCCCACCATCCAGCACCGCAGTGGCCGAAGCCCCGGCCAGATCAAAGGTGATATGGGTCTGTGCCCCCGTCGGTTCGACCAGCGAGGTCGCGCCGGTCAGTTGCACGCCGGTGGCATCGGTCGTGAAATGCTCTGGTCGCATGCCAACGATCACCTTTTCATGCTCGGCCATCTTCGGATGATCGCTTTGCACCGGGATGGATTGACCGCAGGCGAACATCGCCGCCGGACCGGTGTCCGTTTTGACAATCGTGGCCTCGATCAGGTTCATCGACGGCGTGCCGATGAACGCCGCCACAAAGAGATTGTCGGGCTTGTTATAAAGGTCGATGGGCCGCCCGGCCTGTTCAATATTGCCGCCATTCAGGATGACCACCCGATCCGCCAGTGTCATGGCCTCGATTTGATCGTGGGTCACATAGATCGAGGTGGTCTTGACCCGCTGGTGCAGCGTCTTGATTTCGGACCGCATCTGGACGCGTAATTTGGCATCAAGGTTCGACAGCGGCTCATCAAACAGGAACGCCGCCGGATCGCGCACAATGGCGCGCCCCATGGCAACCCGCTGGCGCTGACCCCCCGAAAGCTGCCCGGGTTTTCGGTCCAGCAACTTATCAAGCTCCAGCAGTTTGGCGACGCCCTCGACCTTTTCGTCGATTTCAGTGCGGCTCATCCCCGACAGTTTCAGGTTGAACCCCATGTTTTTCGCCACCGTCATATGCGGGTAAAGCGCATAGTTCTGGAACACCATCGCGATGTTGCGTTCGCGCGGGTTGAGGTGGTTGACCACATTGCCGTCAATCCGAATTTCACCGCCAGAAGCAGGCTCAAGCCCGGAAATGATCCGCAGAAGCGTGGACTTGCCACAGCCGGACGGGCCGACAAGCGCGACGAATTCACCATCTTCGATCTCTAGATCAATGCTGTGGATCACATCCACCGCACCAAAGCTCTTTTTAAGCCCGGAGATTTCTACTGAAGCCATGACATTCCCCTATTCCCTATGTCTGATTTCGCAACTGTCAGGTCATTGCCCACCTCACGCGAGGACGGCCGCCTTTTCGCGAAGAATTTCTTGTTTAAGTGGCGCACCAGCAAAGAACCGGCGGACATCCTCCACCGCCGCAAGCCCCTGCATGATATAGCTGTCGTGGGTGTGACCGGCGCAATGGGGCGACAGATAGACATTGGCCCGTCCGCGCAATGCGTCCCCCTCGGGCAGCGGTTCGGTGTCAAACGTATCCACCGCCGCAAAGATCCGGCCCTGGTCCAGCGCCCCGACCAAGGCCCCCGGCGCGATCAGCCCGGCCCGCGCGGAATTGACCAACAGCCCGCCGGGGCGGAACGCATCCAGATGCGCGCGTGTGATCATGCCCTCGGTTGCCGGAAGATTGGCGGCATGCAAGCTGACCACGGAGCAGCGTTCGAACATCTCTTCAAGGCTGACCAGCACAACCCCAAGCCTGTCGGCCTCTTCCGCGCTGATAAAGGGATCGTAAACACAGATGGTACATCCAAAGGGCCGCAAGAGGTTCAGCACCAGCCGCCCGACATAGCCAAGCCCGACAATTCCGACATCCTGCGCCGCCAGCAGCTGACCCAGATAAGCGTCGCGCATCGCCTGCCATTCCATTCCGGTGCGCAGCCCGGCATCAAACTCTCGGTGTCGCCGCAAATGGGCCAGAATTTGTGTCACGGTGAATTCGGCCACCGCCTGGGCAATCACCGGGGCGGCGTGGCTGACGCGAATATCGCCGGCCTCCAGCGCGCTTTGCACGCCCAGCCGTTTGACCGATCCCGCCGCATGGGACACAAAAGCAACGCTGCCCTGCGGGGCCAATGCCGCTTGCGGGATTTCCGGGCTTCTCCAGCCGGTGATCACCGCCGTCACACCGGTCAGCGCATCGGCCAGCTTGCCGCCCACATCGCCCGACGCCAAAACGTCATCACTGATGATCACCGGCTGGGCAAAATCCAAAAGCGCCTTTTCGACAATTTCAGGAAAGATCTTGGCGCGCATATGCGCGGGGATAAGAACGCCAACCTTCGGGCCTGGATTGCCGGTTGCACCTTCGTCCGACGCCGGGCTTTTGGGACTGTTGGACATATGTTCCATCTTGCTTTGGCCTATTTTCTGCATCGCGATCAGCGGATCGCCGGTTGAATCATCAATTCCGAAACATGCGCCCGCTTCGGCAATGTCATCACGAACATGCAGGCCTCGGCGATGTCTTCGGGTTGCAGCGCCTTGGCGCGCATTTCGTCGGTCGGCGGTGTGGGCCGCTTTTCAAGCAGCGGCGTTTCGGTCATGCCCGGCAGGATCACGGTGGCGCGCAGGCCGTTGTGCCATTCTTCCTCCATGATCGCATGGGTCATCGCCATCACACCGGCCTTGGTCGCCTGATAGGCCGCACCAGATGGATCGGGCTTGCGCGCCGCCGTCGAGGACACATTGATCAACAGCCCGCCCCCCCGTTGGCGAAACAGCGGGACAATCACCTTGGCCAGGTTGAAGGCGGCATTGAGGTTGATGTCGATCATCGATGCCCAACTCTCGGCCGAGAGGTCAAAAAACGCCCGGTTGACGATGTTGACGCCAATCGAATTGACCAATGTATCCACGCGGGCAAGGTCCGCCTCGGCCGAGGCCAGCGCACGGGCAAGATCGTCCGGGTCCGCGGCATCGGCCAAAAGGCCAATCGCCCGCGGCGCCCCAAGATCCGTGGCTTCGGCGACGACGGCCTCCAGCCGGGTCTTGTCCCGGCCCAGCAGCAGCACCTCTGCCCCGGCGGCAGCGGCGGACCGGGCCGTGGCCCGCCCCATGCCGCTTGTCGCGCCAGCGATAAGGATCTTGCGGCCTGACAGGCTCTTTTCTGTGGTCATTTTTCTGTCCCTGAATTGATGCTGTCAGAATTTTTTCGCGCAGCGGTGGAGCTGCGGACGATCAATTCCGGCCGCAGAATGACATGCGGTTCCGCTGGGCCGTCTTCGTCTTCCAGCGTTTCGATAAGCCGCGCGACCATCAATTCCGCCATCTGTTCAACCGGTTGGCGTACTGTCGTCAGCGGTGGCTCCATCACCTTTGCCATGATGATGTCGTCGAAACCGACCACCGACAGGTCATCAGGCACACGATAGCCCAGTTCCCGGGCGCCGGAACATGCGCCGATGGCATACATGTCGTTCACGGCGAAAATGGCGGTTGGCGGATCGTCCCGTGTCAGCAATTCACGCGCCGCAGTCCGGCCAAGTTCGGCCGCCTGACTGTCACCAAACCCCGCCGCTTGCGGACCAAGCCAGATCAGATCCTCATCAATAGAAAGCCCAACCTTGGACAGCTCGCGCTGCACACCCTCAAGTCGCGCGATCCTGCTCGACGTGCCGATCGGCCCCGAGATAAAGGCAATCTTCTTGTGCCCCAGACCAATCAGATGCCGGGTGGCCAGTCGCGCGCCAAGATCCTGATCCACACTGACAGAGCAGGACACAATCCCCTCTGCCCCGCGCGATGCGCGATCAAATGCGCCGATATGCATGCCTTTTTCGGAATGCTCGCGCAGATGGTCAAAGGAAACCGGCGAAGACCCCAAAATCGTTCCACGGATCAAAGACCCCTGAAGCGAGGTCATGTAATTCGCCTCAAGCTCTGGATCGCGTTCCGCGTTACAGATCAGAACCTGATACCCCCGTTTCAGGGCGGCTTTTTCAATCAGCTGGGACACATTGCCCCAAAACGGGTTGGCCACCGAAGGCACCACAAGACCAAGCGTCTTGATGTGCCCCGATTTCAGCTGACGGGCGACGGCGCTGGGGGTGTAATTGAGTTCGGCAATCGCCTCCTGCACCCGGCGCAGGGTACGGGCCCCCATTTTGGCATGTCGGCCATTGATGACGTTCGACACGGTACTGACGGACACCCCCGCCTTTTTCGCCACATCCTTGATACCTGCCATCGTCTCTACCCTACATGGCCCACGGGTGCGCCAGCCACAGAACGGGCGGCTGGAATCGCATTGGGGTCTGGTTAGTAATACGTTACACACACTACCCACTTCCCAGCAAAGTATTCCAGAGAAATTTTTCATTTCTGCAAAATTTTTGGGCCGACCTCCCGAAGATTCGCCACGAATCCACCTAGCCACATCGGCCATATTCCTTGATGGCCTTCACGAATATTGAACAATTATAATGTATTACAATCACTCCTCCACCCAGGGTGACCCAAAATTCGCGCCGTCCCTGCCCGCAAAAACCGCGGCCCGGAATTTTGTGTCGACATTAGTGTATCGTTTTACTATCGTCACAGTGCAGGGGGTCACGAATCGCGATCCGTTGTATTGGCGATCCGCAGTCAGGTCGCGCACTTCAGGGAGGAAAAACCATGACGCATTCACGCAGAGCATTTCTAAAACAGGGCTCCGCCGCATTTGGCGGATTTGCATTGACGGTTGTCGCGGGGGGCGCCTTGGCGCAGGGGAAAACCACCGTTCGCTTCAGTGGCTTCGTTGAATTGGAGGAACAACTCGGCACGACACTCAAGGTTCTCAAGGCCTATATGGCGAAGAACCCGAATGTCGAAATCGTACCGGAATTTTCCAGCTACCGCGCCTTTACCGACAAACTCGCAACCGAAGCGGCCGGCGGCAATGCCCCGGATATGTTCAGCGTCAACGTCGATCTTTTGGCCGAATACGCGGCCCGCGGCGTCCTGACCCCGCTGACAGACTGGATTCCCGATCCGCTTGACGTGTCGGAATATCAGGCCGCCGGCAGTGTGTTTTCCTGCACCTATGCGGACGAAATGTACGCCATGCCCAATGATGCGATCGCCACGGCGATCTTCTTCAACCCGGCCAAGTTCGAAGAGGTTGGCGTCGCCGTTCCCGACAAATTCTATACCTGGGAAAAACTGCATGAAACGGCGGTTGCGCTTGGCAAAGAGCATGGGCGCGGCTTCTGGGGCATCGAAGACGGCGGCGGCAACAACCTTGCCTGCGACATCTTCTTGCGGGCGGCCGGCGCCGCGTTGTTCACCCCGGAACATACCATCGGCTTCACCGGCGAAGACATGGCCAAGTGGTTCCAATATTGGGAAGACATGCGCAAGGCTGGCGGCGCACCGCCCGCAGATGTCCAGGCCCAGGCCTGGCGACAATTCAGCCTCGCTCGGGATTGTTCGGGGCCGTTCGGCGATGTTGGTACAAACCACCGACAGCTTTATCGGCATTGGCGCACTGATGGATGGGCCGCTTGATCTGATGATGCTGCCCAACGGGTATGAGGGCGGCGAGATGAAACAGCATCTCTATGACTACGCCGGCAATTCCACCGGGATTTGGAAAAACGCCGTGGACAAGGAGCTTTGCGTCGACATCATCCGCTTCATGCACTTCGATCCCGAAGGTGTCGAACTGTATTACACCGGCAGCGGCATGATCCCGGCCTCGACCGCCGGGCTGGAAAAATTCGGCTCTTCCGGCACGCCGGAGGAAAAGAAGCTGGTCGCCTACCTCAAGATGCTGCGCGAAGATCCGGCGCCGTCACGGCGTCCGGGTGTGGGCGGGCTTGGCGGGATCTTCCGTCGCCATAACGAGGCCGTGGCCTTTGGTGACATGACCGCGCTTGAGGCTGGCAATTCGCTGACTGCGGAAATCGACGGCAAGCTCAAGGCGCTCAAGTAACGGCGGCTGCGGAATGGCGCGGGACGGGATTTGCCCCGTCCCGCATGTCCTGTCCTGCATGTCCCGTCCTGCGTGTCCTGTTCCGCATGTGCGGTTGGCATTTGTTGGCTTCAATAAAGGTAAGGCCCCATGAGCAAGACCAAAAACCTTTCGAAAAAGCAAAACGGCATCGCGTTTCTGTTCCTGTCGCCGTGGTTGCTTGGCTTTGTTGTTCTGACGATGGGACCGATGCTGGGCTCCCTGTATCTGTCCTTCACCGACTACGATCTGTTCAGTGCGCCGAATTGGGCGGGATTGGACAATTACGCCAAGCTGTTGAACGATGATCCGCGATATGTCGCGTCGCTGAAGGTGACGTTGTCCTATGTGGTGTTCTCGGTGCCGTTGAAGCTGGGATTTGCCTTGTTCATCGCGCTGATCCTCAATCGCGGTTTGCGGGGATTGGGGATTTATCGCTCTGTCTTCTACCTTCCGTCGCTTCTGGGCGGCAGCGTGGCGGTTGCGCTGATGTGGCGTCAGATCTTTTCCTATGACGGGATCATCAACCAATTCCTCTGGACCTATTTCGGCTATGACGCCCCCAGCTGGATCACCAATCCCGACTATGCGCTTGGCACGCTGGTGTTGCTGGCGGCATGGCAATTCGGGGCGCCGATGGTGATCTTTCTGGCCGGTCTGAAACAGATCCCCCAGGATATGTATGACGCCGCCGCCATTGATGGCGCCCGCCCGGTACAACAGTTTTTCTATGTCACTGTGCCGCTGTTGACGCCGATCATATTCTTCAACTTCGTGATGCAGACCATCGGCGCGTTTCAGGCCTTTACGCCGTCTTACATCATTTCGGATGGCACCGGCGGCCCGGCAGATTCGACGCTGTTTTACACGCTTTATCTCTATGAACAGGCGTTCACGAACTTTGAGATGGGCTATGCCTCGGCCATTGCCTGGGTTCTGGTCGCCATCATCGGCCTGGCAACAACGTTTTCCTTCCTCAGCGCCAAATACTGGGTGCACTACGGGGACGAGGGGTAAGACATATGACTTTGACAGACACCCAACCCGCCACCGCCGACGTGAACCAGACCACCGCCCGATCCAAGGCGCGGTCCAAGCTGATGATGCATGGTTTCCTGATCTTCTTTGCACTGATCATGCTCTATCCGCTGGTCTGGCTTGCGGTCAGCTCGCTGAAACCGTCAAACATCATCTTTTCCGACACCAGCATCATCCCCCGGCATTTCGTCTGGCAGAACTATGCCAACGGCTGGGCCGGGGTGGCCGCACCGTTCAAGGTGTTTTTCACCAACAGTTTTGTCATCGCCACCATCGCGGTGATCGGCAATGTGTTGTCCTGTTCTTTCGTCGCCTATGCCTTTGCCCGGCTTGATTTCCGCTTCAAGGCACCGCTGTTTGCGCTGATGATGATGACCATCATGTTGCCGGTGCATGCGACGCTGATCCCGCAATACATCCTGTTCAACTATCTGGGCTGGGTGAACACGATCCTGCCGATCGTGACGCCGAAATTCCTCGCGGTTGAGGCCTTCTTTGTCTTTCTGATGATCCAGTTCATTCGCGGTATTCCGCGTGAATTGGACGAGGCCGCGGCGATTGACGGCGCGGGGCCGATCCGCATCTATTTCGCGATCATCCTGCCGCTTCTGACCCCGGCCTTGGTCACAACAGCGGTGTTCACCTTCCTGTGGACGTACGAGGATTTTCTGACGCCGCTGATCTATCTGACCTCGATCGAGAATTACACCGTGCCGCAGGGCCTGCGTCTGCTGCAAGCGTCGCGCGGGGCAAGCACCTGGGGCGCGATGCTGGCGATGTCCCTCTTGTCGCTGGTGCCGATGTTCATCGTCTTCTTCATCTTTCAGCGCAAGCTGATCGACGGGATCGCAACCACCGGGTTGAAGGGCTAACGCCCTTCCCCTTTTCTACAGATCAACAAAAGGACGTGTGACCCGATGGGACAACCGTTGATTACCATATTCACCAAACCCTGGACCGACCCGCTGCCAGAGATGGCCGCGAAACTTGCCGGGCTGGGCTTTGACGGCGTCGAACTGGCGGTGCGCCCCGGCTATCAGGTCACGCCGGACAATGTCGTGGCCGATCTGCCAAGGGCGGTTGCGCTGCTGGCCGATCATGGGCTGAAAACCCCCAGCATCGCCGGCGATTTCAATGACACCATGATCGAGGCCTGTGGCGCCGCCGGGGTGGGCATCATCCGCATATGTGCGCCGATTGATCTGGCCCTGGGGTATCGCGCGTCGGTCGACGCCTATCGCCGCAGCTTTGATGCGGTGCTGCCCGCGCTGGAGCGCAACAATGTCGCCATCGGCGTGCAAAACCACTATGGCACCAACATCGGCAGCGCGCTGGGGCTGGCGCATCTGCTGGCGGATTACGATCCAAAACAGGTCTGCGGTGTGCTTGACATGGGCCATTGCGCGGTCGACGGTGAACCGGTGAAAATGGCTGTCGACATCGCCCGCCCGCATATGAACGGGCTGGTGAATTTCAAAAGCGCCTGCCACCTGCGCGCCAATGGGCCCGAGCTTGAGGCCAGATACGAGGTCCATTGGACCACCCATGACCACGGCGGGTACAACTGGCGCGAACTGGTCAGTGAATTGCACCGCACCGGGGTCGAGGGCACATTCTGCATGCCCGCCGAATACAGCAAACAGGCCGGGGTTCACGGCCAAAGGATGGGGGATGATGTCATTCCTTTCGTGAAAAAGGATATCGCGCATCTGAAAGCATTGATTGCAGAGATCTATGCCTGACAGATTGCCCCCCGCCCCCCAAACAAAGGAAGACCGATGAGCACGGCAAAAGATCTTACAATCACGGACGTCCGGGTCATCGTCAGCTGCCCGGGCCGAAATTTCGTGACCCTGAAAATCGTCACCGAATGTGGCCTCTACGGGCTTGGCGATGCCACTGTGAATGGCCGCGAAATGGCGGTGGCGACCTATCTTCAGGAACATGTGGCGCCCTGTCTGATTGGTCGTAACGCCCATGATATCGAGGATATCTGGCAATATCTCTACAAGGGTGTCTACTGGCGCAAGGGCCCGATCAACATGGCCTGTGTTGCCGCCGTTGATGTCGCGCTTTGGGATATCAAGGGCAAGGCCGCCGGCCTGCCGGTCTATCAGCTTTTGGGGGGCAAAAGCCGCAAGGCCGTGACCACCTATGCCCATGCCACCGGCGAAACCATCGAGGGCACGCTCGACCGGGCGGCGGCGCTGATTGATCAGGGCTTTACCGCCGTGCGTCTGCAAACCGCCGTGCCGGGGCTGGAAGGCACCTATGGTGTGCTGGGCGACAAGAAAGATTATTTCGAACAGCAAAGCAGCCGCCCGCTGCCGCCGGAACAACCCTGGTCGACCCGCAAATACATGAATTCGATCGAGGCGCTGTTTCGCGATGCGCGGGCGCGTTTCGGGGACGAGGTCGCGCTGCTGCATGATGTGCACAGCCGTCTGACCCCAATCGAAGCGGCCCGGCTGGGCAAGATGCTGGAACCCTATGACCTTCTGTTCCTCGAAGATGCGGTGCCCGCCGAAAATCAGGACAGCTATCGGGTGCTGCGCGATCACACCACAACCCCGCTGGCCATTGGCGAGATCTATAATACGATCTGGGATTGCAAGGATATGATCCAGAACCAATGGATTGATTACATCCGCACCGCGACCACCCATGCCGGGGGCATCACCGGGCTGCGGCGGATCGCGGATTTCGCGGCGCTGTTTCATGTCCGCATTGCGCCGCATGGCGCGCCGGATCTGTCGCCGATCTGTTTCGCGGCGCAATCGCACCTTGACCTCTGGGCGCCCAACTTTGGCATTCAGGAATTCGTGGGTTTTGGCACCGATGCCTCGGACGAGGTATTCTCGTATGATCTCACATTGGAAAACGGCATGATACATGTGGGCGACAGCCCCGGACTTGGCGTTGACTTCGACGAAGACGCCGCCGCGAAATATCCCTACAAACGTTCCTATCTGCCGGTCAGCCAGCTTGAGGATGGCACCCTGTGGAGCTGGTAGGCCCAGCCGCGCCAAGCCACTGAAATCAAACTATAAGGTAACTGAGAATGAACACAACTTTTGGCAAAACCGATCTGGTGACAAGCAAGGTCGTCTATGGCTGCATGGGCGGCGCCGGGGCGTTTGGCGCACAAGAGGAAAAAGATTCCATCGAGGCGCTGCAAGAGGCGCATAATGTGGGCATCAACTTTTTCGACACCGCCGAAGCCTATGGCGCCGGCTATTCCGAACAGCTTTTGCACAAGGCTTTGGGCGACAAACGCGCAGAGCTGGTGATTTCGTCGAAGGTTGCCAAGGAAAATCTGGCCCCCGATGACATTATCACCGCCTGCGACCGCAGTTTGAAAAACCTCGGCACGGATTACATTGATCTTTACATGCTGCATTGGCCCAATCGCGATGTGCCGCTGGCCGACAGCATTGGCGCGCTGAAGAAGTTGAAAGAAGACGGCAAAATCCGTTGGTACGGCGTGTCGAACTTTGGTGACAAGGATATCGACGAGGCGCTTTCGCTGGGCGAAGTGTCGGTCAACCAGCTGCCCTATCACCTGTTTTATCGCTCTATCGAATTTGTCGTGCAGCCCAAATGCGAGGCCGCCGGCGTTCCGATCATGTGCTATTCGTCGCTGATGCAGGGGCTTCTGGCGGGCAAATACAAATCGCTTCAGGATTTCCCGGTCGACCGCGCCCGCACCCGCATGTTCAACCATCGCAAATGGGCCGAGGTAACGCACAAGGAAGACGGCGCAGAAGACGCCGGTCAGGAGCTGCTGGATGCCTTGTGGCGCCTTGTTGGCGAAACCGGTCTGTCGATGGAAGAACTGGCCATTGGCTGGCTGAAATCCCGCACGGCTGTTGGCGGTGTCATTGTCGGCACACGCAATGGTGCCCAAAGCCAGGGTTTGAAAAAACTGCTGGATGTCGACCTCAGCGCCGATGTTCTGAACGCTCTGACCGAGGCGTCAGACCGGCTCAAAACCGATCTGGGCGGCAATATCGACATGTGGGGCAAAGGCAGAACCCGCTAAGGCACCCACACTTGGCAGCATTGAAATGGAAAGCTGCGGCGAAAACGTGAAATTGTTTTCGCCGCAGCAATTGCCAGGATGCGGGCGCGGTGGCCCGCCGTTTGATCAGCGCAACCGCTGGCCGTTTTTCGGGTCAAAAACCAAGGCGGCCTTTGGATCAATGCCGGTGGTCACAGTGCCAACGCCCTGTTGGCCGCGCATTTCCACCACAATCGGCAAATCCACGCCCGCCACTTTGGTATAGGCATAAGACACGCCGCCAAGATTTTCGACGACCTCTGGTTCCAACTGAATCCGCACCGGCGCGTCATCCGCGAAATGTTCCGGGCGCAGCCCCACAACCACATCGCTGCCGGACAAGGGCGGCACATCGAACTGGATGGGCAGGGTCACGTTTTCAAACGCCGGGATCACTACATTGGCGACCCCCGCATCGACCGACTGAACCTTGCCGGGCAGGAAATTCATCCGCGGCGAGCCGATGAAACCCGCAACAAACATATTGTCCGGATCGCCATAAAGATCCATCGGACGGCCATGCTGTTCAATCCGGCCATCGCGCAGCACAACAATCTTGTCCGCCATGGTCATCGCTTCGACCTGGTCATGGGTGACATAGATCATCGTCGCCCCCAGCGCCTTGTGCAGATTGGCAATCTCCAACCGCATTTGCACCCGCAATTCGGCGTCCAGATTGGACAGCGGTTCATCGAACAGGAACACCTCGGGTTCGCGCACAATCGCGCGGCCGATGGCAACCCGCTGACGCTGGCCCCCCGACAGGGCCTTGGGCTTGCGGTCCATGTAATCCTGAAGTTTCAGGATTTCGCTGGCCTTGCTCACCCGATCGTCGATTTCGGCCTTGGGGGTCTTGGCGATTTTCAACCCGAACCCCATGTTTTCGCGCACCGTCATATGCGGATAAAGCGCATAGGTCTGGAACACCATCGCCACGCCCCGCGCCGCAGGGTCGGCATGGGTCACGTCATTGTCCCCAATCAACATGCGGCCTTCGGTGGTTTCCTCCAGCCCGGCAATCATCCGCAGAAGCGTCGATTTCCCACAGCCCGACGGGCCCACAAAGACACAGAATTCACCCGGTTCAATTTCCAGATCGACATTATGGACGACCTGCGTCGCGCCATAGCGTTTCACCACATCCCGAAGCAGTACCTGAGACATATTCATTCTCCCTTTCAGAGATCCAGCACGCCCAGAAGGGCCGACATTCCTTGATCCGCAATCACCTCGGCCCCGGTCATGGACCGCGACAGATCGGACAACAGGAACACCGCCAGATTGCCGATATCCTCGACTGTGTTCACATCCCCCGTGGCATGCCAGCTTTTGAACTTGGCTGATATTTCGGGGTCTTCTTCGGCGCCCAGCACAATTTCGGTCCGGGTCAAACCAGGGCAGAGCGCATTGACGCGGATGCCGTGGCTGCCCAGGCTCCAAGCCATTGCGCGGGTCATGGCGCTGATCGCGCCCTTTGATCCGGCATAGGCCTCGTGGCCGGGATTGGTACAACGGGCATGGTTCGAGCCGATATTGACCAGCGTCCCGCCATTGCCATCCGCCGCCATGATCCGCCCGGCGGTCTGACAACCCGCAAGGACAGAGCGGTGGTTGATCGTCCACATCGCCTCCATCTGGTCGCGGGTCATTTCCAGAAACGGCACCCGGATCGTCAACCCGGCATTATTGACCAGACCGTCCAGCCGCCCGGCCCGGTCGCGCACATTCTGGATTGCGGCCTCGAACGCATCAAGATCGGTGACATCGGCCTGAACATATGTTCCGCCCTCGGCCTCGACCCGCGCCTTTGCATCCGGCGTGATGTCGAACCCGGTGACATCCGCCCCCGCCGCCACGGCCTGGCGCAGAATGCCAAGCCCGATACCGGCGCCGGCCCCGGTGACAATGATGGTCTTGCCTTGCAACGTGTTCATTTCACGGCCCCCGCGGTTGCACCCGACACGATCTGACGCTGGAAGACAGCAAACAGGATCAGCAAGGGAAGCGACCCCAGAACAGCGGCCGGGAACAGCATTGTCGGATCAATGCCCGTGGCCCCCACGAAACGGTAAACGGCGATCATCACGGTAAACTTGTCCTTGTCGGTCAAAAGCAGCAGGGGATAGGTGAAATCGTTCCACACCATCAGCATCACAAACAGCGACAATGTGGCGGTCACCGGCGCAAGCATCGGCCGGATCACATGCCAGAACACCTGCCAGTTGGTGCAATTGTCCAGCCGCGCGGCTTCTTCCAGCTCCATCGGGATGGCGGCAATGAACCCGGTGTAGAAGAACACCGCCAACGGCAGTTTCAGCGCAGCAAAGGCCAGCACAATGCCAAGATAGCTGTCCAGCAGACCAAGATCGCGGAAGATCACATAGATCGGGGTGATGGTGACGAAATTCGGTGTCGCCAGACCCAGCGCCATGATCATCACAATCACCCGGCTGGCCCGGTTGGGAATGCGCGCCAACGGATAGGCGGCCATGGCCCCCACCAATACCACGACAATGATCACCGAAATCGTGATCCCCAGCGAATTCGCCACCGACCGGACATAGCCCATGGACGCCAGCGCATTCATGTAATTGCCCCAATACAGGCTGTTGGGCAGCCCCAGAGGATCCTGGGCAATCTCGGTGCCGGTCTTGAACGACATCATCAGCATGTAAAACAGCGGCAGCAGCATCAGCGCCACAAGGAAGAGGATCACACCATGCACCAGCACGGATTTCGCCTGCTTTTGCAAAAGATCCCTGGCGGCCTTGCGGTCGCGCGGCAACGGGGTGGCTGTGTCGCTCAGGCTCATGTCACATTCTCCCGGTCGCGCAGGACCTTATTCTGAACAAAGGCCACGGCCAGAACGACAATCAACATGATGATCGAAAGCGCGCTGGCGAAGCCGAATTTGTATTGGCCAAACAGGTTGTCGATGATCTCGATACTCAGGGTGCGGGTCGCGCCGTCCGGTCCGCCCTTGGTCAGGATATAAGGCAGCTCAAACGTCTTGAGCGTGCCGATCGTCGTCAGGATGATGCTGACGGTAAAGCTTGGCCCCAATAGCGGCAGTTCGAGATAACGGAAACGCTGCCAGGATGACGCGCCCTCAAGGCGGCCGGCCTCGTTAATTTCTTCGGGAATACCGGCGAACCCGGCCAGAAAGATCGCACAGGTGAACCCGCTGAACATCCAGATCTGGGTCGCGGCCACAGCATAAAGCGCGATGGCCGGATCACCCAGCCAGTTCTGTTCCAATGCCCCCAACCCGATTTGGCGCAAAGCCACATTCAAGCCGCCATTGAGCGGCGAATAGATGAATTGCCAGATATAGCCGACCACAACAAAGGACATCATCGCCGGGGTATAAAGCGCGGCCCGGGCGAAGTTGCGGATCAACGGCAACCGGTGCAGCATGGCCGCAAAGAACAGGCCCGTCACGGTCAGCGCCGTAACCACGATCACCGTAAACCAAAGCGTGATCTTGATTTCATCCAGATAGCGACTGCGGCTGAAAATCCGGTCGTAATTCTTCCAGCCAACCGTCTCGGCCACGCCAATCCCGGAATAATTGGTAAAGCTCATCTGCAAGGTCAGCCCAATGGGATAGACAAAGAAGACAGCAATCACCAGCAGCGCCGGGATCGTGAACAGATAGAGGGACTTACGAGATCGCATGGCGTTCTCCGATAGATATGAGGGGGTCAATGGCCCACCCAAGCGCGGGAGGATACGCCGGGTGGGCCACTCGTGAGAGCTGTCAGAGAGAGTCTTCGACAGCCTCGTCCCAACGTTCCAACGTCTTGGAGTTGGGTGCATCAAGGTTCAAAAGGAACCCGGTCAGGCTTTCTTCCCAAGTGAATTGCAACTGCTTGGGAAATTCCAGCGTCGAGAACGGCCAGAGGATCATGCTGTCGGCATCCCGCGCAGCGCCATACAACGCGGCAAGTTCGGGCAATCCGTCGGTGCCACCGGTGAAGGGGTTGTATGCGCCTTCTTCGGCCAGAAAGACGGAAATCACATCGTCACGGGCAAAGAAATCAACCCATTTGCGCGCAGCTTCCTTGTTTTTCGCATCGCGCGGGATCGACCAGCCGGGACCAACCAGATCAAGCGCCAACCCCACCTCGGCGAACCGCGACGGCATCGGTGCAAAGGCAAAATTCAGCCCCTCGATCTTGGAAAAGCTGCCGATGTTCCAGGCGCCTTGCGGCAACATGGCGACACGACCGGCCTTGAATTCCTCAAGCGCGGTTGACCAGGGATCAAGCCCGGCCTGAAGTTTGGGGTCGAAACAATCCGAATCTACCAGATCACGCACCGAATCCAGCGAGCCTTCGAACGCCGGGTCGCCTTCGAATGTCACAGCGCCGGACCCGTATTCGCCGGGCGCGGTTCCGTTGGGATCAATCCCGTTGGCCCCAACCCAAAGCATGGCCGGGAAGGTGCCGGAAAAGATCATCGGGCTGATGTCGGCGGCGGCCAGCGCGGTGCAGGCGGCCTTGGTGTCTTCGACTGTCAGCGGCACGTTTTCGATCCCTACCTGCGCCAGCAGGTCGAGGTTGACGAAATTGCCCATCCCAATCACTTCAAGCGGCAGCACATACATTTCGTCGCCGCTGGTCATGATGTCGCGCAAGCCGGGGTTCAGCTTCGAATACCATTCACTGTCGGTGCCCAAATCGGCCAGGAATCCGACGTCGCCCCAAAGCTGGACCAGAGAGCTGTCGACCATGGAGACGTCGGGCGGGTTCCCGCCCTGAAGACGGGGCGGCATCACCTTGTCGATGTCTTTGCGGGAGACAAAGGTCAGATCGATCTTGATGTCGGGGTTTTCGGATTCAAATTTTTCGATCAGCTGCGGCAGCCGGCAGGCTGGGCCTCGCTTCCCTTCCAGGAAATAACTTCCAGCGTGGTTTCCGCAGACCCCATCGCGGGCAATACGGCGGCGGCCAGCGCCAAACCGATGTGTGAGATATTGAGTTGCTTCATGAGATACGTCCTCCTGCAAACATAATATCAATTCTTTTCCTGTTCGTACACATTTTTTCGAAATAATGTACGATTATTGAAAAGACGTTATTTATCTGCCGGTTAACCTGATCTGGATCTGCCAATGTTTCGCCTGACCAGGCTGCAACACCATCGGATCACCGATTTCGGTGCCATTTGGGACCAGATTGCGCGGCGCATTTGTCGGCTCGATTCCCAGTTGATACAAAGGTCGATTCTTCGGCCAACCGCCATAGCTGAACCAGAAACCCACATGAGACGCAGAGCGGCTCTGCCATGAAAACTGAATGGTCCCGCCCGTTCCGGTCAGCGCCACATCCGCCCGCCCGGTAACTGCGGCGAAATACTTGCCCGCCACGCCCGCCGATGGATCCTGCACCGGACCGAGTTCGGCGATCTGGCCATCGCCATCTTTCCAGGGCCCAATGCCCCGCGCCTCGATCCGCTCGCCCGGCTGACAGTCCAGCAGGCAATGCTGGCTCCAAAGCCAGGGCAGCGGAGCGTGATGACGGGACAGAAGCGTATAGCGGACAAAAACCCGATCACCGGCCAGTCGAACGGCCCGTCGGAATTGAAAGCGCGGATCATCATATGTGGCGACAATCCCGCAAGGGGCATATTGGCACCGCCACGGTCGGCCCCACAGGAAACCGTGATCCCGAATGGCCCCGCCCCAGGCAGGATGCTCTGCGCTTGCCACGGTGGGGAAACATTCATCCCAGCCGCTGGGCCGCCCGTCGATATAACTCTCGGTGGCGGGCGGTCTGGGGTCTTCGGCGGGCACAATCCAATTGCGCCCGCTTCTCAGATCAGTCAGCTCAGTAATCCGCGCCCCGAACTCTGGGTCGATGCGCACCGCGATGATATTCGTCGCGATTTTCACTGGTTAGTGCCAACCGACGCGTTCTGCGCGGGGGATGATGGTGTTTGCGCGGCTGTGGATCATGTCCATGTGGCTGCGGCGGATGGGGGCTGCGGCGGGGTCGTCGAACAGGTTGACCATTTCGGTCGGGTCTTCCTGCATGTCATAGAGCTCGCCCGTGTCGGTGTTCAGATCGACCGACATGCGATAGCGCGCGCTGCGCACGGTGCGCAGGTCCAGATCCACGGCGCTGCGTTTGGCGTCGACCTCGAATTCGCTGAGCGCGAATTCCCGGCTGTCCTCGCCATTGATCAGCCCGATCCACGAGGTGCCATTGTCCTCTTCGACCGTCAGCCCGCAAAGCTCGGCCAATGTCTGGCGGATGTCGATCGTCGACACCGGCGCATCAATCACCTGATCGCCCTTGATGCCGGGACCACAGATCAGACAGGGCACCCGCAGCAGCCCGTCATAGAGCATCGGCCCCTTCAGCAAGAGCCCGTGATCGCCCATCCATTCACCATGATCCGAGATGAAGACAATGATGGTATTGTCCAGCTCGCCCCTGGCCTCCAGCGTGTCCAGAATCCGGCCGACCTGGGCATCCACCGCCGAGATCATGCCGAAATAGATCGCCGTGATCTCGCGCATTGCCGCTTCGGACATGTCACCGCGGTTGCCCCAATCGGTGCCGCCCGCATTATGTTCCGCGCCCTGCTTGATCTTTTCGCGACCCTCCATAAAGGCGCCATGCCACCAGGGCCGGTTTTCAAGGTCAAGATCCGGGCATTTCGTGATCTCGACCGCATCGGGATCATACATGTCACACCAGGGTTTCGGCGCCAGAAACGGCGGGTGCGGATCGGGAAAGGACACCCAGGCAAACAGCGGCTTGTCGCCCTGATCCTCCAGCATTTCAATGGCGCGGTCGCCAATCCACGGCGTCGAATGATATTCCGCGTCCAGCGCCGAGCGCCAGGCCTGAAAGTTGCGCGTCTCGGGCGGCAGATGTTCCTTGGCCAGATCCCAGCGCGCCCGCCCCTGACCATCCTGATCCAGCCAGTTTTCATAATGCAGCGTTTCCGGCGCGTCATACCATTTGGTGTGGTGATGCGGGCGCAGCATCATTTGCACATTGTCGAAGCCGAAATAGCTGCCGCTCCAATCCGCCGGATAATCCTTGGCGCTGGAATAACATTCCGGCCGCCCCGTCGGGGCAAAGGTTTGCTGGCTCGACAGATGCGCCTTGCCGATGAAATGCGTGTCATAGCCGGCACTGGCCAGCATCCCCGCCAGCCCCTGCTCTCCAAAGCCATAATCCAGATCCCGGCCATTGTCGCGCACGCCGGTGCTATAGGGCAGCTTGCCCGTCAGGATCGAGGCCCGCGCCGGTTGGCACATCGGATGCGGCGTGATGCATTTCGAAAACCGGGTGCCCAACTGGCCAATCCGGTCAATCGCCGGCGTCTTCACCCCGCGCCCTTCGGGGCCGATACAATCGCCGCGCTGCTGGTCGGTCGAAATCAGAATGATGTTTGGTTTGCGTGTCACAGGCGGCCCCTTTTGCGTTCCGAACGGCATTGCACACTAAAGATCAACTTTAATACATGATACTGTGTGTAGTATGTATGTGACGATATCTGCCTATTCTGTCAACGATTGCCTTGTCGCGCGCATTCATAATATGTTTCAAAACGGCATAAGCGGCCCAATCCGCCACCCGCACCAGCGCATTTGTACAAATCACCGGGTTATGATACACGATCTGAACCGCCCCCGAAAACTCCGCGATTGCCCCCGATATCGCGCAACACGACATGGCCCAGGATGACAGCTTCGAACCTTCCCCTTACGATCAGCGTGGTGACCGAAGACGATGATCCCGGCAGCAACACGATCTTTCACCAGATCCGCCACGAAATCCTGGCCGGAGAGCTGGACAACAACGAACGGCTGAAAGTCAGCGATCTGGCCAAGCGGTTCGGCGTGTCGACCAACCCGGTGCGCGAAGCATTGCAACAGCTGCGCGGCGAGGGGCTGGTGTATTTCGTGCCAAATCAGGGGGCGCGCGTGCGCTCTATCGACACCGATTTCGTCCGCGACGTCAGCGAGGTCGGCCAGCAGCTGGAACCCTATCTGGTGCGCTATTTCGTCGAAACCGTCAGCCAGGAAGACATCGACCAGCTGGTGCGGATCCAGGACGAGATCGAATTCCTCAACTTTGCCGACAAACAGGCCCACGCCAGGCTCGACAAACAATTCCACATGACGATGTACCAGAACCACTACAATCGCGTCGCCTTCAAGCTCTGGCAACAACACCGCGAAATCCTCTGGGCAATCTCGACCCGCGTCCCCGTCTCCATCGGCCGCCGCGACGCCATCTTCGCCGAACACCGCGCCCTGATCGACTGCATCCGAAAACAAGACGCCGACGCAACCGCAAAAACCCTCTACAAACACGTCTCCGACGCAGGACAACACCTCGTCGACAAACTCAGCATCAAACAACGCGGAAACAAAGACAGGTAGAGCGACGACGAAGCCAGATCGTCAGGCAACCGCCACCCGATGCGGGCCCGCCGGGATGGTTCCCATCATGCGGTCCAGATGCCGGGCGACAAGATCGGCCTTCAACGCCGTATAGCCCGGATCCTGCCACAGGCAGTTGAATTCGTCCGGGTCCTCTTGCAGGTCAAACAACTCACCCAGACCGGGATGGGAATGATAGATCGCCAGCTTGTACCGCCCATCACAGGTCATCGTCGCGCGGGTGTCATGGGTGACCTCGCTGCTGCCAAGGGAATCGTTGAAATCGGTGACAACGGTTTCCTTATGCGTCGATGCGCCCGCAAAGACGGTTTTGACAAAGCTCTGCCCCTGCATGACGTCGGGCACATCCTGACCGATCAGATCCAGCAAGGTCGGGGCGATGTCGATGCTTTCCACCATGGCCCGCGACCGCTGGCCGGCGGGAATGCCGGGGCCCGCCATGATCAACGGCACCCGGATCAGACCTTCGAAGAACCGGCAGCCTTTGTATAGCAAACCATGATCACCCAGCATTTCGCCATGATCGCTGGTGAAGACGATGATCGTATTGTCGATTTCGCCGGTTGCCTCAAGATGATCGAGAATGCGACCAAACTGGGTGTCGAGATTTTCAATCATCGCGTAATAGGCGGCCTTGACGGCCATACCGTCAAAATTCTCTGGCGGTTTTGCACCGCGCGCATCGCCTTCGGGGATGATATGTTGCGCGCGTTCGGCGGCCGAAAGGACCGGGTTCACCGCACGGCGTTTTTGCGTGCGCACATCGAAAAACCGCGCCTGATGGGCAATGTCGCTTTGCCGAAACAGGGGCGGCGTCAGATCCCGGCCACCGCCAAACCGCGCCAGTGCTTCGGGCGGCGGATTGAACGGCGGATGCGGGTCAAACGGATTGAGGCTGAGCATCCAGGGACCATCGCGGGCCTCGTCAATGAAATTGATGGTGCGTTCCGCGATCCAGGCCGCTTGATGCAACTCTGCCGGGGTGCCGGTGGACAGATATTGCGGCTTGCCGGGGAACATTTCCTGCGGATCGACACCCTTGTCACGCAACCACCGCCAATAGGCGTTGCTGTCGGGCACCCGTTCCCAACCGGGGTTCTGGCACCATTCAAACAGTCGGTATCCATCATCGACCCGCTGTTCCAGCTTTGACGCCGTGGAAAGATGCAATTTGCCGATCAACCCGCAATCATAGCGCGCATCCGCCAAGGTCCGCGTCACCAGCTTTTCCGACGTCGGGAAAAAGGCATTGCCGTTGCGATAGACATTATGCGCCGCCGGATACCGCCCGGTGAGAAAGCTGGCCCGGCTGGGCGTGCAAATCTGGTTTTGCACATAACAGTTTTCAAAGGCCGTGCCGCGCGCAATCAAGCGGTCGATATTCGGCGTGCGGATTTCGGCATTTCCCAATGCCGAAACCGTATCATAGCGCATCTGATCGGCGCAAAACCAAAGGATATTTGGCGTTTTCGCCTCTTGGTTTTCCGCCGGCATCAATTGGCCGTCCGCACAGTCTTGCGGTTTCTGATCCAACCACTGACCATCGGCCAGCACAGGGACGCGATGGAAATCGCCAGGAAGCTGGCGGCAAAGGGCCGGGTGAACAGCGGCTCAAGGCTGCCGCCGGTGGACATCAGACCAGAGCGCAGATGTTCCTCGGCGATCGGAGCCAGGACAAAGCCGATGACAAAGGGCCCAAGCGGCATTTTCGCCCGCTCCATCACAAAGCCCAACAGACCCAGCCCCAGCATCACCCAGACATCAAAGAAGCTGTTGCCGACGGCAAAGATGCCGATGACACAGAACACGAGGATCGAGGTCAGCAGGAAGGCACGCGGCACATAAAGCACCTTGGCGATGTGGCGCACGGCCAGCATCATGATGGCGAACATGATGATATTGCCGACCAGATAAGCGGCGATCACGCCATAGGCCACCTCGGGCGCGTTGATGAACAGAAGCGGGCCGGGTTCCAGGTTGTGAATGATCAGCGCGCCGATCAGGATGGCATCCACCACTGATCCGGGAATGCCCAGCGTGATCAATGGGATCAACGCGCCACCGACCGCCGCATTGTTCGCGGTTTCCGCCGAAACGACCCCCGGCTCATGCCCCGTGCCGAACTTTTCCGGCTCTTTTGACGCGCTGCGGGCGGCGGAATAGCTGAGCATCGAGGCAATGTTCGACCCGATCCCCGGCAAAATGCCGATCCACGTCCCGATCAGGCTGGAGCGCAGGAAATTTCCGCTGTGACGTTTGCAATCCGCAAAGGACAACAACATCCGGCCCTCGGCCAAATCGGCCATTGGCGGGCGCATGTCAATGTTGATGATATCCTTGATGATCTGGCTGATGGCAAAGGCCCCGATCAGCACCGGAAGCAGGCTCAACCCGCCCTCAAACGCGTCAATGCCAAAGGTCAGCCGCGGCGTGCCCGAAGACGGATCAATCCCCGGCATATGGATCAGCATGCCCAGACAGGCGGCGATCAACCCCTTGAGCAGCGATCCCTGGCTCAGGCTGGACAACATGACCAGCGCCATCAACACCATGGTGAAATATTCCCAAGGGCCAAAGGTGATTGCCAGCCGCGAAAACGGCGGCGCCAGCAGCGCCAGCACGAGAAAGGAAATCATGCCGCCAACAAAAGACGCAGTGATGCCAAGGCCCAGGGCGCGGGCCGCCCTTCCCTGTTGCGTCATGGGATAGCCGTCAAAGGTGGTCATGATCGACGAAGGCGTGCCCGGCATCCGCAACAGCGTGGCCGAAATCTGGCTGCCCGACACCCCGCCGACATACATGCCGACCAGCAGCATGATCGCATTCACGCTGTCCATGAAGAAGGTCAGCGGCAGGGTCAGGGTGATCAGCATGGTTGTGGTCAGACCAGGGATCGAGCCCACAACAATGCCCAAAGCGACCCCCAGAAAGACCAGCGCAAACGGCAAGGGCGTCAACAGATAGAAAAGCGCATCAAAAAACGGCATTTGGGTTCCTCCTGCTTAAGGCAGGTTGATGTAGAAAAGACGCGTGAACGCGAAATCGCAGGCCAGGACCAGAACGACCGCATAGCCGATGATCCAGGGCAGTTTGCGCAGATCGCGGTGGGTCATGAGAAACCCGCAAAGGATGACAAAGCCAATCCCCGCGACCTTGAAACTGGCCAATCCGAAATCCATCACCGCGACAAAGGCAAAGACCGACGCCAACACCGCAACCGCCAATCCGGGGTGGGGTTTGGGCGTTTCGGGATCGCGCGCCACCGGTTGCTGCGGCACGGCGGGGATGTCCCGCAGGGCCGACAGGATACGGACCACCCAGATCGCCGAGAGAAAGGCCATAAGACCGGCCAGCATCCGGGGCACCGCCGCCGAGCCCAACGGTTCAAACCGTGGTTCCGGCAGGCCCGATGCGCCGACAAAGATCACCCCGGAAAAGCCGATCAACGCAAGCGCAAGCGCCAATTCGACCTTGGGGTTTGCAACAGATTTTTCCATGCTCTCACCTGTAAGTTGGCCTCGCCCGCGCGGTGGGCGCGCAGGCGAGATTTCGGGATGACCCGGCTTAGTTCTTAAGCCCGGCCTTCTCTGCCACAGCATCCAGTTGACCCAGCACTTCGATCGAGCTTTCAAGCGCCGCAGCACCATCCGTCCAATAGGGTTCAAGCGTGTTTTCGGTGAACCATGCCTGCATTTCATCGCTTTCAACGGCGGTTTGCAATGCGGTGGTGATCATTTCTTCGGCGTCGGCATCCAGACCGGCAGGCGCCAGCCAATACAGCGGATTGGCCCAAACCACGTCATATCCCAGCTCTTTGGCGGTGGGCACATCGCCAATCGCAGGCAGACGGCTGGCCCCGAAATAGGTCAGCGCGCGAATGCCGTTGGGTTGATAGTTCAGGTATTCAGACCCCGAAAACAGCGCGATATCGGCATTGCCGCCCAGCAGACGCGCCAAACGGTCGGCCCCACCCGGGGCACCGATCAGACGAGTTTCAAACCCGGCTTCACCCGCCAGCATCAGGCCGACGATATGCGGCACGGTGCCGATGCCAACCGCTTCGGTCAGGCTTTTGGGTTCGGCGCGCAGCGCCTCGATCAGCTCTTCCAGGGATTGATAGGGCGCATCATCGCGCACCGTCCAAACCGGGCTGCCGCCGCCGGTAAAGCCCAGCGAGGTAAAGTCACTGGGGTGGATTTCATTCACCCCAAGCGCATTGGACACCAGAATGCTGTGCGACCACATCATGATGGTATGGCCATCAGGCGCAGCTGCAAGAACCTCGCGCGCGGCATTCGCCGACGCCGCGCCGGGCACGTTCACGATCACCAAGGGCTGCGGCAACAGGTTGTTTTCATTGATATGAGTAGAGATCTTGCGCGCCACCGTGTCGGTGCGCCCACCGGGGCGATACCCGACATAGACCTGAATGGGCTTTGATGGAAATTCCGCCACTGCGGTGGTCGCGCTGGCGAAAAGCGTCGCCGTCCCGAGCGTTGCTGCAATGGATGCCGCGCCAATCCCGCGCACCATGGCTTGAATGAATGTCATGAAGTCCTCCCTTGATGATAATTCACCTGGCTTGTGTACCAGTAATTGGACCAACCAATATCAATTGGTATGGTTTTTGTCTAGTCCAAAACGAAATAGGGGCGGATTTTGGTCTAACCTAAATTCTCGGCTGGATACTGGTCCAGCCAAACGGTATCGTCCCCTGAACCGATGTAGGGCAGTTGAATGAGTCAGAAAGTCTATCAACGCATTGCCAGCGACCTGGAAAAAATGATCCAGTCAGGCGAGCTGAAACCCATGAGCCGCCTGCCAGGCCGAACGCGATCTTGCTGCGCAATTCGAAGTCAGCCGAACCACAATTCGCGAAGCGCTGATGGTGCTGGAGGCCGCGGACGTCATCAAGATCAAGGACCGCTCGGGGGCCTATGTCCTTCCTACCGCTAGTAAAAGTGCCAGCGTCCTGCAATCCATCGAAGCGACACCAGGCCCGCATGAAGTCCTGCAGATGCGGCGTCTGATCGAAGGCGAGGCCTGTTTTCTGGTGGCCCTGAACGGATCGAAACGGGCGATTGACGCGATTGTCGATGCCAATATCGCCAATGCCGAAGTGCCGCCAAATGACACGCCGGAATTTCACGAAGCCACCAAACAGTTTCACCTCAGCATTGCGCAGGGGTCGGAAAACAGCCTGTTCGTGGAGCTGCTGGAATATCTGTGGGACCAAAAAAGCGGCCCGCTTTGGGAAAATTGGTATGCTGGCACCCGGTCGCGCCAAAACCGGCTGGCCGTGCTGGCCAACAATCAGGAAGTCACCGACGCCATCGTCGCCCGCCGCCCCCAGGCCGCACGTACCGCAATGCAACGGCACATCGACTGGATGATTTCCCGCTTTCTCAGCTATTGACCCCGGAGACCGCCGCAAGCCGCGCGCGATGGATCGCCGCCGCACCGGCGGCAATGGCAGCCGCGCCGTCAATCACCCGGGCCGTCATGTTCAACGCGCCCGCCGCCCGCGCGTAAAATCGCGCCAGCTCTGGCTCTCCGACGATCAGCACGTCCTGCGCGCCGCTGGCCTGCTGCATGGACAGGATCTCTGATCCGATCAACACCCCCGACAGATAGCCGCGCCCATCAACCGGATTGACCGCCCCCGAAAGCAAGGCGCGCGGTCGCGTGGAAAACGCCAACAGAGAGACACCGAGATTGGATTTCGCCGCCTCGATCCCGTCGTCAAACCCCGCAAGGCCGGTTCCGCCCAATTCGCTGGTCACATGCCCTTTCAGCACACTGGCATGGCACAGAAGGTCAAAGATCTCTCCGGTCATCGCGGTGGAAATCCGGCAAATCGCCCCCTGTTCGCAGGTGACCCATTTGCTATGGGTGCCCGGCAAACACAAAAGCGCGTCGTCGCGGGCCGCCAGTGCCAAGGCGCCAAAAACCTGAACCTCTTCGCCGCGCATCATGTCGGGAAAGCCACCGATGGATTTCGCACTGACGCCGGGCACGATATGCGCCCCGGTTCCGGCCACCGGCACAAGCCGCGCCTGTACCGTGGCGCGCGTTTGCGGGGCCGTGCACATGTCGACATCCACCCAACCCAGATTGCTGCCCACCATGCCGACAAGCAGCGCCTGTTCACAGCCATATTTCCGACGCAACCGCATCAAGGTGCGATCATAGGCTCGGGAAAATTCCTCGCGCTCGGTCTGTTTGGCGCCGCGCCCGGCGACCCGGCCCAAAATGGTTCCATCTTCCTGCACCGCATAGGCGCGAAGATTGGATGTCCCCCAGTCAAAAACCGCAAGCGGCCAGGGCGCGAGGTCAGAATGCGTCATCAGAATCCTCCAATGCCCGGCGGGGTTTCGGTCAAGGGGCCCCATCCATATTGGTTGATCCAAATCTAGCCCAATTCCCAATATTGGTCCATCCAAATCATTGGGCAAATCGCCAAACTCGGCCAGATCAAGCCATGACCCACCCACTTACCGCGCAGTTTCAGCATCTTAACTGGTCATCGCCCCTTCGCTGGCTGGTTGGGCCAATACAGAAAAACACCAGACCACAACAAAAACCAGTTACGAAACATTGACATTTTGGTCCTGCCAATTATCCTTGGGCGCAACTTTTCATACCAACGTCAGGCCGCCACATGACCAAAGCACCCAATTCGACGGCACCAAAACAACCGAACATTCTTTTGATCATCACCGACCAACAGCGCTTTGATACCATTCGCGCCCATGGTCACGCCCATATGGACACGCCGAACCTTGATCGGCTTGCCAAAGAGGGCGTTTCGTTTTCCCAATGCCACATCACCGCCCCCAGCTGCGTGCCCAGCCGGGCAAGCCTGTTCACCGGGTATTATCCGCATGTGACCGGCGTGATGGAGAATGAACAAGATTGGTCAAAAACATGGGTCAGCAGCCTGCGGGATTTGGCTATACCTGTGTGAATGTTGGCAAAATGCACACCAATCCATTTCTGGCCGAGGCCGGGTTCACCGAACGTTTCAACGTCGAGAACAAGGATCGCTACCTTCAGGGGCGTCACTATCTGGATGAATGGGACAAGGCACTGGCCGCGCATGGTCTGGTCAAGCAACAGCGCGAACATTACCGCAAACGCGACGATTACGGCCAGCGGCTTGGCGCGTTTGAATGGGATTTGCCAGAGGATCTGCATTCCGACATGTTTGTCGGCAATTTCGCGAAATTCTGGCTGGATACCAAACCCAAATCCGCGCCGCTGTTCATGCAGGTCGGCTTTCCCGGACCGCACCCGCCCTATGATCCGACGCCCGAGCTGGCCGAAAAATACATGGCAAAGGACAATATCCCTCTGCCGGTCGACTCGGTCGAAGACCGCGCCGGGCAACCCTCTTACCTTGAGGAAAAGCGCGTTCACGATGGTCAGGTCGACCACGATTCCATCCTCTGGAACCCGGATCGCAGCACCGAAGACGAACGCCGCATGCGCGCCTATTATTACGCCAATGTCGAAATGATCGACAATTCCGTTGGTGACATCATGCAGGCGCTGGAACGCAACGATTATATGGATGACACGGTGGTGATCTTTACCTCGGACCACGGTGATTGTCTGGGCGATCACGGGCTGTCGCAGAAATGGTCGATGTATGATGTGGTGACGCGGGTGCCGCTGATTGTCTGGGCGCCGCAACGGTTTAGGGGCGATCGCACGGTCGATGATCTGGTGCAATTGTTCGATCTTGGGCCGACGATCCTGGAACTTGCCGGGGTCACCCCGGCGGCGGATATGGAGGCGCAGAGCCTGCTGCCGGCCTTGACCGAAACCGATCACACGCCACGCGAACATGTGTTTTGTGAACAAGCCGGCGACATGGTGATGACCGGGGCGGATTTCATCACCATGGTGCGGGAAAAACGCTGGAAGCTGGTTCATCTTCTGGGCTGTGAAGAGGGTCAATTGTTCGATCTGGAATCCGACCCGGATGAAATGCGCAATCTGTGGGACGACCCCGATCACAGCGCGCAAAAGGCCCGATTGAAAGACGTGATGCTGGAATGGCTGGTTGCGTCGAACTTCAACACTCGGGACCGGATGGCGGCCTTTCGCTAACACGGATCGGACCAAAGGACTGCGCCCGTGCCGCCCCAGGCACGGGCACCGGCACGGGCCACACCATCGCGTCATGGCTGAGGAAAGCGGTGGTCAGCGCAGTGTCCGATACGCGGCGTCGACAAATATGTGACGCAGTTGCAAGCGGCGGATTGAAGTGCTGCAAAACGTCAGAAATTATAATAGCTTATTACGACAAACTTCGACCCGCGCGCTTGGGCTTGGCTTGTAACACGCCTGCCCGTACATAAGGGCACCTTTAAACTATGGACCTGTCAGCCGCTCAATGGAAAAGCCCGCTTTTATCACCGATGCCGAAAGCGCCTATGCCACGCTGCGGCAGGCCATCGTCACCGGCGATCTTCCGCCGGACCGCAAGCTCAAGATCGCGGAACTGCGCGCCGAATTTGGCTTTGGGGCCGCGCCCCTGCGCGAGGCCCTGTCGCGGTTGATCGGCGAGCGGTCGGTCGTGCAACATTCCAACCGCGGCTTTTATGTGCGCAGCGCCACCGCCGAAGAGGTCGAGGATCTGGGCCGGGTGCGTATCCTGCTGGAAAACGAAGCGATCCGCGACAGCCTGAGCCGGGGCAACGACGCTTGGGAGGCGCAGCTTGTCGCCGCCTATCATAGTCTGCGGCTGGCCGAAGACCGCAACACCAGCCTACAGGAAATCGAAACGCGCAACCGGGCGTTTCACGATGCGCTGGTTTCGGCGGCCAACTCGGACTGGCTTTTGGATCTGCGCGACCAGATCTATGCCCATCACGAACGCTATCGCCACCTGTCGCGCAATTTCGGCCCCAGCGGGCGCGATACCCCCGCCGAACATGCCGCAATCTATGAGGTGGCAATCGCGCGCGATATCGACGCGACCTGCGCGCTGACCGCCCGCCATATCGAGCTGACGACAGTGGCGGCGGTCAAGGCGATGCAGGGCTAAAATCATTAAGGCGGGTGAAGCGCGGGGGCCATTGCCCCGCGCCAGCACCGGGGTCAGGCGTAGCTGGTTGCGCCGTCCGGTTTGCGCATCAATGGCCGGGACCAATGGGTATATTCATCGGTCTGCAACGCCTCTTCGATGATCTCGACACCCCAACCCGGGCGATCCGGGCGCAGCTCAAGATAGCCATCAACCGGAATATAGGGATCTTTGATCCACGGCACATCGCGGTGCACCTTGTACTCAAGGATCTTGAAATTGGTGCAGGCGGCCGAAAAATGCACGTTATGCGCGGTGGCCAGCGGCCCCATCGGATTGTGCGGCGCCACCGGAACGGAATGGGCATCCGCCACCTCGGCAATGCGGCGCATTTCGGTCAACCCCCCGACCACGGCAATGTCCGGCTGGACGATATCCGCCCCGCCCGCATTAAGCAGCGCCAGGAATTGATGGCGATTATATAGCGCCTCGCCGGTGGCCAGCGGGATGTTCATCTTGGCCTTCATGTCGCGCCAGGCCGGCATATGTTCCGGGCGCAATGGCTCTTCCAGAAAGAAGGGATCATAAGGCTCGATCGCCCGCGCCAGACGCACCGCATCAATCCCCTCCATCAGCACCGAATGGGCGTCAAAGGCGATCTCGAAATGCGAAGGCAGGCCTTCGCGCAGGGTGCGGAAATAATCAGCTGTCGCGGCGCAGACCTCGCCCCAGCGATGCTCAAACGGATGTTTGCGATACGGCGAAAGTTTGAAGGCGGTAAAGCCGAATTCCGCGTGCAGATTCGACAGAACCTCGACACCATTGTCCGGCGCGCCGATGGCGGTGCAATAGACCCGCACCTTGTCGCGCATATGGCCGCCCAACATCTGGTAAACCGGCACGCCAATCGCCTTGGCAGCAATATCCCAAAGCGCATGATCGACCGCGGAAAACGCCGCCAGCCCCAATGCGCCGGGCGGAAAACGTGCGACATGCATCAGTTTTTCATGCAAAAACGTCACCCGGCGCGGGTCTTCGCCCAGAAGATGCGTGGCAAAATAGTCAAGGATCGGCGCAACGGCACGTTCCGGACCATGGGCATATGTCTCGCCCCAGCCGGTGATACCTTCGTCGGTCTTGATGGCGACAAGCACGCGAGGACGGTCATCGACCCGCTGCATATAAGTTTTGATTTCAGTGATTTTCATTGTTTCAACGCTGGGTTTAGGTGTTGTTGGTGGTCGTGTTGTTCGTTTGCGGGGCGGCCGTCGATGTAGCTGCCGACGGGCAGTTGGTAACCGCCATGGGCGAGGGCGTCGTTTTCGGCGCGCATCCAGTCGAACAGCCGGGTTTTCAGCCGGGCTTTTTCCTCGGCCAGGGTCGGGTCGTCGGCGCGGTTGGTCCGTTCGCCCGGATCGGTGTCGAGGTCGTACAGCTCTTCGATGTCATGCGGGCTCCAGGCGTATTTGTAGCGCGCCTCGCGGATGCCGCGGAACTTGAACTGGCGGCCCTGATAGGCGTCATAGCCATAGGTCGCATGGTCCTGCCGGGTGGCGCCATACCGGCGTGCGGTCTCTGCCTCGGTCAGAATTCCGGCGCCCGCGCTGCTCGCCACCATGGTCGGGAAAAGATCGCGGAAATTGACAAAACCGTCGTCGACCTTGGCCGCCGCCTGCCCCGCGTCACGGATCAGCATCGGGATGCGCATCACCTCTTCGTAGAAGAACGGCCCCTTGTCGAACCAGCCATGCGCGCCCAGCATTTCGCCGTGATCAGCGGTGAAGCTCAGCGAGGTGCTGTCGTCCAGCCCCAGATCGGTCATCTTGCGGCGGAACTGGCCAAACAGATCGTCGATGAAGGAACAGAAGCCGAAATAATGCTGCGCGGTGCGGCGCCAGTCGGCCTGATCCAGCCCCCGGGTGTCCTGACAGGGCCAGTAAGGCGCGCCCTGGGCCTGGGGTTTGCCGGTCTCAGTGAACTGCGGGATGAAATTGTCGGGCATGTAATCTTCGGGCAGGTCATCATACAGCGCCACCCAATCCGCCGGAACGTGATGCGGGAAATGCGGCCCCGGCAGCGAGACGATCAGGCAAAATGGCTTGTCGCCGGCCGCAAGCGACTCCAGCCGTTCGATCCCCGCCATGACCCGCTTTTCGTCCATATGCGTGCCTTTGGTGATCGTGCCGTAAAACGGTGTCTTGCGCGGGGTGGCGAACTCCAGATCATCGGCCGGGATCAGCGCCTCGGCGCCGCCATCGCTCAGCGGGGCGTCGATGCCGCGTTCGGTCAATGTGCCCGCGCCCAGATGCCATTTGCCGATGAACGACACCGCATATCCGGCGTCCTGCAACCGCTCCATATAGGTTTTGTGGCTCGGGTGCAGCTTGCCATGTGGATAAAACGACGAGCCCTGCACATTGTCCATCGTGCCGTTTTGATGCGGCCATGTGCCGGTGAACAGGCTGCCGCGCGCGGGCGTGCACAGCGGCACCGAGGTAAAGGCGTTCACGTGATTGGTGGCCTCGGCGCGAAACGCCTGGAGGTTGGGCAGCTTGCACGGATGCCCCGGCTGGTTCAACGTGTCCCAACGCCATTGATCGGTGATGAACAGAATGATGTTCCTGGCTGTCATTGCGCTACTTTCCTGGTTGAAGATGTCGCGGGGGGGCGTTCGATCCACCAGATCGCAAGCCCGGCCCCGACAATCAAAAATGTGCCAAGGACAAACCCGATGCTCATCGGTTCGCGAAAAAACACAATCCCGAGCAAGCTGGCGAAAATCACCTGGCTGTAGAGAAACGGCGACAGGATCGAGGCCGGGGCGGCCTGCATCCCCAGTTGGATGGCCACATGGGCAAGTGTTCCGGTGAAGCCAAGCAACGTCAGAACCGCAAAATCCATCGCCGAAATCGGTGACCAGAAAAACGGCTGCACGGGCAGCAGGACCAGCACACAGATCACCGGCATCAGCGCCATCGCCGGGACGGTTTCCGCCGGTTCCGACAAACGCCGGGTCATCAACACGTAACCCGCCGCCGCAAAGGCCGACAGTAAGGGCAAAAGCCAGATCGCGGAAAATCCAGCCTCTGCACCCAGTTGCGGACCAATCACCACCAACACGCCGGCAAAGCCCAGCGCCAATGCGGTGATCCGCCGCCATCCGATACGTTCACCCAGGAACACCACCGACAGCAATGTGACCACCAAGGGGCTCAGGAACTGAATCACCGTGGCCTGTGACAGCGGGACAAAGGCAATGGCGATAAACATCGCGGTCGACGCCGTCAGCAACAAAACCGCGCGCGCCACATGCAGCGGCAAACGGGCCGTGCGATAGATCCGCCGCCGTCCGGTCGCCCAAAGGAAGATCGCCACAAAGACCGCATGCCAGCAGTAGCGCACAAAGGAAATCTGGATCGGGGATTGCCGCGCCGTCATTTCCTTGATCGCGGCATCCTGGCTGGCCAGAATGCACCCCGCCAGCGCCACCAGCCCCATGCCCGCAATCATCGACCGCGTCGCGGCGGGGGGCGTTGGCGCATTCAGCGGCAAATCAGGGGCGACCGAGGCCGCCCCCGTGGATGTCTGGCAACCGTTGGTCAATTGATCGCGGCCGTACGGGCCGTGCCCAACCGCAGCCCGGTGTCGGGATCAAACAAATGCACCGGCCCCTGCGGCATGACGTGCAGCACATCGCCATATCTGCCACTGATCCGCTCGCGCATCAAACAGGTTACGGGGGAGTCGCCGATCTGGCCCACCACCTGGGTTTCCGCGCCTGTCGGCTCGGTCACATTGACCTGCACGGTCAAGCCCCGTTCGGCCAGCTCGAACGTATCGGGGCGAATGCCGGCAATGACAGAGCGGCCCGTTCCGTATTCGCCGGTATCGGTCGCGGCCAGGATGGTGCCATCGCCGAACCGCAGACCGCCGTCACAGATCTCGGCCTCGAGCAGGTTCATCGAAGGCGAGCCGATAAAGGCCGCAACAAACAGATTGGCCGGTTCGTCGTACAGTTCCAGCGGGGTGCCGACCTGTTCGATCCGCCCCGCGCTCATCACCACGATCTTGTCGGCCATGGTCATGGCTTCGATCTGGTCGTGGGTGACATAGACCGCCGTGGTGCCCAGCCGCTGGTGCAGCGATTTGATCTCGGCCCGCATGGAAACGCGCAGCTTGGCATCAAGGTTGGACAGGGGTTCGTCGAACAGGAACACCTTGGGATTGCGCACGATGGCGCGGCCCATGGCGACCCGCTGGCGTTGCCCACCAGAGAGTTCGCGCGGATAGCGATCGAGGTAGGGTTCAAGGTTCAGGATACGCGCGGCATCCTCGACCTTTTCCTTGATCTCGTCTTTCGAAGCGCCGGCAAGCTGCATCGAAAACGACATGTTGTCGGCCACTTTCATATGCGGATAAAGCGCGTAGTTCTGAAACACCATGGCGATATCGCGTGCCTTGGGTTGCAGGTTGTTCACCACCTTGCCGCCAATTTCGATGGTGCCGCCGGTGATGTCCTCCAGCCCGGCAATCATCCGCAAGAGCGTGGTCTTGCCACAGCCCGACGGGCCGACCAGCGCGACGAATTCGCCATCTTCGATACCGACGTCGATGCCCTTGATCGCCTGCACCGCGCCATAGTTCTTGATCACCTGATTGATGGTAACATGTGCCATTTTTTATCTCCTATTCGGATCCGGGCCTCAGCCCTTGACCGATCCCATTGTCATCCCGCGGATGAAGTGTTTCTGGAAGGCGAGGAAGACAGCCAGCGTCGGGATTGCGGCGACAACCGCCCCCGAGGCCACCATGTTCCAGGCGATCTCGTATTCGCCTTCGAACGACAGGATACCGACGGTCACGGGTTTCTTGCCCGCGCCCTGGGTCAGCACCAGCCCCCAAAGCAGATCGTTCCAGATCCAGGTGAATTCCAGCACGATCAGCGCCGACAAGGCAGGCCGTGCCACCGGCACATAGATCCGCCGGAAGATCGTCCATTCGCTGGCCCCGTCAATGCGACCCGCTTCGCGCAACTCACCGGGCACCGTGTTGAAGAAGTTGGTCATGATCAGCACGGCAAAGGGGATCTGGCGCATGATGTGCACGATGATCTGGCTGATGAAAGTGTCATGCAGGCCAAGATCCGACATCAACCGGAACACCGGGATCAGCTGGGTATGGATCGGTACGAAGCTGAGCGAGACGATCACAAGGAACATCCAGATCCGGCCGCGAAACTGCATCCGGCTCAGCGCATATCCCGCCATCATCGCCACCATCAACGTGCCCGCAACCGAGGGCAATGTGATGATCACCGAGGCCCGCAAATAGGGCAGCATCTCGATGAAGGCGCGGCCAAGGTTGCCCCATTCATAGGTCGAAGGCAGTGCCCAGGCGCCGTTCTGGGTGATGTCGGGGATGGTGCGCACCGAGGTCAGAAGCGTGCCCATCACCGGCAGGAAGAACACCAGCGCCAAGAGCAACAGCAAGAGGATCTGGCTCCCCCGCACGACCGGCTCTTCGAACCGTTCGCGCAGAGATCCGCGGTCAATCGCCTGGGCGGCATCCGACCCATTGGTCATTTCTGTGGTTACATGTGTCATGGTCCGACCCTCAGCTCCAATCTCGTTCTTGGGCTTTGGCCATGCGGAGCACATAGGGCACCACCATGATGGCTGTCATCAGCGTGACAATCACACCAATCGCAGCGCCATAGCCGAATTTGTAGTTCCAGAAGGTTTCCATATACATCCGGTATCCCACCACTTCGGACGATCCGAACGGGCCGCCTTCGGTCATGGTCAACACGATCTCTGTCGCCAGAAGCGCGTGGATCAACGCCGATGATACCGCAATGGTGCTGGCCGGTTTCAAAAGCGGCAGCATGATGCGGAAGAAGATCTGGCGCCGCGTGCCGCCATCGACCTTGGCCGCTTCGATCAGCTCTTGCGGGATGGCCGACAGACCCGCGAGGAACACCACCGTGGCAAACGCCGTCTGCCGCCAGGCCGCCGCCGCGATCACCGAATAGGTCGCCGCATCAGGGCCCAACCATTCCACAATCAGACCTTCCAGTCCCAGGCTGATCAACAATTGGTCCAGCAGGCCGACATCCGGTTCATAGATCCAGCCCCAGACCACACCCACAATCGCAAAAGACAGCGCCAAAGGCAGGAAAAACACGGTCTTGATCAGGCTCGATCCCCAGAACGTCTGTTTGACCAGAAGCGCGATGGTGATGGCCAGCGAATTGGGCACGATCAGGAACATGATCACCCAGATGCCGGTGTTTTTCAGGGAATTAAGGAAATATGCGTCCCCGATCAGATCCGCATAATTCTGAAGCCCGACGAATTTTCCCGGTGCCGCAACACCAACCTGATCCGTCAGGCTGATGGCGAAGGTCTGAAAAATCGGATAGGCGCCGAAGATGCCGTAGATCAAAATCGCGGGCATCAGGAATAGCCAGGGCGTAAGCCGGGCGTTCATGGCAGTGTCCTCCTCTTGCGTATGGTCGGGCGTGGGGCTGTGCCCCGCCCGACCAATCTTTGCTTAATTGCCGCCAAACACGTCTGTGCGGCGATCTTCCAGCAGTTCCAAAACGGTCATGTATTGATCCGGATAGGCAAGGAACCGCGGCAATTCACGCTTCGCCACCTCGGTCACGCCGGGGTGTGTCGCAAGTTCCAGGTTTTGGTGGAACGGTGCATTCAGCATGTCCTGAAACTTCTCGATCGTCGGCTGAAACGAGGCCGGTTCGTAGATATCGACCGGGACATCCTTGTTCGCAGCCATCCGCTGGGCCTGTTTGGCAAACAGCTCTTGCGGGCCACGTTCGGATACGCATTTCAGCATCGCCAGCGCGTTTTCGGTGTTTTCACCCGCGCCACTGGCGGCCCAACCTTCGACCGCACCTTCGACGGCCAGTTCGATGCCCTCGGTGATTGGCGGGAAATCGAAGACGTCGAAATCGGTGCCCGGCTCTAGACCCGCGGTGATGAAGTTGCCGACGGTCCATGTGCCCATCAGCTCCATCGCGCCTTCGCCGTTGACGAATTTGGTGGCCATTTCCTGCCAACCCAGCGACGAGGTGCGGTCGTTGAAATAACCCGCCTCGAGCAGATCCTTCCACAGTTCCATCGCCTCGATCACGCGGGGATCAAGATAGCTCTCGGTGCCGGCCATCAGCCCGCTGCGGAATTCCGATCCTGCCACCCGCAGCACCATGTAGTCGAACCACAAAAGCGGCTCCCAGCCGGATTTCGACCCCAGAAGGAAGGGCGTGACACCGGCCTCTTTCAGCTTGGCCGCGACCGCAACGAACTCGTCCCAGGTTTGTGGCGGCTGGATATCATGTTCGGCAAAGACGCGCTTGTTGTACCAGAAAACATTGGGCTGGAACGTGGTCGGGATGGTGTAGACATTGCCGTCAGGCTCTGTGCTGGTGGCCTGAACGCCCGCTGGATAGTTGTCTTTGATCTCTTCCCAGATGTCGTTCATCGCACGGATCTTGCCGGTGGCGGCCTGAAACTGCGACCGACCGCCTGCCCAATAGGCATAGATGTCTGGCGGGGTCGAGCTGGAGAGTTGCACAGGCAGCTGCACTTCGTACTGCTTGGGCGGAGAGAAGTTTTCGATGATCTCGATATTCAGCTGTTCGGCACATGCCCCCCACATCGCCATCCGCGGCACCCGCATCGGTTCTGCGGCCGAGCGGTGGAACAGGTGAACCACACCTTCTGCCGCGACAGGGGCGGCGGTCATGGTCAACCCACCCAGAGCCAGCGGCAGGCTGAGGCAAAAGGTTGCCACGCTCTGCTTCAAATTCTTCATCTTGTTCTCCTCCGTTTAATTTTGTCGTTGCTATTGCGCTTTGTCGATAAAAACAAACATATTATGTTTATGCATCATCCGTCAAGCTTGATTGGGATGCAATTTCTACGGACCTGCCCGATTGCACAGCAGCCCAAACCACCGGCCGAAACGGCCAAAAATCATTGGAGACCAAGGATATGGATGGAAAACCCGTCACAGCGATCAGCCCCCACGCGCGATTGCAACGACCAGCCGACAAAGACGTTCGCTGGACCGGCGGCTTTTGGGCCGAAAAACAGGACCTGATCCGACATGAGTCGATCATCAGCGTGCTGGAAGCCATGGAAGACCCGGAAAACGCAGCATATTTCGGTAATTTCCGCGCCGTGGCCGCCGGCGGCGGCACCTTTCACGGCCGATATTGGAGCGATGGCGATTGCTACAAGGCGCTCGAATCCGGGATTCTGCTGCTGACCGATGTTTCCCCCGACGCCGCGCTGACCGAACGGCTCGACAGCTACATCGAAATCATCGCCGCCGCACAGGAGGAGGACGGTTATCTCAATACACAGATCAGCCTGACCGATCTTGGCCGCTGGACCGACATCGAACATCACGAGATGTACAACCTCGGCCATCTCTTCACCACGGCCTGCCTGCATCACCAGGTCACCGGCGCAAACAGTTTGATGGACATCGCCATTCACGCCGCCGACAATCTTTATGACAGTTTCATCACCCGCGACCCTGATTTGGCACGGTTTGGTTTCAACCCGTCACAGATCATGGGGTTGGTGGAATTGTTTCGTGAAACCGGCACGTCCCGCTATCTCGAACTGGCGCGCATCTTTGTGGAAAACCGGGGCGCGCATCCCGACATGCCCGGCAACAACGGCGATCAAAGCCAGGCGCGTGTGCCGCTTCTTGAGGAACAAGAGGCCGTGGGCCATGCCGTGACCGGCCCCTATCTTTGGGCCGGGGCTGCGGATCTGGTGATGGAAACCGACGAAGCGCCGTTGATGCAGGCAATCACCCGCATCTGGGAGGATTCGACCTATCGCAAAATGTACATCACCGGCGGAATTGGCGCGTTGCACAAAGGCACATCGGAACGCAGCCACCCCAGATACGAGCAGATCGCCGAATCCTATGGTCGCCCCTATCAGCTGCCGTCAGACACAGCCTATAATGAAACCTGCGCCAATATCGCCAACGCGATGTGGAGCTGGCGGATGCTGCAACTGACCGGTGACGCGCGGTATGGGGATGTGATCGAACAGGTGATGTATAACACCGGCCTGTCCGGTGTGTCGCTGTCCGGCACGCATTTCACCTATTCCAACCCGCTGCGGTTCAATGGTGAAAAGCAATTCATCGGCAACAACAATTCACCACGTCGCTGGACCCGCTGGACCTGTTATTGTTGCCCACCCCAGGTCACACGCACCATCGCCGGGCTGCATCGCTGGGCCTATTCCACCGGCCCGGATGCGGTTTGGGTGCATCTCTATGGTACCAACACACTTGCAGCCGAAGTCGCCGGTGGGCACCTCGCGCTGTCGCAAGTGTCGGATTTCCCGTGGTCGGGTGATGTCAGCATCACGGTGGATGCCGCGCCGGAAAACGAATGCACCGTGCATTTGCGCCTTCCCGGGTGGAGCCAGTCCACCGCCGTGGCCATCAATGGCGAGACGATTGCCACCCCCGGACAGGGGCCGCGATACCTGCCGTTGACCCGGCGTTGGTCCAAGGGCGACGTCATCACAATGGTGCTCGACATCACACCGCGCATCATGGTCGCCCGCCCGGAGGTCGAAGAAACCCGCAGTCAGGCGGCGATCATGGCGGGGCCGGTGGTCTACTGTCTTGAAGGGGCGGATCTGCCCGACGGGACCAGCATCGACGAGGTCGCGCTAACCGCGCATACCCAACTGACGCCCATTGCGGGCGAAGGGCTGTTCAAGGGCAACACCCTGTTGCAGGCGGACCTGCCACGGCGCGCGCCCTGGACCGGCAACGCGCTTTATGCCCCGCTGGCGACACCGCCAAAGGCCACGGTCACCACGACATTGATCCCCTACTTCGCGTGGAACAACCGCGACGACAACACCATGGCGGTCTGGTTGCCGCTAAAGGATTAAACAAAAAAGGGATACCGCATCACTGCGGTATCCCCCCCTGCCCCAAAGACCCGAAACGGATCAGGCGGCAGGCACTTCGAATTCGGCGTGCGTCGTTTTGAACGTCAGATATTCGTTGATCACCATCTGCCCGCCTTCGATGCCAACACCAGAGTGTTTGACGCCGCTGAAAGGCGCCTCGTAATGCGACAGCAGAAAATTGTTGATCCCCACCATGCCCGACTGCAACTCAGCCGAGAGCCGCCGCGCAACCACTTCGGACCGGGTAAAGGCATAGGCCGCAAGCCCGTATTGCGTGCTGTTGGCCCGCGTGATGGCATCCCCAAGATCGGAATAGGTGGTCAGCGACGCGACCGGGCCAAAGGGTTCTTCTGACATGATTTCGGCGTCGTCGGTGACGTTTTCCAGAACCGTGGGCGCAAAGAAGAAGCCCTTGTTCTGTTCCCGCGCCCGCGTGCCGCCAAGCAACAGCGTTGCGCCGCGCTCTACCGCGTCGGATACCAGCCGTTCCAGTTTGTCCAGCTGCGCCGGGCTGGCCATCGGACCCATGGTTGTTGCCGCGGACATCGGATCGCCCATCTGCACCTTTTCGGCCTCGGCCATGAAGACATCGGTGAATTCGTTTGCCACGGCCTCATGCAGAAAGAACCGGCTGGGCGATCCGCAAATCTGGCCGGTGTTCATGAATTTGAATTTCGCCGCCAGTTTCGCCGCCGCAGGCACGTCAGCATCGGGGCAAATGATCAGCGGCGCATGGCCGCCCAATTCCATCGACACCCGTTTCACTGTCTTCGCCGATTGCGCCATCAACAACCGCCCGACACGCGTCGAGCCGGTAAACGAGATTTTGCGCACAGCATCCGAGTCCATCAATGCAGGCGAAACCCCCTGTGGATCACCTTGCAGGATCTGAACCACCCCGTGGGCAGCCCCGCCGCCTGACAACATTCGCCAAGAATGGTGCCGACCAACGGCGTCTGTTCCGACGGGCGCAGGATGACCACGCACCCGGCCGCAAGCGCCGGTGCCAGCTTGCGCGCGGGCAGGCCAAGCGGGAAGTTCCACGGGCTGAACGCGGCGACGATTCCCACAGGCTCCGGCGTGATGCTGAGATGCCCGCCAAACCGCGAGGTGATGGTCTGGCCGAAAATACGCTCTGCCTCGCCTGCCATCCAGACAAATTGCTCGGCTGCGGAATCGGCTTCGCCGACGGCCATGGAATGCACCCGCCCCATTTCGGTGGCGATGGCACGGCCGAAATCTTCGCGGCGTTTGACAATCTCTTCGGCAATGCGTCGCAGATATTGCGCACGCTTCCAACCGGGCAATGCCGACCATTCGGCAAAGCGGGCCTCGGCATAGGCCAGCGCCTGCGCCACGTGATCGGGGCTGCAGCACGGCACATCATAAAGGGTTTCTTCGGTCGCGGGGTTGACCACGGCCATCGGCGGCAAATCCGAGGCCGTGCCCCAAGTGTCACCAATAAGATATTTGGGTTGTTGTGCGGACATTATATGCTCCTGAAAGGTCAAGAAAAGGAAAGAGAAACGGTGCCAAGCGGACCAAAATCCGCCTCAAGCCGGTCGCCGGGATCGGCCCAGACCGGACGGGTAAAGGAGCCCGAAAGCACCATGTGCCCGGCGTCCAGCCCGCCGTCGTAAGTCGCCAACTTGTTGCCCAGCCATGCAACCGCATTGGCCGGGTGATCCATGACACCGGCGGCAATACCGGTTTCTTCGATCTCGCCATTGCGGCGGAACAACGCGCCGGCCCAGCGCCAGTCAATCTCGTCCGGGCGGAACCGTTTGGTTCCCAAAACCAATCCGGCCGCCGCGCCATTGTCGGCAACGGTGTCAAAGATGCGCCGGGGCTCGGTCACCCTCGCGTCAATGATCTCGATCGAGGGCACAACAAATTCGGTCGCCGCCAGCACATCGTCCAACGTCAGACCAGGCCCGCGCAACGGCGATTTCAGGATGAAGGTCAATTCCGGCTCGACCCGGGGCACGCAGAAATCGGAATGCGCCACCGTGGCATCGTCTTCGATCAGCATGCTGGCAAAGACATGGCCATAATCCGGTTCGTCGATTTTCGAAGCCGCGCGCATGGCTTTGGACGTCAGCCCCACTTTGTGGCCGATCAAGCGATCACCTGATTTGGCGCGGTTGGCGGCCACTTCGCGGCTTATGGCATAGGCGTCTTCGATTTCGATTTGGGGATAGGTGGCGGACAGCCGTTCGGCCTGAACCCGGGTTTGTTCGGCCTGAAACAGCGCTTCTGCCGCTTGTGATCTCTGGCTCTGGGATAACATCGGTAATCTCCTCTTTTACCGATATTCTTACCTCAGATGCAAACATAATATCAATAAGAATTTCTCGTAGCCCAAGTTTTGCTTCTGGATAAGGTGCCCACCCGGGCCGATATTCCTGGCGCGCGGCCTTGCTGAATGGGCGCATTCACGGGTGCGCCAGCCATCTGACCAAAACGCCACACTGGCTGGAGTTTCTGTTGATACAGAAGTGACCGAGCTTGGGACTTGGGTTAGGTTTGGGGCATCGTCGGATCAGTAGCGATCAAAGCCCTGATCGCCACGGCGCTTTCACCACAAAATTCCCTGAGAAAGCGCCCCATCTCGGCGGCCACATTTACGTCCGATAACCTTCACCCAAACAGAATCTGATCAGGCAGCCTTTCTGTTCAGCCTGCCATAGAAACTACGCTCCAGATGCAGCTCCCCTACCCCGGCTTTCCTGACAATTCCGCGCAGATATCCGCTTGGCGAGGTCACCTCTCCGGCGTTATGTTTTTCGAAGACCAGCGCAAAGGCGGTTGTGGCCAATTGGGGGCCCAGCTGGTCTTTGGCGAGGTTCCAGACGCGTTCCGAAACCCCGATCATCGGGGCCAATTGGCTTGCAATGCGGTTGTAATCGGTCCAGTCCCGCAGGAACCCGCCGATATTTCGCGCCCAGGATGCAAATTCCGGACAGGCCTGCAAGATCGTTGCCAGATCCAGGGCCTTGGGCGTTTTTTGCGTTTGGCCAAGCGAAACGCATTCTTCACTGACCGCTTGCTTCTCAGGAATTGTATGAACGTCAATCGGGGCGTGATGGATGTTTTCCAAGCGATTACCGATTACTGATTTAGGTTGATTTGTAGTTTGTATGTGGGGGCCGGAAATGGCCCGCTTGGGGGCCATTTCTTGGGGCTTTTTAGACAGTTGTCCCGAAGTTGTCCCGACGGTCCTTTCAGTGTTTTCTTCAGTTTCGATCACGGTTGTCGCGCCAAGATAGGCGGTTTCGACATGCGTCTGTAGATCGGTGAACCGGTGGAGGATCTTTGCCAGGTGGTCCGACGCGATTTTGCGTTTCGGGAGCTGGGCAAGCAGACCCTCAAAAAGCTGGTTCAACTGCGCCCAAGGGCCGCTGAGCGCGCCGGTGACGGCCGTTTCGATCCGCGTACGGATCATGCGGCGTGCAATGGTGATCTGGCGTTTCAACTGCTGGCAAAGCTCACGTTCGGCCCGCAATTCGGCTTGCAACTGCTCGAACTCTTCGACGCGGGCGGACAGGGGCGAGAGGTCGAAACCATAGGCCTCGACAATGATGCCGTCCGCATTCCTGCGCCCCCAGCGTTTGCCATTTGGACTGTCTTTGAAACAGATGACACCGATTTCTGCCAAACGTCGGGCATGACGTTTCAGTGCAGACAAGGAAAACCCGGTCTGTTCCATAAGATAGGCGTTTGACGCCCAGACAATCGGCCGCCGCCCCTCTTCCCAGTCCTGCGTCTGGGTGAAGGCCGCCAGCGTATCCAGCAGCAGCATATCGCCCGGCTTAAGACCGATATACGCCCCAACCCGTTTGACGGCCACAAAGGCCTTTGTTTTGGGTACACCTACCCGTTCACCGGCTTGGGCATGCTGCTCTGCAACCCCAAGACCCGGTGTCGGCTTGCGCCAACCTGTATGTTTCATGCCTGTATCTCACCTCCGGTTATGTGGAGGCAAAAGAAAGCCGTTCGCTCAGAAGCGTTCTTCGTTGACAGTGCATGCTGTGAGACTTATCTTAAAGGCGACCAAACCATTAGATCAGCTCTCAGGCCACACCGCTTGGGGGCTTTTCTTTTGCCTAAATCATTGGCCCGATTGCTCCTCTTTTGTTGCGAGGAAATCGCTGTAAAGCTTGTCCAGCTGCCCAGAGAGAAAATCCCCGAAGGCGGCTAAATCCTGTGCTGTCAGCGAAATATTATATGCTTTTCCCGACCGGCCAACGACGCCCTTGATGCGGCCCTTGCCAGCGGTCCATGTCCGTTTCCTGGGCTGGGCGCGGGCTTTCTTACGTTTGGGCGCCCTGCCCGCCTCGGCCAGTTTGCTGTGCAGAAACTCGAACCGTGCATCGCTGTCGAGGTCTTGAAAGGCCTCGGATGCCAAAGCGCCATCCAGCACGGTTTCATTTGCCGGTTCCGAGGCCAGCTTCTTGAAATCTTCCCAACGGTCGCGGCCAATTTGTTTGGCCGGTCCGATCCGTTCAATCACGTGACGCGGGACATTTTGCGCGACCGACAGCATGCGCGACAAAAGCGTGCCATCAATGGTCAGCGCGGATTGGATCACATCCTTGGCCTGCCCGATGTCCAAAAGGTTCTTGGCGAACAGCGCCTTTTCAATAAACGAAAGATCGGCCCGCGCGGTGTTTTCCTGACCCTGCGCCAGAATATGTGCGACGTCATCCATGGGTTTGACAACGGCACGAACCTTGCGGTCCAGTGCCGCCGCGACCCGAACGCGCCGGTGCCCAAACACGATCATATAGCGACCGTTCGCGGTGGGATGCGGACGCAGCAAAACCGGCGTGTCCTGGCGCCCGGCCGCAATGGTTTCCTTCAGCTCATCAAAGGCGGCATCATCATCGCTGAGGCGGTCCGACACAAAGGAAACGTCGATCAATTGCGGATCGATTTCGACGATGGTTTCCCCTTCGAGCAGACGCTTCGAATTCTCGGCGAGACTGTCGATCGACACCTTCATCGACTTCGATGCGCCCCGCATGGCATAGCCAGAGCGCCCAGCGTCCTTTGGCTGGTCCGACGAACCGGCCATCACATTTTTCAAAAGGTCTTTGCGCGCCATCAAACCGTCTCCTTCTGGGTGATCCTGGCGGTCACGTCACGGGGCAAACAGCGCTCTGCACGGCTGTCAAACCCGGCAATCTGCACGGCTGTCAAAACGGTCCTCATTCCCGCCCCCATGCCTTGTGGATCAGGTCGGCGATCTCGTCGTTGACGTCGTTCAAGGAACCGATTGCCCGGTCATAGGTCGTGCGTACAAATTGCGACCGCTCGACCTCATAAAGGGTCTGCTTGGTAATCCCGGCGTCGGAAATCGCCGTCGATTTCAGAACCGGCGCGGTCAGCATCTGATTTGGAAACATCGCTTGCAGGAAACCGACCATCTGCTTCTGGGGGCCGTCGGTGGGTTCGAACCGGGTGACCAGGTACCGAAACCATTTAAGCCGCATATCGGCCCCGGCGTCGCGTATCGTTTTCATGATGCCGCCAAGCATCAGCAAAAACTTGACTCATCGACATGACGTCCAGCATCTGTGGGTGAACCGTGACAATGACCGAGGACGAGGCGGTCAATGCAGTGAGCGTCAGATAGCCAAGCTGCGGCGGGCAATCGATCACCACCACATCATAACGATCGTCGACCTCTTCGAGCGCGCGGGAAATCCGGGTAAAGAACAACCGCCCTTCGTGGGGATCGGCGCTCGTCAGGGCGACGGGGGTGTCGTATTCATATTCCTGCAATTCCAGACTGGCCGGCACGATGTCGAGATTGGGGAAATTGGTGGGGCGGATGACATCGGCGATGGGTTTGCGGTGTTCGTCATAGCGCAGCGTTTCATAGAGCGACGGCACATTGTCGAGTTCTGGTTGAATGCCGTGCAGCGCGGTCAACGAGGCCTGAGGGTCGAGATCGATTGCCAGAACGCGATGTCCTTTCAGCGCAAGGTGCTGCGCCAAATGGGCGGCGGTTGTGGTTTTCCCCGAGCCGCCCTTGAAGTTCACGACCGACACAACATGCAGCTCTTCGCCTTCGCGCCGGTCGGGCACATAGCGCCGCTTTCCCGGGCGGCCATGTTTGTCCAGATAGGCGCGCAATTCCAGCATCTGTTCGGCGGAATAGCTGCGCCGACCCGATGAAGAGGTTTCCGGTTCGGGCCCCTTACCTTCGAGATGCAGCTTCTTGATCGTCGATTGCGTGACCCCAAGATAATAGGCGACCTCGGCCAGTGAAAACTGGCGTAGACCTTTTTGGGCGTTCGGGGGATATTGTTCCTGCCGCAACATATTGAGTTGATCCGAGATCAGCTCTCCTTGCTGGAGGATGATCTCATCGAAGGAAAGATCCTTCGTGTCGGCCTCAAAAGACCTGTCCTGCATGTGCCGCCCTCTAAATATCGCTTTTTCAGCGAATTCGCTTGTTAAAGTGTTATCTACACGGAAAAATGAGTCTTAACAACGATTATTGCTCTTGCCATTTGCCGACGGCGTTCGCGGGCCAGAGTGGGTGTTGGCGCAATGGATAGCGAAAGATCAAAGCCAATGCGCAAGATCTAGCGCCATTTGCGGTGTCCTGACAATCTGAAAAGGCATCGTTTATTTCAGGATCTCATGTAAGGCATTGAAAACAAGTAGATTTACAGGTTTGCACGGCTGTCAAAGGCGCTGATCGCATCTTGCGGGTTTTATCCTCGCGCGCGCAAATTAGGTGGGGCAGGGGTGTTGCTTGGCCAGTGATAGCAGTCGGGGCTAAACACATACACCCAAGAAAGCGGCGCGTATTGATGGCTTCGATCACGGGCCATGCGGCGCGCCGCGTCCTGCGGATGGATCGGGCCGAGACAAGGCGGGCCTGCCGATTCTCGGGCCGGATCTCGGGCCGGAAATTGCCCATGGGCCAATATTCGACCCTTGCGGCGGTTTTCAAACCGGGACCGCGTTGATAGACCTCCGGCATTCGCCGCGCCGGGACGGTCTGGGCGCAATCGGATGGGGGCAGAATGGACACTCTCTGGGGCGGGCTGACCAAGGCGTTTTGGCTGGTGGTGACACGCGACAGCGACCTGTTGGAAATTGCCCTGCGCTCTTTGCAGGTGACCGGGATCGCGCTGGCCATTGCTTCGGTGATCGCTTTGCCGCTGGCCGCATTTCTGGCGGTGCGCCGCTTTCGTTATCGCCGCACGGTGATTGCGCTGCTCAATGCCTTGATGGGATTGCCGCCGGTGGTGGTCGGGCTGATCGTCTATCTTTTGCTGTCGCGCTCCGGGCCGTTGGGGGTGCTGGGGTTGTTGTTCACGCCGACCGCGATGGTGATTGCTCAGGTCATTATCATTGTGCCGTTGATCGCCTCGATTGCCCATCAATCCATCCGCGACCTTTGGCAGGAATATCATGACTTGCTGATTTCCATGAACGTCACCCAGGGCCAGAAAATCCGCACGCTGTTGTGGGATTGTCGGCGGGCATTGTTGACCGCATCACTGGCCGGATTTGGCCGCGCCATTGGCGAGGTCGGGGCGATCATGATTGTGGGGGGCAATATTGACCATGCAACCCGGGTGCTGACCACGGCGATTGCGCTGGAAACGGGCAAAGGCGACTTTGCCCTGGCGCTGGCGCTGGGCTTTGTGCTGATCGCCTTGGCCATCCTGATCAACCTGGCCATTCATGTCCTTAGCCGCACAGAGCGCGAGGGCCGCTGGTGACCCTTTTCCCCGTCACGCTGACTGCGGCGCGCGCACAGCGCCATGGCAAGACGCTGGTCGGGCCGATTGATCTTGGTCTGGGTGGGGCCGGCGTGACGGCGGTGATCGGGCCCAATGGCGCAGGCAAGACAACGTTCCTGCGGTTGCTGCATGGTACAGAGCGGCTCTGCTCTGGTACGATCCGTTGGCATTGCAGCACCGAAGAGGCCCGCCACCATCAGGCTTTTGTGTTCCAGCATCCGGTGATGTTGCGCCGCACGGTCTTGCAGAACCTTTGCTATCCATTGGCCTTGCGGGGCACCCCCCGACGTGCGGCCGAGGATCAGGCGCGGGATTGGGCGGCGCGTATTGGTCTGGGGGATATGCTGGACCGCCCGGCGCCGATGTTGTCCGGCGGCGAGCGCCAGAAACTGGCGCTGGCGCGGGCGATGATCACCGATCCGGCGCTACTGTTCCTGGACGAGCCCTGCGCCGCGCTGGATGGTCGCGCCACGCGCGAGATCGAAGATATTCTGCACACCGCCAAGGCAAAGGGCATGCGGCTGATCCTTGCCACCCACAATATGGGCCAGGCCCGGCGTCTGGCCGATGATGTGGTGTTTCTGCTGCGGGGCAGGGTGCATGAAACCGGCGCCGCGCAGGGTTTTTTCAACCAACCAGCCACGCCGCAGGCGAAGGCATTTCTAGAAGGGGATATTGTCGAATGAAACGACATTTGGTGTTGGGGTTTGCGTTCACCCTGTTGGGCGGCGGCGCGTTTGCGGCAGAAGACATGAAGATGGCGGTCACAACCTCCTTTCACAACTCCGGGTTGGCAGAGGTTCTGCTGCCAGAGATCAAGGCCGATCTGGATCTGGATGTGCATCTGCTTGTTGTGGGCACCGGACAGGCGATCCGCCTGGGCGAGGCGGGGGATGTTGATGCGATCCTTGTGCATTCCCGTGCCGCAGAAGAGGGTTTTGTCGCCACGGGCTATGGCACCCATCGGCGCGAAATCATGTACAACGATTTCATCTTTGTGGGTCCGGCGGATGATCCGGCGGCCATTGGCACCGCCCTTTCCGCCACCGCGGCCCTACGGCGAATTGCAGAAACCGAGGCGGTTTTTGTGTCACGTGGCGATGACAGCGGCACCCATAAAAAAGAGCAAAGCCTGTGGTCCAATACCGGGCTTGACCCCGAGGAATTTGGCGATTGGTATCGGGCGGTGGGCGCGGGCATGGGGGCTGCGCTGAACACTGCGGTCGGGTTGAATGGATACATTCTGTCGGACCGGGCAAGCTGGCTCAACTTTGGCAACAAGGGCGACATGGCGCTGGCCTATGCCGGCGATCCGGTGCTGTTCAACCAATATGCCTATCTGCCGGTGAACCCGGACCGGCATGCGCATGTCAAACATGACCTGGCTGAACAGCTGGAGCAATGGTTGGTGTCCGACCGGGCAAAGGCGCTGATCGACGGCTATCAGATCAACGGCGAGGCGCTGTTCGTGTTCAACGCCGATGCAGAAGCCGAGGCCGAGGCGGCACCGGCGCAATAGCCCGATCCCGAATGCAAACACCGCCCCGCGCTAGTGCGCGTCACGTGGCATGTCGAACCCCATGGCGGTGGCGAAAAAGGCCTCGATGATCGGGTTTTGGCTGTCCTTCAGGCTGAACACCGTTTCATGGGTGGCGATGCCCTGCATCTCGACGATCGGCAGCCGCGCAACGCCGTCTGTGCGGCTGGTGCTGGCGCGCCACATGAAACCGATGCCAAGGCCGTTCACCACCGCCTCGTACAGGCCATCGCGCGCATCAAGGGTCAGGAACGGCTGAGGGGTCAGCCGCGCCTGGGCAAACATCTTTTCCACCGCACGTTGGGTTGATGACCCGGACGACCGAAAGATCAGCGGCTCTTGCGCCAGGTCGGCGGCGGTGACCATGGATTTCTGCGCCAGGGGATGCGCGGCCGGGGCGATGGCGATCACCTCGGACCGGGTCAGATGTTCGCGGCGAAACCGTGGATCATTCGGCACATCCGGCAGCACCCCGATTTCACATTCATGGGTGCGGACCGCGCGGGCGATTTTTTGATGTGATCCGGTTTCCACGTCCAATGTGACACCGGGATAGGCGCGGTGAAAGGCGGCGATCACCGCCATGCCGGGCATCGCATTGCCAAGCCCGATGGCAATCCGCCCCTCGCGCAGCGACGACCGACTGCGCAACAGCCGCTCTGCCTCGCCCTGGGCCTCGGCGGCGCGTTCCGCCAGATCACAGATTTTCAGGCACAGCGCCGTCGGCAAAAGCTGGCCGGCTTCGCGCAGGAACAGCCGGACCGCAAAATCGGCCTCCAGCGCGCGCACCTGCCCGGACACATTGGGTTGCGTCACCCCCAGGGCACGGGCCGCCGCGGAAAAAGATCCGGTCTCTGCCACCGCACGAATGGCGGCCAATCGGGTCGAGCTCAGGGTCATTTTCACAGATTCCAAAGTCTGACTTTGCTTCTCTCCAAGTCTAGCTTTGCTTTGTAGCAGGAACATTACAAAGCGCCGTCAGATGTCACCGCAAGAAGCGGGGTCGTTGCCCTGCACCCGTCAGGAGACAATGACTTGGACGATGTAACGACGCTTGTTCCATTGACGGAACGCTATCCGGTGCTGGATGCCAATGCGGTGGCGCAGGCGGATCTGGTTCTGTGTGATCTGGATGGCTGCTTGATTTCAGAAGGGCGTCGTTTCGCGGATACCGCGGATTTTGTCGCGGCCTGCGGCGCGCGGCTGTGGATCGTGTCGAATGCATCGGACACCACGGCGGTCGCATTGTCGCAACGGCTGGGCGACATCGGCATAGCGGTGCCGCCTGCGCGCATTCTTTTGGCGGGGGAAACCGCGCTGGATTACCTCGCGCGGGTGGAAGAGATCAAAAGCATTGCGCTGTTTGCCGATAATACATTGATAGATTTGGCAAAATCTCTGGGTATTGACCCGGATGCGCAAGACCCGGATGCGATTTTGTTGTGTCGCCACAGCAGTGTGACGGTCGACACCATGGGGCCGATCCTGGCGCTTGTTGCGCGCGGCGTGCCGCTTTGGGTGGCGAACGAAGATCTGTCCCATCCCGGGCAGGACAATCAGCCAGTGGCCGAAACCGGGGCCCTGCTGGCGGCGCTGCGCGCGATCAAGCCGGATTTGACATGGCGCAGCCTGGGCAAGCCCGATCCGATGATGCTGACCATGGCATTGGCGCGCAGCGGTCTGACCGCCGACGACGCGGTGTTTGTCGGTGACAATGCCCTGACCGATGGCCGCGCCGCCGCGCGGCTTGGGATGAAATTCATTCACATTGAAAGGAGGCCCCGCCGATGATCCCTTATGTGACGCGTATTCTGGTGAAATCCGTGGTGACGCTGTTTGCCATTGCCACGGTGACCTTCATCGCGACCCGGTTGTCGGGCAATCCGATCGACACCTTTCTGGGCGACGGGCTGACCACCGAAGGGCGGGCAGAGCTGATCCGATACTTCCAGCTGGATGGCAGCCTGTGGCAACAATATCTGGCGTTCCTGCGCGGGGCGCTGTCGGGGGAATTCGGTCTCAGCTTTGTGGATCGTCGCCCCGTGACCGAGGTTGTCGGCGACCGGCTTTGGGCATCGGGGCAATTGTTGCTGGCCTCGGTCGGGCTGACGGTGGCGTTGTCGATCCCGCTGGGCATTCTGGCGGCGCTTTATCGCAGAAGCTGGGTCGGATCGGCGGTGATGATGCTGGCCTTTACCGGCTATGCGGTGCCGTCCTTTATCCTGTCGATCGTGATGATCCTGGTATTTTCCTACTGGCTCAACTGGTTGCCGGTGGTGGGCAATGCCACCTTTGCACATTTCATCATGCCGACCATTGCCATGTCGGGGGTGTTGATTGCGGCGCTGACGCGGTTCACCCGCAACGCAATGCTGGATGTGCTGGGCCAGGATTTCATCCGCACCGCCCGTGCCAAGGGCCTGCGCGAGGCGCGTGTCGTGTTGCGCCACGGGCTGGGCAATGCCGGGGTCACGGTGATTTCGGTCATCGGCCTTCAGGTTGCGGGATTGGCCGCTGCGGGCAGCGTCGTGGTCGAAAGCATCTTTTCCTGGCCGGGCATTGGCCAGCTTTTGGTCAATGCCGCGCTGATCCGGGATTACCCGGTGTTGCAATTCGGGGTGATCACCGTGGCCGTCGCGGTCGTGATCATCAATGCCGTCACGGACCTGTCTTATGCGCTGGCAGACCCGCGCATCCGACTTGCCCGCAGCTGAGGAGAGACAAAATGGCCATTCTCGCAGATCCGATGACGCGCCCCCGGCGCAAGACCGGACGCACGGATTTCATCCAGAAAATCGCCATTGGGCTGGCGGTGCTGTTGGTCGCCCTGGCGGTGTTTGCGCCGGTGATCCTGCCCTTTGGTCCGCTGGATCAAAGCCTGCTCAGCCGTCTGCGCCCACCATTGGGGTTTGAGCGCTATCTGTCCGGGCATTTTGCCGGCACGGATGAATTGGGCCGGGATGTTCTGGCGCGGGCCTTGCATGGTTTGCGACTGACGCTGATGCTGGCCTTTGCCGGGGCGCTGATCGGGTTGGTGATCGGCGGCACGCTGGGGTTGATTGCCGGGCTGCGGCGCGGTTGGGTCGAAGATGCGATCATGTCGCTGGTCGATATGCAGATCGCGATCCCCTTTACTCTTGTCGCGCTGTTGATCCTGTCGCTTCTGGGGTCAAGCCTGACGGTGCTGGTCATGGTGCTGGGCATCGCGGGATGGGAACAATATGCCCGGATCGTGCGGGCCGAGGTGCGCCGTCTGTCGGCGTTGCCCTTTATCGAGGCCGCCTGGACCGCCGGGGCAGGGCCGATCTATGCCGCATGGCGTCATGTCCTGCCCAATCTGGTGTCGCCCCTGGTGGTACAGTTCACCCTGGCGCTGTCGAATATCGTGATCCTGGAAAGCACGCTCAGCTTTCTTGGGCTTGGCGTGCAACCGCCGCAACCTTCGCTTGGCTCGATGGTGGGGCTGGGGCGGGATTACATGCCCACCGCGCCGTGGATTGTGCTGACACCTGCGGTGCTGATCGTGGCGCTGACCTTTTCCGTGCAGATCCTGGGCGATTGGCTGCGTGACCGCGCCGATGTCCGCCTGCACGACCGTTAACAACATCAAAGAGCCGCGCCAAAGCGGCCCAATGCTGACCTAGACCAGACGAAACCCAAAACCGGAGAAATCCCATGTACCGTTTGATGCTGACCACTGCCCTTGCTGCTGCACTGCCGCTGGCGGTTGCTGCACAGGAAATCACCGTTGGCGCCGCCAATGTGTCTTCTTACCTTGATCCCGGCCGCGACCATTCCAACGTCGGATCGCAGTTCTATTACAACAGCTTTGACACGCTGATCGACCGCGACCACAGCAAACTGGACCCGGAGTGGGTGCCGGCGCTGGCCACGTCGTGGGAGCTGATTGAACCGACCATCATGGAATTGAAACTGCGTCAGGGCGTGACATTTCACAATGGCGACGCGATGACCGCCGACGATGTGATCTTTTCGCTGAACCGGATGATGCAGGCGACGTTCCCGCCCTATGTCGTGCGGGCCAAGGACCGTCTGGCAAACTTTCCCATGGCGGAAAAAATCGACGAAACCACGATCCGCATCCATGCCAACCGCGAAGAGCCGCTTTGGGAAACGCTGATTTCCTTGCAGCAGGTCATGATCATTCCCGAAGCTTACACCAAGGCGCTGACCGGCGATCCCGAAGTGGCCGAAGACAGCGACTTTGAAGCGTTCGCCCTGGCCCCGGTCGGCACTGGCCCTTACAAGGTTGAAACCTTTCAGCCGGGCGAAAAGCTGGTTTGGGAACGGTTTGACGACTTTTGGGGCGAAACCGCGCCGCTGGAACGGGTGAACGTGGTTCAGATCGCCGAAACCGCCAGCCGCATTACCGCGCTGAAAACCGGCGAAGCGGATATTGTGACCAATATCGCGCCTGACCAATTGTCGCTGATCGACAATGACCCGGCGATGAAAACCGCAGGTTCGGCGACGGCGCTGTTTCATGTGATGATCATGAACCAGAACCACCCCAAACTGGAAGACCCGCGCATCCGTCAGGCGATGAGCCTGGCCATCGACCGCGACGCGCTGAACGAAGCTTTGTGGCTGGGCAAGGCGGTTGTGCCATCGACCCACACCATGGCGGAAATGGGTGCGTTGCATCAGCCGGATCTGGTGACTTTTGAATATGATCCCGAACGGGCCAAGACATTGCTGGCCGAAGCCGGGTATGACGGGTTCGAAATTCAGTTCGACACCGCGCCGACCTATTACACCAACGGTTTGTTGGCGGCACAGGCGATCATGGAAATGTGGGCCAATGTCGGCATCAAGGGCAAGGTCAACGTACAGGACCAGTGGTCCGGCAATGATCCCGAGATGATGGCGCGCAACTGGTCCAACCCGATGTATTTCGCGGACCCCTTTGGATCGTTTGGCGTGATGTGGGCCCCGGATGGGCCATCGCAAAGCGAAGGCCGGTTCAACACCGATGCGGAATATGCCGAAATGTGGGATCGGTTCCGCTATTCCACCGACGTCGAAATCCGCAAGGCCGCTTATGTCGAGCTGATGGACCGGGTCAAAGCCGATCCTGCGGTTCTGCCGCTCTATCGTCCCTTTGAAAGCTGGGGCATGAAAAATTCCATCAACTGGGCGCCGATGCCGGGTCACATCCCCTATGTGCTCGACTTCCGCGCGGGCAGCATCACGCTGGTCGGCAGCTAAGCTGCGTCACCCCAAAAGGGTCGGGCGTTCGCGCCCGGCCTGTCCCCATCCCCAGGAGCCAAATCCATGACCCGGATCGCCATTGTCACCGATATTCACCACGGCACGCCGTCCCACACCAAACGCGGCGATACCGCGATTGAACTGCTGACCCAGTTCTGTGACTGGGCCAATGCCGAAACGCCGGATCTTGTGCTGGATCTCGGGGATCGCATTTCCGATATCGACACCGAAACCGATTTGCGGCTTGAACGCGAGGTCGCCGAAGTTTTCAAACGGCTGACCATGCCGGTGCATCACATCTGCGGCAATCATGACCGCGACCACCTGAGCGTGGCGGACAACGAAGACATTCTTGGGGTCGCGCTTGGCAATCAGGTGGTGGACCTTGGCGATTGGCAGCTGGCGCTGTGGCGCGCGGATGCCAGGATTCATCGCGCCCAGGCCCCCGTCGGCTTTGAGCTGCCAGAAGCGGATTTGCTGTGGCTGTCGCATATGGTGCAACGCGCCGACAAACCCACGCTGGTCGCCAGCCATGTGCCGGTGTCCGGTCACAGCCAGATCGGCAATTATTACTTTCAACGCAATGCCAGCGTGTCGACCTATCCCCAGGCCGAGCGGGTGCGCGATGTTCTGGGGCAGGCGCGGGTGCCACTGGCCTGTATTGCGGGCCATGTGCATTGGAACACCCTGACCACCGTCAATGGTATTCCGCATCTGACCCAGCAAAGCCTGACCGAAAGCTTCACCACCGGTGGCGAACCGGCGCGGGCCTGGGGTATGTTGGAGCTGGGCGATACCCTGCATTGGCAGGTGTTTGGCGATGATCCGTTCGAGGCCCGGGTCACACCGGCGCGCCAACGCTGGACCACGCCGCTGGCGCCCTTTGTCACCCGGCTTGCGGCGGAATGATGATGACGCCCCTCAATCCCCCTGTGTTATCGGTCCGCGATCTGCGGGTCGGTTTCGGTGAGACCGAGGCGGTGCATGGTCTGTCCTTTGACATTCACCGTGGTGAAACCCTGGCGCTGGTCGGGGAAAGCGGGTCGGGCAAAAGCGTCACGGCATTGTCGATCCTGCGCCTGATCGAACGCGAAGGCGGGCAGATCACCGGCGGCTCCATTCGGTTGGGCGACACCACGCCAGAAGAGATCACCACATTGCCCCCGGCGGCGCTGCGGGCCCTGCGCGGTGACCGGATCGCGATGGTGTTTCAGGAACCGATGACCTCGCTCAATCCGGTGATGACCATTGGCGCGCAACTTGCCGAGGCATTGCGCCTGCATCGGGGATTGCGCGGCGGTGCGGCGCGGGATGCGGCGCGTGCCGCATTGGAACGGGTCAAACTGCCCGATCCCGAAAAGCGATTGGATCAATATCCGCATGAGCTTTCTGGGGGCCAGCGCCAGCGGGTGATGATCGCCATGGCGCTGAGCTGTGAGCCGGAGGTGTTGATTGCGGATGAACCGACAACCGCGCTCGACGTCACCACCCAGGCCGAAATCCTGCGGCTGATTGCATCCTTGCAGGCCGATATGGGCATGGCGGTGCTGTTTATCACCCATGATCTGGGAATTGTCGCCGAAATCGCCGATCGGGTGGTGGTGATGAAGGATGGTGTAAAGGTCGAAGAAGGCCATACCGCCGATCTCTTTGCCCACCCCCGCGCGCCCTATACCCGGCAATTGCTGGCGGCGTCGCCGCGGCTGGGGGAAGGATCGCCAACCCCGTTGGATGGGGCAAAACCGGTGTTGCAGGTCACAAACCTGACCACGCGCTATGGCGGCGGCATGTTTTCGCGGGCCGGGTCCGTGGCGGCTGTGCGGGACGTGACCGTCACGCTGGGGCAGGGGGAAACATTGGGCCTGGTGGGGGAATCCGGGTGCGGAAAATCCTCGCTCGCGCGGTCAATCATGCGGCTGGTCGAACCGTCGGCCGGTGAAATTGCCCTGCTGGGCACTCGCATCGACGGCCTGTCCCGCGCGGCGCTCAAGACGCATCGCGCCCATATCCAGATGGTGTTTCAAGACCCCTATGCCTCGCTCAACCCGCGCATGTCGATTTGTGACGCGGTGACCGAACCGGCGTATCTGCGCGGGATGGTCGCGGGCAAGGCGCGGCGCGATCTGGCGGTTGATCTGTTGGAGCGTGTGGCGCTGCCTGCGGATGCGGTTGACCGCTATCCGCATCAGTTTTCCGGCGGCCAACGCCAGCGGATCTGCATTGCCCGCGCGCTTTCGGTGCGGCCCCGGATCATTGTCGCGGACGAGGCCGTGTCGGCGCTGGATGTGTCAAACGCCCGGCGGGTGACCGATTTGCTGGCGGATATTCAACAACGTGACGGGGTGTCGATGCTGTTCATCAGCCATGACATTGCGGTGGTCGAACGGGTCAGCCACAGGATTGCGGTGATGTTGAAAGGCGAGATCGTCGAAACCGGGCCAACGCAACAAATCCTGACCGCGCCACAACATCCCTATACCCAGCGGCTTTTGTCGGCGGTGCCACGGTTGGAGCACCAGCGCGCCGCGCAACGGCGGGCAGACATGTCCACAGAGGCAAACACCTTGGAAACAGCTTAGGGCGGAACAGGGGGCGAACCGCGGCACGGTGCACTTGCATACTAGTCACAACTTTTCCAAGGTGCTAAGTACGTGGCAAATTGGTAAGGAAGGCAAGCGATGAAACAGACGTGGCGGTGGTTCGGTCCCAAGGATCTGGTGTCGGTGGATGACATGCTTCAGGCCGGGGTGCAGGGGGTTGTGTCCGCGCTGCATCAGGTGCCGACCGGCACCGTCTGGACCCCCAAGGATATTGCCCAACGCCAGCAAGAGATTGCCACCATGTCGTCCGGTGCGCCCTCGGGTCTGGCCTGGGACGTGGTGGAAAGCCTGCCGGTGTCGGAAGACATCAAAAAGCAAAAAGGCAACTGGCGCGACCATATTGCCAATTACCACACCAGCCTGGAAAACCTCGCCTCTGCCGGGATCGAGGTCGTGTGCTACAATTTCATGCCGGTGCTGGATTGGACGCGCACGGATCTGGCCTATGCTTTGCCAAACGGGGCGACCTGCATGCGGTTTGACCTGGTGGATTTTGCGGCGTTTGATCTGTTCATTCTGGAACGGCCGGCGGCGCAGGACGATTACACCGAAGCACAGCGCGCGGCGGCCTCGGCCCGGTTTGCTGCATTGGATGATGCCGCCAAGGCGGCACTGGCGAAAAACGTGGTGTTCGGACTGCCCGGCGCGGCCGAGAATTTCACGCTGGACGATGTGCGCGCCCATCTGGCGGAATATGACGCCGTCAGCGAAGACCAGCTGCGCCAGAATTTGATAGATTTCCTGAGCGAAGTGGTGCCCACCGCCGAACGTCTGGGGGTGCGGCTGTGCTGCCATCCGGATGATCCGCCGGTGCCGCTGCTGGGCCTGCCACGGGTCATGTCCACCGAGGCGCAGTATACGTCGGTGATGGCGGCGGTCGACAGCCCGGCCAATGGCGTCACGCTGTGTTCCGGGTCGCTGGGCGCACGGCCCGACAATGATCTGCCGGGCATGATGAAACGGTTGGGTGACAAGGTGCATTTCCTGCATCTGCGCAATGTCAAACGGCAAAGCGACGACATCTTTGGCTCGTTCTACGAAGCGGAGCATCTGGGCGGTGACACCGATATGGTGGCGCTTGTCGCGGCGGTTCTGGATGAAGAAGCCCGGCGGCGTGCGGCGGGGCGTGCGGATTGGTCAATCCCGTTCCGGCCGGATCACGGCCAGGACATTGTCGACGATCTGGGGCGGCGCGCCCAGCCGGGGTATCCGCTGGTCGGGCGGCTCAAGGGACTGGCGGAACTGCGTGGCGTGATTGCCGGGTTGTCGCATCGCGCGGCCTGAAGCAAAGCGGCCTGAGCGAAAGTTTTCCGGCGGGGCCTGAACCCCGCCGGAAAACGCATAATGTGGCGCCGGGTTATTTGCCCCAGCGCAGGGCAATCAGGTCCAGATCGCGCGCCAAGGACAGCAAACGGTCCTTCGTGCGTTCGGTCATCGGGCGCAGCGGGTGGCGCACATGGTCGCTGGAAATCACCCCGCCGGCCATGAACACGGTTTTACAGGCCCGCAGGCCACATTGCCGGTTCTCGTGGTTGATCAGCGGCAGACATTTTGTCCATTGCGCCAGTGCCGCGTCATGATCCCCCGCCAGATAGCTGGTGACAATCGGGCGGATCTGTTCGCATTGCAGCCCGGAGGTCATCGTCGCGGTGGCCCCGGCATCCAGATCGGCCAGCAGCGTCACCGCCTCTTCGCCGTCCCATGGCCCCAGAATATGCTCGCCACCGGCCTCGATCAGCGCGGCCAGCTTGTCGGCGGCAAACGGGCATTCGATCTTGAAATAGCTGACGTTTTCCAATTCCCGCGCCATACGCGCCAAAAGCGGCACCGGCAGGGTCACGCCCGACAATGGCGCATCCTGTACCATGATCGGGATCGAAATCGCGTCGCTGACAGCGCGGAAATGTTCAACGATACCTTCGTCATCGGCACGCAGACCGGTGCCGTGATAGGGGGGCATCATCATCACCATGGCCGCGCCCATGGCATCGGCGGCTTTGGCCCGTTCGACCGCAATGCCGGTGGAAAAATGGCTGGTGGTGACGATGACGGGCACCCGCCCGGCCACATGTTCCAGACTGACCTGCATCAGCTGGGCACGTTCGTCGTCGGACAGCACGAATTGCTCTGAATAATTGGCAAGGATACAAATCGCATCTACGCCCTGATCAATCAGGCAATCGCACACCCGGCGCATGCCGTCGTAATCGACCGTGCCATCGGCCAGAAACGGGGTGGGGGCGACGGGCAAAATCCCGGTCAAAGGTTGGGTCATTGGTGGGTCTCCTGATATTCGGGTCTTACCATTCAAATGGCGCGACATTGGCCCGGCGGCCAAGGGTAAAGGCATCTGCGACATGGCGCATCGGGGAGAGGTCTGTGTCGCTCTCTCCGGCGGCGAGCAGATCGGCAAAGCGCACGTAAAGCGACGGGTATTCGCCGATAAGTGCTTTCCCGGCCTCCTGTGCGGCGCCGTCCATTGACAGGGTTGCGCCGCCTTCGGACAGGGTGGCCTTGCCGGTGGTGGTTTCGATATGAATATCCCAGCACGGCGGGCCGGGATGCAGCCAGTCAAAGGTGCCGGTGACCTGTGCCCCGCCCGGATCATGAAACGTCAGATCAGCGGCCACTGGCGTATCGCGGTTTTCGGGGAAATGCAGGTCGGCCTTGGACAGGAAAATGCCGCGCGGCATGATTTCGGTCAGCACCGACAGCGCGTTGATGCCGGGATCAAAGACACCCAGACCGCCGGCTTGCCAGATCCAGTCCTGACCGGGGTGCCAATGGCGCACATCTTCTTTCCATTGAATATCGACGCGGGTGATGACCTTGTCCGCCAACCAGCTACGGGTCGCAGCCACCGACGGCGCGTGACGCGAATGCCAGGTGGTAAAGAGGGTCAGCCCCTTTGCCGCCGCAAGGTCGATCAGATCATGCACCTCGCTCAGGGTTGCGCCGGGGGGTTTTTCCATCATGACATGGCGGCCGGCCTCAAGCGCGAGACGGGCATCGTCGTACCGGGCCTGCGGCGGCGTGCACAGCGACACACAGGTGACATCGTCATGCGCCGCCAGCAGGCTCTGAAGATTGCCATAGGCCGCCACGCCACCAACCTGGGCATTGCGGCTGGCGGTGGCGATCAGATCGAAATCGCTATTGGCGGCAATCGCCGGAAGATGTTGGTCACGGGCGATCTTGCCGACGCCTACGATTGCAATTTTATGGGTCATCAATGTGAATCCTTTGGTACGGCATTGCCGCGGTTGCCGACAAGAAAGTCGAAATCCGCGCCGGTATCGGCGCCCTGAACATGGTCGTGGAACATGCGTTCATAGCCGTTGACCGGCACGTTGTCGGGCGCGGTCCAATCGGCCAGACGGCGCGCCAATTCTTCGTCGGAGATTTCCAGATGCAGACGGCGGTTGGCGACATCCAGTTCGATCATGTCGCCATCGCGCACCACCGCCAACGGGCCACCGCGCGCGGCCTCGGGTGCGGTATGCAGCACCACGGTGCCATAGGCGGTGCCGGACATGCGCGCGTCGGAAATGCGCACCATATCGGTGATGCCCTTTTTCAGCACCTTGGGCGGCAGGCCCATATTGCCGACCTCGGCCATGCCGGGATAGCCGCGCGGGCCACAGTTTTTCAGCACCATCACACAGGTTTCGTCGATGTCGAGCGCGTCATCGTTGATCTTGGCCTTGTAGTCGTCGATGTCCTCGAACACCACGGCGCGACCGCGATGCGCCATCAAATGCGGGCTGGCGGCCGAAGGTTTGAGCACCGCGCCATCGGGCGCAAGATTGCCGCGCAGAACAGCAATGCCGCCCTGTTGGGTCAGCGCCTTTTCCGCAGGCAGGATCACGTCCTCGTTCCAGTTCCGGGCATCCTTGACCTCGTCCCAGACCGCGCCGCCGGACACGGTCAGCGCATCCTTGTGCAACATCCCGGCCTCGGCCAGTCGGCGCATGACCACGGGCAAGCCGCCGGCGTAGAAAAATTCCTCCATCAGGTATTTGCCCGAGGGCATCAGATTGACGATGGTCGGCACGTCGCGGCCCAGCCGGTCCCAATCGTCCAGCGTCAGGTCAATGCCGACGCGCCCAGCCATGGCCATTAGGTGAATGACCGCATTGGTCGACCCACCAATCGCGCCATTGACCCGGATCGCGTTTTCGAACGCGGCGCGGGTCATCACATCCGAAGGCTTCAGATCATCCTTGACCATCTGCACGATGCGCCGTCCGGTCAGCTGCGCCATCACCCGACGGCGGGCATCGACACCGGGGATCGCGGCATTGCCGGACAGCGCCATGCCAAGCGCCTCGGCCATGCTGGCCATGGTGCTGGCGGTGCCCATGGTGTTGCAGGTGCCAGAGGACCGGCTCATCGCCTGTTCGGCCTCAAGGAAATCTTCTTGTGACATCTTGCCGGCCTTGATGTCCTCGGACATCTGCCAAAGCGCGGTGCCGCTGCCGACACGTTCGCCGCGGAACCAGCCGTTCAGCATCGGCCCGCCGGTGACGACGATGGACGGCAGATCGGTCGAAGCCGCCCCCATGATCAGGCTTGGCGTGGTCTTGTCACAGCCGACCAGCAGGACCGCGCCGTCAATCGGCTGGGCGCGCATGACCTCTTCGACCGCGAGGGCGGCAAGGTTGCGATACATCATCGCCGTCGGACGGAATGTGTTTTCGGATGCGCTGAACACCGGCACCTCAAGCGGGAAACCCCCGGCCTCCCAGACGCGGCCTTCACCTTTTCTGCCAGATCGCGCAGATGCCCGTTACAGGGCGTCAGATCCGACCAGGTGTTGAGAATGCCAATCACCGGGCGGCCATCAAACAGATCGTCGGGATAGCCCTGATTTTTCAGCCAGCCCCGGTGATAGATATTGTCGCGGCTGGTGCCGCCATACCATTCCTGCGAGCGTAGTTTTCGGGGCCAATTGGCGGGGGTAAAGGTCATATCTTCCTCTTTCGGGCGCGGGGGCCGGACCGGGATGCGCCCAGAGAGCACAGCCCAAGGCGGGCGGGGAGGGTGCGCCTCGACGGCGCACCGCTGCCTTTAGCCTTGTTTTTGTTTGTTGTAGACATCGAAGATCACGGCAGCGAGCAGCACGAGGCCCTTGATCACCTGTTGATAATCAATGCCAATGCCCATGATCGACATGCCGTTGTTCATCACGCCCATGATAAAGGCACCGACAACCGCGCCGACAATCTTGCCCACGCCGCCGGACATCGACGCGCCGCCGATAAACACCGCCGCGATCACGTCCAGCTCGACCGCGAAACCGGCCTTGGGCGTTGCGGTGTTCAGCCGCGCAGCAAAGATCAGACCCGCCAGCGCCGCCAGCAACCCCATATTGACGAAGGTCAGGAACGTCAGCCGTTCGGTGGGGATGCCCGAAAGTTTCGCGGCCTTTTCATTGCCGCCAAGCGCATAGATCCGGCGGCCAATTGTCGTCTGTTCGGTCAGAAAGGCATAGATGATTGTCAGAATGCCCATGGTGATCAGCACGTTTGGCAGTCCGCGAAAGGTCGACAATTTGTAGATCACGAACAAAAGCGCGCCGGCCACAATCACATTGCGGGCAATAAAGAACGCTGTCGGTTCGTCTTCGATCCCATAGGCCTTGTTGCGGGCGCGTTTGCGCAGACCCATCCAGACGCTGGCGCCGGCGGCAATGATCCCGACGGCAAGGGCCGTGGCATTGGGCCGCCCGACGCCAAAGACATCAGGGACAAACCCCGTCGACAGAAGCTGAAAGGTTTTCGGAAAGGGACCAACCGACTGGCCCTCAAGCAGCCAAAGCGACAGCCCGCGAAACACCAACATGCCCGCCAAGGTCACGATAAAGCTGGGGATTTTCCAATAGGCAACCCAATACCCCTGGGCCGCACCGATCAGGATGCCAACCACCAGACAGGCAAGAATGGTCAGGCCGACCGGCACCTCCCAGTTGACGATCATCACCGCCGCAAGCGCGCCGATAAATCCCATGACAGAGCCGACCGAGAGGTCGATATTGCCCCCCACAATGACCACCAACATGCCAAGCGCCATGATGATGATATAGCTGTTTTGCAGAAACAGATTGGTGATGTTCACCGGCTTCAAAAGCGTGCCGTTGGTCACGATCTGAAAAAACACCATGATCGCAATCAGCGCGAACAAAAGCCCATATTCGCGCAGGTGTCCGGCGAGATAGCCGGCAATCCCGTTTTCGGGTTTTGCGGCCTGGTCCTGAGGGGCGGAATTGGTCATTTCACGGACCTCCTATTCGGTTACGATCAGCGACATGATGCGCTCTTGGCTGGCGTCTTCGGCGGAAAGCTCGCCGACGAAACCGCCTTGGTTCATGACATAGACACGATCGCACATGCCCAAGAGTTCCGGCATTTCAGAGCTGATCATCAGCACGCCTTTGCCAGCGGCAGAAAGATCGTTGATGATGCCGTAGATTTCGAATTTCGCGCCCACGTCGATGCCGCGGGTTGGCTCATCCAGGATCAGCACCTCTGGCCCGGTGAACAGCCATTTCGACAGCACAACCTTCTGCTGATTGCCGCCAGAAAGGTTCATTACCTTCTGGAACACGCTGGGCGTGCGGATGCGCATTGCGCCGCGATATTGTTCGGCGACCTTGGTTTCCTCGGCTTCGTTGATGACGCCCGATTTCGCCACATCTGGCAGATTGGCCAGGGTGATGTTGCGTTGAATGCTGTCCTCGAGGATCAGGCCAAGTTCCTTGCGGTCTTCGGTGACATAGGCCAGCCCGTTGCGGATCGCGGTGGCGACGGTGGATGTGTCGATGTCCTTGCCGCGCAGCTTGACGCTGCCGGTGATGTTGCGGCCATAGCTGCGGCCAAACAGGCTCATCGCCAGTTCGGTGCGCCCGGCCCCCATCAGCCCGGCAATGCCGACAACCTCGCCGGCGCGGACATGGAAATTGATGTCGCGGATCACCTGACGGGTGGCATGTTCGGGGTGCCAGACGTTCCAGTTCTGCACTTCCAAAAGCTTGTCCCCGGCGCGGCGTTCCCGTTCGGGATAGCGCGCCGACATATCGCGACCAACCATGTCATGCACGATGCGGTCTTCGGTGATCGGTTCCTTTTTCGCGTCCAGCGTCGACACGGTTGCGCCATCGCGGATCACGGTGATGGTATCGGCAATGCGGCGCACTTCGTTCAGTTTGTGGCTGATGACAATCGAGGTCACGCCCTGTTCCTTGAGCTCCAGCAGCAAATCCAGCAACGCCTGACTGTCGGATTCCGACAGGGCGGCGGTGGGTTCGTCAAGGATCAACAGGCGCACATCCTTGGACAGCGCTTTGGCAATCTCGACCAGCTGTTGTTTGCCAACCCCCAGACTGTCGACCATGGCAGAGGGTTGTTCGGCCAGCCCGACCTTTTTCAACAGCGCCTCGGTCTTTCGGAATGTTTCCGGCCAGTTGATGATCCCGCCCTTGGCGTTTTCATTGCCGACAAACAGGTTTTCGGCAATCGACAGCAGCGGCACCAGCGCCAGTTCCTGGTGAATGATGATGATGCCCAGCTTTTCGCTGTCAGAGATCCCGCCAAATCCGGCGATCTGGCCATCGTAATGGATTTCGCCGTCATAGCTGCCCTGCGGGTAAACCCCGGACAACACTTTCATCAACGTGGATTTCCCGGCTCCGTTTTCGCCGACAAGTGCATGAATTTCGCCTTGCGCGACCTTCAGATTCACATTGTCCAGCGCCTTGACCCCCGGAAAGGTCTTGGTGATGTTGCGCATTTCCAGCAGCGTCTGCACGAGCGGCCCCCTCCCAAGGTTTGGTGGCGCCCGGCCCGCAGAAGCGCGGGCCAGGCGGTATTTGGATAATGCGATTACAGGTCGTCTTTGGAATGATAGCCCCAGTCGAGGACAATCGCCTCGTAGTTGGAGCCATCAACCGAGACCGGTTCCAGCAGGTAAGAGGGGACAACCTTGACGCCGTTGTCATAGGTTTCGGTGTCGTTGATTTCCGGCTCGCCGCCTTGCAGCAAGGCCTCGACCATGCCCACGGTTACGCGGGCCAGTTCACGGGTGTCCTTGAAGACGGTCGAATATTGTTCGCCCGCAATGATGGATTTGATGGATTGCAATTCGGCGTCCTGGCCCGACACAATCGGCATTTCCAGATCGCCAGAGCCATATCCGACACCTTTGAGCGACGACAGGATGCCAATCGACAGCCCGTCATAGGGGCTGAGCACCCCATGCACGGTGGTGTCGGTGTAATGTGCCGACAACAGGTTATCCATACGGGCCTGTGCGACCGCACCATCCCAGCGCAGCGTGCCGACAGTGTCCATGCCCATCTGGCCCGACACGATGTTGATTGTGCCGTCGTCGATCAGCGGTTGCAGCACCGACATGCCACCATCATAGAAGAAATAGGCGTTGTTGTCGTCGGGCGAGCCGCCGAACAGCTCGACATTCCACGGCTTCACATCCGGGAACCGCGCCTTCATGCCATCGACAACGCTGGTTGCCTGTTGCACGCCAACCTTGAAGTTGTCGAAGGTGGCGTAATAGTCGACATATTCGCTGTCACGGATCAGACGGTCATAGGCGATGGTCTTGATCCCGGCGAAATGCGCGTTTTCCAGCGCGTTCGACAATGTGGTGCCGTCGATGGCCGCGATGACCAGAACATCCACACCTTTGGTGATCATGTTTTCGATCTGGTTCAGCTGGTTCGGGATGTCATCTTCGGCGTATTGCAGGTCGGCGGTGTATCCGGCCGCTTCAAATTGTTCGACCATGGATGTGCCGTCGGAAATCCAACGCGCCGAGGATTTGGTCGGCATGGCGATGCCAATTGTGCCTTTGTCCTGGGCGATTGCGGGCGCGGTCAGAAGTCCAACGCCAAGGGCCAGGGCGCTGAGCCCCGTTGTGAAAGTCTTCATGGTATCCTCCCATTGCGCACGTGAAATGATCTGTGCGTCTTGTTCTTTGGAATCCGACTTGGTGTCGAACATGTCGCAGTTTGGCGTTTTTTGCATAACCGTCAAATGATACCTGTGACGTCTTGCATGCATTTTCTGGTATAATGCTGGGATGAAGACACCGATTTCCCATTTCCGGCTGCGGCATTTGCGGTTGGTGCATGCCATCGCCGAAACGGGCCAGATTTCGCTTGCGGCGCAGCGGCTGGCCATCACGCAACCTGCGGCCTCGCGGACCCTGTCCGAGGTCGAGAGGCTGGTGGGGGAGCCGCTGTTTGATCGTCACTCCAAGGGGATGCGGCTGACCCTGATCGGCGAGGTGGTCGCCAGCCATGCCAGCACCGTGGTCGGCGATCTGGAAGGCATCGCACAAGAGGTCGAGGCCTATCGCCGGGGCCGGGCCGGGGTGGTGCGGATCGGGGCGGTGACCGGCGCGGCGGTTGGCGTTGTGGTGCCGGCGGTGCAGAATCTGAAGCGCACGGCCAAATCCGCCACGGTCAGCATTGATGTCGCGCCAAGTGTCGATTTGATGGAACGCCTGTTGCGTGGGGATCTGGACGTTGTGTTGTGCCGCATGTCGCGCGACATGGACAGCCAGCTGTTGCAGGTCCGCCCCGGTCGGGTCGAGGAACTTGGATATCTGGTGCGGGCCGGTCACCCGCTGGCGGATCGCACCGGGCTTGGCCTTGGCGAACTGGCAGAGTTCAGCTGGGTCATTCAGGGCCGTGGGATGCCAATCCGCGAGGCGGTGGAACAAGCGTTCCTGAACGGTGGGCTGGCCATGCCCAAGGACATTGTCGACACCGCATCCTTGCTGGTGGCTCTGGCCTGTTTGCACGATAGCGACGCAGTTGCCGCCGTGTCAAAAGAGGTTCTGAACCTGCTGGACACCGGGGGCGGCGGGCGATGGGCGACGCTGAACATGAAGGAGAGCCTGGTTCTGTCGCCCTATCAATTGGTGCGCAAGCGCGACCGCCCGATCACGCCGATCTGTCAGCGGCTGGTTGACCTGCTGGAGGTCGAGCTGGCCAACCGTGGCTGACGTCGCGGCTTGTGTTTTTATCGGCATTTCGGATGCGCACGGCCCATGATTATCGTCGCGGGCCGCGCGCAACGCGGGTTATATCAAACGGCAGCTGACCTCGCCAAAACCGGCGATATGGCCAACCACATCGGTGCCCGCCGGAAAGAATTCACAGCCCGACAGCGACCCGGTGATCACGATCTGGCCTTTTTGCAAGCCGCCGCAATGGTCGCCAAGATTGTCACACAGCAGGGCGAGGTTGGTCAAAGCCGAGGCGCCAAACGGGACGGTTGCATCGCCGTCAACAATCGTCTTGTCGCCACAGCGCAGGCTGGCGGTGACGGTGCCGAAATCGCTGCCGTCCCAAGCGTCCAGCGCGGGGCCAACAACAAGCCCGCAGTTCAATTGCATGTCCGCCAGTTTCTGCATCGGGGCCAGCACGCCGCTCATGCGGGTGTCGACCAGTTCGATCATCACGCGCGGGCGAAAGAAATCCTGCGGGCGGGTCAGGGCGTCAGCGGTGTAATCGGCGATCAATTCGAAACCGATTTCCAGCTCGATCCCCATTTGATCGCGGGTCGTCACCGATGTGCCGGGCTCTATCGTGGCATTGGCCGGGATCGGCGCCATGATCGGCGGGCCATCTTCCTGACGGGCGACCTTGAATCCGGACACTTCGCCAATCGCGTTTTGCACCTTGGCCTGAATTTCCAGCGCCTCGGTGTAATTGGGTTCAAAGGCCGGTGTCACGCGGTCGCCGGTGCGGCGGGCGTCAATCAGGGCGGTCGCGAAATGATCAGTAGAAGACATTGCGGTACTTTCAGCTATTAAAGACAGAGTGAATGATTTCTCGGCGCGACATTCCGTGATCTGTCGGCAATGCGCAAGCGGGCAGGTGCGCAAGCTGGCCCTTGGGTCGGCACAATTGCTGACACATTGGCTGATACACCGGCTGACACACGGGGCTTGAAATTCTGCCGCTTTGCGCCTATCTCGACAGGTAGCTAGCCAGTTGTTGACGCGCAGGAGGCCGGAATGCTTACATTGCAAGATGCCAAAAACCGATTCAGCGCGGTGGTCGAAGCGGCGCTGTCCGGTCGCCCCCAGGCCGTATCGCGCCGGGGCAAGCCCGCGGTTGTGGTGATCTCGGCCGAGGAATATCACCGGCTGGTCACCGCGGCCAAGGCCGAACGCGAAAGCTTTGCCGATCACCTGCTGGCCTTTCCCGGCACCCATCCTGACACTGAGACCGACGTGCCGCGCGCCAAGGTGCGCCCGCGCGATGTGGCGTTTTGATTCATATCCTCGACACCAATGTGATTTCCGCCCTACGCCGCAGCGAACGCGCGCCAAAGGTGGCGGCATGGCTGTCACAGGCCGCTGAAAGCACATTGTACCTAAGTGTCATCACCCTGGGCGAGATTGAGCGCGGCATCTGTCTGCAAGAACCGAAAAACCCGGAATTTGCCCATGATCTTCGGCTTTGGCTGGACCGCACGGTTGCGGTGTTTTCCGACCGGATACTGGATTTCACCACCGAAGATGCGCTGATCTGGGGGCAGCTTTCGGCGCGGCTGGGACATCCCGGTGCGGATTTGATGATTGCCGCCCAGGCGATTGCCCGCGACGGTGCGGTTGTCACGGGCAATACCTCTGATTTTCTGCCGACCGGGGCCAGGGTGATCGACCCGTTTGCCTGACCCTAGCTGATCGCGGCCTGTTGTTGCAGGGCGACGCGGGCCTGAACCCGTTCCTGGGCCTGGTCGATGACCACGGCGGCAATGATTACCAGACCTTTGATCACGGTTTGCCAGAAGCTGGACACGCCCATCATCACAAGCCCATCGGACAAGACGCCGATCACAAAGGCGCCCACAATCGTGCCGCCAATCCGCCCGCGTCCGCCCGCCATGGATGTCCCGCCAAGCACAGCGGCGGCGATGGCGTTCAGCTCGAATGTGTTGCCGGTGGCGGGGTGGGCCGCGACCAGCTGCGACGAGATGATGATGCCGACCAGCGCGGCACAAAGGCCAGAGAACATATAGACAAAGAATTTGACCTGATTGACCTTGACCCCCGACAGCCCCGCCGCGCGTTCATTGCCGCCAACCGCATAGATGAACCGCCCCAGCGGCGTGCGCGTGGCGATATAGGCGGCGATCAGGCCGACAGCGATCAGCATCCAGATCGACACCGGAATGCCCAGCACATCGCCAGAGCCGATAAAACGGAACGTGTCCGATCCATAATCCGCGTTTCCGTTCAGGTTGGGGAAGGTGCGGCCATCCGACGACAGCATCGCCGCGCCGCGCGCCACATAAAGCGTGCCAAGCGTGGCAATGAAGGGCGCGACGTTCAACCGGGTGATCAAAAACGCATTGATCGCCCCGATAAACACCCCGACCACACATACCATCAGACAGATTTCCAGGGTGTTGAACTGGATCGACCAGCCAAGGCCAAGATCTATGCCGTTCAACAGAAGATACCCCGCGACCATGCCGCACAACCCGACGATCGAGCCCACCGAAAGATCAATGCCGCCGGATATGATCACAAAGGTCATGCCAATCGCCAGAAACGCGTTCAGCGCGACGTGTTTCGACATGATCACCATGTTCGCCGCCGAAAGGAAGTTCGGGGCAAAGATCGAAAAGAACACCACGACAAGGATCAGGGCGATGAATGTCCGGGCCTTGAGCAGGACCAGCAGCGCATTGGTGCTGCTGGCGGGGGCCGAAGCGCTGATATCCGTCATGTGGCGGGTTCCTTATGTGGGGTCACCGGTGATGGTCCGGCAGTATTTTCATGTACAGAATGGGCCACCGGCGCGTGGCCAATCGCCGATGCGGCGATCAATGCGGTGTCGGTGGCGGTGTCTTTGGTGAATTCGCCGGTGATCCGGCCGTTCGACATGACGACAATCCGGTCGGACAGGCCCAGCACCTCTTCCAGATCCGAGGTGACAAAGACGATGCCCAGACCCTGCGCCGCCAGTTCGCGCATCACGCGGAACACCTCGGCCTTGGCGCCGATGTCGATGCCGCGCGATGGTTCATCCATCAACAGCACCTTGGGTTTGGTCATCAGCGCCTTGCCGATCACCACTTTTTGCTGGTTGCCCCCCGACAGGGACGAGACCGGATTTTCCGGCGAGGCGATCTTGATCACCAGCTGTTTGACGTAATCCGCCACCGTGCGCTTTTCGCGCGGGCGGTCCAGATGGCCATAATTCGACAGATCGCCGAGCGAGGACAATGTCATGTTTTCCCGGATCGACAGGATCTGCACCAGACCGTCGGATTTGCGATCCTCGGGGATCAGGGCCAGACCCTTGGCGATGCGGTCCGCCACATGGCGCGATTTCACCGGTTCACCGGCGACATGCACCGTGCCGGTGGCATGTGGATAGCGGCCCATGACGGATTCCACAAATTCGGTGCGCCCCGCGCCCATAAGACCATAAACCCCAAGGATTTCGCCCGCGCGCAGTGACATCGACACGCCATCGACGGTGAAACCACCGGTGGTGTTGGGCAGGCGAATGTCGGTGGCGCGAAACACCTCCTCGCCAAAAGGCTGGTCCAGCGTTTTGGGGAAATCCTTGCTTGCGTCGCCGATCATGTTGCGCACGATCCACGGCACATCGACGCCCTGCATCGACCGCGCGCCGGTGATCACGCCATCGCGCAGCACGGTGATATAGTCGCCAACGCGGATCAGCTCCTCCAGCCGGTGCGAAATATAGACGATACCAACGCCATCGCGTTTCAGATCGTCGATCACCCGGAACAGGATCTCGACCTCGGATGCCGACAGCGCCGATGTCGGCTCATCCAGGATCAGGATGCGGGCATCTTGCGCCAGACTTTTGGCAATCTCGACAATCTGCTGCTGGCCGACCTTCAATTCCCCGACCAGAGCGTCGGGATCAATGTCATGTTCCAACCGTTGCATCAGCTTGCGGGTGGCGGCGCGCTGACCGGCCTTGTCGATGTCGATGCGCAACCGGGTCTTTTCGCGCGCCATAAAGATATTGTCGGCCACCGACAGGTTGGGAAACAGGTTCAATTCCTGAAACACAATGCCGATGCCGCGCGCGGCGGCCTCTTCTGTTGTTGTCAGGCGCACTTCCTCGCCCGCCATCGTGATCGTGCCGGATGTCAGGGTCTCGACCCCGGCGATCACCTTCATCATGGTGGATTTGCCAGCGCCGTTTTCGCCGACCAACACGTTGACCGCGCCCATGCGCAGATCAAAATCCGCCGCCTTCAACGCGACCGTGCCGGGGTAGACCTTTGTGCCCTGCCGAATGCTGAGACCGATGGGATGTGCGTCCTCTGCCATCAGTCCACCTGCAACCCGGTTGGCACCAATTCGATCTTGTCACCCTTGTTGCGCAGGGTGAACACGCCTTCGAATGTGGCGGTTTTGCCGGTCAGGTCGCCGGATGGCAGGGTCACGGCCTCGTGGGCGATCGTATTCAGGGCGCGTGCCAGTTTGGCAAATTCGATCTGATCGCGGAAATCAGTAAAGACAAGGAAGGGCATGGCATCGCGCAGCGCCGTGCCGCGGATCACCGGGCCAAGCTGAACCGTCACATCGGCGGTGCCATCCGCATCCGTGTCCACCAGCAATTTGGCGGCGCGGCTTTCGGTGTTGGCCTCGACAATCATGCCACTGCCGGACAGGGCAAAATTCCACGGGTTGGCCTCGCCCTCGGGGCGCAGACCATGCGCCGGGCCGGCCACATCCAGACCATCCGCCAGCGCGGCGCGAAACGTCGCCATGTCGACAAGATGTTCGGAAATGGTCGGCAGAACCTTGGGTTGCCAGATTTCATCGGCAAAGGCGGCCATACGCGCTTCGTCCGTTTGTTGTTCGGCGGCGGCGGATTCCGAATCCGGGTCCGGGGTCTTGACGATCTTGCAACCGCTCAGCGTAAGGGCAGCACAGCCCAAGACCGCCATGGACGTCAAAATGGGACGCATAAGGCGCTTCCTTTGGTAACTTGAACGGGCCTCATTGCAGAGGCGCATCAAGGCCCGTTGACTTCAGGGGTGGTCTCAGCCTTCGAGCGCGAAGGTTTCCAGCTGTGCGGCGTTGTCGGCGTTGATCAACACGCAATCCATCAGCTGTTTTTCATCCATGCCGGTGGTGCCGTCGGTCAGATATTTGTCGGCCTGTTCGACCGCGATCTGGGCCTGACGATAGGCCGGTTGCAGGACCGTCGCCTTGATCCCGCCCGCCAGAATCGAATCGCGCACATCGTTCGAGCCGTCAAAGCCGACCACAATCACATCGGTGCGACCCGCAGCCTCAAGCGCCGCCCATGCGCCCATGGCCATGGTGTCATTGCCACAGATCACGCCCTTGATGTCGGGATTGGCCTGCAGGATGGTTTCCATCTTCTCATAGCCTTCGGTCTGGGACCAATTGGCCGATTGCTGTGCGACCATGACCAGATCGGGATATTGATCAATGATGTCATGATAGCCGGACGACCGGATGCCGGCGTTGGTGTCCGCCTCGCGGCCGACCAATTCGACGTAATTGCCGGTCTCGCCCATCAGCATGACAAATTCTTCGGCACCCAGCTGGGCCCCTTGATAGTTGTTGGACACGATCTGGCTGACGGCGATGCCGGATTCCTTGATTTCGCGGTCGATCAGGAACGACGGAATGCCGGCATCCTTGGCGCGTTGCACCGGGGCGACGGTGGCATCAGCACCGGCATTGTCGAGGATAATGGCATGCGCGCCGCGTGCGATGGCGGTGTCGAACAGCTCGGATTGTTTGTTGGGATCATCGTCATGCACCATGATCAGGGTCTCATAGCCCAGTTCAATGGCACGTGCTTCGGCGCCGACGGCCTCGGCTTTGAAAAACGGGTTGTCGTGGCTGGGGGTGATGATTGCGATCAAACCTTTGCCCTGGGCAAAGACCGGGCGGGCCACGGGCAGCACCGCAGTGGCGGCCATGGCGGACATGAATATGCGGCGATTGATGGTCATGAAAATCTCTCCTCCTGATGTACGGCTTATCTCCCGCCGTCGCCGAGAGGGTGTGAGTTAATCATCGTGTTGTCAAGTGGTATGATGACCGTGTATGTCATGAGCCGACCACAGAGCCCCCGCACAGGGGCGCAGCCCCGCCGACACCGGTCGACACCGGGCCGCCGAATGAGCATTTCAAAATGGGGGGGGCGTTACGGGGCAAGCCCCTTACCAGATGTGTGGATTGCAACTCGCGCAGTACCACACGACAAGACGCCATTTTCACATCGCTCTCGCAGATTTCTGCGAGAGCGTATTGCATTTCCCTCATGCCCTGCCCAAATATACTTTGAGTTTCAGAGTTCGGCTCTCGTGACTCTGGGTATCCCTCTCGGGGATGTCGCAACGTGGCTCTTCGTTTCTTGGCTCTGCATCGACTGGTTCAAGGTCATCACTTCGCATCTGGGAGGAAACATGGATAAACTCATGACAGCTACAATCAATACTGGACTGGATACTCTGGCGGCGCTGCGGGGCCTTGGAAACGATAGAGTGCTACGGACAAGCGACATATCGAGTGTAAGAGCCTAAGGTCCAAAGCCGGAAGCCGCCGGGCGGTTCGAATCCGCCACCCCGCACCACCAATTTACGCCCCGGCCACAGGCCGGGGCTTTTCTTTTGTATCGTCCACAGGTCGAATAACTCTAACTGTGGACGATACAGAGTTCACTGCGCTTCGCTATAAACACATCTGGTAAGGGGCTTAGTTACGGGGCCGGGCGCGACGGTGGGGCGGGCCGTGGCAGGCCAAGCGCAAAGGATTGTGAATTGTCGATATGCCAGCACAGCGCCTGTTGCGTGGCGGCGGCGTCGCGGGCGGCCAGCGCGGTCAGAATCCGGGCGTGTTCCTGAATCACCCGTTGCGCATTGTCGTTGGTCACTTGAAGCCGGGCTTGAACGGCCATGCGGATCTTGATCGCGGTCACCCGGTAGATATTGTCCAGCAATTGGTTGCCAAGACAGGCGACAAACCGTTGATGCATGGCCCAGTCTTCGCGTTGGATGGTATCGACCAACTCTGTCGTTGCCGCCGCGGTCGGGGCGGCATGCAGGGCCGTCTCAAGTTGATCCTGACGGCTTTGCAGAGCTGCGATTTCGCCGTCGCTCAGATGGGCAATCATGGCCGACACGGCGGTATATTCGATCATTCGCCGCACCTGATAGGCGTCGCGCACGAAATCCACATCCAGATGGGGAATCATCAACCCGCGCTTGGGCACCGTGACCAGAAGCCCCTCTGATTCGAGACGCGGAATCGCCTCGCGGATCGCGCCAAGCGTGGCACCGGTCTGGGCGACAAGCGTGCGTTGCGTCAGGAACTGACCGGGTTTCAGCCGCCCGGAGTTCAGCAGATATTCCACCTTTTCATAGGCTTGTTGCCGCAGGCTTTTGCCGTCGGTGTCGGGGCTTTGCGCATGCGCCGGATCATTAAAAGGCCGAGAAGCTGGGGGCATTGTCACCTGGCTGCAAAAAGGATTTGCTGACATGTTAGTGACATGTTAGTTCGTCGTCCATTGGTCGATTTTGGTATGCCAAAATTCGGCCAGCCCGAATTTTGAAACCACAGCCCCCAGATTTTGCCTAAACCCCGGTCCAGTTCCCTGGATATGTCGGCGGGCAAGCAGGGGCAGAGCCCGCCATACCGGAGTAAGCCATGAAAACTGAATTCACCGGGATCTATCCCGTCGTTCTGACGCCGTTCCATGCGGACAACACCATTGATTGGGACGGCTATGCGCGTCTGATTGATTGGTACATCGCCAATGGGGTGCATGGGCTGTTTGCCGTATGCCAATCGTCAGAGATGTTCTTTTTGTCGCTCGCGGAGCGGCGCGATTTGGCGCGTTTCACCGTGGATCATGTGGCGGGGCGGGTGCCGGTTGTGGCCTCTGGTCATATCTCGGACGATATCGCCGACCAAAAAGCCGAATTGCGGGCGATTGCCGAAACCGGCGTCGATGCGGTGGTGTTTGTGTCGAACCGATTTGCCGCAGCGGATGATCCGGCGGGCACCTTGCTGGCGCGGATGCAGGATGTGATGACGGCCCTGCCTGGAGACATGCCGCTGGGGTTTTATGAATGCCCCGCACCGTATCGTCGGTTGCTGAGTGATGACGAGGTCAAATGGTGCGCCGACAGTGGCCGGTTCGGATTTCTGAAGGATGTCGCTTGTGATCTCGAGCACGTCAAACGGCGGCTGGCCCTGACCGCAGGCAGCCCGTTGCAGATCATCAACGCCAATGCCGCGACGGCCTGGCCGGTGATGCAGGCGGGCGGGCGCGGGTTTTCCGGGGTGATGAACAATTTCCACCCCGACCTTTATCGCTGGATCTATGACCAGGGCGCGGCCCATCCAGAGCTGGCCGCAGAGCTGGACAATTTCCTGGTTTTGTCTGCAATGTCAGAGGCTTTCGGCTATCCCAAACTGGCAAAGCGGTTCCATGTCCGGTTGGGCACTTTTGCGTCGGAACACACCCGCACCATCAGCTATGACATGGCAGAGCGGCATTGGGCGATTGATGTGAACCTGGACCACATCCAACAGGGGGCCGCGCGGTTCCGGCAACGGATCGCAGCCCTGTAAAATTGGCCGCAGCGGCGGTTGCGTCGTTGTGAAAAGGCCGCCAGAAAACCGTTGGATATGATCCTTGGTTCTCTGGCGGCCTTTGTTTTACAGGCCGGCCGTCAGCGACGGCTCAGCGGGTGATCAGGCCATGCGATCCGCGATCAATGCGATCAGTTTCTTGTGGTCCGCATCAAAGTTGCGGATGCCTTCGGCCAGTTTTTCGGTCGCCATGGCGTCTGCGTTCATCTCCCAGCGGAAGGTCGCTTCGTCCATCGCAATCTTGCTGCCGCCGGTGGCGTTGTCAGGCGACAATGCGCGGGGCAGGGTGCCGGTTTCCGCGCCCAATTGTTCCAGAAGTTTCGGCGCGATCGTCAGCCGGTCACAGCCCGCCAGCGCCTTGATCTGGTCGGTGTTGCGGAAAGATGCGCCCATGACCACGGTGTCGATGCCGTTGGATTTGTAATAATCATAGATCTTGCGCACCGATTTGACGCCGGGATCTTCGTCCGGGGCATAGCTTTCGACGCCTTCGGATTTTTTGTACCAATCGGTGATCCGACCGACAAAAGGCGAAATCAGGAACGCCCCGGCATCGGCGCAGGCCACGGCCTGGGCCATGGAAAACAGCAGCGTCAGGTTGCAATCGACGCCTTCGTCTTGCAGCACTTCGGCGGCGCGGATGCCTTCCCATGTCGAGGCGAGTTTGATCAGGATGCGTTCCTTGCCGACGCCACGTGCGGCGTAATCGGCGATGATGGCGCGGGCGCGGGTCAGCGACGCTTCGGTGTCAAACGACAGACAGGCGTCAACCTCGGTCGATACGCGGCCCGGAACAAGTTTCGAGAGTTCAACACCAACGGCCACGGTCAACGTGTCACAGATCTGGGCGGCGCTCAGACCGGCCTTTTGCCCGGCTTCGATTTCGCGCACGATCAGCGCCTCGGAGGCCGGGTCTTTCAATGCGCCCAACACCAATGACGGGTTGGTGGTGCAATCTACCGGGGCATGGGTTTTGACCGCTTCGACTTCTCCGGTGTCAGCGACCACAACGGTCATGTCCCTCAGTTGATCAAGAATAGTGGTCATTTTACGTCTCCTCTGCGCGAATGCGGGCGCGATTTTGGTGTGGAAGGCCCCCGGTCGAACTGCACACGGGGGCGTTCTTTGTCTGGTTCGGCATGGCTGTGATGTTAGCGCTCACACCTTTAGCCTGTCCGAAGCGATTGCGAAATGCTTTTCGACAAAAGACCGCTCAGCGCCTGACATCAGGACGCGGCGTCGAGCGCTTTGACGATGCCGGAAAAATCCGCGGCCTTGAGCGAAGCACCGCCAACCAATGCGCCGTCAACATTTGAAACCGCAAAGATTTCCGCCGCATTTCCCGGTTTGACCGACCCGCCATAGAGCAGCGACAGGCTGGCGGCCTCGGCCCCCAGTTGCTGTGACAGCGCATCCCGCATGAAGTCATGCATTTCGCCAATCTGTTCCAATGTCGGCGTGCGTCCCGTGCCTATGGCCCAGACGGGTTCATAGGCGATGACGGTGTTTTTGCCGGTCACACCCTTTGGCAGCGATCCGGCGATCTGTGCGCCGACAACATCCAGCGCGCGGCCATCATCGCGTTCCTCTTCGGTTTCCCCGACACAGACAATCGCCACCAGACCGGCGGCATGGGCGGCGGCCGTCTTGGCCGCAACCATATTGTCGGTTTCGCCGTGATCGGCGCGGCGTTCGGAATGGCCCAGAATAACATGGCTTGCCCCGGCATCGGCCAGCATCGGTGCCGACACATCGCCGGTATGGGCGCCGGATTTGTTGGCATGGCAATCCTGCCCGCCCACCAAAAGATTCGCCCCGTCAGCCCAGGTTTTCATGGCCGCCACCAGCGTTGTCGGCGGGCAGAGCAACACCTGACAGCTGACATCCGCAATCTCCGGCAGCAAGGCCGCAACCTCGGACGCTGACGCGTTGGATCCGTTCATCTTCCAGTTTCCGGCAGCAAGCTTTTTCGTCATGATTTTCCCTTATCAGCAGCCAATGCCACCTTCCCCTAGCAGATTGCCGAGGGCGCAGAAAGTGGAGGTCGGCACAGCGCGCCAGATTGTCTGCCAGATCACCGCCAGATCAACGAAGGGGCTGGCGCGGGCCGGGCGGGGCCGGTATCACTATGGTCCCGCATGACAGGAGCCTGACCTTGGACCAGATCGCAGACCGCATTGCCCGCACCATTGCCACCGAAATCGCCGCCAGCCCGACCCAGGTGACAAGCGCGGTCGAATTGTTGGACGGCGGCGCGACGGTGCCGTTTATCGCGCGGTATCGCAAAGAGATGACCGGCGGGCTGGATGACACGCAATTGCGGACGCTGGGCGACCGGCTGGTCTATCTGCGCGAGATGGAAAAGCGGCGGGCCAGCATCCTTGATTCGATCAAATCGCAGGGCAAGCTGACCGATGCGCTGGCGCGGTCGATTGCAGGCGCGACCAGCAAGGCGACGCTGGAAGACATCTATCTGCCGTATAAACCCAAACGGCGCACCAAGGCGATGATCGCCCGCGAAAACGGGCTGGAGCCGCTGTTGCGCGCCATTCAAACCAATCGCGGTGCGGCGCCGGAAACTCTGGCACAGGGTTATCTGGGCGAGACTGTCGAAACGGTCAAAGCGGCGCTGGACGGCGCGCGCGACATTCTGGGCGAAGAGCTGACGGAGAACGCCGACCTTCTTGGCCGTCTGCGCGATTACATGATGAAAGAGGCGGTGATCACCGCCAAGGTCCAGAAGGGCAAGGAAGAGGTCGGCGCCAAGTTTTCCGATTATTTCGATCACAGCGAGAAATGGGCCAATATCCCCGCCCACCGGGCGCTGGCGATCATGCGTGCCGCGAAAGAGGAAATTGTCAGCCTCGGGATCGAGCCAGAGCCCGAGACCGGGCCAGAGCGTGCGGTCGGCATTGTCGCCCATGCCATCGGCATTCCCGGCGATGGGCCGGGGGATGCCTGGCTGCGCGATGCGGCGGGTTGGACATGGCGGGTCAAGCTGAGCCTGACAATGTACATGGATCTTTTGACCGATCTTCGTCGCCGCGCCCATGACGAAGCCATCCGGGTGTTTTCCCGCAACTTGAAGGATCTGTTGCTGGCGGCCCCTGCGGGCAGCAAGGCGACCCTGGGGCTCGATCCCGGTATTCGCACCGGGGTCAAGGCGGCGGTGGTGGATGCCACCGGCAAGCTGCTGGATCATGCGACGATGTATCCCTTCCCGCCAAAGCGGGATTTGCGCGGGGCCGAGGAACAGGTCCTGCACTTGATCCGCAAACATAACATCGAGCTGATCGCCATCGGCAACGGCACCGCCAGCCGCGAAACCGAACGTTTTGTCGCGGATGCGCTGAAACGGCTGCCCGCCGGTCCCAAACCAACCAGCGTTGTGGTGTCCGAGGCCGGGGCCTCGGTCTATTCGGCGTCGGAATTGGCGGCCAAGGAATTCCCCGATCTGGATGTCAGCATTCGTGGCGCGGTGTCGATTGCCCGCCGTCTGCAAGATCCGCTGGCGGAATTGGTCAAGATCACGCCGGAAAGCATCGGCGTCGGCCAATATCAGCACGATGTTGACCAACGGCAATTGGGCAAGGCGCTTGAGGCGGTGGTCGAAGATGCGGTGAACGCGGTTGGCGTGGATCTGAACACGGCGTCTGCGCCGCTGTTGGCACATGTCGCCGGGCTTGGCCCGTCATTGGCGGCCAATATTGTGGCGCATCGCGACAGCGAAGGGGCCTTTGCCTCGCGCAAGGCATTGAAAAAGGTGGCGGGTGTCGGCCCCAAGGCGTTTGAGCAATGCGCAGGCTTCCTGCGCATTCGCGACGGGGCGGAACCGCTGGATGCGTCGTCCGTGCACCCCGAAGCCTATGATGTGGCGCGTCGGATTGAAAAAGCCTGTGGCCGCGACATTCGCCAGATCATGGGGGAGGAGCAGCTTTTGGCCGGTCTGCGGGCCGAGGATTTCGTCGATGCCAGTTTCGGTCTGCCGACGGTGCGCGACATTCTGGCTGAGATGCAAAAGCCGGGCCGTGACCCGCGCCCGACCTTCAAAACCGCGAGCTTCGCAGAAGGTATTGACGCGATCACCGATCTGAAACCCGGCATGTCGCTGGAGGGCACGGTGACCAATGTGGCGGCCTTTGGTGCCTTTGTCGATGTCGGCGTGCATCAGGACGGTCTGGTGCATGTCAGCCAATTGGCCGACCGGTTTGTCAAAGACCCGCATGAGGTGGTGAAGGCCGGCGATGTGGTGCGTGTTCGCGTGACTGAGGTCGACGTCGCCCGCAAACGCATCGGTCTCAGCATGCGCAAGGATAGCGGTGCCGGTCAGGAGGGTGGCCAGAATGCGGGCCAGAGAGCCGGACAAAAATCCGGTTCAGGTCGCGGCAAGCCTGATCAGAATTCCCGTGGGCCATCCGGGCCAAAGGGGCGCAAGCCGCATAATGCTGGTGGCCACGACCGGAACAAGCCCGCCGATCCAGGCCAAAGCGCGCTTGGCGCGGCTTTGCTGGATGCGATGAAAAAACGTTAGGATCGCGCGCCGCGGATGTTCTGACGCAAGTAAAACAGCAGGCTGGCGGTGGCCTATCGTGCCGCCAGCGCAAGCAACCCGGCGATTTCGGTCACCTGCTGGGTTGCGCCCAGCACATCGCCGGTCTGACCGCCAAGGCGCGTCAGGGCGAGCCGGGCGATGATGAACAGCGCCAGCGCCTGAACCGGCAGGATAAATAGTGGGGCGGGTGATCCGCCGAAAAAGGCCAGCGCCAGCACCGGAACAAGCCCCAGGATCAGCGCCAGAAATACGGCGGAACGGCCCACCCCGGTTGCGCTTTGGCCCAGACCGTCGGCGCGTGCCGCCGGCAAAAGCGCCAGCGCCAAGGTGACGCAACTGCGGCTGCTCATCGCAACGGCAAGGATCGCGCCACAGGTAAACGCGGGATTGGCCGCCAGCACCGCCAGCGCCTGCCAACGCAACCCGACCGACAGAACCAACGCGAGCGTGCCGTAGCTGCCAATCCGGCTGTCGCGCATGATCTCCAGCCGCCGGGCCCGGTCCTGCCCGCCCCAGACGCCATCGACCATATCGGCCAGCCCGTCTTCGTGCAGCGCGCCGGTCAGCAGAACCTGCGCCACCAGCGCCCCACCTGCGGCCAGCGACGGCGGCAGACCAAGGCCAAGCAACACAACCAGCACAGCGGCGCTTAGCCCGCCGACCACCAGACCCACCAGCGCAAAGGCCCAGGCCGCGCGCCCGATTGCCGGCACAGGTTCGGCCAATCGGGGCAGGGGCAGCCGTGTCATCAATACCAGCGCGAGATGGGCCTCGCGTCGGATCATGCCGCGCTGACCCCGGCCTGTGCAAAGGTCGCCATGCCATTGTGACAGGCCAGCGCAGAGCGCAGGATGCCAAGCGCCAGCGCCGCGCCCGAGCCTTCGCCAAGGCGCATGTCAAATTCCAGCACAGCCCGTTTGTCGAGCGCCTTCAGCAGACGGCGATGACCCGGTTCTGCCGACATATGCCCCACCAGGCAATGATCCAGCAGCCGTGGGTCAACGGCATACAACACCGCCGCCGCCGAGGTGCAGATGAACCCGTCGAGGATCACCGGAATGCCCTGTTTGCGCGCGGCCAGAACCGCACCACAGATCGCGGCTTGTTCCCGCCCGCCAAACGCGGCCAGAACGTCGATCGGTGACTTGGCACCATGCAGGGCCAGCCCGGCCTCGATAGCGGCGATTTTGCGTGCCACCCCGGCCGCATCCGATCCCGTGCCCGGCCCCACCCAATCGGCGGCTGTGCCTTTGAACAGCGCGCAGGCCAATGCGGCGGCAATGGTGGAATTGCCGATCCCCATTTCGCCCAGCAACACGACATCCGCGCCCGGATCGACCGCCGCCGCACCGCGGTTCATCGCGTCCAGCGTTTCGGCCTCGGTCATGGCGGGGCCTTGGGTGAAATCGGCGGTTGGCCGATCCAGATCCAGCGCGATCACATCCAGATCCGCGCCATTTGCCCGGCACAGCTGATTGATTGCTGCGCCGCCCTGTTCAAAATTCACCACCATCTGCGCGGTGACCTCTTGCGGAAACGGGTTCACACCCTGGGCACAGATGCCGTGATTTCCGGCAAAAACAAGGGCCTGCGCCTTGGTGATGTCGGGGCGATCCGTGCCGCGCCATCCCGCCATGAAGATCGCCAGATCCTCAAGCCGTCCCAGCGCACCGGGCGGCTTGGTCAGCGCGTCCTGGTGGGCGCGTGCGGCGGCCTCTTGGGCGGTGTCGGCTTCGGGCAGGTGGTCGGCAAGGGTTGCGACCTCGGATAGTTTATTGAGTTTCATAGGTTACTTCACTTTCAGTGGCAGGCCGGAGATAGACAGGATCACCTCGTCGGCTTGGGTCGCGACCCATTGGTTAAGCGTGCCCGCCGCATCGCGAAAACGCCGCGCCAGCGGATTGTCCGGCACGATCCCCATGCCCAGTTCGTTGCTGACAAAGACAACCGGATGGTGCAGATCGGGAAGGGCGGCCAGCATGTCACGCGCCCGGCTTTCCCAGTCCATTTCTGCAAGGATCAGATTGCTCAGCCATAATGTCAGGCAGTCAACCAGACGCGGGGCGTCATCGGTGTCGCGCAAGGCCGCCAGCAGATCAAGCGGGGCCTCATGCGTGTGCCATTCGGGGCCGCGCCGGTCGCGGTGGGTGGCAATACGCGCCGTCATTTCCGCATCGAATGCCTGGGCTGTGGCGATGTAATGGGCCTTGGAGGCGGTCTCTAGAACGCGTTTTTCCGCCAGGACGCTTTTGCCGGACCGCGCCCCGCCGGTGATCAGAACTATGCGCGCCATTGGTGATCTGCATCCTGCCTCTTGTTCCCCGCCGGTCGATAAAGCAGAAACAGCCGGAGTGAGAAAGGGACAATATCGTGATGGATGCCAGCGCCGGGACCGAATTGATTTTGATCCGCCATGCGCCAGGCCTGTGACGGCGGTTGTCTGGCCGGGCGGCGTGATGTCAGCGCCCGCATTCCGCCCGACAGGGTTCTGGCCGATCTGCGTCTGCGCATTGGCGCGGCGCGGCTGGTGGCCAGTCCGGCATTGCGCTGTTTGCAAACCGCCGCGGCGCTTTGGCCCGATCAAACACCAGCGCAGGATGCCCGCCTATGGGAGCAGGATTTCGGATCATGGGAGGGCGTGGCCTATGGCGATCTGCCCGATCTTGGCCCGCTTGCGGCGTCTGAATTGGCCCGGCATCGCCCGCCGCAGGGCGAAAGTTTCGCCGATCTCTGTGCCCGGGTTCAACCCGCGCTGACAGACTTGGCCGGGCAGGGCGGGCGGATCGCGGTGGTCGCCCATGCCGGGGTGGTGCGCGCCGGGCTGGCCCATGCCCTGGGCTCGATCCCGGCTGCGTTGGCGTTTCAGGTGGCGCCGTTGTCGATCACGCGGCTTGTCGTGCCGCCGGGCGCGGCGGGCTGGTCCGTGGCTTGCGTCAATTCTGTGGCTGACGTCAATCCGGGCGCGCAATGACAGATCTATGTGTCGCGGGCCATTTCGGCGAATGGATGCAGGGGCGGATTGGCCGCGATGGGCCGGTTGCGCTGGTCACCTTGCCCTGTCCGGCACTTGGCGTGCGGCTGTGGCATTATCCGGCGGCGCAGGGTCTGCGGCTATATGGGGTGGGTCTGACGGCACAACAGGTGCGTCGGTTCCTGACGCCGCTTGGGCTGCGCTTGCGGGGGACGGTCCGCATGCGTGCATTGGCGCAACTTGGCTTTGGCACCGGTGTGTCCAGCGCGCGACTGGTGGCGCTGGCGCAGCTTGCCGGGTGGCGGGCCGGCCATTGGATCTGGCGCGGGCCTGCGTCCGATTTGAAGGTGCATCGGATCCGCTGGCCTTTGCCGCCCCGTCGCGTCTGCTATGGGCGTCGCGGGTGGGCGATTGTCTGGCTGATCTGCCGGGCCAACCCCGATATGAGATTCTGGGTGGGTTTTGGGGTGGTGCGCGCTGGACCGAGCCACAGGATCAGGCCTTTCCCGATATTTCCGACCTGATCGCACCATGGAGGCTGGCGCGTAACCTGCCTGATATCGCGGCCCTGGCCAGCGAAAGCGCCGCGCGGTGTCAGGCGATGCGCGGTCCGGTGGGCGATCCAACCCCGGATTTGGCGCGCGACTTGGGCGCGCTTGGCTGGCTGCGCGCCCATACCGGCTGTGCGCGGGGGCTGATCTTCTCGCCCGGCACCGTGCCGTCGACCGGGGCAGAGACCCTGCGTGCCGCAGGGTTGCGCCATGTGCTGCAATTTCGTGGAGGCGCGTGATGAACTTTGCCGCGATGATGTTGATTGCGATGGCGCTGGATGTGGCGATCGGCTGGCCAAAGCCGGTGTTCCAAAGGATCGGCCACCCGGTGACATGGCTTGGCGCTGCGATTTCCGGCCTTGAACGGCGGTTGAACCATCCGGGCGCAGGGCGGCGCGCGCGCGGCACGCTGGCCGCGCTGCTGGTGATTGCCTTGGCGGCGCTTTGCGGCGCGCTGCTGCAAAGCCTGCTGCCCTCGGGCTGGCTTGGGATCGTGATCGGCGGTGTGCTGGCATGGCCGTTGGTGGCCCTGCGCGCGATGCATGAACATGTTGTTGCCGTCGCCGACCCGCTGAATACCGCCCTGAGCACCGCCCCCCCGGACGCAGACGCACTGGCCGAGGCGCGTTACGCGCTGTCAATGATCGTCGGACGCGATCCCGCACAATTGGACACCGCTGGGATTAGCCGCGCGGCGTTGGAAAGTCTGGCCGAGAACAGTTCGGACGGGATTGTCGCGCCGCTGTTTTGGGGGGCCGTGGCCGGGCTGCCCGGCATTGCCGCGTACAAGGCGATCAACACGCTGGATTCGATGATTGGCCACCGTACCGAAAGGTATGAGGCGTTTGGCTGGGCGGCGGCGCGGATCGACGATCTGGTGAATCTGATCCCGGCGCGTCTGTGTGGCGGATTGTTTGCACTGGCTGCGGGGCGTTTTGGTCTGCGGGCGCTGCGGGTGATGGGGGCGGATGCGCGGGCCCATCGGTCGCCCAATGCCGGCTGGCCCGAGGCGGCCATGGCAGGCGCGCTGGATGTCCGCCTGTCCGGGCCGCGAATCTATGGCGATCATATCGCCCGGGAACCCTGGCTGAATGCCGATGCCCGCGATCCAAAAGGGGACGACCTGCGCCGGGGGCTTGCGCTTTATCGGCGGGCCATGGGATTGGGGGCGCTTGGGCTGGCGTGTTCTGCGCTGATAATCTGGAGTTTCTGATGCGCGATCACGGCGGCAATATCGATTTTGCACAGGCACATTGGGGCCGCAGCGATTGGATTGACCTGTCCACCGGCATCAACCGCCAGCCTTGGCCGGTGCCCGCGCTGCCCGCATCGGTCTGGACCGATCTGCCCACCCAAGCGGCGAAGTCGGCCCTGCTGGCGGAGGCCGCCCGCGCCTTTGGCAGCGATGCCCCCTGTGTTGCCCTGTCGGGCGCACAACAGGCGATCCAATTGGTGCCGCAGCTCACGGCGCCGGGGGCGGCGCGGGGGCGGGCGCGCATCCTTGGCCCGACGTATAATGAACATGGCGCGGCACTGGCGGCCAATGGGTGGCTGGTGCAGGAGGTCTCTGCACTGGCGGATCTGGCTGGGGCGGATCTGGCGGTTGTGGTCAATCCCAACAACCCCGACGGGCGCCATCACGACCGCCAGACGCTTTGTGATTTGGCCCGCGATGTCGGCCAACTCGTCGTCGATGAAAGCTTTGCCGATCCGGTGCCAGAGCTGTCCCTGGCGGCGCAGGCTGGATCGCTTGCCCACGGCGGTCAGTTGATTGTGCTGCGCTCCTTCGGCAAGTTCTGGGGGCTTGCGGGGCTGCGGCTTGGCTTTGCCTTCGGGGATCGCGCCACCGTGGCACGGTTGTCCGAATTGGCTGGCCCCTGGCCGGTTTCGGGGGCGGCGCTGGAAATCGGGCGCGCGGCCTTGGGCGATCACGACTGGCATCGTGCCACGGTGGCGCGGCTGGCACAGGAAACCGGTCGGCTTGATACCCTGGCGGCGGGCGCGGGTTGGACCCTGCTGGGCGGGACGCATCTGTTTCGTACCTACGTTACGCCAGACGCCGAGACCGCCCGCGACCACCTTGCCCGCGCCGGGATCTGGAGCCGGATCTTTCCCTATGCGCCGCAATGGATTCGCCTTGGCCTGCCGGGAACGCCGGTGGAATGGGCGCGGCTGGAACAGGCTTTGACCCTGTAAGGCCCGAACAGGGCCCTGACCGGTTCAGCGCGCCAGATCCAACAGCCCCGCAACATCCAAATGCGTCTCCAGATGATCGGCCAGCGCATCCAACGCGGCCTCAACCCGCCCCTGATGGCTGTCACCCGAGGTGGCGATACCAATGGCACCAAGGTAGGCCGCGCGAAACGCATCCGCGACAAACAGCCCGTGCAAATAGGTGCCGGTCACCCGACCGCAGGATGAAATCGCCCCTTCGGGCGCACCGTTGATATGGACAAATGGCCGGGCGCGATCCGGGCCGTCCGAACGGCCGATATGAATCTCATACCCCTCAACCGCAAGGCCCGAGGCCGCATGACGCGCCGTGACCTGCGACAATTGCTTGTTGGGCTGCATCTCGGTTTCGATATCCAACAGACCCAAGCCTTCGGTCGCGCCGGGGGCCCCTTCGATCCCTTCGGGATCGCGGATGGCATGCCCCAGCATTTGATAACCGCCACAAATCCCCAACACATGCCCGCCACGCCGGTAATGGGCCATCAGATCAATATCCCACCCCTGAGCGCGGAGAAATGTCAGATCGGCACGGGTCGATTTCGTGCCGGGCAGGATCACCAGTTGGGCGTCGCCCGGAATTGCACTGCCCGGTGGGACCATCACCAGATCGATCCCAGCCTCACCGGCAAGCGGATCAAGATCATCAAAATTGGCGATCCGGGACAGCATAAGACAGGCAATTTTCACCCCGCCCTGCTTTGGCGCACGGGCCAGATCCAAAGCATCTTCGGCGGGCAACACATGCGCTTGCGAAAACCAGGGCAGCACGCCATACCCGCGCCACCCGGTGCGCGCCGCGATCAGACGATAGCCATCATCGAACAGGGTCGGATCGCCGCGAAATTTGTTGATCAGAAATCCCGCGATCATCGCGGCGTCGCCGGGGTCCAATATCGCCTGGGTGCCGACAAGCTGTGCAATCACCCCGCCGCGATCTATATCACCAGCCAAAACGACAGGCACCCCCGCGGCACAGGCAAAGCCCATGTTGGCGATGTCATTGGCACGCAAATTCACCTCGGCGGGCGAGCCTGCGCCTTCCACGATCACCAGATCATGGCGCGCCGTCAACCGGGCAAAACTCTCCAGCACCGCCCCCATCAACTGTGGCTTCAACGCGCTGTAATCGCGGGCCCGTGCCGTGGTCAGATGTCGCCCCTGAACCACCACCTGCGCGCCCGTGTCACTTTCGGGTTTGAGCAGAACCGGGTTCATATCCGTCAGGGGTTCGATCCCGCAGGCCAGGGCCTGCAAGGCCTGCGCACGCCCTATCTCGCCGCCATCCGCAGTTACGGCGGCGTTGTTGGACATGTTTTGCGGCTTGAACGGAGCGACCGAAAATCCGCGCCGCAGGGCCGCACGACACAATCCCGCGACCAGCATGGATTTGCCGACGTTTGATCCCGTGCCCTGCAGCATCAGCGCGCCCATCAGATCCCGCCGCGACATCTGGAGAGGCCGGGATTGCCTCCGGCGGGGATATTTTTTTCCAAGAAGAAAGCCAAAGTGTGGCACCGCGCCTCGGGCCGGACAACCGGGGGAGACGCGGTGCTTTCTCCTTGGGCGGTCATCGGGATCCCTCCCTGTACCGCAGAGACATTTGAGCATTTCATCCTTAAGAAACCCTTACTTTCTTCTTGGTGAAAATATCCCGGGGAGGCGCAGGGCGCCGGGGGCAGAGCCCCCATATTTCGCCTAGAATTCCACGCCGGCCTGCGCTTTGATCCCGGATCGAAACGGGTGTTTGACGAGGGTCATTTCAGTCACCAGATCGGCTGCCTCGATCAGGGGTTCCGCAGCGTTGCGGCCGGTCAAAACAACGTGGGTCATTTCCGGTTTCTCTGTGCGCAGGAACGTCAGGACCTCGTCGATCGACAGATAGTCATAGCGCAGCGCGATGTTGATTTCGTCCAACAGCACCATGCGGATTTCCGGGTCGCGGATCAGTTCCTTGGCTTTTTCCCAACCGGCCTGTGCGGCGGCGATGTCGCGGGCGCGGTCCTGGGTTTCCCAGGTGAAGCCTTCGCCCATTGCGTAAAACTGGCAGAGATCGCCAAAATGCCCGGTGATCAGGCTGCGCTCGCCGGTGTCCCACGCGCCCTTGATGAATTGGACAACAGCGCAGGGCATGCCATGCGCGATACAACGCAGAATCATGCCAAACCCGGACGAAGACTTGCCCTTTCCCGGTCCGGTGTGGACAATTATCAGCCCTTTCTCACCTTCTTTCTTTGCCATGATCTTGTCACGCGCGGCCTTTTTCTTGGCCATTTTGGCGCTGTGGCGGGCAAGAGTTTCGGGGCTGTCGGTCTGGTCGGGCATGACGGTCTGTCCTCGTGCTTGACAAAAGGGATGCGCTCGCGCACTCAGGGCGCACGTTGGTTCCTGTCCTTATGGCAGGCGAAGAGGGAATGCGACAGGGTTTGCGATTTGAAAGATCGCCCGTCCAAGCGCAGCCGCCCCCGCGACCGTGACCGGAGAGGTCATCCAAGCCACTGGCCCACACAGGCCGGGAAGGTGGATGACCATGGGGGTTCCCCCCGATATCCGCAAGCCGGGAGACCTGCCAGCGTTGATGTTTACGGGCAGACGGGGTGTTTCTGCGACCGGATGGGTGACTCTGGTCGCGTGTCTTGTGCGCTCGGTTTTATCCTCTGGACTTTCCCCTGATGCCCTACAGAAGGAAAGTTGCGATGACGGCCATTCTAAGTGTCTGTGTGACCTGCCGAGAGGCAGGGTCCGACCCCGAGGACGGCATCCGCCCGGGCGCGCATTTGCGCGACAGGCTTGAGGCGCTTGAATGCCCCGAAGGGGTAGAGATCCGCGCGGTGGAATGCCTGTCTGCCTGCAAGAACGGCTGTGCTGTCGCGCTCTCGGCGCCGGGCAAGTGGAGCTATGTCTATAGCCATATGAGCCCCGAAAACGCCGCCGACATTCTGGAAGGATCCGCCGCCTATGCGGCCGCGGCCGACGGTTTGGTGCCCTGGCGTGAGCGCCCGGTGATCTTTCGCAAACAAAGTCTCGCACGTATTCCGCCGCTTTTGGCACAGCCCGATCCACAGGAGTAGATCATGTCCGATCTGACCAAGATTCCCGTCACAGTCATCACCGGTTTTCTCGGCGCGGGGAAAACCACGTTGATCCGTCATCTGATGGCCAATGCGGGCGGGCGCAAGCTGGCCGTTCTGGTCAATGAATTTGGCACCGTTGGCGTCGATGGCGATATCTTGCGCCAATGTGCTGATGAAAATTGCCCCGACGAAAACATCGTTGAGTTGGCCAATGGCTGTATCTGCTGCACCGTCGCGGATGAATTTATTCCCACAATCGGGGCGCTGATGGCGCGGCCGCAGAAGCCGGATCATATCCTGATCGAGACCTCTGGTCTGGCGTTGCCCAAACCTTTGCTCAAGGCGTTTGACTGGCCTGCGATCCGGTCGCAGATCACGGTCGACGGCGTGATTGCCCTGGCCGATGCCGAAGCTGTGGCAAGCGGGCGTTTCGCACCGGATGTGGCGGCGGTGGATGCGCAGCGGCAAGCTGACGACAGTCTGGATCACGAAACGCCATTGTCAGAAGTGTTCGAGGATCAGATCAATTGCGCCGATCTTGTGTTGTTGTCCAAGGCCGATCTGGCCGGAGAGGCCGGTTTGGCCGCAGCCCGCGCCGTGATCGAGGCCGAGGCGCCGCGCAAGTTGCCGATGTTGGCGCTGACCGAAGGGGTGATTGATCCCGACGTCGTGCTGGGTCTGGGTGCCGCCGCCGAGGATGATCTGGCGGCGCGGCCCAGCCACCATGATGGCACCGATGACCACGAGCACGAAGATTTCGACACCGTGGTGATCGAGCTGGGCGAGATCGAAGATCCAGAGCACCTCGTCGCGGCAATCGCACGTCTGGCGCAGGAGCAGAAGATTTTACGCGTCAAGGGCCATGTGGCGGTGGCGGGCAAGCCGATGCGGCTGTTGGTGCAGGCTGTCGGCGCGCGGGTCCGTCATCAGTTCGACCGCCCCTGGGGCAGCGATCCGCGCCGGTCGGCGCTGGTGGTGATCGCCGAACATGACGATCTTGACCCGGATGCGATCCGCACGGCCCTGGGCCAGGCTCTGCCTGCCTGATGCATATCGTCTTTCGCGAAAGCCACGGTCTGGAAGAGACCGAGACGCCCATGGATCTGGGGCAAACCCCCGCCGATCTGGTGGCGCTGTCCTTTTCGGACAGTGATCTTGGGGCTTTCGCGGCGGGCTGGCATCGCGCCAATGGGGGCTTGCCCAGTTTGCGGCTGGCCAATCTGGTGGCGCTGCGGCATCCGGTTTCGGTGGACACCTATGTCGAGTCCACGCTGGCCGGGGCCAAGGGTATTCTGGTGCGTCTGATCGGTGGCGAGGCCTATTGGCCCTATGGCTTGGCCTCGCTTCAGGATCTGGCGCGGCGTAAGGGGATTGCGCTGGCGGTTTTGCCCGCCGATGGCCGCGACGATCCACGTCTTGATGCGCTGTCGACCCTCCCGGTATCGACCCTGCGGCGGCTCAAGACGCTGTGCGATGCGGGGGGCGCGGTGGCGGCGCAGGCGGCGCTGGCGCAAATGGCATTGGCCTCCGGGTTTTATGCAGGGCCGGTGTCTGGCGACAAACGCCTGCCGGCTCAGGGGTTTTATCATCCCGATCTTGGCCCGCTCGACACGTTGGAGCCCCGGGGCAAGGACAAACGACCGTTGGCGCTGGTCAGTTTCTATCGGTCTTACTTGAGTGCGGCGGATATGGCGCCGGTCGATGGTTTGATCGCGGGTTTGGACCAGCGCGGGTTTCAGGCCTATGGGGTTTTCGCGACCTCGCTAAAGGCGGCGGGTATGGCGGATTGGCTGCATGCGGCGCTGGGGCCACGCCAGCCGGATCTGGTGGTGAATGCCACCGCATTTTCGATGCAGGGGGCCGATGGCGCAACGCCGTTTGATCGTTATGCCTGTCCTGTGTTTCAGGTTGCACTCTCGACCGCGCAACGCAAGGACTGGGCACAGTCGGAACGCGGGTTGTCGCCGTCTGATCTGGCGATGCATGTTGTCCTGCCCGAGGTTGACGGGCGGCTGCATGCGGGCGTCGTGTCGTTCAAGGCCCCCGGCGCGCGGGACCCGGATCTGCAATATTCGCGCTTTGCCCATCGTGCCGATCCCGCGCGGATTTCGGCCGCGCTGGATCGGATCTGCGCCTGGCATCGGCTGGGGCAAACTCCGATGGCGCAGCGCAAACTGGCGCTGGTGTTGTCGACCTATCCGGGGCGCGATTGGCAGATGGCGCATGCGGTGGGTCTGGATGCGCTGGCCTCAAGCGACGGGATGCTGACCGCGCTGGCGGATCAGGGGTATTCCGTGGCCCCCGGCGCCGCGGCGCGGGATCTGGACACGGCGCAGATCAGCTGGCCGCTGGCCGCCTATCGCGCCGCGCTGGACGCTTTGCCAAGCGCATTGCGGGACGACCTGACCGCGGTCTGGGGCGCGCCCGAGGACGACCCCGCCTGTGTCGCGGGGGCCTTTCGTTTTGCGGCGATTGACCGGGGGGGCGTCCTGTTGGCGCTGCAACCCGAACGCGGGGCGCAGGACAATCGCCAAGAGATCTATCACGATCTCGCCCGCACGCCGCGCCATGGCTATGTCGCCTTTTACCTCTGGCTGCGCGCCATGGGGATCGACGCGCTGATCCATATGGGGGCACATGGCACGTTGGAATGGCTGCCGGGGAAGTCGGTGGCGCTGTCGGCAACCTGTTGGCCAGAGGCGCTGATCGGGGCCTTGCCGGTTGTCTATCCGTTTATCGTGAATGACCCCGGCGAGGCCGCACAGGCCAAGCGGCGCATTGGCGCGGTGACATTGGGCCATATGCCGCCGCCGATGCGTGCCGCGCAGCTGCCGGTCGGGATGGCGCGGCTTGAACGCCTGCTGGATGAATATTCCACCGCCGACGGGCTGGATCCGGCGCGGCGCACGCGGCTGATCGGGGCCATCCGTGACGAGGCGGATGCCAGCGGTGTCAGCGCCGATCTTGGCATTCCTGCCGCCGCCAGCCCGGCCGAGGTGATCACCCGCGTCGACCGGTTTGTCTGTGACATCAAGGAGAGCCAGTTCGGCGACGGGCTGCATGTCTTTGGCCAGGGGGAATGTGGCACAGAAGAACTCGCCGGGGTGTTCGCCGCACTGGCAGGGCGGCGGGTGGCCGCCTGCCCTTCGGGCAGTCCCGCGCGTGGACGCCGCGAGGTGCTGCCGACCGGGCGCAACATGTATTCCGTCGATCCACGGGCCGTGCCGTCCCGTGCGGCCCATGCCCAGGGCGTGAAACTGGCCGAAGAGCTGCTGCGCAAACATTTGCAGGACCACGGGGATTGGCCTCAGGGGTTGGTGGTTGATCTTTGGGGGTCGGCAACGATGCGCACCGCAGGCGAGGAATTCGCCATGGCGCTGCATCTTGCCGGGCTCAAGCCGGTCTGGGACGATGCGGCGGCGCGGGTGACCGGGGTCGAGGTGATCCCGCTGGCCTTGCTTGGGCGGCCGCGCATTGACGTCACCCTCCGCGTGTCGGGGCTGTTTCGCGATATTTTCCCCGGATTGGCGCAATTGTTCGAAACCGGGGCCGAGGCGCTGACCGCCCGTTTGGTCGCGGGCGAGGAAAGCGGCGCGGACAATCCCTATGCCACGCGGATTGCCCGTGTCTTTGCGCCCCGCCCCGGCCAATACGGTCTGAACATGGGGGCGGCGCTGGATGATTTCACGCCAGAGGCGCGTTTGGCGGCGGGCGAGGCATGGATCGCGGCCTCCAGCCATGCAATTGCCAAGGATGGCAGCCTGCGCCCCGATCGTGACGCGCTTGAGACCCGTTTGCGCGGTGCGGACAGTTTCGTGCATGTGCAGGATCTGGCGGAAACCGATCTGCTTCTGGCGTCGGATTATGCCGCGCATGAGGGCGGTTTTGCCGCCGCTCTGGCCAATCTCGGGCAGGCGCGTCCGGCGCTTTATCATCTGGATGCCACCCGCCCCGACAGCCCACGCGCCCGCAACCAAAGCGAAGAGATCGCCCGCGTTGTCCGCGCCCGTGCCGCTGATCCAGCCTGGGCCGAGGGCATGATGCGGCACGGGTTTCGCGGCGGGGCCGAGATTGCGGCGACGCTGGATCACCTTGCCGCTTTTGCGCATCTGGCACAGACCGTGCCGGCGCATCTGTTTGACCTCTATTTCGAGGCGACGTTGGGACGTGACGCCGTGGTCGAGTTCATGGCGCGTGACGCACCCGAAGCGCTGGCCGCGCTGCAGGATCTGTTTCGCCGTCTGCGCGAAGCGGGTCTTTGGGTCACCCAGAGCAATTCGATCATCGCCCGGCTGGAGAGCGCCACATGACCGCGCGCATCTATGGCCGCTGTCCCAGCGCGCGGCATCCAATGGTCAGCGGTGATGGGTTGGTGGTGCGGCTGCGACCACGGAACAATCGGTTAAGCCGCGATCAGGCGCATGCCATTGCGGCGGCGGCGCGGCGTTTTGGCAACGGCATGATCGACTTGCCCGCCCGCGCCAATCTGCAACTGCGCGGGGTGCGCACAGAAAGCCATGCGGCGTTGATTGACGCGCTGGTGCCACTGGGGCTGATCGAACCAGAGGGTTCCGAAGGCACGCTGGTGCCGCGCAACATCCTTGTCACGCCTTTCGCGGATGCGGCGACCTATGCGCTGGCTGACGCGCTGCGGCGCGCATTGGTCACGGTGCCGGATCTGTCGCATAAATTCGGCTTCATGCTGGATTCCGGGCCTGCCCCGGTCATGCGCGATATTTCGGCTGATATCCGGCTTGAACGTGCTGCCGATGGCGGTTTGATCCTGCGTGCAACCGGGCTGGAGCAGGGCGCAGCCGTCACCGAGGCGCAAGCGCCAGAAGCGATGTGCGATTTGGCGCGCTGGTTTGTCGAGGTCGGGGGGCTTTGTGACGGCAGGGGCCGTATGGCACAGGTGATCGCGCGCGGCGCGCGCCCCGACGCGGCGCTGCGTCCCACCCACACCCCCGCGCCGGAGCCAACGATTGCGAATGCGCCTGTTGTGCCGGGGCTGGTCCCGCAGGGCGCATTGGTGGGATTGGAATTTGGCCTGCTGCATGCCGACACGCTGGACCGACTGGCGGCGCTTGGCCCGCTGCGTCTGACGCCGTGGCGGATGCTGCTGATCGAGGGCTTGTGCGCAATGCCACTGTGCCCCGATCTGGGCGGTCTGATCACCGATCCGGGCGATCCGCGGCTGCGTGTCTTTGCCTGTACCGGCGCGCCGGGGTGTTTGCAGGGGCAGGGCGATGTGCGTGCGCTGGCCCGCCGCCTTGCGCCCGATCTGGCCCCGGACAAGGTTCTGCATCTGTCTGGTTGCACCAAAGGCTGTGCCGGGCCGGGGCACGCCGACCTGACGCTTGTTGCTACCCCTGCGGGGGTTGATCTGGTCCGGGGCGGGCGCGCGGGTGACGCGCCGGTCCGACGTGGGCTGACGACCCCTGATATCCTGCAATTACCGGAGTTTTCGTGATGGCCCATGTTTATGAAACGGATGGCGCAACGATCTATGCGCAATCCTTTGCCACCATCCGCGCCGAGGCCGATCTGGCCCGGTTCACGCCCGAAGAAGAGCCGGTGGTCGTGCGCATGATCCATGCGGCGGGGCTGGTCGGATTGGAACGTGATGTGCGGTTCAGCCCCGGCATGGCGAGTGCGGCTCGTGCCGCGCTGGAACGTGGGGCGCCGATCCTGTGCGACGCCCGTATGGTCAGCGAGGGGATCACGCGCGCGCGCCTGCCTGCCGACAACCCGGTGATCTGTACACTGCATGACCCAGAGGTGCCCACACGTGCGCGCGACATGGGCAATACCCGGTCGGCCGCCGCGCTGGAGCTGTGGCGCCCGCATCTGGCGGGGGCGGTGGTGGCCATCGGCAATGCCCCGACGGCGCTGTTTCATCTGCTCAACATGCTGGAAGATCCGGCGTGTCCACGTCCGGCGGCGATCATCGGCTGTCCGGTCGGGTTTGTCGGCGCGGCGGAATCCAAGGCCGCATTGATCGCGGCCCCGCCGGTGCCTGCGGTGATTGTGCAGGGGCGGCTTGGCGGTTCAGCGATCACGGTGGCGGCGCTGAATGCGCTGGCCTCGCGCAAGGAGTAAGCGACATGGGACGTATTATCTGTGCCGGTCTTGGGCCGGGCGATCCCGACCTGATGTCACGCCGCGCCGACCGCGCGGTGCGTGGCGCCAGCGATATCGCCTATTTTCGCAAGAAAGGGCGATTTGGTCAGGCCCGCCGGATTGTCGAGGGGATGCTGCACACCGCTGTTCGTGAACATGCGATGGAATACCCTGTCACCACCGAAATCCCGTTTGACAGCCCGGAATACAACCAGCTGCTGGCAAGGTTTTATGATGACTGGGCGGCGCGGCTGACCGCGCTGGCGCAAGACCGCGATGTGGTGGTGTTATGTGAGGGTGATCCGTTTTTCTACGGCTCGTTCATGCATCTTTACACCCGCCTGCGCGACCGGCTGGAGATCGAAGTGATCCCCGGCATCACGGGCATGACGGGCTGTTGGACCGCGATTGGCGAGCCGATGACATGGGGCGACGACGTGATGTCCGTGCTCATGGGGTCGATGTCAGAAGATCAATTGGCCGCCCAGATGCAGGGGGCCGATGCAGTGGTGGTGATGAAAACCGGGCGCAATCTGCCCAAGATCAAGCGCGCGCTGGACCGCGCCGGGCGGCTGTCACAGGCTTGGCTGGTCGAGCGCGGCACAATGCCCGATCAACGCATCGCGCGGCTGATCGACACCGACGATGGCGATTGCCCGTATTTTGCAATTGTGTTGGTGCATGGTCATGGCCGCCGTCCGACCCTGGTCGAGGCCGCGCAATGAGCGGCTGGGTGGTTGTGGCCGGGCTGGGACCGGGGGCAGAGGATCTGGTGACGCCAGAGGTGCGCGCCGCGCTGGATCAAGCCACGGATATTGTGGGTTATATTCCCTATGTCGCCCGCATCGCGCCACGTCCGGGGTTGCGGTTGCACAGCTCGGACAACCGGGTCGAGCTGGACCGCGCCCGTCATGCGCTGGAGATGGCGGCACAGGGGCTGCGCGTGGTGATTGTGTCTTCGGGTGATCCGGGGGTGTTTGCCATGGCCTCGGCGCTGTTCGAACAGGTGGAGGCCAGCCCGGAGGCCGCGCAGACCGAGATCCGTATTCTGCCGGGCATCACCGCAATGCTGGCGGCGGCGGCGCGGGTCGGGGCACCGCTGGGCCATGACTTCTGTGCAATCAACCTCAGCGACAACCTCAAGCCATTTGCGCTGGTTGAACATCGCCTGCGCCATGCGGCGCGTGGTGATTTCGCGATGGCGTTCTACAACCCGCGATCCAAGGCCCGCCCGCATCAATTTGCCCGGGTGCTGGACATCCTGCGCGAGGAATGCGGGCCGGATCGGCTGATCATCTTTGCGCGGGCGGTGTCGACCGCACAGGAGGCGGTGCAGGTTGTCACCCTCGATCAGGCGACGCCGGAGATGGCGGATATGCGCACGGTGGTTCTTGTCGGCAACAGCGCCACGCGCCGCACCGGCGATTGGGTCTATACGCCGCGCGGGGCCACATTGTCCGGGGTCACCCCATGATCGCGCAACCACTCAAAGACCCCACCCGTCGTGTCGCAGGTGGCGCGCGCAGGCAGGTCGGGGCGGTCTATCATGATGACCTCGATCCCCAGCACCCGCGCCGCCAACAACTTGGCCTCGGCCCCGGTGCCGCCGGAATTCTTTGCCACGATGTGACTGATCGCATGACGGCGCAACAGGGCGCTGTCGTCAGCCTCGGTAAAGGGGCCGCGGGCGATGACAACCTCGGCATGGCGCAGGGGCAGGGGCGCGGCGGGTGGATCCACCAACCGCACGAGGTAGTGGTGATGCGTCTGCGCGGCAAACAGATCAAGCTGCTGCTTGCCGATGGCAAGGAACACCCGCGCGGCGGGCTGTGTCTGTGGCGGCGGCAGGGCGCTTGGCGCGTCCTGCACGCTTTGGACATGCCGCCAGCGATCCCCGGCACCCGGTTGCCACGGCGCACGTTCAAAACCCAGCAAAGGCGTGCCGGTCTCGGCACAGGCGGCAATCGCATTCTGGCTGATCCGGGCGGCAAAAGGATGGGTCGCGTCGATCACATGGCTGATGTTCTGGGCGCGGATATAGGCGGCCAGCCCGGCGCTGCCACCAAATCCGCCAATGCGCGTCGGCAGCGGTTGGGCCGCCGGGGCCAATGTACGTCCGGCATAAGAGAAGGTCGCCGGGATCGGCGTGTCGGCAAGACGGCGGGCCAGCTGGCTCGCTTCGCTGGTGCCGCCAAGCAGCAAGAGGCGGGTCATGTCTGATCCTTGGCTGAATGTGATCGGTCTGGGCGAAGATGGCCTGTGCGGGCTGTCGGATGCAAGCCGCGATGCAATCGCGCAGGCGCAGGTGATCTTTGGCGGGCCGCGCCATCTTGATCTGGTGCAGGCCGGCACGCGCGGTCGGCCCTGGCCGGTGCCGTTTGATCTGGCGCCGGTGCTGGCATTGCGCGGACAGCCTGTGGTGGTGCTGGCCTCGGGGGATCCGTTCTGGTTTGGCGCCGGCAGTATGCTCGCGCAGCGGCTGGCCCCCGACGAATGGCGCGCCCATCCGGTGGCGGGTGTGGTGTCGCTGGCCTGTGCGCGTCTGGGTTGGCGGGTCGAAGAGACCCGTGCGCTGGCCCTGCATGCGGCAGAGTTCACGGCCCTTTCTACGGTGCTGCATCGCGGTGCAAAGATCCTGGCCACCCTGCGGGATGAGGCGGCGCCAGACGCATTGGCGCAATGGCTGACAGCGGCGGGGTTTGGCGCGGTGCGGATGCATGTGCTCGAACGGCTTGGCGGTCCAAAAGAACGCCACCGCCAGACCCGCGCAGATGACTTTCAGCTCGACGGGATCGCCGCGCCGGTGGCTGTTGCGCTGGATGGGGCCGATCTTGCGCGTGGGATCGGGCTGTCCGGTGTGCCGGGTCGGGGCGAGCATCTGTTTCACCATGACGGGCAGATTACAAAATCACCGCAACGTGCGCTGACCCTTGCAGCGCTTGCCCCAAGACCCGGCGAAATGCTGTGGGACATCGGCGGTGGTTCCGGGTCGGTGTCGGTCGAATGGGCGCTGGCGGGCGGTCATGCGCTCACGATTGAGCCGCGCGCCGAACGGTGTGCCAACATCCGTGCCAATATTGCGACTTTTGCCTTGTCGCGGCAGATCACCCTGCTTCAGGGCCGCGCGCCAGAGGCGCTGAGCCACGATCTGCCGACACCGGATGCGATTTTTGTCGGCGGTGGCGGCTCGGCGGATCTGTTTGCCGCGCTTTGGGGCTATTTGATGCCCGGTGCCCGGCTTGTCGTCAATGCGGTCACGCTGGAAACCGAAACCCTGTTGCTGGCAATGCAGGCACAACATGGCGGGACGTTGACCCGGATTGACATTGCCCAGGCCGCGCCCTTGGGGCGGTTGCGTGGCTGGGTCAATGCACGTCCGCTGGTGCAATGGGCGGTGACGCGATGACAGGGCCGGGTTTGTTCGTTGGGCTTGGGTTTCGCAAATCCGTAAGTGCCGAGGCCCTGACAACGGCTTTGACTGCGGCCCTGGCTGCGGCTTTGGCCGAGGTCGGGGCACAGGCCGGACCGGCAGATCAGGCCAGACCGGTCGATGGCGTCGCCACAGCCAAGGCCAAGGCACAGACACTCGCCGCCCTTCTGCCCGATGCGCCGGTGATCGGCGTTGATGTGGCCGGCGTTGCAACCCCCACGCAATCATCGGCCGCGCTGGCCGCCTATGGCACCGGGTCCGTGGCCGAAGCGGCGGCGTTGATCGCGGCGGGACCGGGCGCACGGCTGTGTCAAACACGCAGGATTATTGGCGGCGTCAGCGTCGCAATCGCACAAGGAGAGACAACATGACGGTGCATTTCATCGGGGCTGGACCGGGGGCGGCGGATCTGATCACCCTGCGGGGGCGCGATCTGATCGCGGCCAGCCCGGTTTGTCTTTATGCCGGGTCGCTGGTGCCCGAGGCGCTGTTGGCGCATTGCCCGCCGGGCGCGCGGATCGTCAACACCGCGCCGCTGTCGCTGGACGAGATCATAGATCTGATCGCCGAGGCGCATCGCGCGGGTCAGGATGTGGCGCGGCTGCATTCCGGGGATCTGTCGGTCTGGTCAGCAATGGGCGAACAATTGCGCCGCTTGCGCCGGTTGGACATCCCCTATGACGTGACCCCCGGCGTGCCCAGCTTTGCCGCCGCCGCGGCGACGCTTGGCGCAGAGCTGACCCTGCCGGGCGTGGTGCAATCGGTGGTGTTGACGCGGGTATCGGGGCGAGCCAGCGCAATGCCCGCCGCAGAGAGCCTGGAAAACTTTGCCCGCACCGGGGCTGTGCTGGCGATCCATCTGTCGGTGCATGTGCTGGACAAGGTGGTCGCCACATTGCGCCCGCATTACGGCGCAGACTGTCCCGTTGCGGTGGTCTGGCGCGCAAGCTGGCCGGATGAGCGGGTGGTGCATGCCACCCTGTCCACGTTGGAAACCGCCGTCGGCGCCGAAATGGCGCGCACCGCGCTGATCCTGGTTGGCCGGTCGATCGGGGCAGAGGACTTTGCCGAGAGCCGTCTTTATGCCGGGGATTATGATCGCCGCTACCGTCCTGTGGGCACCGATCCCCGCTTTCCGGAGACCGGCGCATGACGCCCGGTCTGGTGATTTCCGGCGCGGCGTCGGGCGTGGGGAAAACCACGTTCACGCTGGGGCTGATGGCGGCGCTGCGGGCGCGCGACATGGCGGTGCAGCCGTTCAAATGTGGTCCCGACTATATTGATCCGGCCTTTCACACCGTGGCGTCTGGGCGGGCCTCGTTCAATCTGGATGGCTGGGCGATGTCAGCAGAGCGCATGCATGCGCTGGCGGATCGGACAGCCGATATTGCGTTGGCCGAAGGGTCCATGGGGCTGTTTGACGGCGTGGCGGTGCCGGGTGAAACCGGCGCAGGGGCCAGTGCCGACATCGCGGCGCTGATGGGCTGGCCGGTGATCCTGGTAATTGATGTGACCGGACAGGCCCAGAGCGCCGCCGCCGTGGCGCAGGGCCTGGCGCGGTTTCGCGCGGATGTGCCCATCGCCGGGGTGGTGTTGAACAATGTTGCCTCGCCGCGCCATGATACGCTGGTGCGGGCCGCTTTGCGCAGGCCGGAATTGCCGTTCTGGGCGCCTTGCCGCGTCAGGTCGGGATCGAGCTGCCCTCGCGCCATCTTGGGCTGGTGCAGGCCGAAGAAACCGCAGATCTTGAAAGATTGCTGAGCGAGGCAGGCAAGGCCGTGTCGCAGTATTGCGATCTGGACGCGATTGTTGCGGCGGCACGGGACGGGGCGGGCCATGCCAGCGCGCCGCCGCCGCCAACGCGCCCACCCGGGGCACGTATTGCCCTGGCGCGGGATGCGGCTTTTTCCTTTGTCTATCCGCATCTGATAGAGGGCTGGCGCAGCGCCGGCGCGACGATCCTGCCGTTTTCCCCGCTGGCGGATGAGGGCCCGGATGACAGCGCGGATTGTTGTTGGCTGCCGGGCGGCTATCCCGAACTGCACGCCGGGCGGCTGGCGGGCAATGACCGGCTACGGTCCGGTCTGCACCGTTTTGCCCAGACCCGCGCCGTTCACGGTGAATGCGGGGGCTATATGGCACTGGGGGCCGGGTTGGTCGATGCTCAGGGGCAGCGGCACCAGATGCTGGGGTTGCTGGGGCTTGAGACCAGTTTTGCCAAGCGCAAAATGAACCTGGGCTATCGTCTGGCAGAGCTTTCTGCGCCGATGCCGGGGTTCGAGGTGGGCACACGCCTGCGCGGGCATGAGTTCCATTATGCCCGTATCCTGAGCCAGCCGGATGCCCCGCTTGCCGAAGTGCGTGATGCTAACGGGCTTGTCGTGGCGCAAACCGGATCGCAACGCAAAAGCGCGGCTTCGGGCCATGCCGCGGGCGGTGGTCAGGTCAGCGGAACCTTCTTTCATCTTATCGCCGAGGCCAGCCAATGAGCGCATTTGTCTCTTTTGTGTCGTCCGGTGCGGGCGACCCGGACCTGCTGACCCTCAAGGCGGTGGACCGGTTGCAACGCGCCGATGTGGTGCTGTTTGATGATCTGGCTTCGGGGCCGGTCCTAAGCCATGCGGGGGCCAATGCCGAGCTGATTGCCGTTGGCAAACGGGCGCGCCGCCCCTCGGTCAAGCAGGATCATGTCAACCGTCTGTTGGTGGATCATGCCCGAACCGGCGCGCGGGTCGTGCGGTTGAAATCCGGGGATAGCGGAATTTTTGGGCGTCTCGAAGAAGAGATGATTGCGCTGGAGGCTGCGGAAATAGCCTATGAAATCATTCCCGGCGTGCCGTCGGCCTGTGCGGCGGCGGCGGCGGCGGGGTTGCCATTGACCCGGCGGTTGACCGCGCGGCGGGTGCAATTTGTGACCGGGGCGGATGTGACGGGCGAATTGCCCGAGACGCTGAATTGGCCCGCGCTGGCAGATTCCGAAGCCACAACAGTGGTTTACATGGGGAAACGCACCTTTCCCAAACTGGCGGCCGGTCTGATTGCCCACGGTCTGTCGCCGGAAACGCCTGCCCTGCTGGCCGAGGCCGTCGGCCATCCCGAACAACGCCTGCATCGCAGCACGATTGCGACACTGGCCAAGCAGCTTGCCCAGGCGCGTCCCGACCAGCCGGCGGTGATCCTTTATGGCCCATTGGCGGAAACGAAAGCGGCGTTGACGACATGCGGGGCTTGACTTGGCGGGCCGGCTCACGTCTATCTGAACCCCTGTTTGGTGCCCAGACATACGCAAAGCGCAGGGCTCAATCGGGAACGGGGAAGGGTGGACCAAGTTGCGGCACCCAAAGCCCCGGCCGCCCCCGCGACTGTATGCGGAGAGCGCGTTCTGAAAGACCACTGGGGGAGATGCCCTCTGGGAAGGTAGAGCGTTGCCTCGACCCGCGAGCCAGGAAACCGGCCATCGGATTATTTCAACCCGCCGTCGGGTGTGACGGCAAGGAGATCAAAGACATGCATATCGAACCCGGCGTCGTTACGGGCGCCAAACTCATCCTCAGCTACGCAACCGCGACAACCGCGGGGCTTTATACGCTCAAGACCGCCTTTGACGCGGTGCGCCAGCAGGGGCTGGGCTCGCTCGCGTTGCGCACGGTTGTGGCGACGGCGGCAGTGTTGGTGTTTTTCCAGATCCTGCCGCATTATCCGGTTGGCGTGTCAGAAGTGCACCTGATCCTTGGCTCGACCCTGTTCCTGATGTTGGGCGCCGCACCAGCCGCGATCGGCCTGGCGCTGGGGCTGTTGATTCAGGGCATTGTGTTTGCCCAGTTTGACCTGCCGCAATACGGAATGAACGTGACCACACTGCTGGTGCCGCTGTTCGGCTTGCAGTATCTCGCGCGGCGTCTGATCGCGCCGGGCACCGCATATGTTGACCTGAAGTACAGCCAGGCGCTGGCTCTTTCGACCGCATACCAAGGTGGTATTGTGGCCTGGGTGGCGTTCTGGGCCGTCTATGGTCAGGGCTTTGCCGAAGTTGGCCAGGTAATGGCATTTGGCGCGGCTTACATGCTGGTGATCCTGCTGGAGCCGCTGGTCGATCTGGCCGTTCTGGCCGCTGCAAAACGGCTGCAAGGGCTGAACGGCTCTGCCTGGGTGACCCCGCGGCTTTTTGCCTGAGCACCAGATGTGATTGAGACGACACCAAGGGGGCTTCGGCCCCCTTTTTCGGGAGTACGGGCATTGGAAACACTGCGATGATCGAACTTGATCTGATCGGCATTGGAACCGGCAACCCGGATCACGTCACGGCGCAGGCCGTGCAGGCGATGAATGCCGCTGACCTGATCCTGATCCCGTTGAAAGGGCCTGAAAAGACCGACCTCGCCGGTTTGCGGCGCGATCTTTTGGCGCGCCATTTGGACAACGCACAGACACAGGTGGTGGAATTCGACCTGCCGCAGCGTGATGTCGACAATCCGTCGTATCGCACCGGGGTGTCACAGTGGCATGACGCCATTGCCGCATCCTGGGAACAGCAGATCCGCACAGTGCTGGGGGAAAATCCAAACGGGCGGGTTGCCTTGCTGATCTGGGGCGATCCGATGTTGTATGACAGCAGCCTGCGGATAGCCGAACGGCTGGGGCGGCGGATGCCGCTAGAGCCACGTGTGATCCCCGGCATTACCTCGATTCAGGCGTTATGCGCCGCACATGCGATCCCGCTCAATACGGTGGGTGGGTCGGTCACGATCCTCACCGGGCGTCAACTGCGCGCGCAAGGGTGGCCGCCCGAGGCCGAGACCGTGGTTGTCGTGCTGGACAGCGGTGGCGCGTTTGAGACGCTCGACCCGGAGGGGATTTCGATCTGGTGGGGCGGCTGCGTGGCAATGCCGCAAGAGAAGCTGGTCGCCGGTCAACTGGATGCGGTCGGGGCCCAGATCATCAAAACCCGAGAAGACCTGCGCGCCCGGCATGGTTGGGTGATGGATATCTATCTTATGCGGCGCGCGGGGTAAGCGTTCGCCGAGATGACGCATGTCTGGCTTTGGGCGCACTTAACATAACCCTAATTATGGGATATGCGCATGTACCCGCAAAGTTAAAGTGTCCCACATCTGCAAAGTAGAAGTGTCACACTCTGCCCCGATGAGAACAGGCAGAGAGTGTGGGCATGGGATGGGTTTTGATGAGCGAGCGCG
>NZ_JBVVRZ010000008.1:0-144373 GCF_055808435.1 Marinovum sp. J2-8 | reverse complement strand
TCAACGTGGCGCGTTGGGGGCGGATCGCCAAAAACCCAAGGTTTGACAGGCGGAAAAACGCATCCCGCACAGGTTGACGAGACACACCCAGCTGTTTGGCAACCTCGATTTCGGACACTTTGGTGCCCGGCGTCAATTGCAATGAAATCACCGCTTCATAGAGGGCGTCAAACACCTGTTCCGTGGCCGATTTTACCGGCGCATCGGCAAGCGGGGCAATGGCAAGGTCTGACATGCTCTCTCCGGTCTTGAAATAAGGTGACGTGTTGTTACCCCAAGATACATTTTGACACAACTGGCAAACTAGCATATTAGAAGATCAGCTTGCCAAACACGGGGGGAACCACGGCCAATGACACTTACAGATCCCGATCGTCTGTTTCCGATTGAGCCGCGTTTGCGCGACATGGCCCGCGCCATGTATCAGAGCGTTTGCGATCTGCCGATCCTGTCACCGCACGGACATTGCGACCCCAGTTGGTTTGCCGAAAACGCGCGGTTTCCGAATCCGGCGGAACTGTTTGTCATCCCCGATCATTATGTATTTCGCATGTTGGTCAGCCAAGGTGTGACGCTGGCCGAACTGGGTGTTCCCCGCGTCGATGGCGGCCCGGTCGAAAGCGACCCGCGCGCGATCTGGCGTCGGTTTGCAGAGCGCTATCACCTGTTTCGCGGCACGCCGTCGGCGATGTGGCTGGAACATTCGTTTGAACATGTCTTCGGGCTGAACACCGTGCTGTCTGCCGAGACCGCCGATGCCTGTTATGATCATATCGAGGCGAAACTGGCGACCGATGCCTTTCGCCCCCGCGCCCTGTTTGAGAGTTTCAACCTGGAGCTTTTGGCCACCACCGAAGGCGCGCTTGACGATCTGCGCCATCACGCAGCGATCCGCGACAGCGGCTGGCAGGGGCGAGTGGTCACGACATACCGGCCCGACGCCGTGGTTGACCCGGAATTCGAAGGCTTTGCCGACAACCTCGTTCAACTGGGCGCATTGACCGGCGAGGACACGGCCACCTGGGCCGGTTATCTGGCCGCGCACCGCACACGGCGGGCGTTTTTCAAAAGCTTCGGCGCAACCGCATCGGACCACGGCCACCCCACGGCGCGCACCGCCGATCTGCCGCAGGATCAGGCGGCGACGCTTTATGACAAGGTGCGCAGCGGCGATTTCACCGCTGACGAGGCCGATCTGTTCCGGGGGCAGATGTTGACCGAAATGGCACGGATGAGCCTTGATGACGGGCTGACCCTGCAAATTCACCCCGGATCGCGGCGCAATCACTCTGCCAATATCTTTGCCACTTTTGGCCGCGACAAGGGCTTCGATATTCCCGGTCGCACCGATTACGTTGCCGCGTTGAAACCGCTGCTGGATGCGGTGGGGATGGAGCCGGACCTGACCATCATCCTGTTTACGCTGGATGAAACCGCCTATGGCCGCGAACTTGCGCCGCTGGCGGGCGTCTATCCGGCGCTGCGTCTGGGGCCGCCATGGTGGTTCTTTGACAGCTACGAGGGCATTCGCCGTTTCCGCGAAACCACCACCGAAACCTGTGGGTTCTATAACACTGCGGGTTTCAACGACGACACCCGCGCATTCTGTTCGATCCCGGCACGTCACGACGTCGCCCGCCGGTCGGATTGCGCCTATCTCGCCCAACTTGTCGCCACCGGACGTCTGCGCGAAGCAGATGCCTATGAAGTGGCACATGACCTGACATATGGCCTCGCGAAAGCGGCCTACAAGCTTTGATACCAAAGGACCAAGAATGACCCTGACTGCCGAAACCCGCTATGCCATCGACCCCGCCACAGCCAAGACCCTGGACACCCAGGGCCTGCGCGACCATTTTCATGTCAGCGGCCTTTTCAACGCGGGCGAGATCAAGTTGGTCTATTCGCATTACGACCGCCTGATCCTCGGCTCTGCCGTGACCGATGGCGCGCCGCTGGTGCTGGACCACGTGCCGGAAACCGGCACCGCAACCTTTCTTGAACGGCGCGAAATGGCGGCCCTGTGCATGGGCGACACGGGCGCGATTTCCGTGGGCGGCGAAACCCATGACATGACGCGTGGCGAGGTTCTGTATATCGGCATGGGCGCCGGTCCGGTGACGTTTGCATCCGGGCGCTTCTATGTGCTGTCGGCCCCGGCGCATCGCAGCTGCCCGACAAAACTGATCCGGGTGGCAGACGCCCGCCGGGTCGAAATGGGATCGCGCGAAACCGCCAATGAACGGGTGATTATTCAGGTGCTGCACCCGGACGTTTGCGAAAGCTGCCAGCTGTTGATGGGCTACACGCAATTCGCCGAAGGCTCGGTCTGGAACACCATGCCTGCCCATACCCATGATCGCCGGATGGAGGCATATCTGTATTTCGATCTGCCCGACGACGCGCGTGTCTTCCACATCATGGGCAAACCGGATGAGACCCGCCACCTGGTGATGGCAAACGAAGAAGCTGTGATTTCCCCGCCCTGGTCGGTGCATTGTGGTGCGGGTACCGGATCTTACACCTTCTGCTGGGCGATGGCCGGTGACAATGTTGATTTCACCGATATGGACATGGTCGACATGGGGGATCTGCGATGAGCAGCGCCTTTTCACTGACAGGCCAGCGGGCGTTGGTGACAGGCGCCAACACCGGCATCGGTCAGGCGGTTGCCGTCGGGCTGGCCGCCGAAGGCGCGCATGTGATTGCCGCCGGGCGGTCGTCTTGTGCGGAAACTGTGGGCTTGATCGAAGCGGCGGGCGGCACCGCTGAGGCGCTGACGCTGGATCTTGCAGATCCGGCGGCGGGCGCGGCGGTTCTGTCCGGGGTTGGCGATCTGGACATTCTGGTCAACAACGCCGGCATCATCCGGCGCGAAGATGCCGTGGATTTCGCTGAATCCGATTGGGATGATGTGCTTGAGGTCAATCTCAAGGCGGTTTTCCTGCTGTGTCAGGCCTTTGCCAAACAGGCCATTGCACGCGGTAACGGCGGTCGGATCGTCAATATTGCCTCGCTGCTCAGCTTTCAGGGCGGCATTCGCGTGCCGGCCTATACCGCGTCGAAACACGGGGTTGCCGGTCTGACCAAGGCGCTGGCCAACGAATGGGCGGGCGCGGGCATCAACGTCAATGCTGTGGCGCCGGGCTATATTGCCACCAACAACACCACCGCCCTGCGCGAAGACCCGAAACGGTCTGCGGAAATCCTTGGCCGTATTCCGGCGGGGCGTTGGGGTGATCCGGCGGATATTGCCGGGGCGGTGTCGTTCCTGTGCATGCCTGCATCCGGCTATGTCACCGGCGCGGTCTTGAATGTCGATGGAGGTTGGCTTGCCCGATAGACCCCGTCTGACCCGCACTGGCGCCACGCCCAAAACCGGGATTGTCCATCTGGGCCCCGGCGCGTTTTTCCGCGCCTTCAATGCGGTCTACACGGATGAGGCCATGGCCGCCAAAGGCGGGGATTGGGGCATCGTGGCGGTGTCACTGCGCAGCCCCACCGCCCGCGACCAGATGCAACCACAGGGCGGGGCCTATACCTCGGTCACGCTGGGGGCGGCTGGCAATACGGCCAAGGTGATCCATGCGATCACGGATGTTCTTGTGGCCCCGGAAGACCCCGGCGCGGTGCTTGCGGCCATGGCCGACCCCGCGGTCAAGATCGTGTCACTGACGGTCACGGAAAAGGGCTATTGCCACGCGCCCGCCACCGGACGTCTGAACGCCGATCACCCGGACATTACCCATGATCTGGCCCATCCCGACCAGCCGAAATCTGCGCCCGGCTTTCTGGTTTCGGCCCTGGCCAAGCGGCGGGCGGCGGGTGACACGCCCTTTACCGTATTGTCCTGTGACAACCTGCCGTCCAACGGCCACCTGGCACGTGGCGTGGTGCTGGATTTTGCCCGTCTGGTCGATGGCGATCTTGCAGCCTGGATCGAGGCCAATGTGCCCTTCCCCGCCACCATGGTGGACCGGATCACCCCGGCCACCACCGATGCGGATGTCGAAACGCTGGCGGCGGATGCGGGATATTACGACCCCGCCTGTGTCGTGCATGAGGCATTTCGCCAATGGGTGATCGAGGATAATTTTGCCGATGGCCGCCCGGATTGGGCCGTGGCCGGGGTGCAATTTGTCGAGAATGTCGACGCGCATGAAACCATGAAACTGCGCTGTTTGAATGGCACGCATTCGACACTGGCCTATCTTGGCTACCTTGGCGGATATGACACCATTTCGGACACCGTGGCGGACCCAGCCTATGCCGCCTTGTGCGACATGCTTTGGCGGGACGAGATCCTGCCAACCGTGCCGCAGCCAGAGGGGGAGGACCTGCCCGCCTATGCCAAGGCCCTGCTTGCGCGTTACCGGGATACCGCGATCCGGCATCGCACCTGGCAGATCGCCATGGACGGCAGTCAGAAACTTCCGCAGCGGCTTTTGGGAACCATTTCCGACAATCTGGCGGCCGGGCGTGTGCCGCTTGGACTCTGCCTCGCGGTGGCGGGATGGATGCGGTATATCGGCGGTGTGGACGAAAATGGCGCAAAAATTGATGTGCGCGATCCACTCGCAGACCGGCTTCGGGCGGCGTCGGATCAGGGTGAAACCCCTGCTGACAAGGTCGTGGCCCTGCTCGAAATTCGCGACGTGTTTCCCGCACAACTCGCTGAAAATAAAGCATTTATCTGTGCTGTCACCGATGCGTTTGTTGGCCTGACAAACCGGGGCGCGCGGTCAATGGTGACTGGCTTGGTCGGGAGTTCACAAAAAGTTTGATTTCCAGAAATTACTAGTATACCAGTTCATCAACGCCTGTAAGAAGCCTCCGGACCGGCCACGGTCATTGTCCGGGTAAATGGCCATAAACAGAACAACTCGGCGGGTTCCCGGACCGGGGCACTGCCAAAATCAGGATGGCCTGCCCTGCGGGTGCGGCCGCCACACGATTTGAACGACCGAACAAGAAGTCATTCAAGCGCAACGGAGGAGGACACAAATGTTCATGCGCCTTTCAAAAACGATTTTCACTGCCGGTGTTGCCGGTCTTTTGGCCACTGCGGCCGTGGCTGACAACTGGCGTGGGTGGAACATCCACACCGAAGGTTACCCCAACACCGTCGCAATGGATAAATTCGCCGAACTGCTGGACGAAAAGACCGGCGGCGAAATTTCCCTGCAAATGTTCCACGGCGGCACGCTTGGCTCGCAACCTGATGGCATCGAGCAGGTGCGCCTTGGCGGTCTGGCAATCGGCAACTTCAACCTTGGCCCGATTGGCCCGATTGCACCGGCGGCCAACGTTGTGTCGCTGCCGTTCATCTTCAAGAATGTGGATCACATGTTCCGCGTTCTGGAAAGCGAAGGCGGCGAAGCCATTGCCGCCGGCATGGCGGAAAAGGGTCTTTACCCGCTGGCATGGTATGACGCCGGTGCGCGGTCTTTCTATAGCCAGAAGCCGATCGAAACCCCGGCGGATGTTGTTGGCCTGAAAGTGCGGGTGATGAACAACGATCTGTTCACCGGCATGATCTCTGCCTTGGGTGGCAACCCCTCGCCGATGGCGTTTTCCGAGGTCTATCAATCGCTGAAAACCGGCGTTGTCGACGGTGCGGAAAACAACTGGCCGTCCTATGAATTGACCGGTCACTACGAAGTGGCGGGCTACTATTCACTGAGCCAACACCTGATCATTCCCGAGTGCCTGTGCATCAATGCCGACACCTGGGCGGGTCTGTCCGACGACATGAAGGTCGCGGTCAAGGAAGCAGCCCAGGAATTGGCCGTTCTGCAACGGGAACTGTGGAAAGAGCGTGAAGCGGCAAGCCAGACCAAAGTGATGGAAGCTGGCGTCAACTTCAACGAGATCCCGAACAAGACCGCATTCCAGGAAGCTATGGCCCCGGTCTATGAGGCATATCTGGAGGCCAACCCCGACCTGCGGGATTTGGTCGAACTGATCCAGACCACCGAATAATATAGCAAAGTCAGCCGCCCGGTCCACATGATGGGCCGGGCGGTGACCTCTCTGGGAGAGATTTTATGCAAGATACGCACCGCTTTTGGCGGGCCTTTGATGGTACGCTCGATTCCATTGCTTTTGTGTGCAAGCTGATCACCGGCATTTCCCTGGTTGTGCTGACAGTGATTTTTGGCTGGCTGGTTTATGGCCGATATGTGCTGAATGCGACACCAACATGGGTGGAACAGGTGGCTTTCCTTCTGGTTATGGTCATTGCGTTTCTTGGCTCTGCGGTTGGGGTGCATGAACATACACATCTGTCCGTGTCGATCCTGCGCACCTCGGTCATGCCGCATTTGCGCCGGCTGCTGATGATGTTCACCGATGTGGTGATGGGCGGTTTTGGCCTGCTTATGGCATGGTACGGAACCCAGTTGACGATCTTCAAATGGGGCTCCGAGATCCCATTGCTTCACCTGCCCGAAGGCCTGCGGTCTTTGCCTTTGGCGCTGGCGGGTGGTTTGATTTTCCTTTTTCGGTTGGACATTTGGTGCGCATCCTGCGCGACACCGATCTCCGCACCGATATTATCGAATAGGCGGACATCATGGGTTTGGCTCTATTGCTGGGCGTTTTTGCGCTCTGTGTTGTTGCGGGCGTGCCAGTGGCATTTGCCCTGGGCATTTCTGCGGTCTCGGCCTTCTGGTGGGAAGGTCTGCCGCTGATGATCGGCTTTCAGCGGATCATTTCCGGGATCAACGTCTTTTCGCTGATGGCGATCCCGTTTTTCATCTTTGCCGGTGAAATGATGTTTCATGGCGGCATCGCCATGCGATTGGTGAAATTCGCCTCATCCGCCGTTGGCGCCGTGCGCGGCGGCCTGGGCATCGTCAACGTGTTTTCGTCGATGTTGTTCGGCGGGATTTCCGGCTCGGCCGTGGCCGATATTTCCGCATTGGGGTCGATCCTGATCCCGGTGATGAAGGAAAAAGGCTATGATCCCGATTATGCGGTGAATGTCACCGTGACCTCGTCGATTGCGGGGATCATGATCCCGCCCAGCCACAACATGATCATCTTTGCCGTGGCGGCCGGGGGGGGCATTTCGATTTCTAAACTGTTCCTGGCCGGGGTTGTTCCGGGAATGTTGATGTGCGTCTGCCTGGCAACGGCGGCCTATCTGGTTGCGGTCAAACGCGGCTACAAGGCCGAAAAGTTTCCCGGCTGGACCGCCCTGTTCCTGAGCTTTGTCTACGCCCTGCCCGGTCTGTTCACGGCGGTGATCATTGTCGGCGGTGTGTTGTCCGGCATCTTTACCGTCACGGAATCCGGTGCATTTGGCGCGATCTATGCCTTTGTCGTTACATTGATCGTCTATCGCGGCATCACATGGGAGAATTTCAAAATCGCGGTGCTGCAATCGGTGCGCACAACGGCGATGGTGATGATCCTGATCGCCTGTGCCGGGGCCTTTGCCTATATGCTGACGTTCTTCCGGGTGCCTGCGCTGACGGTCGAGTTCCTGACCAGCATCACAGACAACTGGATTCTGATCCTGTTGATGATCAACTTTGCCCTGCTGGTGTTGGGCATGATCATGGACATGGCGGCGCTGATCCTGATCTGTACGCCAATCTTTTTGCCGGTCGCCAATACGCTCGGGATTGATCCGCTGCAATTCGGCATGATGATGATGATGAACCTTGGCCTTGGCCTGTGTACACCTCCGGTTGGGTCCTGCCTGTTTGTGGGCTGTGCGGTTGGCAAATTGCCGATGGAGGTCGCGGTGCGCACGATCTGGCCGTTCTACCTTGCCATTCTGGTGGCGCTGGTGCTGACGACCTTTGTGCCGGCGGTCTCTCTGACCTTACCGGGACTGCTGGATTGATCGCGACACCATAAGCCAAAAGAAAACGGCGCGCGTAGGGATTGCCCAACGCGCGCCGTATCATTTCAAGGGTCGTGATTTCAGGTGATCCGGTCAACGCTGGCCGCGATTTCATCGTCATCGAAACAGCGCAGCCAGTCATCCTTCATCAGCACGGGAATGCCGAATTCGATCGCCTTGTTGGCGGCGTCGGAAAACACCCCCTTATGCTGGTCAAACATCACCGCACCCATGATGTTCATATGACCCAGAAGGAAATCGCGGGCACATTCATGCGGCACGCCCTTGCGCACCACTTCGTCCATCGCCATCCGCAGGACCTTCATCAGCGATCCGTTGACGGTTTCGGACAGGCCCGGTTCAAGCAGCGCGAATTGTTTCAATGTCACCCGATGTGACCGCGCCACCGGCGCATAGATCGCCTTGCCGACCCGTTCGCCAAGGGCATAATCCTTTTCCGGGCCTTGCACCAAGACGTTGACGATACCCTGGGCGGCGGCAATGCCACCGAAATAGTCGCGCCGGGCCTCGACCTCGGTTTCATCGTTCCAGATCGGCGGGTGACAGGGGTGCGACACGAAATAGGTGACGTCATCCCGTTCCGGCAGATGTCCGGCAAAGGGCGCAGCCCCATCGAGAATGAACAGCATGGCGCCGGATTTTACCTTGTTGATGATACCATGCGACACCTTGCCGATCACCGTATCCGGCACCGCCAGCACAATGATGTCCGCGCCATCCAGCGCCGTGTCCATATCCACGCACTCCACGCCATAGGCATCGCGCACCGCCGCCTGACCGGCTTCGGATACTTCGACATGCATGGTTTCGAATTCGTCGTTCTTGGCCAGGTTCGCGCCCAGACGCATCCCCATTTTGCCACCGGCTCCGAACAGTGCCAGTTTCGTCATGATCTCTCTCCTCGAAGTCTCGGTCGTTGCCGGAAATGGAATTGACAACTGGTATAACCACATACTAATTAGATATGCAAGTCAAGCCGCAAGGCTCCCCGCGCGCTCCGAACAGATTGGCGAATGAATGGCACCTCAAAACCAGGACTTATGGCTCGCTTGGTATGGCGATGACTTTACCGGCGCCTCTGCAGTAATGGAAGTTCTGACCTTTGCCGGGGTGCCCTCGATGCTGTTCCTGGACGTGCCAACGCCAGAGCAATTGTCCCGCTTCCCGGATCTGCGCGCGATTGGGGTGGCCTCGACCGCGCGGGCACAAAACCCGGAATGGATGGACCGCCATTTGCCGGATGTGTTTGCCCGGCTCAGGGCAATGAACCCGCAATTGCTGCATTATAAGGTGTGCTCGACACTGGATTCCAGCCCCGAGGTCGGCTCAATCGGACGCGCAACCGAGATTGGTGCCAAAGTGATGAACAGCCCCGTTGTGCCGGTGATGGTCGCCGCGCCGCAGATGCGGCGGTATCAATGTTTCGGCCATCTCTTTGCCGGTATGGGCGCGGATGTGCATCGGCTGGACCGGCACCCGGTGATGTCGCGCCATCCGGTCACGCCGATGGATGAATCCGATGTGGCCTTGCATATTTCGCGGCAATCGGACCGGATTGACCCGGCGTTGCTGTCGCTGGAACAGCTGGCCAGCGGGGTTGCATTGCCCGACACCGCCGCCCCGGATCGCATCAAACTTGTCTCGCTGGATTCGATGGATCACGCCTCCGACACTGCTGCCGGGCGGGTCATTTGGACCGCCCGCGACAAAAGCCGGTTTGTTGTCGGCTCGCAGGGGGTGGAATTCGCCCTTGTTGCCCACTGGCAGCACACCGGCGCATTGGACATGATCCCGCCGCCGCCGGGAATTGGGCGCTCCGATGGCATGGTGTCGGTCTCTGGCTCCGTCTCGCCCACAACGGCGGATCAGATCAATTGGTCACGCAACAACGGCTTTGCCTGTATTGAGTTCGACGCCACCGCGGTCTGTCACGGCGCAAAGGCCATCGAAGCCGAAATTGACCGCTGCTGTGATGCGGCCCGCGCCGCCCTGTCGGATGGCCGCGACCCGTTGATCTACACCGCCTCTGGCCCGGATGATCCGGCGGTGGCCCGGTTGCGCGCTGCGGTTTCGGCCAGCGCCATCGACATGCCCACCGCCAACCATCACATCGGCGCGGCGCTGGGCCGGTTGTTGGCGCGGGTGCTGGCGCAAAACGGCCTGCGCCGCGCCGTGGTTTCCGGCGGCGATACATCCGGCTTTGCCACGCAGGAGCTGGGGATTTTTGCCCTGTCCGCCTTGGCCCCGACCATTCCCGGTGCCTCCATTTTCCGTGCCCATGCCAGGGGCGCGATGGACGGTCTGGAACTGGCGCTGAAGGGCGGGCAAATGGGCAGCCCGGACTATTTCGGATGGGTGCGTGATGGCGGGGGCCTGCGATAAGATGGCCGGATGTAACCTTGGGTAATGTGCTGGGCGAAGTCCCGTGGTATTCAAACCACGACAGATGAATCGGAGAGACCTGCCATGAGCATCCACCACGCCACCCTGCGCGAATTCCTGACCAAAGAGCACCGCGAAAACGGGCTGGACCCCAGCCTTGTCTCCTTGCTGGAAGACATTGCCACCTCCTGCCGGATTGTGTCGCACCTGGTGCACAACGGCGCGTTCACCGGCGTTCTGGGTGCCACCGAGGACACCAATGTTCAGGGCGAAACGCAGCAACAATTGGATGTGCTGGCCAATGATGTCTTTGTGCGGCACTGCTCGGGCAATGACCGGGTTGCGGCCCTGGTTTCGGAAGAGGTTGAAGAAGTTTACTGGCTGAAGAAAGACCCCCAGCCCGGCGATTACATCGTCTATTTCGACCCGCTGGACGGCTCTTCCAATCTGGCGCTGAACATGGTGGTTGGCTCGATCTTTTCGGTGGCGGTCATCGACGCGGAACTGGACGCCGGCGACGACCGTTCGGTGTTGCGGCCCGGTTCGAAACAGGTTTGCGCCGGCTATTCGGTCTATGGCCCAGCGACATCCCTGGTGCTGACCACCGGAAATGGCGTGCATTGTCTGACCCACCAGACCGGCACCGGCGAATTCCGCGTCACCCATCCAGATATGACAATCCCCGAAGCCGCGGCCGAATTTGCGATCAACACCTCGCGGTATCAGATGTGGGACCAGCCGATCAAACGTTACTATGACGAATGTATTCAGGGCAAAACCGGCCCGCGGCAAAAGAAGTTCAACATGCGCTGGGTTGCGGCCATGGTGGCCGATGTTCACCGTATTCTGACCCGTGGCGGTGTGTTCATCTATCCTTGCGATGATGGCAACCGCGAAATGGGCGGCAAGCTGCGCCTGATGTACGAAGCCAACCCAATGGCGATGATCGTCGAACAGGCGGGCGGCGCGGCCTCGACCGGGACCGAACGGATCATGGATGTGACCCCCACCAGCCACCACATGCGGGTGCCGGTCATCCTCGGCTCGAAACAAGAGGTCGAGATCCTGACCCAATACCACCAGGAGGCCGCGCAATCCTGAGCGGCCAAATCACAGGATGCGCCCGCCGACCATGGCGGGCGCCTTAGCAAAGGCAAGAATTCCGCAATGGGCAATGCATGGATCAGAGTCACCTATCGTCTTGAAACCGCCGGCGACATTGCGGCCCTGGCGGCAAAGATAGCCTCGGATCAATCGACCGGCACCTTTACCGAATTGCCCGGTGAAACCGCCGCTGTTCAGGCCCGTTGCGCCGCGCGCGTCGAAGCAATCACACCGCTGGCCCCGACAGATGTGCCCACCCTGCCCGACCCCGGTGGCCAGGGGCCGTACAACCGGGCCGATGTGGTGATCGCCTATCCGCTAGAGGCGGTTGGCACGGATATTGCCGCCTTGATGACCATCACGGTTGGCGGTGTCTTCGCGGTGCGTGGGCTCAGCGGTATTCGGGTGATGGATATTGATTTGCCTGCCGCCTGGTCCTGTCATCCGGGGCCGCAATTCGGCATCGCAGGATCCCGGCGGCTGATGGGCGTGACCGCGGGGCCGATGATCGCCTCGATCATCAAACCGTCGCTTGGGCTTTTACCGGATGAAACCGCCGCCGTCGTGGCCCAGCTTTGCGACGCCGGGGTTGATTTCATCAAGGATGATGAAAAGCTGATGAACCCCGGCTATTCGCCGCTGTCTGACCGGATCAAGGCCATCATGCCGGTGATCGACGCGCATGAACAGAAAACCGGCAAACGGGTGATGTATGCCTTTGGCATCTCGTCGGCTGACCCGGATGTGATGATGCGCAACCATGACATGGTGGTTGCGGCGGGCGGCAATGCCGCCGTCATCAATATCAATTCCATCGGCTACGGCGGCATGGCGTTTTTGCGCAAACGCTCCGGGTTGTGTCTGCATGCCCATCGCAACGGCTGGGATGTGCTGACCCGGCACCCCGGTTTCGGCATGGAATTCCGCGCCTATCAGAGAATCTGGCGCCTGCTGGGAGTGGATCAGTTTCAGATCAACGGCATCCGCGCCAAATACTGGGAACCAGACGAAAGCTTTGTGCGGTCCTTTCACGCGATGGCCGAGCCGATTTTTGACGAAAGCGACCGCGCGCTGCCTGTGGTCTGTTCCGGGCAATGGGGCGGCCAGGCCGTGGACACCTATCGCCAAACCGGGCGCACGTTGGACCTTATGTACCTTGGCGGCGGCGGCATTCATGGCCACCCGATGGGGGCGGCGGCGGGCGTGCGCGCCATTCGCCAGGCATGGGATGCGGCGGCGGCCGATGTCGAGCTGGCCGACTATGCCCGCGACCACCGGGAGCTGGCTGCGGCGCTGGCAACATGGGGCTGACCGGCGGCGGCAAACCGCCCCGCCCGGTCGCAGCCTGCGGCATTGAGATTTCTCCTTAAAATTTAGGCGTTTAAATTTCCGGCGTTAAATATTTGTAGGCCAACTTCTGAAAAAGTTGTTCAGGCAACGAATGGAGTAACGTCATGCTGGATATGCCCGGTGCGGACAAAGCCGAAGATCAGCAAATTGAAATCGCAATTCTGGACGACAATACCTTTGATCGTCAAAACCTGAAAAGGATGATTGGCAAAATCGGCGCGCCGGTTGGTGTATCGACTTGCGCCACGCTTGAAGAATTTTCATGGATTGTCGATTCCAAGGACATTGACCTCTTCCTGCTCGACCATGAGCTGGGCGAGATGACGGGCCATGATGCTTTGGAATTGGTGCGCAGCAACCGGATCAATGCGCATTCACCGGTCATCATGGTTTCCGGACATGATGATGCGGAAACGATTGTCCAATCCATGCGGTTGGGCTGTGCGAACTTCTTGCCCAAGGAAAGTCTGACGGTGACCCGTCTGCGCGACACGATTCAATCCGCCCTGTCGGTCGGTCTTCTGGACAAGATGGCGCTTGAGGAAATGCGGATTGCCACCGATTGCGTGATCCAGGGCATTGCCGCCGAATTGGTCACCGAAATTCAACCGCGCTTGAAGCAGATCTATAAAAAGACAAACTTTATCCGATCCTGCCACGCGCAAAACCTGCGACCCTCGCCAGAGGCGCTTGACGAAATCGAAGAACATTGCCTGAGGATCTGGCGCTACTTCGACGAGGTTGAACAATACAGTCAGGGCTTTTTGAAGCCCTACAATTGACCCCCAATACCCTTCCCGGCTGGGCGCGACATACCGCGTTCCGCCGGGCGATAGGCCCACTGCGGCCAACTCCGATACAAATAATTGATTAATCCGAACGGCCTGCGGGCGCAGACCGACCTTTGAGCAAAACCGCCAGCCTATTTATCAAATGAAACAATTTCCGTATAGCTGTCCAGCATCGAAATTGCGGTGCTGATTGTTTCACTGGCGTTTTCTTTTACAATATACCCGGCAATTTTATGGCGATAGGCCGCGGCGATGTCCGACGGCGCATCCGATGTCGTCAGCACAAACACCACTGAATTCGCAAGCTCCTTATCTTCCCGAACCACGGCCAGAAATTCCAATCCGGACATGCGTGGCATGTTGAGGTCAAGCAAGATGATATAGGGTTTCTTGATTGGCGAAATTCCGTTGCCTTGCAACAAATCAAGCGCCTCCTGCCCATCTCTGGCCACTTCGACAGGGTTGGTCAGCCTCAATTTCCTTAACGTTCTCTTTATCGCCATAACGGCGACGGAATCGTCGTCTACAATGAGAAACGTCACGCGGCTCTTGTCTGTCATGCGGCAATCTCCTTGGGTGTAAAGGGTTTGACAGCGGCGCCAAACGGCAGGTGAACTTCAAATACGCAGCCCCGGGCAACCTCCGGGTTTGACAGCACAAAAACACTGCCCCCAAAAGAAATGGCGAGCTTTTGAATCAATGCCAGCCCGAGACCCGATCCTTCGACATCATCGCGGGATTTCAAAGTTTGGAACAATACAAATATTCGGTCCTGGTATTTCTTGGGAATCCCCGGGCCATCATCGCTGACACGAAATCGCATGCCGGTTGGAGTAAAAGCCGCATCCAGAACGATACGTCCATCCGGCCGATCATGATGCTTGATGGCATTGCTGACAAGGTTCAGCAAAATGGTCTGAATTGGTGTTGGATAGGTCTCAATCACCGGCGGGATCCCCGCAATCAGGATTTCAAAATTCTTGTCCGGAAAATAGACCTGTCGCAGATCCGAGGCAAATTCAGTCAGGTCAAAAACGCCGATTTCCTCCTCGACCTGACCCGCGCGTGCATAATCCAGCAGCGCCGCCAATAGCTCGGAAAGCCGCGTCAATCGCGCGTCCATCGTGTCGAGGTTCTCCCGCGCTTCGTCGGGCAAAACATCGCCGTGGTCTTCGATCGTCCAGGAGATCAACGATTTGACCGCACGTAACGGCGCACGAAGATCATGCGCGGCCACATAGGCAAACCGATGCAATTCTTCGTTCCGGTCCGTAAGATCCCGCGCCAGAATTCGGGCGCGATCCACGGCCTCTTCAACTTCGCCGACCTCGTCATTGCCGGAAACTCTCAACGCAGTGGAAAGGTGGCCATCATTCATCTCGCGGATATGTCCGGTAATTCCGGCCAAGCGGCGAAACAACCTCATTTCCAGAAGGTACCAAAATAACAAAACGCAGCCGATCCAGAAAAACAAGGTGACTGTTACGCCAATTGACCGCGCCGCGGCAATTCTGTTTTGGATATTCACCAAAGCCATTTCAAAGTCAGCCGTCGACTTGCTGGTGACGTTTTCACTCCAATCGACCAATGTCCCGACAAACCCGATTGCCTGATCCAAAAGGGCGCGACGGCTTTGTTCAAGGGTTACAAGGGTCACGACCATGTCAAATCCGCCGCCCAGCCCAAGGAAGGCCGCACGATAGTTATTCATGTCCTTGGCCAGGGCCGAGCGTTCGCTGCTTTCGGGCAACCGACCAAGCGTGGTGGTCATGGCATCAATCTGGCGAATGACATTTGATCTAAGGCCCAATGCCGCCTCTGCGGGCAGGGTCGGCAAGGATTGTGTCAAGACAATCAATGTCGTCACATTGCTCTCAAACTCGGAAAATTCAAACAGAACATTGACCGAGCTTTGCCGTTCGCTCGTCTCCGCAGCGGCGGTGACGAAATCCAACATGACCGACGATCTCGCCTGCCGAATGGCACGCGACATCCGATTCAACCGAAGAATTTCCGCATTCACAAGCGCATCTATCTTGGTACTTTCGGCAATGAATTTCTCTTGCACTGCAAGCAGATCCTGAAATGCCGATTGGCCGGATTTAAAATCCAGCCCCTCATTTTCACCGACCAGGCTTGCCAATGGAATGATTTCTGAAAAGGTAATTTGGGTTTCGCGACGCATCTCTGCCAATTCCGCCGTCTGCGTTGAATCGAGAAGCCGCGCAGGAAAAGACCCCACTTTAAGGCTCATTTCCGGAATCTTTCGGGTGACCTGCAATAGAGAGGAGGTTTCTGTTGTCAGATCCTTTGCCTTTCCTCCCAGCCAATCCAATGTATACCAGACACCACAAAGAGAAAAGAGACCAGAAAAGACCAGAAAAATTGCGCCCGCCCGCAACCTGAATAAAAGTGACCGTCGGCCCATTGATCCCTTCCCGCAATGCCATTCCATCTTGAATAAACCACAAGTCTTTACCGGTTCTTAAATCCAACCCTGCAAAATGGCATTTGTTCAGCTTTGCGGAGGGGCCATGTTTTCGAGGCGTTTTTTACTTGCTGCGGGTGCTGCCAGCGCGGCGATGCCGTTTGCCGGGTTGGCGCAAGCCGCCGCTGATCGGTCTCAGATCAGCGAGCGCCAGATGCAGGCTCTGCTGACGCGGCTTGGTCGCCCTTTGCGGATGCTGGTTCCGAATGGTGCGCAGGCCAATCTTGGGCCGGTGACGGCACATTTCGAACTCGAATGTAACTGTCCGGTGGAAACGATTGTCACCGATGTCGACAATATCAATTCCGCCCTGATTCTGGAATCAATCACCCCCGCAAGCCAAATTGATATCGCCCTTCCCGCGACCTTTGGCATTCCGGATCTGGTCGAATCCCGGGCCATTCGGCCGGTTGATCAATTTGCCAAAGCACACCAGCCGTCGGATTTCGCGGGGTCACAGCTTTATCAATCGGGCGATACTTTTGATGGTCAACATTGGGGGTATCAAACGGACGGCGATGTTTATTTGATGTTTTACAACCGCAAAATGATGGAAAACACCGATGAACAATCACGCTATGCCGATTTGACCGGCACGCCGCTTGCGATTCCGCGCACCTGGGACGAAGTGGACCGGCAAATGGCATTTTTCCATCGCCCAGAGGTCGGCCAATACGGTGGATGTCTGTTTCGGACCGCAAATTATGTCGCCTGGGAATGGTGGTCCCGGTTTCACGCTGCGGGCGGGTTGCCATTCCATTCGGATTGTCGACCGGGCGTGGCAAGCGAGGTCGGCCTCGCTGCGCTAGAGGCGATGATTGTCTCTGCCCAGCACCTGACCGGCGCAAATCTTGGGCTTTTTGACAATTGGAAACGGTACAATCGCGGGGATGTTTTTGCCAATATTGGCTGGGGCGGCACCCAGAAAAGCCTGAATGCCCCGGGTTCGGGCATGTATGGCAATGTGATCAACGGGCCACTGCCCGGTGGTGTGATTGATGGCGAACATGTGCCCTTGGCCTATTTCAATTGGGGGTGGAGCTATGTGATTGCGCGGCACTGCCCGGTGCCGGAATTGGCTTATCTTTTCTGTCAGACCGCGGTCGATACAGAGGTCTCTGCCAGATCCATCGCCGAAATAGACGGCTATTTTGACCCCTATCGTGTCGAACATTACGAGGATCCCGGCATTGTTAAAGTATACGGCAAAGACTTCTTGAATGTGCACCGTCAAGCGATGAGCAACGCAATTCCGGATTTCTATGTCGCCCGGCGCGGCAGTTATTTCGAAGCCCTGAATTACTGGCTGTTGAACGCCTTGTCAGGGGAAGTTCCGCCGCGCGCGGCCCTGAAGAGTATCGAACTGGCATGGGAGTTGACGACGGAACAGGTCGGGCGCGCCGCACAATTGCAGCGTTGGAATGCCCTGTACAGCAGCTATCCAGCCTCGGCGAAACGTGTGTCCCGGCCACACAATGCCATCTGATCGTCCCGTGGTGGCGCCACAAGATCCTGTTGAAGACTTGATTTACCGGTTCTCGCATGACCTGCGCGCATCAACGCGGGCCATTGCACAGCTTCCGTCCTGGATAACCGAAGATCTGGCCGACGCGGGCATCGAATTGCCAGACGGCCCGGCAGAGTCATTTGCCCTTTTGCAAGTCCACACCCAGCGATTGGATGATATGATCCAAGGTTTGTTGGCGCTGTCGCGGGCGGGTATGGCGGATCAGCAACCCGTTGCATTGGCAGGGTGCCTGTCACAGGCACGCGACGCCGTCGAAATGCCAAAGGGGGTTTTGCTGCGGATACGCTGTGACGCCAGCCGGGCCTTTACCAATGAAACCGATCTTGTGCTGGCTGTCGGGCATTTGCTGTCCAATGCGGTTGTCCATCACCCGGCCACCGCACATATAGCGGTGCTTGGCCGGGCGGTCGGGGACATGGTGGAGGTTTGGGTGCGCGATGACGGCCCCGGCATCCCCGTGGCACAACGGGAAAATGTCCTGAAGCCGATGGTCAAATTGCAATCCCGGGACGACAGCCCCGGCCCCGGAATGGGTTTGGCGATTGTCGACAAAATCGCGCGAAAACACGGCGGCAGCTTCGACATATTCGATCCGCCCCACGGACGCAGGGGAACCGCCGTGCGGTTGCGGCTGCCCATTGCGCAGTAATGCGGAGCGCTATTGAACCACGACACAGTCAATTCCCCCGGGCACTTGCCAGCGACATCAACGGGCATCTGCCGTCAAATTCTTGTCTGACCTTCCGCTGCAAGGCTGGGGCGGACATGCGCGGGGCGTTCGCGATACTTCGACGGGCTGGCGCCAAGATAGCGTTTGAACATGCGGCTGAAAAAATAGGGATCGCCATAGCCCAATTCTGCCGCCACGGCCTTGACCGATAGCCCCATGCCCAATCGGTTGGCCGCGAATTCCATCCGCTTCAACTCGCGAAATTTCTGCGGCGTATGGCCGAGCCGCTCCTTGAACGCCCGTCGGAAATAATCGCCATTATATGGCACGCCGATCAGCGCCTCTTCCAATCCCGACCCGAGTGGATCAGCAGACAGACGTGACGCGACCAACATGATCTGGATCGACAAATGGTCCTGACTGTCCGGGGTTTTTTCTGGGGCGGACCAATCCAGGAACGCAGCCTCCAGATAGGCCAGAAGGAACACCATGAACTGATGATGCTGGGCCAATGTGGTGCCGCCGGTTGGAGCGCTTTCGCGAAAGTGGTGCAAAACAGGGCCCAACACAGGCCAATCCGGCAGGGCCGCCACGGGCTTCAACGTCATTTGCTTGATCAGATCACCACGGCCAAACAGTTCGAGCGAAAAGTGTTGCGCAATGCCCACCAGAGTTTCATCTCCCACATGCACGCCGCGAAACCGGGTATAGGCCGGGATCAACATCGCATGGCCAGCCTCCAGAGTCACAACCTCCCGGTCCTCACCAACCTGATAGCGCCCGCGCCCGGACAGACAGATCAACAGATCGTTCACCGGGTTCACCTTGTCGATTCGCCAGCCGCGATCATGGTTCATTTTGATCGTCGACCGCGCCAACCGCAGCGACAAGGACCGCATCGGGATATGGCTGAGCGCTGAATGTTCGATTTGATCCATCATTTTGTCGATTTATCATCATTCCCGTTGTGAAACTAGCATATTACTCTGATGGAAAACGATCAGCCCCGTGAAATTTTACGAAAGCTGTTCAAAATTGGGAGGAAAGGACAGGATCTTGCCGCCATGGCGGAATCCCGTCTGGAACATAATGCACGAATCCGATCAACAAACACCCGCTTCTGTCAGAATCGCCTTTGTCGGCGGCGGATCTTTGAATTGGGCGATGGGGTTGATGGCCGATCTGGCCTTTGACACCCGCCTTGCCGCTGATGTGCGGCTCTATGATATTGATCCTGCTGCGGCACAGCGCAACGCCGAAATCGGCCAGCGTCATGGTGCCGTCAGCCGGGGCACGCCCGCCACATATCGCGCCTGTGACACCCTGTCGGGGGCCTTGGACGGCGCGGATATTGTGGTGATTTCCATCCTGCCCGGTCGGTTCGAAGATATGGCGCAGGACATTGCCATCCCTGCCGGCCACGGGATTGCCCAGGCGGTGGGCGATACGGTTGGACCCGGCGGTTTCGTCCGCGCCATGCGCGCCATTCCGATGTTGGCAGAGATCGGCACCGCCATTGGCCAACATGCGCCAAACGCCTATGTCTGCAATCTGACCAATCCGATGTCGGTCCTGACCGGGGCGCTGTTTGCGGCCTGTCCCGGCATCCGCGCCTGGGGTGAATGCCACGAGGTGACCAAGATCCGCCGTCAGGTCGCCGGGATCGCCAATCAACACGCGGGACAGGATATTTACACGCATCGCGATGTGCAGGTGAATGTCCTCGGCATCAACCATTTCACTTTTGTTGACCGGATTTCACTTGCTGGCCGGGATATGCGCCCGGCCTATGACGCCTTTGTTGCCGCGCATATGACTTCTGGCTGGGCGCAGACAGAGCCCGGCGAAGACGCGGAACACGCCGGGTATTTCGGCACCCGCAATCTGGTGGCCTTTGATCTGTTTCGCCGATTTGGGATTCCGGCTGCAGCGGGTGACCGGCATTTGGCGGAGTTTCTCCCCTTGAGCGAATACATGAATAACCCCGGCGACTGGGGCTTTGCCCTGACGCCGGTGGCCTACCGCATCCGCGATCGCGCCGCAAAACTGACCCATGCCGAGGCGCTGCGCCGGGGTGATGCTGCCCCGGTCGCCCAGCGGTCGGACGAGGCAATGATAGACCAAATCGCCGCCCTGATGACGGGCGACGCTTTTGTCAGCAACGCCAATCTGCCCAATCAAGGGCAGATCACCGGCCTGCCGACCGGGGCGATTGTCGAGACCAATGCGATATTCTCTGGCTTGGGGGTACAGGCCATTCATGCCGGACGTTTGCCACCAGCGCTGGAGCCGATTGTCACCGACCACGCCGAACGCCAAAGCGCATTGTTGTCGGCGGTTCTGGGTGGCCATCACGCCGCGCTGTTCCCGCTGTTCCGATCAGACCCCCTGCTGCGCCATCTGCCGGTGGATGACGTCCGAACCATGTTCAACGCCATGCTGGCCGCCACCGCAGAATGGTTGCCCGAAACATTGAAGGGAGTTGCGTAGTGGGCGGTGACAGTAAATTTCTGGGGCTGTGGTATGTCGCCCCCTATGCCATCGGCCTGCTTTTGTTCACGGCCTTCCCGTTTGTGGCCTCTTTCTATCTCAGCTTTACCGACTATGACCTTTTGTCCAGCCCGGAATGGGTGGGTCTGAAGAACTATGAAAAACTGTTCACCCGCGACCGGACCTTTGACAAATCGCTGAATGTCACGCTGACCTATGTGTTCCTGACCGTGCCGCTCAAGCTGACATTCGCGTTGTTCATCGCGGTGGTGCTGAATTACCGGCTGCGTGGCATCAACCTGTTTCGCACCGCGTATTATGTGCCGTCGGTGCTGGGCGGGTCGATCGCGATTGCGGTTCTATGGCGTTATATTTTCGCCAATACCGGGTTGGTCAACATGATCATCGTGGCCTTTGGCGGCGAACCGGTGAATTGGTTTGGCGATCCCGGCAATGCGTTGTTTACCATCACGTTGTTGCGCTGCTGGCAGTTCGGCTCGGCGATGGTGATTTTCCTGGCCGCTTTGCAAGGCGTAGACAAATCCCTGTATGAGGCCGCGTCAATCGACGGTGCCGGCCCCTGGCGGATCTTTCGCCACATCACCCTGCCGCTGATCACGCCGGTGATCTTTTTCAACCTGATCATGCAGACCGTACAGGCGTTTCAGGAATTCAACGGGCCTTACATCATTACCCAGGGCGGGCCGCTGAAATCCACCTATCTGCTGCCGCTTTATATCTACGACGAAGCTTTCAAGAGTTTTGACATGGGCTATGCCTCGGCGATTGCCTGGGTGCTGTTCGCAATCATCATGGCGCTGACCCTGCTGGCCTTCTGGTCATCGAAAAAATGGGTCTATTACGCCGGCGACAAGAGGAGCTGATCCCATGTCATTGCTGCCCGACATCCCCGCCACCGCCGCGCCACCAACGCAACTACAGCTAAAACTGCGCCGACAGGCCCGGATCTCTGCCACGTTGCGGTATTCCCTGCTGATTGTTGTTGGCCTCATCATGATTTATCCGCTGATCTGGCTGGTCGGTGCCTCGTTCAAGACCAACGCCGAGATGTTCACATCCGCCTGGTTCTGGCCGAAAGACGCCACCATTCAGGGCTATATCGACGGTTGGAAAACCTCGACCCCTTACACCTTTGGGCATTTCTTCATCAACTCGTTGCAGATCGTCATCCCCAAGGTGATCGGCACCGCGATTTCCTGCACGCTGGTGGCCTATGGTTTTGCCCGGTTCGAATTTCCCGGCAAAAAGATCCTGTTTGCCATCCTGATCGCCACGCTGCTGTTGCCCGATGTTGTCACCCGCATCCCGCAATACCTGTTGTTTCGCGAACTTGGCTGGCTGGATACCTATCTGCCGCTGTTTGCGCCAGCCTGGCTGGCGGGGGATGCGTTCTTTGTCTTTATGGTGATCCAATTCCTGCGCGCCATCCCCCGCGAGATGGAGGAGGCCGCCCGCGTCGACGGGGCCAACACCCTGCAAACGCTAATATTTATCGTGGTTCCCATGTTGACGCCTGCGCTGGTGTCGGTCTGTTTGTTCCAATTCATGTGGACGATGAACGACTTCCTCGGGCCGCTGATCTATATTTCGACGGTTGAAAAATACCCCATCTCGCTGGCGCTGAAACTGTCGATCGACGCCACCGAAGCCTTCAACTGGAACTCAATCCTCGCCATGACCGTTCTGGCGCTGACGCCGTCGCTCATCGTTTTCTTTCTCGCCCAGAAATCATTCATCCAGGGCATATCCTCGGGAGGTGTGAAAGGCTGATGGCCGAACTACGACTGAATTCAATCGAAAAGACCTATGGCAACGGGTTCAAGGCCGTTCACGGCATCAACCTGCATGTGAAAGAGGGGGAATTCATGGTGCTGGTCGGCCCGTCCGGCTGTGCCAAATCCACCACTTTGCGGATGATCGCCGGGTTGGAAACCATCACTGGCGGGGAAATTCAGATCGGCGACAATGTCGTGAACGATCTGGTGCCGGGCAAGCGCGGCATCGCCATGGTGTTCCAGAACTATGCGCTTTATCCGCATATGAAGGTGCGCAACAATCTGTCCTTTGGTCTGCGGCTGAAGCGCAAACCAGCCGAGGAAATTGCAGCAGCCACCAAAACTGTTTCGGGCATTCTGGAAATCGAGGCGCTTCTGGATCGGTTGCCGAAACAGCTCTCGGGCGGTCAGGCGCAACGTGTCGCCCTGGGCCGGGCGCTGATCAAACAACCAGAGGTGTTTCTGTTCGACGAACCACTGTCGAACCTTGATGCCAAACTGCGGGCCTCGATGCGGGTGCGGATCACCGATCTGCACAAACGTCTGCGCGCCGAAGGCCTGCCCGCCACCGTGGTGTATGTCACCCATGATCAGGTCGAGGCCATGACCATGGGCGACCGGATCTGTGTGATGAAGGACGGCCATATCATGCAGGTTGCCGATCCGGTGACGCTGTATGAACGCCCGGCCAATGCCTTTGTCGCGGGTTTTATCGGCATGCCGGAAATGAACCTGTTTCCTGCGGTCTTGTCGCGGGCCGAGGGCGTGCCAAGCCTGACCACGGATGGCCAGACGATACAGGTTGCCGAGGGGTTGGCCGACCGTGTGACCGCCGTTGATGGCCCGGTCACCCTGGGTGTGCGCCCGCAACATCTGTCGGTTGTTGCCCCCGACACCCCCGATGCTTTGACCGGGACCATCAGCAATCTCGAATTCATGGGCCATGAGGTCAATCTGCATGCCCGCGTCGGCCATGCGCTTCTTGTTGCTGTGATCCCGTCAGAGCGGTTCGACAGGACGCTGGCACGCGGCGATCGCGTCGGCCTTCTGCCACTTGGGCCGCGCATCCACCTGTTCAACGCCGAAAGCGGCGAGAATATCTCTCTCGCCGCCAATCAAAAAACCTGAGTTCCATGGGAGGAAATCAAATGAAACTGAATGTTCTGAGCCTTGCACTCGCCACGACGGCCCTTGCGGGAACCGCCGGTGCCGCCGATCTGCGGATGAGCTGGTGGGGCGGCGATAGCCGTCACCAGGCCACCCAGACCGCGCTTGAGGTCTGTGGCGAAAAACACGGCCATACCATCAGCCCGGAATTCACCGGCTGGTCCGGCCATTTCGAAAAACTGACAACCCAGATCGCCGGCGGCACCGAGGCCGATCTGATGCAGGTCAACTGGCCCTGGTTGTCGATCTATTCTGCGGATGGCACCGGGCTTGCCGATCTTACCACGCTGTCCGACACCATTGATCTGTCGAATTGGGACGCCGCCCAGATCGAAGCCGGTTCCATGAATGGCAAGCTGAACGGTCTGCCGATTTCGACCACGGGGCGGCTGTTTGCGTTCAACAAGACCACCTGGGACAAAGCCGGACTTGAGCTGCCAAAAACCTGGGATGATCTGGTGGCCGCCGGTCCGGTGTTCGCCGAAAAACTGGGCGATGATTACTATCCGTTCGAAGCGGCGCGGCTGGACGCGGCGCTGATCATCACGCTCTATGGCACCCAGAAAACCGGCAAGGCACTGATCGACCCGGCCACCAATGAATTGGCCTGGACCAAAGAAGAGCTGACCGAGGCGATTTCCTTTTACAAGACACTGGTCGACAATCACGTCATTCTGGATTGGAAATCCGTGGCCGCGCGGGCAACATCCCGCTGCATGAAAACCCGGATTGGGCCAATGGCAAAATCGCCGGCACCTATCAGTGGGATTCAACCTATTTCAAAATCTCGGATCCGATGAATGACGGTGAAGAACTTGTCTATGTCGATCTGCTGTCACAGGACGGCCAGAAAACACCGGGCATCTATCGCAAGGCGTCAATGGTGTTCTCGATCTCGGCCAAATCCGACAAACAACAGGCGGCCGCCGAAGTTCTGAACTGTTTGCTCAACGAACCCGAAGGCGTCGCGGCGCTGGGTTCGACCCGCGGCGTCCCGGCGTCCAAAACCGCGCGTGAACAATTGCTGAAGGCCGGGGCAATCGCACCAATCCAGATCGAGGCACAGGCCCGCGTGATCAATGCAGAAGGCCCGGGCATCCATCCAATGATGGAATTCCCCGATGTCCGCTCGGCCATACAGGACAACCTGGAGCTTTTTGCCTATGGCGAAATCGACGCGGCCACCGCCGCCGATGACATGAGCTATGCAATCGAGGAAGCGCTGGAAGACATCGGTTCCTGACCCTTCGATTGCGCCAATCGGGGTGCCGGACCTGATCCGGCACCTCCCCTCAAGTGAAAGCAGATGCCATGACCGCTGTTCGCGTTCTTGCGGCCACCGCAAGGACCCTGTCCCTTCTTGTCACATCTCCCGGCGCGCGGTTTGCCTTGCCCCGCCCGCTGGACTGGTCGCTGTGCGATGACAACGGCACTCTGGTGGCCAATGGCACAACTGATCAGGTGGCCGTGTTCATCGACGGGCTGTGTCCGGCGACCCGATACCATATGTCCTGTGATCTCGGCACGGTTTCCGTACAGACCCTGCCCTGTGCCGGTCTGATAGATGCCGCGGATTTCGGGGTTGATCCCGCACTGGCCGACAATTCGGTTGCGCTGGCCCGCGCGATTGCCGCCGTGCCCGCCGGGGGCACCTTGCGGCTGGCACCCGGGCGCTATTTCAGCGGCCCGATATTTCTGAAACCACAGATAACGTTGCTCCTGGACGCTGGCGCGGAACTTGCGGCAATTGCCGATCGCGTCGGCTGGCCGCAATTGGCCGCCCATGATGCAACCGGGCGCGTGATGGGCACTTGGGAAGGGCTGCCCGAAGCGGCCTTTGCCGCGCTGGTCACAGCCGTGGATTGCACCGGCGTAACGATCACCGGGCGCGGTGTGATTGATGGCGGTGGCGACCGGGGCGATTGGTGGACCTGGCCAAAAGAAACGCGTGAGGGTGCACGACGCCCGCGCACCGTACATCTGGCCTATTGCGATCAGGCCCGCCTGACCGGTGTGACGCTGCGAAATTCGCCGTCCTGGACATTACATCCCTATCGTTGCGCCGATCTTCATGTTTCCTCCGTGCGGATCGAAAACCCACCCGACAGCCCCAATACCGATGGGCTGAACCCCGAAAGCTGCACCCGCGTCACGATTTGCGGCGTCGATTTTTCAGTTGGGGATGATTGCATTGCCATCAAGGCCTGCAAGCGTGGCACGGGCCCCGACACAGATCAGATCGCCCATATTGCCCCAACCCGCGATGTCACGATCAGCCATTGCCGGATGATGCGGGGCCATGGTGCGGTGGTGCTGGGGTCCGAAATGTCCGGCGGCATCCATGACATCACCATCTCTGACTGTGAATTCCATGCAACCGACCGGGGACTTCGGCTGAAAACCCGGCGCGGGCGCGGGGGCACAGTGAGCGGTGTCACCCTGACCCGCGTCGACATGGTGAATGTGCCGACACCGCTGGCGATCAACATGTTCTACTTTTGCGACCATGACGGAAAATCCGAGGTGGTGCAGTCGCGTTTGCCTGCGGTGGTGGATGACACAACCCCGGTAATCCACGACATCACCCTGTGCGATGTCACGGCGCGGGGTGTCACCCTGGCGGCGGCGGCGATCCTCGGGCTGCCGGAATCGCCCGTCACCGGCGTGCAGCTTTTCAATGTCCAACTGTCATACGACCCCGCCGCCCAGGCCGATGTGCCGCTGATGGCCCTCGGGGTCGCGCCAGTGCGCCATGGCGGCATTCTGTCGGAATTTGCCGATGTGGCGGGCACCATCACCGAGATCCCCTATCAGAAGGAGTTCGTTGCATGCTGATGGATTATTTCGACCGCTATGCCGAAACCTATCAGCCGTACAAGACAGGCGCCTGGTGTTACGAAGACGGGTTGATCTATCGCGGGTTGGAACTGTTGCACCGTGCGACCGGCGAAGATCGCTGGTTCGCGCATATCCTTCGGCTGATTTCGCCACAATTGCGCGATGGTCCAACGCTCGCGGGTTATGCCGCCAGCGACTATAATATCGACAATATCAAAACCGGCAGCACGCTGCTGTACCTGCATGAACTGACAGGCGAGGCGCGATATCTCGACTATGCGGCGGTGTTGATGGATCAACTCGCCACCCATCCGCGCACAAGATCCGGCATCTATTGGCACAAACTGCGCTATCCCTGGCAGGTCTGGCTGGATGGTCTTTACATGGGGCCGCCGTTCCAGATCGGCTATGGTCTGCGCCGCGGGGATGAGGCGCTGATTGCCGATTCCCTGACCCAGGTCGGGCGCGCGATGGAGCTGACATTTGCCCCCGCAACCGGGCTTTATGCCCATGCGATGGACGAAGCGCGCAAACAGCCATGGGCCGACCCCGACAGCGGTCAATCCCCCACCGCCCACTGGGCGCGGGCATTGGGGTGGCTGGCGATGGCCCTCGTGGATATCGCGGATCTGGTCGGACCGGCAGGTTTTGCCCCGCTCAAAGCGCGCACCGAAACGCTTTTGACCGATATCGCCGATCTGCGTCAGCCGAATGGCCTGTGGTTGCAAGTGATTGAACAACCCGACCTGAAGGGCAATTATACCGAAACCTCAGCCTCGGCGATGTTCAGCTATGCCCTGTTGAAGGCGCGGGATCTGGGGCTCTGGTCCGGGTCGACAGATCACATCTGCCGCACATTGACCGATTTCGCGCTCAATCCGCGCACCGATGGCACCGGCCATGAAATGACCGGGATTGTGCATGTTGCCGGACTTGGCCCGTTTGAGGGTCGTTATCGCGACGGCAGTGCGGAATATTACCTGACGGAGCCGCTGAAAAGCGATGATGCCAAGGGCGTGGGCCCCTTGATGATGGCCATTGCGACCGATCTTGCGCAATCCGACCGCAAGGCGCTGGCGCTGGCCGGGCAATGAGCCAGACAGCCCGGCAATTTTCACGCCCCAACGTGCTGGATGGCACCGACGGTGTGGCGTGGTTGCCGGGACCGATTGCCAACGCCAAGCCGGACTATCTGGTCTGTCGCGGCACGGCGGGGGCTTTGCCGACGCTTCAGGCCGCGATTGACCGGGCGATTTACGACAGCGCAATCGAGGATACTGTCAGCGGCGCCAAAACCCGGCGGGTCATCCATATCGCGCCGGGGTTTTATGAGGGTCCGGCCATCGTACCCGCCAGCGCCCCGCCGCTGAGCCTTGTCGGGGCGGGGGCCGACAAGACCCTGCTCGCGGCGCGGATTGATGCCCAAATGCCGGGCCGCGAATTTGCAGACCGCTTTGGCGCCGATTTTGGCACCGCCCATCCCGATACCCAAAACCATTTTGCCACCCTCGCCGCGCGAGAGGTGCTGACCACCGGGAATACATCGGTGTTGCGGATTGCACGCGACGATACCTCTGTTTCCGGGATGACCATCCGAAACCTCTATGCCTGTGATCGGGTGGCTGCCGCCCCGAAGGGTGCGGTGCCCGATGCCGAAGGCCGATTTTCACAAGGCCAGCATCAGGCCGTGGCGTTGCATGTCGCCGGGGCCGACCGGGTCAGCCTGTGTGATCTGACCCTCGAAAGCTTTCAGGACACCCTGTATCTTCAGGCCGGGCTTGGCCCGTCCCGCACATTGCTGCGGGATTGCACCATTTCCGGCGATGTGGATTTCATCTTTGGCGGCGCAACCGGATATTTTCAGAATTGCACCCTGCGGACCCGTGGCGTGCGGGGCGCGCAAAGCTGGGCGGTCGCGCCCTCTACGGCGCTGCACCGGCCCTATGGGTTCGTGTTTGATGGCTGTCGCTTCACCCATGACGGGGCCGAGACCGGACAGAAGGGGCGCAGCTTTCTTGCCCGGCAATGGTTCGAAGGCGTGCGCGCCTCACCTTATGGTCGGCCCACCCTGCCCGGCTATTGCACCAGGTTGACGGACCGCAACCATCTCGACGGAACCCGGGGCCAGATCAGCCGGACAACGCTTGAAGCGGTTGGAAAGTGTATTTTGGTCAATTCCGACCTCGGGGACCATATCAACCGCGCGGCCCCCTGGGATGACTGGGGCGGCCCCGCATGGTCTCCGCGCTATCGCCCGGTACAGGCAAACGCGGCGGAGTTCCTGAGGTATCTGGGGGATTGGTTGGCCGACAACGGCGCAGGTTATGATGACCTTGAACCGGACCCGCCTTGGCTGGCGGTTCTGTTGCGCTGAAACCCGGCAATCACACCCTCGCCCAGCTCAAGCGTATACCGCTCCAGGGTCATCAATGCATCATCCGCGGCGCTGACATCGCGCGCCGCAATGGCGTCTGCCAGCGCGGTATGCAGCGCCACGATCTGTTCGCGCGACCGGGCGGAAAAGGTGATCATGTTCATCAGCGGCTGCATCGCCTCGACCGCGCCGGCCAGTTGATAGGACAGGATCGGATTGCCCGCCGCATCGACCAAGGCCCGGTGCAAGGCCACATCCGACGCACAGAAATCTTCGTCACTCAGTCCCTCGCTGCCCTGACGGGCGATTTCCGCCCGCATTGCCGCCAAATCGGCATCGCTGCGCCGCGCACAGGCCAGCGCGGTGACCGATTTTTCCAGCGCATATCGCGCCTCACAGGCGACCGAGAAGTTTATCCCGTTGATAGACAACAACAAAGTCGCGTTTGAGGCATGTTGCACCTGCGCCTCTTCATAGGAAAGCCGCCGCACAAACGCGCCGCCAAATGCGCCCCGTTCGGTTCGGATCAGCGATTGCGCAGCCAGACGTTTCAACGCCTCGCGCACCGTGGGGCGCGACACGTCAAACGTGTCGGACAGATCCGCCTCTGAGGGCAAACGGTCATCCACCGTCAATTCCCCGGACAGGATGGCATCCCGCAATGACTTGGCGATCTGGGCCGGAAGATCGGCTTTTTTCTGTGGTTTTGGTTTTTTCATTTGTCTTACATTTAATTGTAAGGCAATTATAAATGGAATCGCAGATCAAGGCAACGCAGGTCATCGAGAAAAGGAGCCCCCCATGTTCAAGGCATTGCTGGTTGAAAAAGACGCCGACGGCAAAACATCGGCGCAGGTCGCCGAGGTCAGCGAAGATCAATTGCCAGAGGGGGATGTGACGGTTGCGGTGGAGTATTCCACGGTGAATTACAAAGACGGGCTGTGCATCGGCCCCGGTGGCGGTCTGGTGCGCAATTATCCCCATGTGCCCGGCATTGATTTTGCCGGCACGGTCGAAACCTCGGACGATGCCCGCTACAAACCCGGTGACAAGGTTGTGCTGACCGGCTGGCGCGTCGGTGAAAACCGCTGGGGCGGCTACGCCCAGAAAGCGCGGGTCAAAGCCGATATGCTGGTGCCCCTGCCCGAAGGTCTGACCACGCATCAGGCGATGGCGGTTGGGACCGCCGGGTTGACCGCAATGCTGGCGGTGATGGCGCTGGAAGATCAGGGCATCACCGATGGGCCGGTTCTGGTCACCGGTGCGGCGGGCGGTGTGGGGTCGGTTGCGACCGCGATCCTTGCAAATCTTGGGCATCAGGTGGCCGCCGTGACCGGCCGACCGGAGCAGGAAGATTACCTGAAATCGCTGGGCGCCAGCCAGATTGTGGCGCGCGACGAATACGCCGAAACCAGCCGCAAACCGCTGGAGGCCGAGGTCTGGGGCGGCTGTGTGGATGCGGTGGCCGGTGTCATGCTGGGCCGGGTGCTGAAACAAATGCAATACGGATCGTCGGTTGCGGCGATTGGCCTGGCCGGTGGGGCAGCGATTGATGGTGCATTGATCACGCCGTTTATCCTGCGGGGGGTGAACCTTCTTGGGATTGATAGCGTGATGCAGCCCTTTGAAAACCGGCAACGGGCCTGGGCGCGGATTGCCCGCGATCTGCCGATGGCCAAGCTGGACGCCATGGTGCAACCGGCAACGCTGGCCGAGTTGCCGCAATTGGGGCGGGATATTCTGAAGGGGCAGGTCAAGGGCCGGGTGGTCGTCGACGTCAACGCCTGATCCTTCGCTGTTGGTCCGGCCCTTGAAACTGTGGATGGATCGCGACAGAGTTGGTGCCAGTGCCGTGGATCCGGCGGCAGATGGGAAAGGCGGCACCATGCTGGCAATCGGCACATTGGCAAAACGCACCGGCACCAAGGTGCAGACCATCCGGTATTACGAGGAAATCGGCCTGTTGCCAGAACCCGCGCGCAGCGCCGCGGGCAACGGCGCTATGACACCGCGACGCTGGACCGGCTGGCCTTTATTCGCCATGGCCGCCAGCTGGGGTTTCCACTGGACATGATCCGTGGGCTGCTGGATCTGACGGATCGCCCGCATCAGGATTGCGCTGCGGTGGACAGCATTGCCCAACGGCATCTGCGTGAGGTGGAGCGCCGGATTGCCCGGTTGGAGGCGCTGAAAGTTGAATTGGACCGCATGGTGCGGCAATGCGAGGGCGGATCGGTCGCGGATTGTCGGGTGCTGGAAGTCCTGCGCGACCATTCCGAATGTCTGACCGACCATAACCCGGAATAGCGCCCGCCCCTTGACGGACGCGCGCGATAGGGTGCGTTGAGGGGTCAGAGGGGGCTCTGCCCCCGGCCTTTGGCCCCCCCGGGATATTTTTAAACAGAAGAAGCCCCGCGTTGGCACGCCTAACGGTGTCATATGAGGGTGGTGTCCTGTGTTTGGGGGACTGGGGACGCGCAAATGCATCCGGTATTGGGCCATGAAATCGTCTTTTGCGGTCATTATTCATTGCAAATGAAATGAATTCTCCTAAAGTCGCGACATGGACAACAGCAGTTTGGATTTTCAATTGGCAGAGTTTCTGCCCTATCGTCTGGCGGTGGTGGCAGAGCATCTGAGCCTTGGCATGTCGCGGCGATATCGCGCCGATTACGACATTTCGATTGCCGAATGGCGGGTGTTGGTCAATGTGGCCGATCGCGGCGCCGTGTCGGTGCGCGACATTGAACGTGAAGTGCATCTGGAGAAATCCAAAGCCAGTCGCGCCGCAAGCAAGCTTGAGGCGCGCGGGCTTGTCACCAAGGAAACAAACACCGACGATCGCCGGTTGGTGGTGCTGATGCTGACCGATGCCGGACGGGATCTGATGATTGAATTGAAGCGGATCGCCAGCGAATATCAGACACGGCTGGAGACCCTCCTGGCGGAGGATCTGACCGGGTTGAACACCGCAATTGACAAGTTACTGGCCGAAGATTTCTGACGCCGAGGATCAGCCGGGTTTGTAGACGCGATTGGCCTCTGGATCTTCGCTAGAATAGGGCACGGCGGCCAGCGCCGTTGCGACCTCTGCCGGGATCGGGGCATTGGCCCAATCCAGCGTTTGTGCAAGCCGCTCTGGCTTTGACACGCCGATGATTGTCGAGGTTATCCGCGGATCTTGCAGAGAAAATTGCAGCGCGGCGGCGCCGGGGGCAATACCATGTTCGGCGCAAAGCGCCTCGATCTGGCGCACCGGTGCCAGGGCGGCATCATCAGCCTCCTGATAGGTGACGCGCGGCATCACCGCGCTGCCCTTGGCCAAGACACCCCCGGCATAAGGCGCGGCATTCAGCACCGCCATGCCCTGATCCACGGCATAGTCGAACATGTCCGACGCCGACCGGTTCAGCAGCGTATACCGGTTGTGGCTGATCAAGGCATCAAACGGATAGGCGCGCAGGATCGGATCCATCACATCCAACCGGCCCATCGCCAGCCCCACCGCCCCGGCAATGCCTTCTTCCTTCAGCTTGAACAATTCATCCAGCGCGCCGCCATCGCCGGTGATTTCGCTCAGATCACGGGCATGTTCCGGGTCGTGCAAATGCAGCAAGGGAATATGATCCAGCCCAAGCGCTTCCATGCTTTCGGCGATGCTTTCGCGCACGCGGGCGGCATCAAACCGGCCCGTTTCCATGTCACGATCCAATTTCGACGACAGGACAAACCCCTCTGGCAGGCCGCCGTTCGCGCGGATGGCATCGCCGATGCGCTGTTCCGATCGCCCCATGCCGTAATTGCGCGAGGTGTCGAGGAAATTCACCGGACCGGCGAAAATCGCCTCCAGCGTGGCGCGCGCGCGATCCTCGGACACCGAATAGCCATAGGTGTCGGGCATGTCAGACAAGGAAGATGTGCCGTAACACAGGGGGGTCACCATCAGCCCAGAGGACCCGAGGGGGCGTTTTTGCATCTGACACCTTTCTATTCATTGGGCCGATGACCGGCGCTTTGGGCACAGGATAGGGATAGAACACGCGGTGTCGAGTGGATTATCGGCGGCGGCCCCCCGGCCCTATCCGGTCAAACCGGCATCCTGCAATTGTTCCCGATCCGGCAGATCGCGCAGGGTTTCCAGCCCAAAGGCAATCAGGAATTGATCCGTGGTGACAAAGGTATATGGCGCGCCGCGTCGTGGGCTGCGCGGCCCCATGGCAATCAGCTTGCGGTCCTGAAGTCGGCCGATCAGATCGCGGCTGATGTCCTTGCCAAAGATGTCTTTCAGCCCGTCGCGCGTCACCGGCTGATTATAGGCAATCGCCGCCAGAACCGCGATGTCAAAGGCATTGAGATCAAGCAACTGCCCGCCGACATCCGCCGCCGCCCGGATTGTGGCGGCATAGGCGCGCCGGGTGCGCAGAACCCAACCGGCGCCAGCCTTGGCCACCTCGAAGGCCCGCCCTTCCAGATCGGCGGCCAGATCGTCAACCAGCAGATCGACCGAGGCGCCGGCCCCAACCACCCGCGCCAGATCTTCGCGCGGGACCGATGTGGCAGAGGCAAACAAAACCGCCTCGATGCGGCGCATCCATTCCCGCCAGCGCAGCTCCGGCGGCAGATCATTCAGCTCTCGGTCGAGGTCGGGCTCTGATGCTGATTTGGCCATCGTCACACCCCATACAGGCGAAAGCTGTCGCGGCCGGTCAATTCACGCACCACACCGAGATCGACCAAACGATCACAGAACCGCCGCGCCGCACGATCCGAAAGCCCCACCCCATCCGGCGGGGTCGACAGCGCCAAAGGCGCAATGGCGTCACGTGTGAGAAACAGCGCCACCGCCGCCGCCGCCGGTTTTGCCCGCAATTTTGGCGTCACTGCGCGCAGCCGCGCGGCGCGGCGCGCCAGATCAGCGGCCAGCCCCAATGTGTCAGGCGCGGATCGCAGGATCGCGCGGTGACAGGCGTCGCGCAACTCTGCCCCGGTTGCCCCAAGCGCCCGTCGCGTCAGCCCCGTGGCCAGCAGCGGGATCACGTGATCCCAGCCCAAACCATCTGCCAGCACCGCATCGCCAAGGATCAAGGCAGTGGTTTCGGCGCGCGGGGCCTCGGCGATGACGGTTTCGATCACCTTGGCGGCCCGTGGGATCGGCGCGCCCTGACCCGATTTCAACCAGATCCCGATCTGGTCGGGGGAATGATGCGGCAAAGCCCGGCACAGATGGCGTAACGTGGCAGGCCGCCCGTTGCCCGTTTCCATTGCAAATAGATGTCCCCCGCCGGGCCTGGCAAATCGCCGGGACGCATCAAATGCAGCGCATCCCGCAGCGCCGCCACGGTTTCCGGGCGTCCGGCAAAAGCCACACCCGCCTCGGCTGCGCGCAGCGCCAGACGGTCGCGCAACAGCGCCTGCGGCACCGCAGCATTGGCCAATTGCAAATGCAAACTGGCCAGCGCCGCACCCGACAGAAACGCCAGATCCTCTGGCACGCTATCACGCGAGGCGCGCGCCCAGGACGGCACCTGATGTCCGGTGAATTCGGCTTCGCCATTCTGCGGGGTCTTGGCTTTCATCCCCGAAGTCTAGCGCAGCGCGGCGCATTTCACCATAGGATTACCAGTGAACCGCCGCCGGAATTTTCGCATTTTCGATCCGCGCGCATCACCCGCCATGGTTCCCCGAACTAGGCCGGTGCCCCCTGTTCTTTTGACGCGCGCCAGTTCAACGCCAAAAGCCCAAAGAGGACGGCTGCACCGACCACTTCGACCGGGAAAGACGGCCAGAACACAGCAACAATCGCCGGAACACCGACCAGCCGCTGCCAGACCGGGATCTCGGCAAAGAGATACCCCTCAAGCAGGGCGGCGAATGCGACGATCACCAGTATCGCGATTGCGCCGTTCCACAGAACCAATGGCAACGGCCCGCCAAGGATGATCGATTCATTGTAAACCATGAACAGCGGGATCAGGTAGAGACCCTTGGCGTATTTCCACGCCTGAACAGAGGTTTCCATCGGTTTGGACCCGGCAATTGCCGCCCCGGCAAACCCGGCCAGCGCCACGGGCGGCGTGACATTTGAATCCTGGCTCCACCAGAAGACCACCAAATGCGCGACCAGAAGCGGCACGCCGAATTGTTCCTGCAAGGCCTGCCCCACAAGGATGATCAGCACGATATAGGCCGCCGTGACCGGCAGGCCCATGCCAACAATCAGGCTGGCAATCACCACAAGGATCAGCGCCAGGAACAGGTTCCCGCCGGAAAAGGCCAGCATCATCGCCGAGAATTTCAGCCCCAGCCCGGTCAGGCCGACAACGCCCACGATGATCCCGGCGACCGCACAGGCCATCGACACCGCCACCGCATTGCGCGCGCCCAGTTCCAACGCCTCCAGCGTTTTCGACACACCGGCCTTTGCAAGGGCGATCAGACCTTCGATGCTGCGGTCTTCGGCGAAATACTTTAGCAAACCGCGCAGCACCGCCGCCGCGATCACCGTCAGGATGGCGTAATATCCGACGCGCATCGGTGAATAGCCCGCAACCAGAAGCCAGACCAAGGCCACCAGCGGTAACAGAAAATGCCAGCCCTCTTTCAACACGTCCCGCACCCGTGGCAGATCAGAGGCCGGCAGACCCTGAAGCCCCTGCTTCAAGGCCGCGATATGCACCAGAAGATAGACCGCGCCGAAATAGAGGAAGGCCGGGAAAATCGAGACCAGAACAATGTCGATATATGGCACGCGGGTGAATTCGCTCATCAAGAACGCGCCAGCCCCCATCAGGGGCGGCATGATCTGACCACCGGTCGAGGCCGCAGCCTCGATCCCGCCAGCCTGGGCCGGGCGATAGCCCAGCCGTTTCATCAGCGGAATGGTAAATGCCCCGGTGGTCACCACATTCGCAATGGCACTGCCCGAGATCGAGCCCATACCCGCCGAGGCCAGCACCGCCGCCTTGGCCGGGCCGCCGCGTTGGCGCCCCGTGGCGGCATAGGCCAGATCAATAAAGAATTTTCCCGCGCCGGTGACCTCTAGAAAGGCACCGAACAGCACAAAGACATAGATGAATGTCGCCGCGACACCCAATGGCAGACCAAAGATGCCTTCGGCCCCCAGGGTCAACTGGCTGGCCAGCCGGTCGAGAGAATAGCCGCGATGGTTCAGAATGCCGGGCATCAGATCCGCCAGCCAGGGCAATTCCCCGCGCCCCCCCGCGAAAGCATATGCAATGAACACCGCGCCAATGATGGTCATCGGCATGCCAATCGCGCGGCGGGCGGCCTCGAGCACCACCAGCGTTGTGATAATGCCAACCGTCACATCCTGGCTGCGCGGCACAATGGCGTTGGCGATGGCGTCGATATTGGCGGGCACCCAATAGCCGACCAAAATACCGCAAAGGATCAGCGGGCCGTCAATCGCCCAGCCCAACACCCCACGCGGCTTTGCACCGGTCACCGGATAGATCAGGAAACAGAGCACCAAAATGAACCCAAGGTGAATGGGGCGCTGAAAGAACAGACCCAGCGGCTGTAGCCCGGCCGCATAAAGCTGAAACAATGACAGGGCGATGCCAACCACGGTGATCACCCGCAAGACAAGCGCCGGTTGTTGCGGTTTGGGCGTGATTTCGGCTGTACCGAGGTTTGGTTCGCTCATTCCTGGGGTCCTTTTTCCAGTGCCACCCGGACACGTTTTCGCGCCGCAACTGCAGACAGGGATATTTCGGCATCATCGGTGCGCAGGCGATGATCCACCGCCGGGCCGCCGGGGCGCAGGATATAGCTGTCACCGGGCACGGGTTCGTCCAGATCTTCGATCCAATAGCCGCCTTCGCCATCGGACAGCTGCCGCCCCCGGCCAATCAAATGGCCAAGACCGGCGGCAAAATCCGGCTGATGCGAGCGGACAAGCACCATGTGGCCGCCGCGGTTTTCATAGCAATCGGCAACTTCGAATCCCTGCACCGAATGACGCCAAAGCACGCACCATCCTGCCCCGTCGGCCACCGGCAAGCGGGCGATTTCGGTGCCATCCTCGGCAATCGTTGCCGTCAGCACGCGGGTCTGGGACACGTCGGCCCGAAGGTCGCTGGCCCGTACTTCGCTGGCCTGTAGAACACTGGCCAGAACAGCGGCTAGAACAACGGCCTGAGCCGACGCCATAAGAAAGAGGAGGGCAAAAAGCCCCCCTCTGATCCTTGATGTCACGGCCGCAGATCGTCCGAAATGGTTGCGCCGGTTTCTTCGTAGTAACGAATTGCACCGGGATGCAGCGGCACAGGTGTCGCAGCCAGGGTGAATTCGATGGTGGTTTCATTGGCCGCCGGATGCACCGCGCGCAATTCGGCGATGTTTTCAAAGATCGCCTTGGTGATCTCATACACCGCGTCTTCGTCCATTTCCGACGATACGACCAGCACATTGGGGATACCAAGCGTCGCGACATCTTCGGCCACACCTTGGTACAGACCACCGGCCAGAACGGTTGGCGCGAATGTCGGGTCTGCGGCATCTGCGGCTTCGGCCTGTTCCGCGGTCAATCCGATCATGCGGATGTCATTGGTGGTGGCAAGGTTCAGGATCGACGAGGTCGGCGCGCCAACGCTCCAGAACCCGACGTCGATGTCGCCATTGGCCAGCGCATCCGCAGTTTCGTTGAAGTTCAGGCGCTGTGCGTCGAAATCATCAAACGAGATGCCATTGGCCTCCAGCAGGGTGCGCACGTTGACCTCGGTGCCCGAACCCGGTGCACCGACCGACACGCGTTTGCCCTTGAGATCGTCAATCGACATGATGTCGGAATCGGCCATGGTGGCGATCTGAATCATGTTGGCATAAAGCGATCCAACCGCGCGGATCATTGGCAATTGCTGGCCATCGAACCGGCCCGTGCCGGAGTATCCCTGCTGAACCGTGTCGGCCAGACCAATGGCCAGATCGGCGTCGCCAGTGGCAATCAGCCCCATGTTTTCCACCGATGCGCCGGTCACTTCGGCGGTTGCGGCGTAGCCTTCGACATGTTTGTTGATGATTTCGGCAATGCCGCCACCCATCGGATAGTAAACGCCGCCGGTGCCGCCCGTCGCCACAGAGATCTGTGTCTGTGCCAGAACCGGCGTGGCCGCCATCGCGGCCAGAAGTGCGGTGATTCCCAGAATTTTCATTTTTTAGTCCTCCCTTTTTATGGGGGAACTCTATGGGGTGGGTCCGATGATGCAAGGGGAATGATAAGTTGACACCGCTCAGGTATGTGCAGCAAAAAAATGTTTGCTGCACATTGCAGCGTGTGTGCAGCAAAGATATAATTGCTGCACACATTCGCTGCACACGGTCGCGGCACACAAACGTCAGAGGCCCCATGCCCGCCCAATCCCATTCCCGCATTGCCCAGGTGGCCTATCACGATCTGCTGCGGATGCATCTTGATGCCATGGCGTCGGATCTTATTGGCAGCATAGAGGAACGCCAACGCAACGGGCGCAGCTACCTTTATGATAAGTTCCGCATCGGCACAGAGATGAAAAGCCGCTATCTGGGCGAAGGCACCCCTGCCCTGCGCCAGCGCCTTGCCCGCGCGACGGCCCTAAAGGCCGAGGCGGCAGAACGCCGGGCCGAGATGGCACGTTTGGCGCGGCTGTTGCGTGCAGAGGGGTTTATTGCAACCGACCGCGACACAGGGTCGATGCTGTTGGCCTTTGCCCGGTCCGGCCTGTTCCGGTTGGGCGGGACGCTGGTCGGCACCGGGGCATATGCATTGTATCAGGGGGAATTGGGGGTGCGGTTCGGCTCAGACGAGCTGGCCCAGACCGGCGACATGGATTTTGCCAGTTTCGAACGGCTTTCTGTCGCGCTTGGCGATCAGGTCGAAGAGACGCCGGGCGACATTCTGCAAAGCCTCAAATTTGATCCGGTGCCGGGGCTTCAGGATCGCCAGATCTGGAAATGGCGACAAAACCACGGCACGGCCATGGTGGAATTTCTGACACCGGCCTTTGGCGACGAACGGGTGAAACCCCTGCCCGCCCTTGGGGTCAGCGCACAGGCGTTGAACTATCTCAACTATCTGATCGCCGATCCGATCCATGCGGTCGCGCTGTATCGGTCCGGCGTATTGGTCCAGATCCCCCGCCCCGAACGATTTGCCATTCACAAGTTGATTGTCGCAGATCGTCGCCGGGGCGGCCCCGATCAGATGAAGGCGCGCAAGGATCGCGGTCAGGCGGCGTTTTTGATTGCCATTCTGGCAGAGGACCGGCCCGACGATCTGGCCGCCGCCTGGCAAGATGCCCAATCCCGGGGGCCGCGTTGGCGCACCCGGATAGAGGCCAGCCTGGCGCTGATGCCGCACACCAATGACATCCTGCGCCAGCTTGGCTGACCTTCAGGGCCGAAGCCCGCAGATCACTGGATCGCCTTCAGTCCGGGATACGCCGCGCGAAATGCCTGATACGCCTCTTCAAACTGCGCCTGAAGCGACGGATCGGGCGGGATTTCGACATGGATGTCTGGCGGGGTGATGATCTGTTCCGGCGTGCCCCCGGTCGCGGCAATCATCCCCAGCCGGGCCGCCCCCAGCGCCGCGCCAAATTCGCCGGATCCCGGCAATTGCAAGGGCACGTTCAACACCGTCGCGATCAGTTTCAGCCAGTAACGTGACGCGCTGCCGCCACCAATGGCAATGATCCGGTCCATCCGAACATCCGTCGCCGCCAGGGCATCGAAAATGTCGCGCAGGCCAAAGGCCACCCCCTCAAGCACCGCCCGCACCAAATCGCTGCGCGTGGTCGAGGTCGCCAGACCGGTCAGACCGCCACGAATTTCCGCGTCATTATGGGGTGTGCGTTCGCCCGAGAGATAGGGCAAAAACCGCACATTTCCCGGCCCGGCCAATGTATCGCCAAGCGCCGCTGTCAAATCAGACGGATTTTGCCCAACGATCCGCGCCAGCCAGTTCATGCTGTCCGTGGCCGACAACATGACGCCCATTTGATACCACCGCCCCGGCACCGCGTGGCAAAAGGTATGCACCGCAGTTTCGGGCGCAGGACGATAGCCGTCGCGCGCCGCCAACAGCACCCCGGAGGTGCCAAGCGACACAAATCCCTGCCCCTCGTCCAGCGCGCCAATCCCACAGGCCGCCGCCGCATTGTCCGCCGCACCGCCAGCGACGGTGACCGGCTGGGACAGCCCCCATTGCGCCGAGAGCGCCTGCCGCAATTGCCCGGCCGCACCAGAGCCTTCGACCAACCGGGGCATCTGATCCCGGCGCATATGGCTTGCCTCCAACAGACGGTCCGACCATTGCCGTTCCTGAACATCCAGCCAGGAGGTGCCGGCGCTGTCCGACATATCCCCGACGTATTCCCCCGTCAGATAGTAATTCAGATAGGCCGCCGGCAGCAGAACCTTGGCCGTTTTGGCAAAGATCGCAGGTTCATGTCTGCGCACCCATTCCAGTTTTGGCGCGGTAAATCCGGGGAACACGATGTTTCCCGATATCGCGCGCACGCCGTCGGTGGCATCCAGCACCGCCGCTTCGCTATGGGACCGTTGGTCATTCCACAGAATACAGGGCCGCAGAACCGCCCCGCTGTCGTCCAGAAGCGTCGCGCCGTGCATCTGGCCGGCCACGCCGATGCCGCGCAATTCTGCAAAACCGGGACAGCCGGCACGCAGCTCTGCGATGGCAGCCTCCAGCGCGGCAATCCAATCCGCCGGGTCCTGTTCCGACCAACCGGGATGGGGATGTGCCGCCTGATAATGGCGTTCCACCGATCCCAATGATGCGCCGTTTTCATCCACAAGCAGGACGCGCAGGCCAGAAGTCCCAAGGTCGATGCCAAGAAACGTCATTCAAATCCCCTTCACATAGTGGCGCTGCATCCCATGCGCGCCGGTCTGGTCGATTTCTGTCAGCCGGGCCGGAAACGGCGCGGCATACCCTGGGGTGTGCGCGGGATCACCGTCGATCTGGCGCACGTCCCTGCCCCTACCCTTATCCCGCCGACCGGACAAATTGCCCAACCTCCGCAAGGGTTTCAAACACATCCACCGCGCCGGCATCCCGCAGGATCGCGGCGTGCTCTGCCTTGCGATCAACAAGGTGACTGCCGCCGACAAAGCCGATGGCCGGAATACCCGCCGCACAGGCGCCCCTGATCCCATGCGGCGAATCTTCGAGCACAAGACAGTCAGACGGGGCCAGTTGCAGCCGATCCAAGCCCAGTTGGAACAAGTCCGGCGCAGGCTTGCCATTGCGGACCTCTTCGGCGCTGGACGCCGTGCCGGTAAACCAATCCGCCAGACCGGCAATCTCCAGTGTCGCCGACATGCGCCGCAGCGATCCGCCGGTGGCAATGGCCATGCCAAGCCCCAGTTGCTGCAAATCCGCCAACAGGGCGGCAGCCCCGTCGATTTGCCGCAAATCGGTGACATATGCGGCCAGCAACCGCCGCTCGACCCGCAGGGCGAAATCCGCCGGGATCGCCCGGCCTAGCCGCCGGGTCACGTAATCGGAAATGACCGGCATGGCGACGCCCAGAAAGCGGTCGCCGATCTCCTGCGCTGTGGCATCGGCAATGCCAATCTGGCGCATTTCGGCGGCAATTGCCGCCAGCGACAAGGGTTCGCTATCGACAAGGCAGCCGTCGAGATCAAAAATTACAGCCTTGATTGGCGACATGCGACATCCTTTCCCCGGCACTTCACGCACAGCAGCGGTTGATCAAATGCGCTGTTCACTGGCGCGATCAAACAGGTGCACATCATCCGGATTGATCACAAACCCCAACGTCGATTGCGGCCGGGCGCTGATCCGTTCCTTGACCAATGCGTCGATCACATCCTTGCCGGATTTGGCAAAGATCTGGGTTTCCGATCCGGTGGGTTCGACCACAACCACCTCCATCGGAACGCCGCTGTCACCAATCTGGATATGCTCCGGGCGCACACCATAGGTTACGGCCCGGCCTTCCTGGGCCTCGGTCGGGGGCAACGGCAGTTTCATGCCGCTGTCGGACAGGAAAATCTTCTGTCCGGCCTCTGTCGCGATCTTGCCATGGACAAAATTCATCGACGGCGAGCCGATGAAGCTGGCAACAAAGGTGTTGTTGGGATTGTCATAGAGATCCAGCGGGCTACCGATCTGTTCGACCTTGCCGTCGCGCATCACCACAATCTTGTCGGCCATGGTCATCGCTTCGATCTGATCGTGGGTGACATAGACGATGGTCGTGCCCAGACGCTGGTGCAACTCCTTGATTTCGATCCGCATCGTCACCCGCAGCTTTGCGTCAAGATTGGACAACGGTTCATCAAACAAAAAGACCTGCGGATCGCGCACGATGGCCCGCCCCATGGCCACCCGTTGACGTTGCCCGCCCGACAGTTCCTTGGGGTAGCGTTTCAGATATTTGGTCAGGTCGAGAATGCCGGCCGCTTTTGTCACCTGTTCGTCAATTTCCGCTTTTGGACGCTTGGCCATTTTCAACGGAAACCCGATGTTGTCATACACCGTCTTGTGCGGGTAAAGCGCGTAGCTCTGGAACACCATCGCGATGTCGCGCTCTTTTGGCGGTACGTCATTCACCACCCGGTCGCCAATGGAAATCGTGCCGTCGCTGATTTCCTCCAGCCCTGCCAACATGCGCAGCAGCGTGGATTTCCCACAGCCCGACGGGCCGACCAGCACGACAAATTCGCCGTCTTCAATGTCAACGCTGACGCCGTGCATCACCTGCACAGAGCCATAGCGTTTGATCACATTGTCGATTGTTACGTTGGCCATTTCGCTGTTTCCTTATTGCGGCAGTTCGATCTGTATTTTCACGTCTGCCGGGGGGCAGAGGCGGCGATGTCGAACGCATGCACGCTGTCTTTGAATTCAAATGTTCTGGTGATCAGGGGTTTGACGTCGATCGCCCCGGTGCTGAGCATGCCGACACATCGCGGGAACACATGCGCATAGCGAAAGATGTTCTCGACCCGGGCTTCGCGGATCATCGCGGCCCCGGCGTCATATTGGATGGGATCGGGCTGGCCGCCGATCATCACCACACAGCCGCCAGGGCAAAGCGGTTCGAAAACCGTTCTGGCGGCATGGGGGCTGCCGGTGGCCTCGAATACGATATCCACCCCCCACCCATCGGTGTCGCGGCTGACCACATCGACGAGGTTTTCCGATGTGACATGCACCGGGGTGATCGCCGGGCTGAGGGATCTGGCGATTTCAAGTTTTTGTTCGGCCAGATCGGTCACATAGACCCGCGCGCATCCCGCCGCCAAAGCGGCCAGCGCGGTGACAAGCCCAATCGGCCCGGCCCCCATGACAACCGCATTGTCCCCCGGTTTTACCCGCGCCTTGGTGGCCGCATGCACCCCCACCGCAAGGGGTTCGACCATCGCCGCCTCGCCAAAGCTGACGTTGTCGGGCAGTTTGAAGGTAAAGGCCTCTGGATGCACACAGGTGGGGCGCAGGATGCCATGCACCGGCGGGGTCGCCCAAAACCGGACGGCCGGGTCAATATTATACATGCCAAGCTGGGTTGCGCGGCTGTTGGGGTCGGGAATGCCCGGCTCCATGCAAACCCGGTCGCCAACCTTCAATGTGGTGACGGCGCTGCCGGTTTCGATCACCGTGCCCGCGGCCTCGTGCCCGAGGATCATCGGTTCGTTCACCACAAACGGCCCGATACGGCCATGGGTGTAATAATGGACATCAGAGCCGCAGATCCCCACCGTGTGCAATTTGATACGCAGATCACGCGGACCCAGAACCTCTTCCTCACGATCAATCGCCGGGAAGTCCCGCAGATTGATTTCATCTTTCTTTTCAAGCACCAGAGATTTCATGTTTCACCCTTTCCTTACGATGAACACGGCCAAGGCGATGGCGATTGCATTTGAAATCCAGATCGACAGGCCCAGCGGTTCAAAGACCCGAAACCACAGCAGCGACAGCGCAATCCAGATCACCACCGAGATGAAGACACGGTCAAACCAATTGGTTTCAATCGGCAGGAACCCGGCCTTCTTCTGGGCAATTGGCGGTGCGCCTTCCTCTTCGAAATGCGCCGCCGCGAGGGGGGCATCGTTTTGATCAACCATCTTGTTATCCTTTCACCGCGCCAAAGGTCAGACCGGCCACAATATGTTTCTGTACCAGGCCAAAAACGATCAGCGCCGGGATCAGCGTGAACACAGAGATCGTCGCCATCACGCCCCATTCGGTGCCGGTTGTGGTCACATATTCGCTCAGGCCCGTGGTCAAGGTGCGCGCATTGAAATTGGTCAGCGTCGCCGCCAACAGGTATTCATTCCAGGCAAAGACCCATGTCAGGATCAGGGTCACCGCCAGACCGGGACGGCAGAGGGGAAAGACAACCTCGGTGATCACCTTCCAGGAGCTTGCGCCATCGACATAGGCCGCTTCGTCCAGCTCTTTCGGGATGCCATCCACGGTCGGGCGCAACGTCCAGATCGCAAAGGGCAGATTGAAGGTGCAATAGACCAGGATCATGCCGATCCGTGTGTCCAGCAACCGCCATTCCCCCACTGAATAGACCTGAGTCATCAACAGGAACAATGGCAGCAGAAAGACGGCCAGCGGCGCCATGCGGTTTGTGATGGTCCAGAAAAAGATCGACTCTTTGCCGCTCATGTTGAAGCGCGACAGCGCGTAACAGGCGAAAAAGCCCAGGACCGTGCACAACACCGCGTTGCCGGTCGAGATGATGACCGAATTCAACATGTAACTGCGCAGCAACCGGTCGCCCCAGACCTTGGCGTAATTGCCCCAATAGGGATCGGACAGGATCAATTCCGGGGTGGAAAACAGCTGTACCGCCGGTTTCACCGAAATCACGAACAGCCAGTAAATCGGGAACAATGTCAGGAAACTGACCAGGGTCCAGAACACAATGCCAATGATCGGGTTTTGCTTTTTCATGGTCTCAATCCTTCTTGCTGCGCGGGGCAAGCATGGTCACATAAAGCAACCAGCAGACCACAATCGTGAGGTAGAGAACGATCACGGAAATGGTTGATCCATAACCATAATTCGTCTTTGGAAATACCTCCTTGAAGATATGGACACCGACAAACCGCGTGGCCGATCCGGGGCCGCCGCCGGTCAGCATCCAGACCTCGTCCACCGTCCGCAATGCATCCATCAGGCGGATAAAGACGGTTGCAACAACGGCGGGCGCAATCATCGGCAGGGTGATATGCCAAAAGATCTGGCGCTTGTTCGCCCCGTCAATCTGGGCCTGTTCAAACGGATCCGGCGGCAATGACACCAGCGCGGCAATCAGCGTCAGTGTGACCAGCGGGGTCCAATGCCAGATGTCCATGATTACGATGGTGGCAAATGCCGCCGGGGCGGAGGTGCCGATGTTCATGGTGATGCCAAACCATTCGTCCAAATAATGCGGGATGATCCCGATTGATGGCGTGGTCATCAGCTTCCAGACAGAGCCGACAATGATCGGCGCCATGATCAGCGGCAGCGTGTGAATGGTGCGGAAAATCGCCTTGCCGGGAAAATCCCGCATGAAGGCCTGTGCCAGAAGATAGCCGACAATCAATTCCGAGATTACGGCAAACAGCACAAACAGAACCGTCACACTCACCGAATTCAGAAAGGCAGGGTCGAACACAATCTTGCGGAAGTTGTCCGCACCGTTGAACACCATGTTCGGATCAACCGCAAAGGGGTTCCAGGAGTGAAACGATACATAGACAACGTAGAAAAACGGTAAGACACCGAAAAAGAACAGGATTGTTAACGTCGGCGCCAGCAGGAACCAGCCGAGTTCTTGGATTGCATTTTGCACCTCCCCATTGTTCAGAACCCGTGTCCGGGCACTGTAACTGCGTCATGTTCGGGATAAGATTTTTTTCGGAAGTGGGCCGCCGACAGATGCGGCGGCCCGTTTGTAACCGACAGGGAGTACCGGTTACTTGCGGTAGCCAAGCTCGCTCAGCGTTGTTTCCGCAGTGGCCGCCATCTGGTCGAGACCATCCTGGGGCGTCAGATCCCCTGTCAGGATCTGATAGAAGATCGGCGCCGTCGCTTCGCGCACCTGGGCGTGGAACGGATAGGCCGGAGCACCGGCAAAGAGATAGCCCTTGTCCTTGATCAGGTCATAATACCCGCTGAGCCGGTCGTTCATATCCTGCACCTTGGGGTCGTCATAGGTGGCGGTGTTGGTCACACGTGGCGCGGCGACGGCCCAATCCGGTTGAACTTCGTTCTGGCCGATATATTGCAGGAACAGGGCGGTGGCCTCTTTGTTTTTGGACGAATGCGGCATGCCAAAAGCCCCACCGTCATAATAACCGATATAGCCTGTGCCGCCTTCGACTTCGTCCAACACACCCGCCTTGAGCGGTGGCAGGGCCACACCGACGTTGCCAACCACCAGGGATTTGGTGTCATCCGCCGCGATCCAGCCGCGTTTTCGCCATAGACCAGCCCCTGTGCCGCGCGCCCCGCGCCAAAGGTTGTGCCAACCTCGGTCCATGTCGACGCCGGGGATTCAGGCGGGGCGATGTCGCGCATGCTCAGCCACCAGGTCAATGCCTCGACCGCATCCGGGCTGTTCATTTCGCCGCCATTGGCAACCGAAGCGGCGTAATTGTTCCCGGCGTCGATCCCCCAGTTGTAGACCCCAAAAGTGGGTGCCACGGATTTAAAATATTCATACCAGGATGCCACATGCCCGGTGTGCGCCTGCGCCGTGGTTCCCCAGAGATCCATATCGTTTTCTTCGCCATAAGCGGTAAAGAAGCGGGCGATTTCCGCATATTCGTCATGGGTTGTTGCGGGCGCCAGATCGCGGCCTGTCTCTGCCTTGAAGGCGGCCTGAATTCGGGATCGTTGAACAGATCCGTGCGGTAGAGATAGACCTTCAGAAAGGCCTCCATCGGCACACCATAAAGATGGCCGCCATCATCCTTGAAGTAATCGGCGAAGGTGGTGAAATTCGCCTCGTCATAGGTCGCGGCCTTCAGACCGGGATTGTCGCCCAGAAATGTGGTCAGATCGGTCAGAAAATCCCGCGCGAGGTAGGAATAGATAATGTCCTGCTCGATATAGGCCATGTCATAGATGCCGGTGCCGGCCTCCATATCCTTGATCGCCTTGTCAAACATCTGGTCCCAGGATGTGGTTTCGACATCGACCCGAATGCCGGTCAGAGCCTCGAATTCAGGCGCGAGCACTTCGCGGATATACAGCGACGGCGGCGAGGATTCAGTGACGCCGCGAATGGTCACCCCCTGATAGGGTGCGGCGGCTTCTTTCCACCATGCGTTATCAATTTCGGCCCAGGCCGATGTCCCGGCGACCGTCAGAGCAAGCGCAGATGCGCCCAGTTTGAATACAGATTTCACGGCTTTCCTCCCAATTTTCCCAGAGGCTTTTTGCGCGGCATCGCCGGTTTCTTCCTGCGATTCGCGCCACCTCTCGGCCAGATGATGCATTTGTAATCGTATCTATGCAACTGTAAATTTTCATATGTATGGATTGCAAAGCATTTGTAACGGTGCGATCTTGGGCGCATTGTGCCTAATTTTTGAATCGTGGCGGCACGTCAGGGAGGAAAACGATTTGGCACGGGAACAGATTGAAGACAGCCACGCCTTCGTCACCGAAGTTTGCTGGCATTATTACGTGAACGAGATGACGCAGGCGGAAATCGCCCGTCAGCTCAACGTGACGCGATTGCGGGTCAATCAGGCAATCCAACGGGCAAAATCACTTGGCTTTGTGAAAATTCAGATTGAATCGCCGTTTTTGCCCCGGGTCGAACTGCAAGAGACCCTCAAGACATCTTTGGGACTGCGGCGCGCCGTCATCAGCCCGGCCAATGAAACGCAATATGACTACCACAAATCGGTTGGTGCGGCGCTGGCGGCGTTGATGACCGAACGGTTGGCAACCGGCGACTGGAGGTCGTTTGGGGTGTCCTGGGGGCTGACACTGGATGCGACGATCAAGAAACTGTCGCGCCAATCGCACCCGGAGCTGGAGGTTGTGTCCATCCTGGGCGGGACGGCCAAGGGGTCGACCCTGAATTCATTTGGCATTGCATCGGGGTTCGCAAATGCGCTTGGGGCGCAATATTCGGTTTTGACCGCCCCAATCTATCTGTCCGAAGGCATCGACCGCGATCTGTTCTTGTCGCAATACGCGCTCAAAGAGCATTTTGACAAATTTCAGTCGCTGGATGCGGTCCTGCTGACCTGCTCCAACGTGTCAGAGAAATCCTTTCTTGTCGAAAACGGTCTGCCACATGGGATGAGCCCGCAATCCCTGATCCAGAACGGCGCAATTGGCGACGTGCTTGGCCAGTTTCTCGACCGGAACGGCCATTCGGTGTCACAAGAGGTCGACAATCGCACCGTCGGCATGCCGTTGGATCAGGTGCTGGGCGTGCCGGAAAAAATCATGGCAGCCGCCGGACCACACAAGGTTGATATCATCCGCGCCGCCTGTCGTCGTGGCTTTGTCGATACGCTGGTCACCGATGACAAGACCGCAAAATTGCTGATTGCCGCGGGCGGCAAAGATGGGACCGAGGCAAGGTAAACCCCCTGCCCGGTTTGGTATGTGGCGATCTTGTCCGACAAGACATTTCAGGGTGTCCGCCAACGCGGCGGCGTTCCCCACCATCACGCCAAGCGCGGCTGTGATCAATACGATCCCAGCACCCGCTTCAATCCGGTTTGCGTTCTGATCAGATCCGGCAGGAACAGCGTTTCCAGCTCTGTCGCGGCGCTTTGGTTGGCGGCGACGCCGGTGTTCAGCGCGGCCACCACATCGCCCCGGATGTTGCGCAAAGGCACGGCAATCGACCGCAGGCCAATTTCGACCTCTTGATCAATGATGGCATAGCCGCGTGCGCGCACCATTTCCAATTCCGCGATGATATCGTCCGGTTCGGTCAGGCTGTGGACCGTGCGCGGCACAAGGTCGGCGTGATCCAAAATGGCGCGCACCTCTTCTTCGGGCAAAGCGGCCAATAAAACGCGCCCCATCGACGTGCAATGCGCAGGCAAACGCGACCCCGGCATCAGGCCAATCGACATCACCCGCCGCTGCACCGCGCGGGCAAGATAGACAATTTCGGTCCCGTCCAGAATCGACACCGATGTCGATTGCCCGATCTGTTCCGACAATTGATCCAACCAGGGCTGCACCAATTGTGGCAGCGGCAAAGCCGCCAGTGCCGACATGCCCAACCGCAGGATTTTTGGCGTGGCGGTAAAGAATTTGCCGTCATAATCCGCATAGTCCAGTTGGTGCAGCGTCAACAGACATCGTCGCGCCGTCGCCCGGTCCAGCCCGGTCCGCACCGCCACATCCGAAATGGTAAGCCGGGGCGTTTCCGCGCCAAAACATTCAATCACCCGAAGCCCCTTGGCAAAGGAGGCGATGAAATCTGTGGATTTGTTCGTCATGCGCACAAGGCTGTGCATTGAGTGAACAAATGTCAAGCTATGAACAAATTCTCTGGCCCGGTCCCCTGCCCCGGTCTATCTGATCCCCAGTTCTTTGGAGGGCACAGATATGGACAAGACCATTGCCACGCTTCATCAGGCGGTCGCAAAGATTCCCGATGGTGCCACGATCATGATTGGCGGGTTCGGTGGATCGGGTGCGCCGGTCGAATTGATCCACGTATTGATCGATCACGGCGCGAAACATCTGACGGTGATCAACAACAATGCCGGAAATGGCCATGTCGGGCTGGCCGCGCTGATCGAACAGGGTCAGGTTGACAGGCTGATCTGTTCTTTCCCACGTTCGGCGGACCCGCGTGTGTTCACGGAACGCTATCTGGATGGCCGGATCACGCTGGACATCGTGCCCCAGGGCACGCTCGCCGAACGCATTCGCGCAGGCGGCGCCGGCATTCCCGCGTTTTACACGCCAACGGGTTTTGGCACCACTCTGGCCGAGGGCAAGCAGATCGAAGAATTCGACGGTCGCCACTATGTGCGCGAGCGATGGCTCAAAGCCGATTTTGCCCTGATCAAAGCGGAATGCGCCGATCCACACGGCAATCTGACCTATCGGCGCGCGGCGCGCAATTTCAACCCGATCATGGCAACTGCCGCGACAACCACATTGGTTCAGACATCACATATCGTGCCCTTGGGCGCGATCGACCCGGATCACGTCATCACCCCCGGCATTTTTGTCAATCACATCGTCCATGTGCCCAACCCGGCCCAGGAAGAAGACCTGAACCGCCAGGAGGCTGTATACCCATGACCGATCTTTCCGAAATCAAACTGTCGAACGCCCAAATCGCTTGGCGCGCGGCGCAGGACATCGAAGATGGGGCCTATGTCAACCTTGGCATCGGCTTTCCGGAAATGGTTGCCGGTTTCCAGCCCAAGGGGCGGCAGGCGATTTTTCACACTGAAAACGGCGTGTTGAATTTTGGGGAGGCCCCTGAAAAAGGGCAAGAGGATTGGGACCTGATCAATGCCGGCAAAAAGGCCATCACGCTAAAACCGGGAACGGCATTTTTCCATCACGCCGACAGTTTCGCCATGGTGCGCGGCGGCCATCTGGATGTGGCCATCCTGGGTGCCTATGAAGTGGCGCAGAACGGTGATCTGGCAAATTGGTCCACCGGGCGCGGCGGTGTTCCGGCGGTTGGCGGGGCGATGGATCTGGTGCAAAGCGCCAAGCGCATCGCGGTTCTGACAGATCATGTCACCAAAAAGGGCGCGCCGAAGCTGGTCGAAAAATGCAGCCTGCCACTGACCGGGGTCAAGTGTGTCACGCGGGTCTACACCTCGCTTGCGGTGATTGACATCGACGCAGGCCGTTTTGTCCTGCGCGAAAAGATCCCGGCGATTTCACGCGACACCCTACAGGCCCTGACCGGCGCGCCGCTGCACGACGACGGCCCGGTCAAGGATCTGATCTGCCCGGAGGATCTGGCATGACCGAGGTTTATATCTGCGACTACATCCGCACGCCGATCGGCCGCTTTGGCGGCAGCCTTGCCACGGTGCGCGCCGACGATCTTGGCGCGGTGCCGATCCGCGCCCTGATGGCGCGCAATGACATGGATTGGGCGGCGGTGGACGAAGTGTTTTACGGCTGCGCCAATCAGGCCTGGCGAAGACAACCGGAATGTCGCGCGCATGTCGGCGCTTTTGGCTGGTCTGCCGGATTCCGTTCCCGGCACCACGCTGAACCGTCTGTGCGGGTCGGGCATGGATGCGGTGATCACCGCCGCCCGCGCCATTCGTGCCGGGGAAATCGACCTTGCGATTGCCGGGGGCGTCGAAAGCATGAGCCGCGCGCCGTTTGTCATGCCCAAGGCCGAAACCGCCTTTTCCCGCGCCAATGCCATTCATGACACCACAATCGGGTGGCGGTTCATCAATCCGTTGATGGAGGCGCAATATGGTGTCGAACTCGATGCCGGAAACCGCCGAAAATGTCGCTGAGGATTTCAGTATCTCGCGCGAGGATCAGGATGCCTTTGCCCTGCGCAGTCAGACCAGGGCGGCGGCGGCGATATCCTCGGGGCGGCTATCGCGGGAAATCACCCCGGTCACGATCCCCCAACGCAAGGGCGATCCACGTGTCGTTGACACCGATGAACATCCCCGCGCGACGACATTGGACAAACTCGCCGCTCTGCGCACACCGTTTCGAAGCGGCGGCAGCGTGACGGCGGGCAATGCATCCGGGGTGAACGACGGCGCGGCGGCGCTTGTCCTTGCCTCAGCTGAGGCGGCGAAGCGACATGGTCTTACGCCGCTGGCCCGGGTCGTGGGCGGTGCCACGGCGGGTGTCGCGCCGCGCATCATGGGCTTTGGCCCTGCGCCTGCGTCCAGAAAGCTGATGCAGCGTTATGGGCTGACGGTGGATGATTTTGCCGTCATCGAATTGAACGAGGCTTTTGCAAGTCAGGGCCTCGCGACCCTGCGCGACCTTGGCATTGCCGACGATGACCCACGGGTGAACCCCAATGGCGGCGCAATTGCGCTGGGCCATCCGCTGGGCATGTCCGGCGCACGCATCACCGGTACGGTTCTGCACGATCTGAAACCCGGCGAAAAGAGCCTGTCTACCATGTGCATCGGTGTCGGTCAGGGTATTGCCATCGCCCTGGAGCGGCTATGAGCCTATCCGCACGCTACTAATATTGAGATGCGCGGCGACCAGCGGCGCATCTTGGCCTTGCCGGGGCTGACAGCTATTTTCGTTTCGCCCCCAGCTTGATATGGCAGGGCAACCAGCGGCGTCTCGGGCTGGATCACAGCAGGGATAGGCCTATGGAATTCTGGATCGTTGCCGGGCTGGCGGCCTTTATGTTGGGTCTTTCCAAGGGCGGCGTGCCGATGCTCGCCATGCTTTCGGTGCCCTTCATGTCGATCTTCATGGCGCCGACAATGGCGGCGGGATTGCTGTTGCCGCTTTATATCCTGGCGGATACCTATGCGATCTATCTTTTCCGCAAGGCGTTCTCGGTCAAAAATTTGAAGATCATGTTGCCCGGTGCGGTGGTCGGCGTTCTGGTGGCCTTCTTCTCGGTCTCGGTTGTGCCCGGCGATGCGATCAAGCTTCTGGTGGCCGGTATCGGATTTTACTACCTGATCAATTCAGTGCGCAATCGCATGTCTGGCGTTGAACGCCAGCCCAAACAGGCCGGTGTGCGACCGGGGCTTTTCTGGGGCACGTTGGCGGGTTTCACCAGCTATATTTCTCACGCTGGCGGCCCGCCGTTTCAAGCCTATGTTCTGCCGCAGAAGCTGGACAAAATGGTGTATCTGGGCACAACGACGATATTCTTTGCCGTCGTCAACCTGATGAAGCTTCCGCCCTATATCATCGCAGGGCAAATCACCTGGGAAAGCCTGCCGGATGCCATGTGGCTTGCGCCCTGCACGCTTCTTGGCGCATGGAGCGGTGCAAGGATCGCACGTGTCCTGCCGCAAAAGGTTTTCTTTATCCTTGTCGAACTGGCCCTTGCGGCGGTGTCGCTAAAGCTGGTTTACGAGGTGATTGTCAGCTGAATTGGCCGTGCCCTGGAAAATGCTGCACGACATGTGGGAAAATGCCCATAGTTCTGGGGAGATTGCGAAAAGGTCAGGTGACCTTTGGTGTCGGATCGGATAGGGTTGTTGTGAGCGGCTTGGACCTTGGGAATGACAATGTGAGCATTCCAGCGGCGGCGCTTTTCATTTGATTTTTATTCAATAAGCGCCCTGCCCTTTCGAGGGCTGGTACGTCCGATAATACCTAACATTCTCCCTGATGTGCGGTGCCATACTGTTGGTTGAGAACCTCCTTTTCTTTGGTCCATTCATCCGGTTTACCGCGGTAAACTTCAGGCACCTGTTTAAGCCTTCCGGTGGTTTGATCCGCGCAGGATTTACCGGGGTAAACCGCCCTGCCCCAGAGGCTCCAAAACCCTGCATTCCTTTGTCCGTTGGTGAAACCGGCATTGGACCATTATGCAAAAATCAATGGCCTTTGGTCTGCTGTGACCTGACCACCCGCGATGGCCTGGCCCTTTTCGTAGCGTTCAATCATTGACAGCAAATAACCATGCGGTCGATTGAGCGATGGAAGTTTCTCTGCAAGGTAATCGAGGGTGACGATTGCCTTTTCCCAGCCGAGAACAGACAACGTTCGGATTACGATATCCCGCTCCAAAGCCATGAAGGAACAAAAGTCGATTATCGCGTTTATCATTGTTTGCTCCTGTCGCGGGCATTCGGGGTAGAATTGTTGCAGCGTCTTTGTGTCCGCCCAGAGAGATGCCAATAGATTTTTATCAAACCGATGTGGGTTGGTTTTTTTTATATCTTTAGGTTTCGAACTCTATGTGCCGGACAGTTTGACCGTCATCCCCGGGGCATTTGTCCGGCACGACCTCGCTTGGTTCCCTTTCGCCGGGGTAAATTTGTGCCTTCGCATTCACGGATGTGAGAGCCTCCAGTCGCGCAATCTCATTCTCGATTGCGTCAAATTCCTGAACCACGGTTGATTTTCGGCGAACAGCTTTGCGAAGGCGGTCGCGCAGGGCGTCAACCCAATTGGGCAGGGCGCCGTTGCTGGCGATGACAGCGCGCACAGCGGCACTGAGGCGGGCGCTGATGCTGTTTCTGCGGGTGCGTGCAACGCGGTCCTGTTCCGCTCGCCAGTCGGCCATCGCCAACAGATCGTCGTAGCTGGCCAGCAGCGGTGCAAGGTCAATCCCATAGGCGTTGACAACGCGCCCGGATTTGTCGCGCTCCGGGAAACGCCGTCCATTGCCGCTCAGCTGACGCCGGATCAATCCGGCTTGCTCCAAACGGGTTTCACCGCGGCGAAAGCGCCGTTCATCCATGCCGCAGGCGCGTTCCAGGATGTTGGTGATGCTCATGAAGGAAATGTTCAGACCCGCCGGGTCAAGCGGGCCATGCGGCATGACCGACAGATGGGCGCGCAACACCATCACATCTCTGTCCGCCAGGCCCAGCTCTTTGCGCAGGCCCGTGACAAGTGACAGCAGTTCCCAGCGGTCCACGCATTTTGCAGTGGACCCGGAGTTTTGGCAAACCTCGACCGTTTGCCGACGCGGCGATGCCGCGGGCAGTATTGTGTTCATTCAGTTGTCAGACGGCAAAATCTACCCGTTCACCGAAAACCGATGTTGAAAAGTGTTGGGAAAACAGCTACGAAGGCTTTGCTACAAGACCTATATGAGCTCTCCCGGAACTGGTTTTCGGGGGGGCTTTTATTTTTTTGCGGGTGCCTGCTCCTTTTTGTGTTCTTGCCTGATTTGGCTAATGCCTGTGCGATTTACCGGGGTAAATCAGTTTTGTTGTTTTTTTACAGTTGCTTACGCTTTACTCCTCCTCTTTACCTTCAAAGTTTCGGATGACCTGTTCGATTTGGTCTCTGATTTGCTCCAACATCTCTGGTGGGGCGTCTTTGCGGGTCTTGATCACCAATTGCCGCGATTTCTGACTGATGGACACGCGTCCATTTAGAAAATCATGCTGGGCTGCGGCGGGCGGTGGGGCAGGGCGCTTGCCACCGGATTGCACCGCCTTCAGCACCGCATGGAACCGGTCGACGCTGTCGTCCAGCGATCGGTCCACCAGTTTCAGCGCCGCCTTGCGAGAGATCCCGGCGCGGCTCATTTCGCTGATCAGCTTGTCCCAATTGCGTCGTCCAACGCCCCGCGCCGGGCCAATGGCCAGCACCAGATCCTCGCCGATGGCCTGATAGCTTTTGACCATGAAGTTGATCAGCGTGCGCGAAATGCTCAGGAATTCGGCAATGTCTTTTTGCTCATACCCGGCATCAATCCCCTGCGCCGCGGCGCGGGCGCGTTCGATGTAACTGGTTTCCAACCGGGCAGAGTTTTCGATCCCCTGCGCAACAAAAGCCTCGCGGTCATCCATCTTGGAGACAAAGGCCTTGATCCGGGTGCGTCCCAGACGCCGGGTCGCGGCAAGCCGCCGACGGCCAACCACAATCTCATAGGCTTTGTCGCCGCCCTGGGCGACGCGCACAAGGATCGGGATCTGTTGACCATTGGCCTCGATGCTTTCGACCAGGCTGTCCAGATCTTCGTTGACGTCGATCCGGTCGCGAATGCGACTGTCCTGAATCTGGTCGACATCAATTTCCTGATAGGTGCGGTCGGCACCGCCCTGGGTGGCGGCACGGATGTATTTGTCGCTGGCGGCGCCGCCCTTGATGATCGGTTTGCGTTTGGGCCGCGCCGGGCGGTCCGGCGCGGCCTCATCTGGCTTTGCCGGGCCGGGGCCGGTTTCAAAAACGGAACGGGCCATTATGCGGTCTCCTCATTCTCGTCGATCCGGTTGCGGCCAATCATGATTTCCCGCTCAATCTCCATGGCAATGCCATGCAGGCTTTCCAGAATGCGGTCATAAGTCTTGCGGGTGAAGCTTGACGGATCGACCTCGAGCAGGGATTCATCGTATTGCCCGCGTCGGCTATCGCGGTCGAGTTCAGGAAATCGGTGTTCAGCATCGAATTGCCCAGCGTATTGCGCAGGAACGAGCTGAGCTGTAATTGCGCCGGATCATTGGGCGAATACCGGGTCAACAACAGCCGGACAAAATCAAACCGTTTGTCCGGGTCGACACCTTCGATGCTTTCCAGGGTGCTTGATGCAAGATCCAGAAATTTCACCAGACTGACCACATCCAGCATGCCGGCCGAAAGCGGGATCAGCATCGCGTTTGAGGCATAAAGCGCGGCAATCACGCAGAACGACATATGGGGTGGCGTGTCAAAAATCACCACGTCATAGGCGTCTTCGACGACGCTCAGCGCATCGGAAATCCGCGAGTAAAACGGGATGCCCTGGGCGGCGGCGGTGGCGGTTTCATATTCGAATTCGGTCAAAGAGATCGAACCGGGAATGATGTCGATATTGGGGAAATAGGTGGCTTGAATCGCATCTGCGATTGGCACACGCGCGTCACCGCTGCTTTGCTCTTCATAGCGCAGCACATCATAAATCGACGCGATATTGTCGAGGTCGGCCTGAATATCAAACAAGTCAGAGCAGCTTGCCTGCGGGTCGAGATCGACAATCAGAACCTTGAAGCCACGCATGGCCAGAAATTGCGCCAGATTGGCCGAGCATGTGGTCTTGGAGACCCCACCTTTCAGGTTGTAACACAGGATCTTGGTGGTTTCGTCGCCCTCGTGTTTACCGGGGTACATGTCATTGGAAATCTTGCCGGCTTCATAAAGCCGCTGTTGGATTTCGTGGATCTCTTCAAGCGAGAAGGTCCGGCGATTGCCGGATTCCATTTCGCCCTCTGGCAAACCTTCGATGGCCTTGAGATGATGGCGCAGGGTATTATAGTTCATACGAAAGGCAATATCGGCCATTTCGCGGATGGTGAATCGGCGCAAACCCTTGTCAGATTTGCGCGAATCGGGCGCATGTAGCCTGCTGGCCTGCTGACGCAGGGCTTCGTCCAACGCTTCGCTGAAGTTGCCAAGCGTCGCCGAGCCTAGAAGCTCTCTCATCTGCACCGTCCTCATCGGTTATTGTTTTTCTTACGACTACATCAGCAAACACCCGTAAGTCTACAAAAAGCTGACGAGATGGACGAATGCGGGTGGTGGCCGGTTTGGGTGATGGGCGGGCGTCATGCTGTTAAATTGATGTATTTCAACTGGTTAGAATGCCGAACTGCCCAAAACCCCGGCACCTTGGGTTATACAAGATTTATCCACAGGGCGCGGGATTTTCCGCGTTGTCCCGCCAAAACCACAAAGCAGGCCGCGAAATTGCCAAATGATTCCAATGGAATCGGCTTGTGTTCTGTCCGCTGGATCGGGCACGTCTGGTAAGCCTGTTCAATAGCGCCTAAATGGGCGGGGCAGGGTACTGGACGGCCAAGTTGACTGGATTTTGGCCGCAGACAAGCAGGGAGCGTCAGATGCAGAAGGTCACTTTGCCGGAACGGCCCAATTGGCGCGCCCATGCCGAGGAGGTCGGTTTTACCTTTGCGGACATGCACGGCGAACCCTATTGGGATGAAACCTCGGCCTATGCCTTTACGCTGGAACAGATCGAAAATGATCTGGAAGATCCGGCAACCGAATTGCACGCCATGTGCCGCGAGGCCGTTGCCAGGATCATCGACAGCGAGGCGCTGATGGAGCGTTTGGCAATTCCAGAAGCGCATCGTGATCTGGTCGCAGAAAGCTGGCGGCGCGCGGACCCGGAAATATATGGCCGGTTTGATTTTGCCTATGACGGCAAGACCCCGGCGAAGCTGCTGGAATATAATGCCGATACGCCGACGTCGCTCTATGAAAGCGCGGCGTTTCAATGGCAATGGCTGGAGGATCAGCTGGCCGCCGGCGTGTTGGCCGAAGGCTGTGACCAGTTCAATGGCATTCACGAGGCGCTGGTCGCGCGGTTTGGCGCGGTGTTCGAGGGCGGCAGCGACCTGCATTTTACGGCCGTCGGCGGCAATCCCGAAGATTACGGCACGGTCGAAGCGATGGGCTGGGCCGCGCGCGAGGCCGGGCTTGGCGCGCATTATTGCGATCTCGACAAGATAGCGATCAGCGAGGAGGGGCAATTCCTCGACGATCAGGACCGGGTGATGGCGGTGTTGTTCAAACTCTACCCATGGGAGGATCTGCTGCGCGACGATTATGCCGCGCATATTGCCGGGTCCGGGTGCCTGTTTCTGGAGCCCGCGTGGAAGGCATTGTTGTCGAACAAGGGGCTCTTGCCGGTGCTCTGGCAAATGTTCGAAGGTCATCCCAATCTTTTGCCGGCATTTTTCGAGGCCGACATCGGCGACGCATTGGCAGGGCAGGGGGCGGCTGCGCCGGATGTGGCAGAGGCCTTTGACCGGGCCGCGGCGCAACTGGCGGCGGGGCATGTGCGCAAACCGATCCTGTCGCGAGAAGGGGCATCGGTCGAGATCATCAAATCCGGCGAGGTGATCGAAGCGGCCCAAAATACCGACTATGACGAACACCCGCGCATCATTCAGGCCTATGTTCCGCTGCCCCGGTTCGACGGTTTCCGCCCCGTGATCGGTGCCTGGGTGGTGGGGGACACTTGTGTCGGCATTGGTGTCCGCGAGGACCGATCCCGCATCACCCAGGATTTGTCACGGTTCAAACCGCATTATATCAGCGTATAACATTCGAAACCCGGACGTTCCGATTTGACTAAAGGCAGGACACTCATGACCAAACGCTCAAAACGAGTTGCCATCGCGATCCTTGGGGCCGCCGCGTTTACGCTGGCGGGCTGCGAAGAGGAAACGGTGGACGCCAACGCCTTTCCCGATCTGCAAAGCTGCAAGGATGCAGCGTTTACGGATTCAAGCTTTACCCCCGAAGATTGCGAAACCTCTTTTGCCGCCGCAGAGACGCTGCATGTCGAAGCCGCACCGCGCTATGATAGCCAGGCGGTTTGCGAAGAACAGCACGGCGAAGGCGCCTGTGGCTCCGAAGCGGCCGCAACCCAGGGCGGGTCCGGCAGTATCTTCATGCCGTTGCTGGCGGGTTACCTGATCGGCAATATGCTGGGGGGACGGTCCGGCACCGCAGCCGCACAGCCGCTCTATAACAAAAAGGGTGGCGGTTTCACCAATGCGGCCGGCACCAGCAATTTTTCGTCGAACAAAGGTTCGGCAAAAATGAACACGTCACAGTTCAACCGCCCCGCCGCGACCGCCGGTAAGCCGCCAATGACCCGCGCCACTGCCGCGTCACGCGGTGGCTTTGGCAAGGCCGGTGGCGGTCGGGCCGGATTCGGCGGTTAACTACTTTTTGGCCAGGCTTTTCCCGGTGCTGATATCGCCCACCGTCAGTACCGGGGACGCATCCAGATCCTGCGCGTCCAGCATATCGGCCACGCGTTCCAGCGATGACACCAATTGCGCCTGTTCCCAATCCGCAAGCCGGGAAAACGCCTGAACATAGCGTTGTTGCAGGGCGTCGGGCGCATCGGCCAAACGTTCATGCCCCTGGGCCGTCGCCACGACATTGATCTGGCGGCGATCCTGCTCTGATGGAATGCGTTCCACCAGCGCCCTTTGCACCAGCTTGTCGACCAGCGCCGTCACGGTCGCCTGGCTGACCCCCATCTGATTGGCCAGCGTCTTTGGGGTGGTGCTGCTTTTTTCCGCGACAATTTGCAAAACACGCAGCTGCGTTGGCGTCAGACCAACCGCATGGGCAAGATCCCGCGCAAACAATTCCGTCGCGCGCAAGATGCGGCGCAGGGCAATCAGGCTGTCATCGGTACGGTCATTGGCGCGTGTTGTCATGGCGTAGTTTTGCACGAAATGGCCCGGTGTTTCAATCTATGAAGCATTTGAGCGGTGAAATTTGCCGCGCAGTTGTGGCAAATGGTTCGTGATTCAAATTAATTATGTCGCCATTCCCCGTGAAATAAGGCGATAAATCGCCGAAATCACGCGGTTTTAGCTTATTTTGCTTTGGTAGTTGAAGTTTTCGCATCATTCGACTACTTAGCTAATCAAATGAACTATGAGGTTGGAACACATGCCGAAAGACAGCGACACCCCTCGAAAACCTTTGCCCCGTCTGCGCAAACCTTCTGCGACGGATGGGGCGGCCATCTGGGCGCTTGTAAAAAGCTGCAAGCCGCTCGACGAGAATTCGATGTATTGCAACCTGATTCAGGCGGATCATTTCCGCGACACCTGTGTGGTGGCTGAATTGGACGGGGCGATTGTCGGCTGGATTTCCGGGCATATGGTCCCCGGCAAGAACGAGCTGTTTGTCTGGCAGGTGGCGGTCAGCCCCGCCGCACGCGGCATGGGTCTTGGCCGCAAGATGCTGCTTGAGTTGATCGAGCGTGACGCTTGCGATGATGCCACCAAGCTGAAAACCACGATTACTAAAGACAATGACGCCTCCTGGGCGCTGTTTCGCGGCTTTGCCCGCGCGATTGGCGGTGCTTTGGCGGATAAGCCGCATTTCGAACGGGATGCGCATTTCGATGGCCACCATGACACGGAACACATGGTGACGATTGCGTTGGCCGAGCCCAGAACACTGGTGCGCGCTGCGTAAATCCAAATCCAAAATTTATTCTGAAAGGACGTTTCATGACACAAGACATGAACGAAACCCGTCGTATTTTTGAACGCCGCGAAAGCGCCGCCCGGTCCTATTGCCGTGGCATGCCTGCGGTGTTTGACCGCGCCAGCGGATCCGAGATGACCGATGCCGAAGGGCGCAGCTGGATCGACTTTCTGGCCGGCTGCTCGTCGCTGAACTATGGTCATAACGACCCGGATATGAAATCGGCATTGATCGACCATATTGCCGGGGATGGCATTGCCCATGGTCTGGACCTGCACACCGGGACCAAGGCGGCCTTCTTGTCGGCTTTCGAAGACCATATCCTGACGCCGCGCGACATGGATCACCGGGTGATGTTCACCGGGCCGACCGGCGCCAATGCGGTCGAAGCCGCGATGAAGATCGCCCGCAAGGTCACAGGCCGCACCAATATCATCGCCTTCACCAATGGCTTTCACGGGGTGACCATGGGCGCGCTGGCCGCGACCGGCAATGGCTATCATCGCGGTGGGGCCGGGATGGCGACCAATGGCGTGACGCGGATGCCCTATGACGGCTATTTCGGTGCCGATACCGATACGACCGCCCAGCTTGACCAGATGCTGTCGGACAAATCCGGCGGTGTGGATGCGCAGGCCGCGATCATGCTGGAAACTGTGCAGGGCGAGGGGGGATTGAACGCCGCCCGCCCGGAATGGGTCAAATCCATCGCCGCGATTGCCAAGAAACATGGCGCCTTGCTGATCATTGATGACATTCAGGCGGGCTGTGGCCGCTGCGGCACGTTCTTCTCGTTCGAGGACATGGGCGTGACCCCCGATATCATCACCATGGCGAAATCGCTGTCCGGTTTCGGCCTGCCGATGGCGATGCTTCTGGTGCGTCCCGAATATGATGTGTTCGGCCCGGCGGAACACAACGGCACCTTCCGCGGCAACACCCATGCCTTTGTCACTGCGCGCGTGGCGATTGAAAAATTCTGGGCGGATGACGCGTTTCAGGCCGAGCTGGTTGAAAAAACCACATTGGTGCACATTGCCCTCAGCGATCTGGCGGCCATGGTGCCCGGGTCCCGCATGAAAGGCCGGGGATTGATGCAGGGTGTCGACGTCGGCAGCGGCGCATTGGCCTCGGCAATCTGTGCACGGGCCTATGAAAACGGGTTGATCATCGAAACCTCCGGCAATGAGGATCAGGTGGTCAAGGTTCTGGCCCCGCTGACCACGCCGGTCGACGTCTTCCGCAAAGGCTTTGACATCCTTTTGGATGCGGCGCGGGACGTGATCAACCAACCCACAAAATTCGCGGCGGAGTAACCGATATGATTGTCAGAGATTTCAACAAGATCGTCAAAGACCAACGCGACCGTGTCGTGGCCGATGCCAATTGGACCTCGGTGCGGATGTTGCTGGCGGATGATGGCATGGGGTTCTCGTTCCATATCACCTTTCTTGAGGAAGGGTCGGAACATACGTTTGAATACAAGAACCATTTCGAAAGCGTCTATTGCATGAAGGGCAAAGGATCGATCACCGATCTGGCGACCGGGGAAACCCATGAAATCGTGCCCGGCGTGATGTATGCCTTGAACGAACATGACCGCCACATCCTGCGGGCCGAAGAAGAATTGGTCATGGCCTGCGTGTTCAACCCGCCGGTGACCGGCACAGAGGTGCACCGCGAAGATGGGTCATATGCGCTTGTGACCGAGGATGCCTGAGATGAGCCATACTGTGGAAAAAATCGGTGGGACATCCATGTCCCGCCTCAAAGAGCTGCGCGAAACGCTGTTTATCGGCGAAAATACCGGCGCGGATCTTTATGGTCGCTTCTTTGTGGTGTCGGCTTTTGGCGGCATCACCAACCTGTTGCTCGAACATAAAAAGTCGGGTGAGCCGGGGGTTTTTGCCCTGTTTTCCAATGATGACACCAATCATGGCTGGCATGACAAGCTGGACGGTGTTGCCATCGCGATGAAGGCCGCCCATGCTGAGGTTCTGGAGCATCAGGCAGATATTCAACAGGCAGATTCCTTTGTCGAGGAACGCCTGCACGGCGCGCGCAATTGTCTGGTCGATTTGCAGCGGCTGTGTACCTATGGCCACTTCCGGCTGAATGAACACATGTCGCAAACGCGCGAATTGCTGTCCGGTCTGGGCGAGGCGCATTCCGCCTTTGTCACCACATTGATGCTGTGCCGCGCCGGGGTGAATGCGCGTTTTGTCGATCTTTCCGGCTGGCGTGACGAAGGTAATGTCACTCTGGACGAACGGATTACTCAGGCGCTGGATGGCGTTGATCCGGCCACGGAAATGCCGATCATCACCGGTTATGCCCAATGCGCCGAGGGGCTGATGGGGGAATATGACCGGGGATATTCCGAAGTGACATTTTCGCGTCTGGCCGCGCTGACCGGCGCGCGCGAAGCGATCATTCACAAGGAATTCCATCTGTCGTCCTGTGATCCAAAGCTGGTGGGTGAAGATGCGGTCAGAAAACTGGGCCGTACCAATTTCGATGTGGCGGATCAGCTGTCCAACATGGGGATGGAGGCGATCCACCCCAAGGCCGCGAAAATGCTGCGTCAGGCGGATGTGCCGTTGCGGGTGACCAATGCCTTTGATCCCGGTGATCCCGGCACGCTGATCGACGATCGCCCCGCCGATACCCCAGCCGCCGAGATTGTGACCGGCCAGAATGTGGTTACGCTGGAAGTCTTCGAACAGGACATGGTGGGGGTCAAAGGTTATGATGCCACGATCCTTGAGGTGCTGAAACGTCACAAGGTCTGGATCGTGTCCAAGGTGTCGAACGCCAACACAATCACCCATTACCTTGATACCTCGCTCAAGACGATGCGCCGGGTCGAGGACGATTTGGCCCGTGCATATCCAAGCGCGGTGATCACCACCCGCACTTTGGGCATGGTGTCTGTGATTGGTCGCGATCTGTCCGGGCTTTCGGTATTGGCGCGCGGGTTGCGTGCCCTGTCCGATCAGGGTCTGGATGTGATTGGCGCTTGTCAGGGGCCGCGCAATGTCGATGTGCAATTCGTGGTTGACCGTGATGCGCTGAAACCGGCGATCAAGGCGCTGCATGGCGAGATGATCGAAGAACGCAAACCAGAGCTGTCGCGCGCAGCGTGATGGAATTTGGGCGCGCCCCCGGCGGCGCGCCCATGGTTTTAAACCGGAACGGCCACCAGGCCGACGAAATCGCCGACCTTGACCAGACCCGGAATATGGCGGGCGGTGAAGATGCCGTTGCGGGCCGCTTTGCAGGATGCGGGCGCTTCGCCGGTGCGGTCGCTGGGCCAAATACGGGCAATGGTTTGCCCCTGCGTGACCGCATCCCCCAGATCGACCAGATATTCGATCAAACCGGCCCTTTCGGCAAAGACGAAACAGGTTTCATCGGGCATGTCCAATTGAACCGTTTCGTCAATTTCGATGTCACCCGATAGAATATTGGCATGGATCAACAGGTTGCGAATACCCTTGCGGGCAATGGCGACACTGCGCGCCGTGGCCGTGCCGCCCCGCCCAGTTCGGTGGTGACAAACACCTTGCCCTGCGCCTCGACCTCGGTGTCGAACATGCCCACATTGTCGATTTCCAGCATCCGCACCGAATACGGCGCGTTGAAGGCCTGCATTGCGGCCATACAGGCGGATTCCTGGGTCTTGGCGTCCAGAATATGCGCGGCAGCAAACGGCAGGAAATCCAACGTCCGGCCCCCGGAATGGAAGTCCAGCACAATATCGGATTGCGGCACCAGTTCGGTGACAATGTAGTGGCAGATCTTTTGCGTCACCGTGCCATCGGCCTGCCCGGAAAGCTGCGGTTCATGTTCAGCCCATCCACCGGCGAACAGCGCCGCCCCGCGGCAAAGGCGGGCGTGTTCATCATCGGCAGGATGATCACCCGCCCGCGGATGTCGTCCGGCTTCAGCGACATGGCCAGATCCTGTAGCGCAATGGGGCCTTCGTATTCGTCGCCATGATTGGCCCCGGTCAAAAGCGCCGTGGGCCCATCGGCATTGGCAATCACCGTGATCGGGATCATCACCGACCCCCATGCGCTGTCATCGCGGCTGTGCGGCAATTTCAGAAATCCATGGTGCACGCCGTCGGCGTCCAGCGGAATGGTGGGTGAAATCGGGTTTTCGGTCATTCTTTCACCCAGAGTTCGCGGGCAGTGGAGCACAGGCATTCAAAGCCGTCTTCGGTGATCAGGATCGGTTCCGTGATTTCAAGACCGCCATCGTCCAGCCACAGCGCCGGCATGAAATGAAAGGTCATGCCGGGTTCCAGCACGGTTGTATCCCCCCGGCGAAACGAAATCGTGCGCTCGCCCCAATCGGGCGGATAGCTGATGCCAATTGCATAGCCACAGCGGCTGTCCTTTTCGAACCCGGCTTTGTTCAGCGTGGCGTTGAATGCATTGGCAATATCCTGCGCCTGATTTCCGGGCTTCGCCTGTGCCAATCCGGCTTCTGTCGCCTCAAGTACGGCGGCCTCGGCATCGCGAAACTTCTGCGGCACCTCCCCAAGGAACAGCGTGCGCGATTGTGGGCATTGATACCGCCGGTGCGCGCCGGCGATTTCGAAAAACGTCATTCCCCCAATGCCATTGGCCGGTCATCCCATGTCAGATGTGGCGCGGTCGCGTCCAGCCCCGATGGGGCCATCGGCACAATCGCCGGGTAATCCCCCCAAAATCCATCTGCGCCGCGAATCCCGGTGGCATAGATTTCGGCGATCAGGTCATTCTTGCGCATGCCGGGTTCGGCCAATTCGTAAATGCGGGCGTGCATTTCTTCGACAATACGCGCGGCGCGGCGCATATATTCGATCTCGCGTTCCGATTTCACCGCCCGTTGCCAGTTCACCAGCCCGGTGGCGTCCTTGAACGTCGCATTTGGCAGCGCCGTGGTCAGGCGGTCATGGGCGCGGGCGGAGTAATAGTAATTGTCCATTTCGACCCCGATATGCGCGCTGTCTTGGCCCAGTTCGGCCAGCAGTTTGCCAAGCTCCTGCATCGGATGTTTGTCGGGGTTCTGGACAAAGGTGTCGTCATAGCCGCGAATATGGTCGTCTTGTTCCATGAAGACCGTGCGCTGTGCGCCCTGGGCATCCATGGCCCGCCCCCACCAGACCGGATCGCCGTCCAGCGTCAGGATCGCGGCCTGATAGACATAAAACGACCACCCGTCATATCCGGTCAGCCAGGACATGTTCGACGGATCGCAGATCACCAGAACCTCGATCCCGGCGGCGGACATTGCGTGCCGGGTCTTGGTGATGCGGCGCCGGTATTCTTCGGTGGTGAAATTCTTTTCAAACGTCGTCATGTGATGACCCCCTGATAGCCGCAGGGCTGCATGTTGCATCGGTGTCGACCAGAAGGCCAGTGCCCGCATGCCAAACCCGTTCGCTGCGCGAAACAATCCCGCCCAGCACTGGAGACCGCAAGCAAAATCAAATATATAGATCCCGCTTGGCCCCAAGCCGCGCGCAACGCTAGGAGAACGTGATGAACAAACAACTGACCAATGATCAATTGACGCAATGGGATCACGATCACTTTTTCCATCCGTCCACGCACCTGGGCCAATTTGCCCGCCAGGAAATGGGAAACCGCATCATCCAAACCGCCAGCGGGGTGCATATCACCGACCGCGAGGGTCGCAAATCTCTGGATGCTTTTGCCGGGTTGTATTGCGTCAACGTCGGATATGGCCGCCCCGAGATTGCCGAGGCGATTGCCGATCAGGCCAAGGAGCTGGCCTATTACCATTCCTATGTCGGGCATGGCACCGAGGCGTCGATCACCCTGTCCAAAATGGTGGCGGACCGCGCGCCGGAGGGCATGAACCACGTTTATTACGGCATGTCCGGCTCTGACGCGAATGAGACCAACATCAAACTGGTCTGGTATTACAACAACGTGTTGGGCCTGCCGCAAAAGAAAAAGATCATCTCGCGCTGGCGCGGCTATCATGGGTCCGGGTTGATGACCGGATCGCTGACCGGGCTGGAGCTGTTTCACAAGAAATTCGATCTGCCGCTGAGCCAGGTGATCCATACCGAAGCGCCGTATTATTTCCGCCGCGAAGACCGGTCGATGTCCGAGGCTGCGTTCTCTGCCGATTGCGCCGCAAAGCTGGAGGCGCTGATCGAGGCCGAAGGCCCCGACACCATCGCCGCATTCATCGGCGAACCGGTTCTGGGCACCGGCGGTATCGTGCCGCCCCCCGCCGGCTATTGGGAGGCGATCCAGAAGGTTCTGAAAAAGCACGATATCCTGCTGATCGCCGATGAGGTTGTGACCGGGTTTGGCCGTCTGGGCACGATGATGGGATCTGATCATTATGGGTTGAAACCCGATCTGATCACCATCGCCAAGGGTCTGACATCGGCCTATGCGCCGCTGTCCGGTTCGATTGTGTCTGATCGGATGTGGGAAGTGCTGGAACGTGGCACGGATGAATTCGGCCCGATCGGCCACGGCTGGACCTATTCCGCGCATCCCATCGGGGCCGCCGCCGGTGTGGCGAACCTGAAATTGCTCGACAGTCTTGATCTGGTGTCAAACGCGGGCGAAGTGGGCGCATATCTGAATGCCAGCATGGCCGCGGCCTTGGGCGACCATAAAAACATCGGCGATATTCGCGGCGAGGGCATGCTCTGCGCGGTGGAGCTGGTCAAGGACCGCGACGATCACCAGTTCTTTGATGCGTCGCAGAAGATTGCACCGCAGATCGTGGCCAAAATGCTGGACAAAGGCGTGATTGCCCGCGCCATGCCGCAGGGTGACATCATCGGCTTTGCGCCGCCCTTCTGTCTGGGCCGCGACGAGGCGGATCAGGTGGTTGCGGTGACCAAAGCGGCCATTGACGACATTCTGGGCTAAATTCCCGTCTGATGGCCCTAGGTGGTCGAGGCGCGTTCTGCCGCCTCGACCAGAAGATCCCGCGCAGTTTCAAGGTTCTGCGCCATGTTGTCCCGGCCGCCCGCTTCGGCGTGTGGCAGGAACGGACAGGTCAAAACCGCGATGACCCGCTGGTTTGCCGTGCGGATCGGCACGGAAATATCGGTCACCCCGACAAGCTGTTGGCTGGGCCCGATGCGGTAGCCGGTGTTGCGGATTTCTGCCAGCTCCTTGGCGACTTGTGGCGTCACTTCGGGGGTGTCACCCTCGGCCGTGGTCAGCATCTGCGCCATTTCGTCTGCGTTCTGAAACGCCAGCAACGTCAGACCGGAACTGGTGGTCAAAAGATCCAGAACGGCCCCGACCCGCAGCCGAAATTCCCAAGGCGAGCGGCTGGAGGCCTGAGCGACCACATGCGCCTGACCCATTTCCGGCACCGCCAAATGGACCGATTGCAGGCATTGGGCAGAGAAATTATCCATCAATGGTTGGACATGCGTCACCATCCGCCGCAGCGGAGGATAGGCCGACCCCAGCTGAAACAGCTTGATGCTCAACGCATATCGGTCGCCTTCGAATGAGCGGGTGACATAGTTCCGCGCCACCAGCCGTTCCACCATGCGGTAGATCTCGCTTGGGCTCTTGCCCATTGCCTTGACGATCTCGGATCGCGTCATTCCCCCCGGCTCCAACGCCAGAAGTTCAAGAATGTCCAAACCCTTATCAAGGGCAGGGGCCCTGTATCTCTGGTCTTTTGCGTCTTCGGCCACCGCGCCCTCATCTTCCTGGATTTCGAATGAATTGGGCCAATCCCGGTCAAAAGTCAACGCGCCGCAATTTGTGTTTGACCAAATATGAATAGCTGGTTTAGATATGAATGCGAGGATTTGGGAGGAACCACGATGAAAGACAAAACCATTCTGCTGACAGCCGCCGGTCAGGGCATGGGGCGCGCCAGCGCGATTGCCTGTTCGGCCCTTGGCGCCAAGGTGATTGCCACTGACATCAATGCCGATGCCCTGCGCGATCTGGCCCAGCACCATCCCGAAATCGAAACCCAGGTTCTGGATGTCTGTGACGGTCAGGCGATCGCGGAGCTGGCAGGGCGGGTCGGCCCGATTGACGGCTTGTTCAATTGCGCCGGGATTGTGCAGAACGGGACCATTCTGGATGTGACCGACGAAGACTGGGCGCTGTGTCTGGATGTGAATGTGACATCGGCGCTGCGGATGAGCCGCGCGTTTTTGCCGGGTCTGATTGAGCGGGCGAAGGTCACCGGATCGACATCTATCCTCAACATGGCGTCGATGGCATCGTCGATCAAAGGCTTCCCCAATCGCGCCACCTACGGCGCGACCAAGGCCGCTGTGATCGGTTTGACCAAATCCATCGCCGCGGATTTCGTCACCCAGGGCATTCGCTGTAATGCGCTTTGCCCCGGTACGGTCGACACGCCGTCGCTGCGGGGACGTATCGACAGTGCCGCAGACCCGGTGCAGGCGGAAAAAGATTTCATCGCCCGCCAGCCAATGGGCCGCTTGGCGACTGTCGACGATCTGACACCGATGATCACCTATCTGCTGTCGGATGCCAGCAAGTTTGTCACCGGGCAGGCCTTTCTTGTCGACGGTGGTGTCACGATCTGATCGCGCACCGGGGAGGGGATACGCAAAATGAAAACTCTTGTAGCCATGGAAGGCATCGAAAAACGCTTTCCCGGCGTGCATGCCTTGAAAAACGTGCGTTTCGATCTGCGCGCGGGCGAGGTGCATGCGTTGATGGGCGAAAACGGCGCCGGCAAATCAACGCTGATGAAAATTCTGTCCGGGGTCTATTCCCGCAACGGCGGCACGGTCGAGGTTGACGGCAAGCTGGTGGAATTCGATGGGCCACGGGCGGCACAGGACGCCGGCGTCGGGATCATTCATCAGGAACTGAGCCTGATGAACGACCTGACTGCAGCGCAAAACATCTTTATCGGTCGCGAGCCGCGTTTGCGGTTCGGGCGGCTGGACGAGGCGGCGTTGAACGCACAAGCCGCTGAAATCTTTTCGCAAATGAACCTCGCGCTCGATCCGCGCACGCCGATCCATCAGATGACCGTTGCAATGCAGCAAATGGTCGAGATCGCCAAGGCGCTGAGCTATCGCTCTCATATTCTGGTGATGGACGAACCGACCGCCGCGTTGAACGATGCCGAGATTGCCGATCTGTTCACCATCATCCGCAAGCTGCGCAGCGAAGGCGTGGGCATCATCTATATCAGCCACAAGATGGACGAGCTGAAGCAGATTGCCGACCGGGTGACGGTGATGCGCGACGGCGAAACGGTTGGCACGGTCGAGGCCGCCACAACCCCGATTTCCGAAATCATTTCGATGATGGTGGGGCGTGAGCTGGGCGATGGCGCGCTTGACCTTCCGCAGGTCGATCAAAACGACATCGCGCTGGAGGTCACCGGCCTGACCCGTGGCCGGGTGGTCAAGGATGTGTCGTTCAAGGTCCACAAAGGCGAGATCCTGGGGTTCGCCGGGTTGATGGGCGCGGGCCGCACGGAAGTGGCGCGGGTCATCTTTGGCGCTGATCCCCGGGTCGCGGGCACGATCAAGGTGCACGGCCATCGGGTTGATATCAAAAGCCCGGCAGACGCTGTTGCCGCCGGCATTGGCTATCTGTCCGAGGACCGGAAACATTTTGGTCTGGCGACCGGCATGGATGTGCGCGCCAATGTGGCCATGGCCAGTCTGGATCGCTTTACCTCGCGTGTTGGGGTGCTGGACGAAGCGGCGATGCGCACGACCGCCAATGATTACATCGCCCAATTGGGCATTCGCACGCCGTCCGATCGTCAGGAAGTGCGGCTGTTGTCAGGGGGCAATCAGCAAAAGGTGGTGATTGCCAAATGGCTGCTGCGCGATTGCGATGTGTTGATCTTTGACGAACCGACGCGTGGCATTGATGTCGGCGCCAAGGCGGAGATCTACAAACTTTTGCTGGATCTGGCGGCGCAGGGCCGCGCCATCATCGTGATTTCATCCGAGCTACCTGAGGTTCTGCGCCTCAGCCACCGGATTGCTGTCATGTGCGAAGGCACGCTGACCGGCATTCTCGACCGGTCCGAGGCGACCCAGGAAAGCATCATGAAATTGGCGACGCAAACCATGCGAGACCCATCCGCAACAGGGGAGGCTGTCCAATGACCGCAACCGATACAGACGCACCAAAAGGCGCATTTGCCAAACTTGCCGCATCCGGCGCGCATCAAAAACTGCTGGCCTTTGCCAGCCTGCTGATCCTGCTTCTGGGGTTCAGCCTGGCCTCACCCAATTTCATGCAAACCGCCAATATCATTGCGATTTTGCAGGCGACTTCGGTCAACGGCGTGTTGGCGGTGGCGGCGACATTGGTGATCATCACCGGCGGCATTGATCTGTCGGTTGGCACATTGATGACCTTTACCGCGGTGATGACCGGGGTGGTGTTGACCAAATTGGGAATGCCGCTGCCGCTTGGGGTTGTGACGGCGATTGGCGCCGGGGCCTTCTGTGGATTTTGTTCGGGCACCTTTGTGGCCAAGATGAAAATCCCGCCCTTCATTGCCACGCTTGGCATGATGCTGATCCTCAAGGGGTTGAGCCTGGTGATTTCCGGCACGCGGCCAATCTATTTCAACGACACACCGGGGTTTGATCTGATCTCGCGCGGGTCATTGATTGGCGCGGTGTTTCCCGGCTTGCCCATTCCCAACGGCGTGCTGATCCTGTTCGTGGTGGCAGGGGCGGCGGCCTATGTCCTGAGCAGGACGGTTCTGGGGCGTTATTGCTTTGCGCTTGGCAGCAACGAGGAATCCGTGCGGCTTTCGGGCGTCAACACAGATTGGTGGAAAATCGCGATCTACAGCCTGTCCGGCGCGATTGTCGGCATTGGCGGCCTGTTGATTGCCTCGCGGTTGAATTCTGCGCAGCCTGCCCTGGGGCTTGGCTATGAGCTAGAGGCGATTGCCGCCGTGGTGATTGGTGGCACATCTCTGGCGGGCGGGCGCGGCACCATCCTTGGCACCCTGATCGGCGCGCTGATCATGGCGGTGTTGACCAACGGGTTGCGCATCCTGTCGGTGGCACAGGAATGGCAGACCGTGGTGACCGGCGCGATCATCATTCTGGCGGTCTATGCCGACCAGGTCCGACGCAACAAATCCGCTTAATCAAAAACAAGAACGGCGATGAACGCCCGCGATCACACAGACGACAACATTTCATTGGAGGAAACAACATGCTGAACAGACGCACATTGATGGGCACGCTGAGTGCCACTGCGCTGGTGCTGACCACGGGCCTGGCCCAGGCCCAGGACACGGTCTATATCCCGCTGATTTCCAAAGGGTTCCAGCACCAATTCTGGCAGGCGGTAAAGGCCGGTGCCGATCAGGCAGCCGAGGAATTCGGCATCGAAGTCACCTTCGAAGGCCCGGATACAGAAGCCCAGGTTGATCGCCAGATCGACATGCTGGCCGCCGCGTTGGCCAAGAATCCGGCTGCCATCGGCTTTGCCGCGCTCGACAGCCAGGCGGCAATCCCGCTGTTGCGTCAGGCCCAGAATGCCGGCATTCCGATTGTTGCCTTTGACAGCGGTGTCGACAGCGACATTCCGGTGGCCACAGCCACCACCGACAACATTGCGGCGGCCGGACTTGCGGCGGACAAAATGGCCGAATTCATCGGCGGCGCGGGCAAGGTTGCCGTCATCGCCCATGACCAGACCAGCCGCACCGGCATCGACCGTCGCGATGGGTTCGTCAACCGGATCGAAGAAGCCTATCCCGACATCGAGATCGTGACCGTTCAATACGGCGCGGGGGATCAGCTTCAATCGACCGAAATCGCCAAATCCATTCTGATCGCAAATCCCGATCTCAAAGGCATGTTTGGCACCAACGAAGGTTCGGCGATTGGCGTGGTCAATGGCGTGCGCGAAAGCGGCGCCGAGGGCATCACCATCATTGGTTACGACAGCGGCGCGGCGCAAAAGGATGCGATCCGCTCTGGTCTGATGGCGGGCGCGATCACCCAGAACCCGGTGGGCATTGGGTATGAAACCGTCAAGGCCGCGCTTATGGCGACCAAGGGCGAAACCGTCCCGGCAACCATCGACACTGGTTTCTATTACTACGACGCCAGCAATATCGACGACCCGGAAATCGCGGCCGTCCTTTACGATTGATCAAGACACACCAAGGGCGGCGGCCGGTCGGTGGCCGCCCATTTTCTATGATTTCCCCCAGATGGAGCGCGAGGCCCGATGAAATTTTTACGCTATGGCCCCAAAGGGCAAGAAAAACCCGGCCTGTTGGACGCTGACGGTGCGGTGCGCGACCTGAGCGGCATTCTGCCCGATCTCGCCGGGGCGGCGCTGTTGCCGGAAAAACTGGCCGAGATTTCGGCGATGGACATTCAGGCCTTGCCGGTTGTGACCGGCGTGCCGCAACAGGATCTGCGGCTTGGGCCCTGTGTGGCGGGCATTGGAAAATTCATCTGCATTGGCCTGAACTTCGCGGACCACGCCGCCGAAACCGGATTGGCCATTCCAAAAGAGCCGGTGATTTTCAACAAATGGACCTCGGCGGTTGTTGGCCCGGACGACGATGTGCAAATCCCGCGCGGATCGGTCAAGACCGATTGGGAGGTCGAACTGGGCGTCGTGATCGGCAAGGCCGGCAGCTATATCGACGAGGCTGACGCGCTGAGCCATGTGGCCGGGTTCTGTGTCGTCAATGACGTGTCCGAACGCGAATTTCAGATCGAACGCGAAGGCACCTGGGACAAGGGCAAGGGCTGTGACACCTTTGGGCCGACCGGGCCATGGTTGGTGACCCCGGACGAGGTTGGCGATTTCGACAATCTGGCCATGTGGTGCGATGTCGATGGCGAACGCTATCAAAACGGCACCACCGCGACGATGGTCTACAAGGTGCCGTTCCTGATTTCCTATTGCTCGCGCTTCATGTCGTTGCAGCCCGGTGATGTGATTTCGACCGGCACACCGCCCGGCGTTGGCATGGGGCAAACACCGCCTGTGTATCTGAAGGGCGGCGAAGTGATGGAGCTGGGCATCGAAAAGCTGGGCACACAACGACAGAATGTGCGCGGGGCGATGTCATGAGCACGATCACCGGTCTGCGCACGATTGACGTGCGGTTTCCGACGTCAGAATCGCTGGATGGTTCTGATGCGATGAACCCCGACCCGGATTATTCCGCCGCCTATGTGGTGTTGGAAACCGACGGCGCCCACGAAGGTCACGGGCTGACCTTTACCATTGGGCGCGGCAACGAAATCTGTACCGCCGCGATTGCGGCGCTGCGTCCCTTGGTTGTGGGGTTGGAGACCGATTGGATCGCCGCCGATATGGGGCGGTTCTGGCGGCATGTTACCTCTGACAGCCAGCTGCGCTGGATCGGCCCGGATAAGGGCGCGATCCATCTTGCCACCGGCGCGGTGGTCAACGCGGCCTGGGATCTCTGGGCCAAAGAGGCGGGCAAGCCGGTTTGGCAACTGGTCGCGGACATGACGCCCGAGGAATTGGTGCGCTGCATTGATTTCCGGTATCTGACCGATTGCATCACCCCGGAATGGGCGTTGGAGTTCCTGACAAAACAGGCCGCGACCAAGGCCGATCGCGTCGCCACGCTCAAAGCCGAGGGATACCCCTGTTATACCACCTCTGCCGGGTGGCTGGGCTATGACGATGCCAAGCTGCGCCGTCTCTGCCGCGAGGCGGTGGATGCCGGGTTCAAACATGTGAAAATGAAGGTCGGTCGCGATCTGGAAGATGATATTCGCCGCCTGACCATCGCGCGTGATGAATGCGGGCCGGACGTCAACCTGATGATCGACGCCAATCAGGTGTGGGAAGTCGATCAAGCCATTGACTGGGTCAGGAAATTGTCTTTCGTCAATCCGTGGTTCATCGAAGAACCCACCAGCCCGGATGATATCGAAGGCCACCGCAAGATCCGCGAAGCCATCGCCCCGGTACAGGTCGCCACGGGCGAAATGTGCCAGAACCGCATTATTTTCAAACAGTTGATCATGCGTGGTGCCATTGACGTGGTGCAGATCGACAGCTGCCGCATGGGCGGTCTGAACGAGGTTCTGGCGGTCATGTTGATGGCGGCGAAATACGATCTGAAGGTCTGTCCCCATGCCGGGGGCGTCGGGCTTTGTGAATATGTGCAGCATATGTCGATGATCGACTATCTCTGCATTTCCGGCACGCGTGAGGGCCGGGTGATCGAATTTGTCGACCATCTGCACGAACACTTCCTTGATCCCTGCACAATTCAGAACGCGGCCTATATGCCGCCGGAAATGCCGGGCTTTTCGATCGAAATGAAGGCGGCGTCGCTGGCGGAATATACGTTCAAAGGGAACGTTTGAATGGATCTGGGATTGCAGGGCAGGGTGGTTTTGGTCACCGGCGGCGCATCGGGCATTGGTGCAGCGATTTCGTCCTCACTGGCACAGGAGGGGGCAATCCCCGTCATCCTGTGCCGCAGCGCCGCTGACCCGGATTTTGTCAAAGAGATCCGGGCCAAAAGCCCAAGGGCGATGATCATCCTGACCGAATTGACCGAGGATGCCCAATGCCGCCGGGCGGTGGATCAGGTGCTGGCCGAATTTGGCCGGATTGATGGTCTGGTCAATAACGCCGGCGCCAACGACAGTATCGGTCTGGACGCGGGCCCAGAGGCGTTTCGCGCCTCTATCGACAACAACCTGACGCATTACTACACCATGGCGCATCTCTGTGTGCCGCATCTGCGCAAAACGCAGGGCGCGATTGTCAACGTGTCGTCAAAGACCGCGATCACCGGGCAGGGCAATACCTCGGCCTATGCAGCGGCCAAAGGCGCGCAGCTGGCCCTGACGCGGGAATGGGCGGCGGCGCTGGCGGCAGAGGGCGTTCGGGTGAACGCGGTCATCCCGGCCGAAAGCATGACGCCGCTATATGAGCGATGGATCAAAACCTTTGACGAGCCGCAGGCGCAGCTGGCGGAAATCACCCGGCGGATTCCGTTGGGCCATCGGATGACCCTGCCGGCGGAATTGGCGGATCAGGTTGTGTTCCTGTTGTCGCCCCGCGCGGGGCACACCACCGGGCAATGGGTGTTTGTCGATGGCGGTTACACGCATCTGGACCGGGCCCTGGATGGTGCGCCGGATGGGACATAACCCAGCGGCGGATCTTTTGATCCCTGGACTTGCTGTCCGAGGTTAAGATCCGCCGGGATTAGCCACGCTGTGGATCTGTACCGGAGCGCGGCGGGCGCTTGTCGCTCAGAATGGCCTTGAGATGGTGAAATTTTTCACCCTGGATCGCGACATGGCTGTGCAATGCGCGGCCTGCCTCTGCCGCGTCGCCCCGGCTGAGGGCGTCAAGCACCGCATCATGTTCAGACAAAGATTGCGCCATACGGCCACGCAGTGACAATTGCAGCCGCCGAAATGGCTGCAAGCGCCGCTGGAGCTTGCGCGCCTCGCCCTCCAGAAAACCATTGCACGAAGCTGCATAAATCAACTGATGAAATGCTTCATTGTGGCCGTAATAGGCGTCTGGATCATTGGCCTGGGCCGCCTTTGTGCAGCGCTGATTGGCCTCGCGCAGATCCGCCAGCGCCGCGTCGGTCATTCGGCTTGCGGCATAGCGGGCGCAGATCGCCTCCAGCTCGGCCATGACTTCGAACATTTCCATCAGTTCCACCGGGCCCGGCTGGCGCACGAAAACCCCACGGCGCGGCACATGTTCCACCAATCCAGAATGCGCCAATCGGTTCAACGCCTCGCGGATCGGCGTGCGCGAGACCAGAAACCGGTCCGCCAATTGCACCTCGTCCATGCGGTCACCGTCGCAAAAGGTGCCGTCAAATATCAGTTGTTCGATCGCCGCAGCAATCACATCGGGGCGGGTTCGGTCCATGGATTGTAAGTCGCATATGTCGGCGTGGAACGCAATCCCGACCAAATTGCATACAATCTGTTTGACTTTGAATAACGTTGATGTTTGATTACCGGCAATTCCAACCCGGTGGGGCCGCCGATTCCGCAAATGATGCGCGGTCGGCAGGGGGCCAATCCCGGACCAACCCTGGACGGAGTGCGCGACATGACCCTTTTGGTGGATCTGCTTTCCACATTGTTTGAACGGCGCCACCGCATGGGTGCACCAGAGCCGGATGGCCGCAGCATGCAGGATTTGACCAAAGATCTGATCGGGGCGACCGGAGAGGTGTCTGGCCAGGCTATGGCGCATACCCTGCTGGATCGCTATGGCCGATGGACAGATGCGGAAAAGCGCGCCTTTTTCCACCATCTGGCCGCCAATATGGACATCCACCCCGAAACGGTCAGGGCCGCGCTGGACAGCTATGTTGCCGAGCCGGGGAAAGCGTCATATCGGCGTTTTCTTGCCTCGGCCGAAGCGCCACGCCAGGAATTGATCCGCCGCTTGAACCAGGTGCCGGGGGCGACGCGGGTTTTGGTGCAGATGCGGGCCGATCTGTTGCGGCTTGGGGCCGGGGATGATGCCCTGATGGCGCTTGATCTGGATTTCCGCCATCTGTTTGCCAGTTGGTTCAACCGCGGGTTCCTTGTGCTGCGGTCGATCAATTGGCAAAGCCCGGCGGCGGTTCTGGAGAAAATCATTGCCTATGAGGCCGTGCACGCCATCGGCAGTTGGGATGACCTGCGCCGCCGATTGAAACCGGCAGACCGGCGCTGTTTTGCCTTTTTCCACCCGGCCATGCCGGATGAGCCGCTGATCTTTGTCGAGGTAGCCTTGACCCAGGGCACCCCCGATTTAATCCAGGCACTTTTGGCGGACCAGGGCGAAGCTCTGGCGGCTGACAAGGCCGACACGGCGGTGTTTTATTCGATTTCCAATTGTCAGGCCGGCTTGGCGGGGATTTCCTTTGGCAACTTTCTGATCAAACAGGTGGCCGCCGACCTTTCGGCGGAGGTTCCGACGCTTGCGACCTTTGTTACCCTGTCGCCCTTGCCCGGCTTTCAAAACTGGCTTGCGGCGCAGGACATCCCGCATGACCCGGATGATGATCACCAGATGCGGCAATTGGCGGCGCGTTACCTGATCCTGGAAAAGCGTCCCGACGGCCAGCCGATTGATCCGGTCGCGCGGTTCCATCTTGGCAATGGAGCGCAGATCTGTGCGCTGCATGCGGCGGCGGATACCTCGGACAAGGGGCTGCGGCAATCGGCGGGGGTGATGGTCAATTATCTTTACGATCTGACGCGTGTGGCCCAGAACCACGACAGTTTTGCGACCGCGCGCACCATTGCCGCCACGCCGGATGTGCATACTCTGGCAGCGGCGGCGACGCCCAAAGTTGAAAAGGAAGCTCTGCATTGAACCCGCTATATGATCACTTGTTTGGTGCCCACAAAGGCAAGACATCCCCATTTCTGACGGTGCCGGGCGGCGAGAGTTGGAGCTACGACCGCTTTTTGACCACCGCTGCGCGGTTTGCCCATGCTCTGGTGAAGGCCGGGCTTGTGCCGGGCGATCGGCTTGCGGCCCAGGTCCAGAAAAGCCCGGAGGCGCTGGCGCTTTATGCCGCCTGTGTGCAGGCGGGGATCGTGTTTTTGCCGCTCAACACCGCCTATACCGAAAGCGAACTGGGATATTTCATCGAAAATTCCGGCGCGCGGCTGGTGGTGGGCGATGGTGCCGCCGAAGCGGGGCTAGCCCCATTGGCGGCCAAAACCGGCGCACAATTCCTGTCCCTGAATGGGGATGGCAGCGGCAGCCTGCCAAGCGCGGCCGCCGACCAGCCCGGTGATTTCGACACAATCGCCCGTGATATAGATGATCTGGCCGGGCTGCTTTATACTTCGGGCACAACCGGCCGGTCCAAAGGCGCGATGCTGACACAGGGCAATCTGCTGTCCAATGCGCAAACCCTGGTCGCGGCCTGGCGGTTCACGGCGGATGATGTGTTGCTGCATGCCCTGCCAATTTTCCACACCCATGGGCTTTTCGTGGCGTCGAACATCACCGCACTGGCCGGGGGGCAGATGATTTTTGCGCCCAAATTCGATCTTGATGTCATGCTGGCCGAATTGCCGCGTGCCACCACGATGATGGGGGTGCCGACCTTCTATACCCGGTTGCTGGATGATCCGCGCTTCACCGGGGCGGCCAGCGCGCATATGCGGTTGTTCATTTCCGGCAGCGCGCCCCTGCTGGCCGAAACCCATCAACGGTTTGAGGCACGCACAGGTCACCGAATTCTGGAACGGTACGGCATGACCGAAACAAATATGAACACCTCAAACCCCTATGACGGCGACCGGCGGGCCGGCACGGTGGGCATGCCGTTGCCCGGGGTTGAATTGCGGGTCACCGATCCCGAAACCGGCGTTGCCCTGCCGCGGGGCGAGGTTGGCCAGATAGAGGTGCGTGGGCCAAATGTGTTCAAGGGCTATTGGCAAATGCCCGAGAAAACCGCCGCAGAGCTGCGCGACACAGGGTTTTTCATCACCGGCGATTTGGGCATTGTCGATCAGGATGGCTATGTCACCATTGTCGGGCGCAACAAGGATCTGATTATCGCCTGCGGCTACAATATCTATCCCAAGGAAATCGAATTGGTGCTGGATGCCCAGCCCGGCGTGTTGGAAAGCGCAGTGATCGGCGTGCCACATGCGGATTTTGGCGAAAGCGTGGTGGGCATTGTCGTGCCCGAACCGGGGCAAACGCCGGATCTGGCGGCAATCCAGACCGCATGTGAACAAAGCCTCGCGCGGTTCAAACACCCCCGCAAGCTGGTGATCTGTCCAGAGCTGCCGCGCAATACGATGGGCAAGGTGCAAAAGAACATTCTTCGCGATCGTTTTGGAACCGGTGAGATCGCGGGCTGACCTGATCAGACCTGCGACCGGGGTGAAACGGGTGTCTGGGCTTTGTCGCCTGTGGTGGATTGGGTTCCGCCCAGGCGGTGGCCCGCGCGACGCCCCCTTGTTCAAAGCGGTGAAGGAATGTGCTCCAGATTTCACCGCTGTTGCAACCAAGTAGAAATGTCCCTCGCTCCGCAAAGTAGAAATGTCACCAAGTGCGCTGACGGTAGCAAAGCCTGACAGGGCGGAGACCTCAGATATCGCAGCCCTGGCTGGCTTTGTGTTTCTCTTTCGCGGCTCTTGCCAGCTTTGAATTCCAGCCATCGTTGCGCCGTCCATTCGGTTTGTAGCGAGAGCGCTGTTTGCCTGCGCGGCGTTTCTTTGGCGGGGCCTTGTCCTGCTCGGCCTTGATGTGCTCAAGGACCGCGCTTAGATGCTTATTCTCGGTGATCGCGGCGTGGGTGACGCGCTGCTCCTTGTCAAAAATGGAGTAGGGGAGCGAGACGCCCTTCCAGCGGAACTCCAAGCGGCCGTCAGGGTACTCATAGCTGTCGACATACTTGCCGGGCAGGCCGCGCGTGATCTCGTTCTCTTGCAGGATGATGCGCTGCCGGTCGTAGGAGAAGGCCAATTGGTTGCCGACATAGCGCTCGTCGCGCCAGCACAGCACATCCGCCAGCCGATCCGGTTCGGTATTGAGGGGCCGGTGCAGGTTATCCGGACGGCGTGGGGTCTTGGCGAACTTCGTGTTGTAGCGGTTCATGAAAGCCGGAAGGAACGCATTGGCCGCTGTCATGTCCGAGATGCTCGCCAGGCGCAGTTCCTTCACCAGTCGATCCTGTAGCGTCCGGTTCGCGCGTTCGACGCGGCCCTTGGCCTGAGAGCTGTTGGCGCAGAGAATCTCGATGTTCAACTCGTTCAAAGCACGGCCAAACCGGGTCATCCCGTGACCTGACTCCGCACCTTGGCTCGCAACACGGAACACCGTGTGTTTGTCCGAATAGAACGCCACAGGTCGTCCATGTGCATGCAGGTAGGCCTCCAGAGCGCCAAAGTAGCTGAATGTGCTCTCGGACTTCACGAACTCCAGATGCATCAACGTACTGGTCGCATCGTCGATGAAAACAAGCAGGGTGCAGGACGGCCCGCGATCCTCAAACCAGTGATGGTCCGAGCCGTCGATCTGGATCAGCTCGCCAAAGCATTCCCGGCGCAGGCGTGATTGGTGAAAGGTCCTGCGTTGCTTGCGAGAAAGCCAAATCCCGGCGTCCTGCATCCACTTGCGCAGCGTCTCGCGCGACACCTTCAGCCCGTGAACTTCCTCGAGCTTCTCAGCCGCAAAGGTCGGTCCGAAGTCGACGTAGTTCTCGCGCACCAGTGTCACCGCGAACTCGCGAACCGCCGGATCGATCCGATTGTTCGAAACCCGACCACGCGCTTTGTGCCGGATTGACGCCGGACCGTCAGATTGGAACTTCCTGAGAAGCCGGTGAACCTGTCTGCGGCTCAATCCCAAAACGTTCGCCGCAGTCGTCGCCGTCATCCGACCTTGGCTCACCTGGCTCAACACCTCGACCCGGTTCAGCTCGCGCTCGCTCATCAAAACCCATCCCATGCCCACACTCTCTGCCTGTTCTCATCGGGGCAGAGTGTGACACTTCTACTTTGCAGATGTGGGACACTTTAACTTTGCGGGTACAACCGATCCGCCCATAAGCAGAATTATGTTAAATCCGGACCTTCCAACACCACCGCGCCCTGCCTGAAGACCGCGAAATGGTTATGCCTATGTTGGGCCTGCAAACGCGTTGCAGGCCCAGAATTATTCAGCGGGCAGCTGATATTGGGCGGCGTTTTCCCGTGTCAGCCGTTTCGAGGCGACGCCAGGCTCCGCGCCCCAGACCGCGATCCAGCGATAGAACACCGGTGTCAGGAACAACGTGAAGACGGTGGCAAACCCAAGCCCGCCGACAATGACCCAACCGACGGCGATGCGGGCCTCGGCCCCGGCACCAGAGGTCAGCACAAGCGGCAGACCACCAAAGACGGTCGAGACCATCGTCATCATCACCGGTCTGATCCGCAGCCGCAGCGCGTCACGAATGGCGCTGTCGATGTCCTGACCGGCCTCACGCAATTGATTGGCGAATTCGACAATCAGAATGCCGTTCTTGGCCATGACGCCGATCAACATGACCAACCCGATCTGGCTATAGTAATTCAGCGACCCGCCGCTGAGCGAAATAGCCAACAGCGCCGCTGCAAGGCCAAATGGCACGGTCAACATGATCACGACGGCGCTTGCGATGCTTTCAAACTGGGCGGCAAGCACAAGGAAAACCACCAGAAACGCCACCGCAAAGACCCGGTACATTTCAGTCTGGCTGTCGTTCAGCGTCGCGGCCTCGCCGGTAAAGATCAGCCCCATATCGTCGGGCAATTGTTCGGCTGCGATTTCGGACAAGCGATCCATCGCTGTGCCAAGGTTGACGCCTTCGGCCAGGTTCGACTGGCCCGCCACCGCCAGCGTCCCGCCCTGTCGTTGCAGGTTGGCCTGGCTGACCACCGGGACCAGCGTCGCCGCCGCCGACAGCGGTACATATGATCCGCCGGGCAGGCGCAGTTGAATGGAATCGAGGTCCGAAGGGTCATTGATCGGTGGCCCACCGGGCACCACATTCACATCGGTTTCGGCGTTGTCACTGAACACGGTTACGGCCGTGTCGCCCTGGATCATGGCGCTCAGGGTTCTGGTGATCTCGGCTTCGGTCAGGCCAAAGACACTGGCCATGTCGCGATCGACCCGGACCTCGAATTGGGCTTGCACGCTGTCGTTGGACAATTGCGGGTTAGAGAACATCGCATCCTCGGCCATGGCCGCGACCAGATCGCTTGTCGCTTCGGTCATCGCATCCACATCCTTGCCAGTGACCGCAAATTGCAACCCGCGTCCGGCGCCGCGAATGTTGAGCGAGTTGGTCGACCTTGCGCTGGCCTGCACACCGGGGACACGTGACAATTGCGTGCTGATTTCGGCGACGATCTGGGCCTGCGACCGGTCCCGTTCGGCCCAATCCGGCAGGCGCACAACGATAAAGGCGCTGGTGCCCCCGCCGACGCCGACAATGCTTTGTACCGCGTCAACCTCGCCAGAGGTCAGATAAGGTTCCAGAATTTCCTCGATCAGGACCACCTGACTGTTGAGATAGTCGATTGTGGTATCCGACGCCCCCCGCGCCTGGACGAGGAAGAACCCGCGATCCTCGCTTGGGGTGATGCTGGACGACAATGTTCCGGCCGCACCGGCCGCGACGATGGTGAATCCGCCTGCAACCGCCAAGACGATCAAGGGCATGCGAATGGCACGGTCCATCACGGTGTCAAAAATCCGCATGGCCCATCCGGGCGTGGCGGGACCCGTTTGCGCCGCTTGCAATTTGCCGGGATCGAACAAGGCCGCCAGCACCGGTGCCAGCGTCAATGCGGTGATCGACGACAGGGTGACAGCAAAGGCCAGCACAAAGCCGAATTCGCTGAACACGCCGCCCGCCTGACCGGGCAGGAATGAAATCGGGATGAACACCGCCGCAAGGGTGGCGGTGGTGGAAATGACCGCAAAGAACACTTCGTTTGTGCCAGCGGCGGCGGCGGCAAAGGCGCCCATGCCCTGTTGGCGTTTGCGCACGATGTTTTCGATCACCACAATGGAATCATCGACCACCATGCCGGTGGCAAGCACCAGCGCCAACAGGCTGATGGTATTGACGGAAAAGCCGGTGATCCAGATCGCGGCGATGGTGCCGACCAACGCCACCGGGATGGTGATCGCCGGGATAAGCGTCGCGCGCGGCGAGCGCAGAAAGGCGAAAATCACCGCGATCACGATCACCGTTGCCAACCCGATGGAATTCGCCACCTCATTGATCGAGCCTTCGATGAAGGTGCCATCATCCGAGGTGACGACAAGCGCGACCCCGTCCGGCAAAGCGGTTTTCAACTCTTCCACCGCGACGGCCACATCGCGTGAGATCGACAGCGTGTTGCCAACCGATTGCCGGGTAATGTCCAGCCCGACCGCGGTTTGGCCATTGACCCGCGTCAGAACCGCGCCGTCTTCGGGGATCAGCCGGACAAAGGCCACATCCGATATCCGCGTATTGGCATCAATCGGCACCTGATTCACCAGATCCACGGTGGCATTGGCATTGCCCACCCGCAGCGCAAGGGTCTGTGAATTCGATTCCAGCGATCCCAGCGGCGTGTCATCGCGCAGCGCCGACAGGGCATCCGAGACGTCGAAAATCGTCATGCCCCGGCTCAGCAGCGCCGGCATGTCGAGCGTCACGCGAAACTCGTTCGCCCGATTGCCGCGCACTGTGACCTCGGCAATTCCGTCGATCACCGACAACCGGTCATAGACGGCACCTTCGGCCAGTTCCGTCAGTTCATCGAGGCTGGCATCGCCCAACAGCGCGAGGCGGATGATCGCATCGGCATTGCTGTCGCTTTTGGTGACGGTTGGATCATCGTCGATATCATCCGGCAATTGCCGCAAGGTGTTGGACACAATTTCGCGCGCCTCATTGGCGGCCACATCCACATCGGTGCCTTCCGACAGGTCCACGGTGATCCGGCTGGACCCGGTCGAAGACGTCGATTCAATATAGGACAGCCCCTCAAGCGCGCTGAGCGCGTCTTCCAGAACCTGGGTCACTTCGCGGTCCACCGTGGTCGGCACCGCGCCTTCGTAACTTGTTCGCACGGACAAGACCGGGCGATCCACGTCCGGCATTTCGCGCACATCCACCGCGCTCAGCGCTGCTAGGCCGGCAATCAGGATCAACAGGTTGATCACCATGCCGAAAATCGGACGGGCGACAAAAAGGTCGGTCATCCCGGCGCGGCGGTTGGGTTTTGATTGTGTGCTCATGACGGGGCCTGGGTCGCGGTTTGCGGTTCACGGTCCAATTGCACCGCCGGAACGCCGTTTGCATTGGCCGGGCGGCCACGTTCACCGGGGCGGGCGCCCCCCGGTCCTGCGCCCGGTGCCGCCCCTGCGACGGCGATCTGGGCACCGTTGCGCAGTTTCTGCGCGCCTTCGGTCACGACCATGGCGCCCTCGCTCAGGTCCGCATCGACCCAGACAGATCGTCCTGGCGGAACAGGATGGTCACCGGCACCTGTTGCGCAGCACCGCCCGCGTTGATCCAGATGCTCGACCCCTCCCGCGACCAGGTGATCGCGGTTGACGGCACTTTGGCAAGTGGTGCGCTGAGCTGGGTCAATCGCACGGCAAAGGTCATGCCCGGCCAGAGCAGACCGTCGGAATTGTCAATCTGCGCCTTGACCGTGACACTGCGGGTCACGGAATCAATCCGGCTGTCGAAGGACATGATTTCGCCGGTAAACACCTTGCCCGCAAAGGTCGAGGTTCCGGCCGAGATCTGCTTGGCCTTGGCCAAAAGCCCAATTGCGCGCTCCGGCATTTCGAATTCAATCACCAGCTTGTCCGACTGGTCGATGCTGGCCACAAATCCGTTCACGCTCAGGGTGTCGCCAACTTCGATATCGCTCAGCCCCAATGTGCCGGAAATCGGCGCCCGCACCGTCTGTTTGTCCAGCGCAACTTCGGCCAACCCGACGGCGGCCTCGGCCAGACGTTGGGCGACCCGCGCTTCGGACAGGGTGACATCGGTGATGGTGGAATTGCCGTTCTGCCGCAACCGCTCATAGCGGGCGACGGTTTCGGTGGCCTGCTGCAACTCTGCCTCGGCGATTTCCAGATTCAGGGTCTGGGTGCGGGCATCAAATTGCACCAGCACATCGCCGGCATTCACCAGACGATTGGCCGCCAGGTTGGCCGCGATCACCGTGCCGGATGTTTCGCTAAGCACATCAACACTGCGCAGGGCGGATGCGGTGCCAATCGCGCTGAGAATGCTTTCATAAGGCTGAAATTCCAATTCGGTCACCGCCACGGTGGTGGCGCCGCCCCTGCGGCCCCCCGGGCCACGTCCGCCGCCCGCTCTTGCCGGGGGGGCGGATGCGGCCTCGGCCTCGTTGGCCGGTTCCGGGCCAATCATCGCCGCCAATGGGGCTGGCACGCCAAAGGTGACGGCATAGGCCGCCGCCAAAATCACAATTGCCCCTAGAAGGCTCGCTATTTTACCCATCACCCGGTCCCTGTCCGATCATCCAAAGGGTAAAACGGACGGCCCGGCGGTTTCCGTCGCAAAAAGATTGAACTTTTTTACTGCCCTGCACTTTGCTCACACGGCGGTGGCCCAGCGGTCAGGATTTGCCGGAAGAAGACACCACATGATCGCCGTCAATGCCGCCCAGCGAATGGAACAGCCCGCTGGTGTTGTTGACCCCGAATTTGCGCAACAGCTTGGCGCGATAGACCTCGACCGTGCGATAAGAGATGTCCAATCGCAGCGCGATTTCCTTGCTGGTCAGCCCGTCGGACAGATGGCTGAGGATTTCACGTTCCCGCCGCGTCAGTGGGGAATAGGGGCGTTCTACCGAAAGATCGGCAAAGCTCCAGACCGCCCGCGCCAGAGGATCATCCGGCGTAAAGGAATGGCCACGCACCCGGCACCAGAACAATGTGCCATCCTTGCGCGCCATAATGCGTTCATCCCAATACCGGTTGGTTTCGCGCAGCTGTTTGACACCGCGGTCGCGGATATTCACGAATTCCGCGTCCGTTGGATAGAGCATCGCAAAGGATTGCCCCCGCAGGGCGCGGCGGGCATGGCCGAACATCTCGGCAAAGGCGATATTGCAATCCCGGATCACCCGGTTTTCCGTCACCACCAGCCCCACCGGCGCATAGGCAAAGGCCAATGCATCAAAGCGGTCCTCGGCGTAGCAGTCGTCGATACGTATTTCCACGCTCTTGCCCCACTGCGTTCAGTGCTGAATGCTGTGACCACACGTAAACGACGGGCAGGTGCCGCGCAACAGCGGCCCCCGTCGATCTGGGAGGATATCATGAAGACATTCGCGCGGTTCGCCGCCGCCCTTGCTACGTCAGCCACTTTTGCCGGCGGGGCCCTGGCACAGGATTCGATCAAGATCGCCCTGGTGCATGGCCTGTCCGGGTCCAGCTTCGAAGCCTTTTCGAAACAGGCACAAACCGGGTTTGAGCTTGGGCTGGAATATGCCACCGATGGCACAAATGAAATTGACGGTCGCCCGATCGAGGTGATCATCAAGGACACCCAATTCAAACCCGATGTTGCCCGCGCCGTCCTGGCCGAGGCCTATGGCGACGACGAGGTGCTGTTGGCCGTTGGGGCCACATCGTCGGGGGTGACCAAGGGCATGCTGCCCATCGCCGAGGAATATGAAAAGATTCTGATTGTGGAACCGGCCGTCGCCGACAGCCTGACCGGGCCGGACAGCAACCGCTATGTGTTCAAGACCTCGCGCAATTCGTCGATGGATATGCAGGCCCAGGCGCTGGCGCTGAACCCGGATGAAAACCTGTTTGTTGCCACTTTGGCCGAAGATTACGCCTTTGGCCGCGACGGCATCACCGCGTTCAAGGCCGCATTGGAAGGCTCCGGCGCGACCGTGGTGACCGAGGAATATGTGCCGCAGGGCACCGCCGATTTCACCGCCGCCACCGAACGGATGTTCAATGCGCTGAAAGATCAGGAAGGCCGCAAGGTCATTCTGGTTTATGTGGCCGGTGGCGGTGACGCACCGGGCAAGATTCAGGCGCTGGACCCCAGCCGCTATGGTATCGAAATTTCGATGGGCGGTCATATCCTGCCGGTTCTGCCGACCTACAAACGGTTTCCCGGCATGGAAGGCGCGGTTTATTACTATTACGAGGCGTATGATAATCCGATCAACAACTGGCTGGTCGAGACCCACCAGGAACGTTTCGACGGCCCGCCGGATTTCTTCACCGCGGGTGGGATGGCGGCGGCGCTGGCGGTCGTGAAAACACTGAAAACCGCAGAGAGCTATGAGACCGAGGATCTGATCGCCGCAATGGAGGGCATGTCCTGGGACACCCCCAAAGGTGAAATGACCTTCCGTGCGGAAGACCATCAGGCGCTGCAATCCATGGTGCATTTCAAGATCCGCGTGGACGACAATGTCGATTGGGCCATTCCCGATCTGGTGCGGATCATCGAAGCCGACGAGATGGACATCCCCATCGGACGCGACAACAGCCAGTAAGCTGACACCGGCCTGCGCGCTTTTCGCGGGCCGGACACTTCTTTCAGGATGGATCCCATGCCCCCCGCATCTCTTTCGACGCGTGACCTGACCATTCGGTTTGGCGGTCATGTTGCGGTCAATGCCGTGACCTGTGACTTTCACCCCGGCGAAACCACGGTAATTGTCGGCCCGAATGGCGCGGGCAAGACCACCTATTTCAACCTGATTTCCGGCCAGTTGACCGCCAGCGCGGGCCGGGTGATCAAGGGGGAAGTCGACATCACCCGTATGTCACCCTCTGCCCGCGCGCATCTGGGGGTTGGGCGGGCCTTTCAGCTTACCAATCTGTTTCCGCAGCTCACCGTTTTGGAAAACATCCGTCTTGCGGTGCAGGCGCGTGCCGGTGACGGTTGGGGGGTGTTTCGTGCGGCGCGCAAGCTGACGCATCTGACGGAAAAGGCGGTGCATTTCCTTGAGGCTGCACATCTGACCGACCGGGCCGAGATGATTGCCGCCGCCCTGCCGCATGGTGACCAACGCAAGCTTGAGGTTGCGCTGTTGATGGCGATGGAGCCGGATATCTATATGTTTGATGAACCCACCGCCGGCATGTCGCTGGATCAGGCGCCCGCCGTGCTGGAGCTGATTGCCGAAATCAAACAAGACCCGGCGAAAACGGTGCTGCTGGTCGAACACAAGATGGATGTGGTGCGCGCGCTGGCCGACCGGATCATCGTGCTGCACAACGGCGAATTGCTGGCCGATGGACCGCCGACCGAGGTGATGCAAAGCCAGATCGTGCGCGATGTCTATCTTGGCACCGCAACGGAGCACACCGCATGAGCCTGCTGTCCATCCGCGATATGAAAACCCAGATCGGCCAGTATCATGTGCTGCATGGCGTCAGCTTTGAGGTGCCGGAGGGCGGGGTTTTCATCCTCTTGGGGCGCAATGGCGCAGGCAAGACGACGACCCTGCGCTCGATCATGGGGCTTTGGCAACCTTCGCCGGGGTCGGTGATGTTTCAGGGCCGCGACATTGCCGGATTGGCCACTGCCGACATTGCCCGGCTGGGCATTGCCTATGTCCCCGAAAACATGGGGATATTCGGCGGCCTGACGGTTGAGGAAAACCTGATCCTGGCCACGGCCAAAGGGCGGTTCGATCCCGCCCGTCTGCGTCGCATCTATGATCTGTTTCCGGCGCTGGAAAAGTTCTGGACCAAACAGGCCTGGTCGCTGTCGGGCGGACAGAAACAGATGTTGTCGGTGGCGCGCGCCATTGTCGAGCCCCGGGCGCTGATCCTGATTGATGAACCGACCAAGGGGTTGGCCCCGTCCATCGTTGCCGCCATGGGCGAAGCATTTCGCGAGATCGCCCAAACCACCACGATCCTGTTGGTGGAGCAGAATTTCAATTTCGCCAAAAGCCTTGGCCGCGATATGGCGGTGATCGACGATGGTCGCGTGGTGCACAGTGGCACCATGGCCGATTTCGCCGCCGATGCCGATTTGCAGGGCGCATTGCTGGGCTTGAGCGCATGAGGAACCAAATGGACAAATTCGGCGAGATTTTGCACCGCTTTGGCGGGGTCAACCTGTTGCCGGTGGCGCTGGCGGCAATCGCATTTGTGCTGATCGGCGCGCCCTCATCCTGGGTCACGCTGACGGTTGCCGGCCTTGCGATGGGGATGATGGTGTTTCTCATGGCGTCGGGTCTCAGCCTGGTGTTCGGGTTGATGGATGTGCTGAATTTTGGCCATTCGGCGTTCATCAGCTTTGGCGCTTTTATCGCAGCGTCGATCCTTGCCGCGTTGGGCGGCTGGCTGGATGGCGGCGTGATACTGGCCTCGGCCGCGCTGGCGCTTGCGCTGGTCGGGGCGATCACATTCGGATTGGCGGCGGGGTTGTTCTTTGAAACCGTGATCATTCGCCCGGTTTACCGCGACCACCTGCGCCAGATCCTGATCACCATGGGCGCGTTGATTGTGTCGGAACAGGTCATCCTTGCGGTCTGGGGTGGCACGCCATTCACCGTGCCGCGCCCGGCATTTCTGGAAGGTGCCTGGATCATCGGCGATGTCAGCATCGAGATCTACCGCCTCTTTGCCTTTGCCCTTGGGGCGGTGGTGTTCCTTGGCCTGATGGTCCTGCTCAACCGCACCCGCATCGGGCTTTTGATCCGCGCCGGTGTCGAAAACCGCGAGATGGTCGAGGCGCTTGGCTTCAAGATCAACCGTCTTTTTATCGGGGTGTTCATGTTGGGCTCTGCCCTCGCCGCATTGGGCGGCGCGATGTGGGCGGGGTATGAAACGCTGATCACCCCGGCGCTGGGGGCGAGATGATGATTGTGGTGTTTATCGTGGTGATTATCGGCGGACTGGGCTCGATCGAAGGCACGTTGCTGGGGGCGATCATCGTCGGGCTGACGGCGAATTATGTCGGATACCTCGCGCCGAAACTGGCGCTGGCGTCGAACATGATCCTGATGATGGCGATCCTGATGTGGCGGCCCAGCGGCCTGCGGCCTGCGGTGAAGTGAGGCAGATATGAAAACCACCGGAATGAAACAAAGCTACGGCACCCTGACCGTCAAAACCGCGATGCTGGTCATTGCTGGGCTGTTGTTGTTCGCGCCCTTCCTGTTTCAGGACATTCGCGCGTTGGAAGTGGCGGCACGGATCTGCATCTTTATCGTCCTGGTGGCGAGTTACGATCTGCTGCTTGGCTATACCGGAATTGTCAGCTTTGCCCACACCATGTTTTTCGGTTTCGGCTGTTACGGCGCGGCGATTGCCCTGCGCCAGATGGGGCCGGGCTGGGATGCGGTGGCCATTGGCACGCTGGGCGGTGTTTTGGTCTCGCTTGTGGTGGCGACGGTGATTGGGTTGATCTCGCTTCGGGTCAAGGCGATCTTTTTCGCCATGATCACATTGGCGACGGCCTCGGTTGTGCTGGTGCTGGCCTCGCAGCTCAGCCAGATCACCGGCGGCGAGGATGGCATCACCTATCGTGCGCCGGATATTTTCAAAACCGCGACCAAGCTGATGGTCGACGAGGATGGCAAGGTGCTGCGCTGGTTCGGGGTGCGCCTGAACGGCAAGCTGGCGGCTTATTACTTTGTCTTTACGACTTCGCTGGTGCTGTTCCTGATCCTGTTGCGGGTCACGGTGTCGCCGCTGGGCACGGTGTTAAAGGCGATCCGCGAGAATGAGGCCCGCGCCGAGGCCATTGGTTATCGCGTTGTGGCCTATCGGACCTTCGTCTTTTGTCTTTCGGCGGTCATGGCGTCGCTTGCCGGGTCGGTCTATGCGATCTGGCTGAAATACACCGGGCCGGATACGGCGCTGTCGTTTTCAATCATGATCGACATCCTGTTGATGGTGGTGATCGGCGGCATGGGCACGATGTGGGGCGCGGTGATTGGTGCGGTGTTGTTGGTCATGGCGCAATATTACCTGCGCGATCTGATGGGCGCGGCCTCTGAAGCGGTGGCCGGCATTCCGCTGCTGCCTGAGCTGCTGGCCCCGGATCGCTGGCTGTTCTGGCTGGGCATCATCTTTATCCTGCTGGTCTATTTCTTTCCACGCGGCATTGCGGGCACATTGATGACACGCGGGATGCGCACATGAACGGCCCCCGCTTCACATTTGTGCCGGTGATGGATCACGAAATTCATGTGACCGAATGGGGCACACCCGGCGCGCCGGCGCTGATGATGATGCATGGTCTGGCGCGCACCGGGCGGGATTTTGACGAAATCGCCGCTGCCCTGTCGGATCACTATCATGTGCTGTGCCCCGATATGATCGGGCGGGGCCGGTCCAGCTGGTCCACCGATCCCGATGCGGAATACCGGATCGAATATTATGCCGGGATCGCTTCGGATCTGCTGGATCATTTTGGCATTGGCCGGGCGGCGTGGCTTGGCACCTCGATGGGCGGACAGATCGGCATGCGAATGGCCTCTGGCGCGCATAGTGATCGACTGATCTCTTTGGTGATCAATGACATTGGCCCCGAAGTGCCCGAGACCGCGATTGAACGCATCCTGTCTTATGTCGGCAACCCGCCAGGATTTGACGGCTATGCCCAGGCCGAAACATGGCTGCGCAGTGCCTATGCGCCGTTTGGCCCGGCCTCTGATGCGTTCTGGAGCCGGATGGCGCGCACGTCCTTGCGGCGTTGTGACAGCGGGCGGCTGACGTTGCATTACGACCCGGCAATCATCCGCCAGTTGACCCAGGCGCCAGAGGAATTGACGACCTGGGATCGCTGGGATCGGATCAAGACCGGCTGTCATGTCTTTGCCGGCGCGCGCTCTGATTTGCTGACCGCCGGCATTTTACAGCGCATGCTGGCCCGTGGCCCGACGCCGGGCCATACAGTGTTTGCGGATTGCGGCCATGCACCGACCCTGTCGCGGGCCGCGGATATTGCCCGGGTGCGGGATGTGCTGTTGCAATTGACCCCCGCGCCCCGCCCGGTCTAGCCGCTTTCCAACCCGGCAATCATCCGTTCCAAATTTGCCATGGCCACAACACCATCGGCAATACGCGGTGCTGCGGTCGGCGCGCCGCGCAGCCCCTTGGCGACATCTGTCATCAAGGCGGCATATCCTTTGTGGTCCTCATTGGCGGCGGCGGTGAAATTGGGTTGCCACACCATGCTGTCACAGCTGCTGTCCAGGGTGGCCGCCGGATCATCCACCTTGAACGGCGGATCGCGGTGCCAGGCGACATGGATCACATTGTCGACCTCGACCCGGTTGTGATCGCCCATCACCGTGACCTGTTCCATCGGCGTGCCGCGCGATTGCACCGTGCCCATGACCACATTGCCGATCACGCCATTTTCGCAAGTGAACCCCATATGGAACAGGATACGCCCCGCCGCAGGCGCGTTGCGCCGCACCGTCATTTCCGCGATCGGCGCGCCCGCCAGCCAGGGCATCAGATCCATGTAGTGCACACAATGATGCAGGTAGAACCCGGTGTAATCCACCGCGCCCTCGAAATAGGTCGGCGCGGTCATATAGCTGCCGGTCAGGCCCAAAATCGGGCCAAACGCATCGCCGCGCAGGATATTCTGGGCGATACGGTTGCCGGTGGAATAGCGTTTCATGAAGCCGACGAAAATCGGCACGCCGCGCCGATCAGACGCCTCTTGCAGTGCGACTGCCTGGGCATGTGTTGCGCCGGGGGGTTTTTCCATGAACACCGGAAGGCCCAATTCCATCGCCGCCAGGGTGGCGGCGTAATGCACCTCCGGGCCAACCGCCATGCACACCGCATCCAATCCCGGCTGCTTCAGCATCTCTTGCCAATCGGTATAGGTGCTGGTCACCCCATAATGCCCCGCCGTAGCCGCCAGCGCATCCGGGTCGCGATCACAAAGCGCCGCAATCCGCATGCCCGCCCGTCCGATTTGCGGCAGCAACATCCAGGTCGCATGCCGTCCACAGCCAATCCAGCCGATATTCAACATCTTTTCGGGGGCGGTCATTGCGCATACTCCGCAAAATCCAGCGCGGCACGGATCAGCGCATGTCCGGCCTTCAGCTTGGGCGTTTCATCTTCGGCCGGGGCGCGCCAATGGGCAATTGGCAGCGCCAGACGTTGATCGTCGCGGCGGAAGGGTTCCAAAGACACCGGGCCGAAATAGCCGACCTGATGCAGCGCCCGCATGATCGCGGGCCAATCCATATTGCCGGTGCCGGGGAAACCGCGATGGTTTTCATTGGCCTGAAAATGCACGATGCGCTTGCCCGCAAGACGGATGGCATCCGCGATGGATTGATCCTCCATATTCATATGAAAGGTATCAAGCATCAGACCAAGGCCCGCGTCGCCCACCGCATCCACCAGCGCAATACCCTGTTGCGTGGTGTTCAGCATATCGGTTTCAAACCGGTTCAATGGCTCGACCGCGAACACCTGACCTGCGGCACGGGCCAGCGGCGCGACCTCGGCCAGGCCCGGCGATCATGCGATCCGCGCGGGCGCGCATGTCATCGGCGCTGCGTGGCAGCGGTGGCCGCCCGGCAAACACCATCGGTTCCCCGTATAATGGCCCGCCAATGATGGTCGCACCGACCGCATCCGCGCTGTCGATACAGGATTTCAGATAGTCCAGCCCGCCCTGACGTGCGCCGGGGTCTTCGGAGGCAATCGAGCGCTGCGGCGTGACCCGCGCCGCCAGCACCACGCCAAGCCCCGCGTCAGCCAAGGCGGATCTGGCCTGCCCGAGGTCAATGCCGTCTTCTGGTTCAGGCACCAGAAGCTCGATAAAGTCAAAGCCCATGGACTTGATCTCTTGGAACAGATGCAGGTGTTGACCGGTAAATGGCCGTACAAATTGCATGGAAATAATGCCGATAGGGTTGTTCAAAACTTACGTCCTTATCCTTTGACCGCGCCTTGGGTCATGCCCGCGATCAGGCGTTTTTGTATGAAGAGAAAGAGGAGGGTGGCCGGCATGGCGCCGACGATGCCGCCCGCTGTCAGAAGGCCCCATTCGACCTGATATTCGCCAATCAGGGTCTGAATGGCCACGGTGATCGGTTTCACGCTGCGCCCGCCCAGGGTCAGCGCATAGAGGTATTCGTTCCAGGCGGTGATGAAGATATAAACACCGGTGGCGATGATGCCGGGGGTGCACAGCGGCAGCACCACCCGGAACAATGCGCCAAACCGGGTGCAACCATCGGTCATCGCCGCCTCGTCCAGCGACCGGGGAATGCCGTCGATATAGCTGGTCATCATCCAGACCGAAAACGGGATGGCGACGGTCGAATTGGCGATGATCAGGGCGAAATAGGTGTCCACCAGCCCCAGTGTTTTCATCAGGATGAACAGGGGCAGGATCAACAAGACCAGCGGAAACATGTTGATCACCAGGAATTGCAGCATCAACAGCCGCCGCCCCTTGAAGCGGAACCGCGAAAACGCATAGGCCGCAGGGACCGACAGGGCGAGCCCGACAATCACTGTGCCCCCGGCCACAATGAAGCTGTCCAGCAAATTGGCACCAAAGCCGACGGTGCGAAACAGCCGCAAATAGTTTTCCAGCGTCGCCCCGGCCAGCGACGGGCCTTCGGTGAACAGCTTGCTTTCCTGCGTGACCGAGGTCAGTGCCATCCACAGATAGGGTGACAGGGTAAAGATCAGGATCAACAGAACCGGCAGATCGACGGTCAGGATCCGGCGGGTCAGCGATGTGTTGCGTACCATCATGCGATGTTCCTTCCGGCGCGGCGCAGATAGAGGATCACGAACCCCAGAAGCAGGATGGTAAAGCTGACCGCCAACGCCGAGCCATAGCCGTAATCCAACCCGGTGCGCGCCTTGACCAGCGCATAAAGCGGCAAGGTATAGGTGGAATAGCCCGGTCCGCCGCCGGTCATCACGTAGATCACGTCAATCGAATTCGCGACCCAGATCACCCGCAACAATGTCGCGGTCATCAACACACCCGAAAGCCCCGGCAGGGTGATGTGCCAGAACTGGCGAAACTGCGATGCGCCGTCGATCGAGGCGGCCTCGTAATAGCTTTGCGGGATGGATTGCAGCCCGGCCAGGATCATCACCGCAAAGAAGGGAAACCCCTGCCAGGTCAAGGTCAGGATGATGGCATAGAGCGCCGTGTCAGGGTTGGCCAACCAGGGGATCGCGGCGGAAATCATGTTGAACCGCAACATCAGCTCGTTCAGCACGCCAAAGTTGGAATCATAAATCCAGACCCACATCAGCGCGATCACCACAGAGGGCAAGGCCCAGGGAATGATCACCAGCGCCCGCGCCAAACCCCGCCAGGGGAAATTCTGGTTCAACAACAACGCTGTGGCCAGTCCCAACAGCATCTGTGCGGGCACGGTGATGGCAATCCAGATCACCGTATGGCGCAACGACGTCCAGAACACTGGATCCTGCCAGACGGCGATGAAATTTTTCAGCCCAACGAAATCAAAGTTTTTCGGGCGAAACAGGACATAGTCATGCAGGCTCATCCACAGGGCCTGAACCATGGGCAGGAACACGATGGCCAGGGTCACCAATACGGCGGGTGACAACATGACAAGAGGGAGCACACGGCGCGACAAGGGCACCGGCGGCACAGAGGTGACGGACATTGGGGATACTTCCGGTTCAGGGGGTCGGCGGGCCACCGGGGCAGCCCGCCGAAACGGGATCAGTCGTTATAAAGCGCGTCGATTTCCGCGTTCATTTCCGCGGCGGTGATCTCACCGATCAATGCGCGCTGCATTGCGACGGGCCAAACGGTGTTGGCAAAATCCGCCGTTTCGCTGGTGTTGGGCAAAAGCTGCGCATAGGGCAGCGACGCCACGGTGGCATCGACAAAGACCTTGTCATGGCCATCCCAGCTTGCGCTGTCGGATTTGGTCACCGGCAATTGCCCGGTCGCTTTGTTGAATTCCGCGTTGTTGCCCGGGCTGGACAGGAAGCTGATCCATTTCCAGGCCGCTTCTTTGTCCTGCGCGTCGGAAAACACCGCCGTGCTTTCATCCCCGAACGAGGTCCAGTGACCGCCGCCGCATTCCGGCACCGGCGTTGCCGCAACCTTGTCGCCCAGGGCCTCGACCATGCCAGCGGAGGACCCGATGTGGTGGATGGTCATTGCCGTCTGGCCGCCCTGAAACGCGCCAATGATTTCCTTGAAGCCGTCATTGGGGGCCGAAGGCGGGAATACCTTGTCCTTCTGGAACAGGTCGAGCACGAATTGTGTGCCCGCAACGCCCGCCTCGGATGTCAGCTCTCCCGGGCCAAAGCCGGCGCCGTCACGCGAAACCGTCAGGCTGGCCCAATGGTCATGGCCGCCTTTGCCGCCGCGAAAGCCAAACCCATAGACATCTGTTTGGCCGTCGCCATCGGTGTCACGCGTTAGCGCCTTGGCGGCCTCGCGGAATTCATCACAGGTGGCCGGCGGCGTCAGGCCAAGTTCTGCAAACATATCGGTGCGATAATAGAGATACAGGATCACATATTGCACAGGCAGATAATATTGCGCGCCATCGGCGGCGGCGGTCAGGGTAAACAGGTTGTCCTGCACTTCGGCCTTGCCGTCCCATTCCGCCAGCCAATCGTCCAGCGGCGCAAGCGCACCCATCTCGATCAAGCGCGGCTGGGCATTTAGTTTGACCAAGGCCGCATCGGGACCGGTCCCCGCCACGATCGAGGTATAAAGTTGGTCATAATAGCTGTTCCACGGCACGTTTTCGGCGTTGATGGTGATGCCGGGGTTTTCGGCTTCGAACTTTTCAACCAGTGCGGACATCGGATTGTCGGCATTGTCGAAATGATACCAGAAGTTTACCTCTGCCGCCTGGACCGCGCCCGCCAGGGCCGTCCCGGCCAACATCGCCGCCGCAAGCGTCATGCGCCGGGGCGTCGTTTTCTTGGTTGCAAATGTCATAGTGTCTCCTCCCTAAGGTATGTATGACTTTGTTTTTGATCTGTTTTATTGTTTTTGGTCGTCTCCTGGGTCCTGACCCTTGTCGGGCCTTGATCCTGTCAGTATTTGGAACATTTCGCCGGCATGACGCAGCGCCAGCCGTGCCTCTTCCAGGGCGTTGCTCATCTGTAAAAACCCGTGCACCACGCCGCCATGCAGGTGAAATCTGTCCTGCCTGCCCAAACCGGACAGCCGCGCGAACATGCGTTCGCTGTCGGACCGCAGCGGGTCGATCTCTGCCGCGTTCAAAAAGAGCGGCGGCAGCGCCCGCAGCGTGGCATCATCGGCGCGCAATGGTGACACAAGCGGCATGTCACGGGCGCTTTGCGGTGCATACCAATCCCAATAACGCCGCATTTTCTCTTGGGTCAGACCCGGCCCCATCGCGCAATCAATATAAGAGGGCGAGGTGAAATCGGCATCATAGACGCCATAGAACAACAGGCCGCAATCGGGCTTTGGTCCGTCGTTCTGGATCATGTCCAACATCAAGGCCATCGCCAGATTGCCCCCCGCGCTGTCGCCAGAAATCGCCAACGGGCCCGTCAGATCGGCAAATGGTCCCTGCCCTTGCCCCTGCCCCTGTCCCTGTGCCAACGCCGTCCAAACGGCGCGGCAATCATCCAGCCCGCCGGGAAACGGGTGTTCCGGCGCAAGACGGTAGTCGAACATGACCACATTGGCCTGCGCCTCTTGCGCCAAGACCCGCGCGCAGCGTTCATGGGTCGCCATCGAACAATAGGCCCAGCCGCCGCCATGAATGAACAGGATGGTGCCGCGTGTTGGCCCGTCGGGGGTCAGAATACGACAGTCGATATCACCAGCAGGCCCGGCAATCTGCACGTCGCGTGTTGCCGCCATCGGCGGCAGATTCACGTTCCAGCGGGCATTTGCCGCTTCGGCCTGGGCGCGCCCATCGGGGGCGGGCAGCAAGGTCGGATCGGCCAGACCGGCATCTTCGATCGCCAAACGATCCAGGATCTTTTGCATGTCATTTGAAGGGGATGAAGGCATTGTTATAGTCCCTCCGCCAGAATATTCGGGCCAAAATCGACAATTGTGGTGATGTGACGTGACAGTTCCGCCGCGGCCAGATCGGCATCCGCCGTCGCCAGCGCGTCAATAATGGCAATATGGCGGTTGGCGGTTTCCTTCAGATCGCGGTTCTGGTCGGGATGCAGGATCTTGTAACGATGGGCATACACCAGCGTGCGGGCCAGAACCGGTTGAACCGGCGGCAGATCGGCACAGGAAAACAGGTCGACATGAAACGCCCGGTCATGCACCGACAACAGGTATTCATCACCGGCATCTGCCGCGGCCTGCATCTCTTTCAGATGGGCGGCCATACGGTCGACTAAGGCGCCGCCATCGCGGGCAATGGCGCGTTTGACGCCGCGACATTCGATGTCATGGCGCAGGCGGATCAATTCCTCGGCGTCTTCGGCGCGGCAATCGGACACTGTGGTGCCGCGATGCGGCTGGCGATGGACCAGCCCCTCTTCCTGCAACAGCAACAGGGCTTCGCGCACTGTGCCCTGGCTGACCTCGAACCGGTTGGCCAGCTCGAGCTCCAGCAAGGTCGACCGTGGCGCGAGCATGCCAAGAACAATCTCGCGTTGCAGACTGGTGTAGATATGGAAGGACCGCCGCTGGCTTGTGGCCCGCGCCAGTTTTATCGGCGGTGTCTTGGGAAAATTCTCCGCAGCCATATCGTTCCTCTTGCGCTCAACTATTGTTATCAATAACGATAATACAAGAAATCACAGAGTGGCAAGCCCCAATTCGGGCGAATGCCAAAACGGGAGGAACGGCATATGGCCACAATCACGCTGGACAAGATTGAAAAGAACTATGGCGCGGTCAAAGCGATCCATGGAATTGATCTGGCGATCAATGACGGTGAATTCGTGGCGCTTGTCGGGCCGTCAGGTTGCGGAAAATCCACGCTTTTACGGATGGTTGCAGGGTTGGAGGATATCTCCGGAGGCCGGTTGTTGATTGGGGACAAGGTGGTGAATTCGGTCGAACCCCGCGACCGCGACATTGCCATGGTGTTTCAGGATTACGCGCTTTATCCGCATATGAGCGTCGCCGACAACATCGGTTTTGGCCTCAAGATGCGCAAAACCAGTGACGCCGACCGCAAGACACGAATCGCGGAGGCCGCCCAGATGTTGCAGATCGAGAAATACCTTGATCGCCGCCCTGCCGAGCTTTCCGGTGGCCAACGTCAGCGCGTGGCCATGGGCCGCGCCATCGTGCGCCGCCCGTCGGCCTTTCTGTTTGATGAACCACTGTCCAATCTTGATGCAAAACTGCGGGTGGAAATGCGGACGGAAATTAAACGCCTGCACGGATTGCTGGGGCGCACGACGCTTTATGTCACCCATGATCAGGTCGAGGCGCTGACATTGGCGGATCGTGTTGTCATCCTGAAAGACGGCCGCATTCTGCAAGAAGGCCCGCCGCTGGAGCTTTATGAACATCCGGCAACGCGGTTTGTTGCTGAATTCATCGGCTCGCCGCAGATGAATATTTTTGACGGTGTGGTGCGAAAGGCGGACACCGGCACGGGTGTTGATGTGGCGGGGTTGGTGTTGCCGTTTGACGGGATTGACGCGCCAGACGGGGCAAAGGTGCATCTTGGGGCGCGTCCCGAAGCGATCAGCCCCAGCGACACAGACGCGGCGGATGTCACCGCAACCGTCGAAGTGTTCGAACCGCTGGGGTCCGATACTATGGTTTCGGTCCGCATTGCCGGGGCAATGGCGGTGGTCCGGCTAAGCCCGGAAACGCCGGTGGCCCGTGGCATGTCCCTGCCCCTGCGGTTTGACCGCAGCAAATTACACCTGTTTGACGCGGAAACCGGCAACCGGATTGACACCCGCCCGGGATCCTAGGGATCTATGGCGCAACTGAAGCAGGTTGTTTGCACAGTTGCGCCAATGGGCGCGGTTTTCGGGGTTTGACCCTAGACCGGCCAGACGGCTTGCAGTTTTTCACCGGCAAGAATGCGGTCGCGTGCGGCGGCTTCTTCGCGGCCAAGGCTGTCGGCCTGATCCGCCACGGCGACCAGCGTGCTGCGAGAAATGCGCACGACACCATCAATATCGCCAAAAATCACATCCCCCGGTGCGACCGTCACGCCGCCAATCTCGATCGGCACCTGACTGGCCACCGGTTCCTTTTTGCCGGTGACGCCAACCGGGCTGGGGGCGGTGCCAAACAGCGGATAGCCAAGGCCACGCACCTGCGCCAGATCCCGCACCGTGCCGTTGACCACCGTCGCTGCCGCGCCTGCGGTCTTGGCGCCGGAGCTCATCAATTCGCCGGAACATGATCCCGGGGCGCAGGAGGCCTCGACCACCAGAATGCCGCCGTCCGGCACATTGTCGATGGCATTGTGATAGACATCCTGCGGCTCGCCCTTGCGATCCGAAGGTGCAAATTGCACGGTGACAGCCGGGCCAACCACGACCTGTCCGGGGTCCAGCACCCCAAGCAGCGAAATGCCGTCAAGCACACCCCAAAGGCCCAGCGCCTCCATGCTGTCGTGCACGTCGCCGGAATACCAATTGCGCAGCCGCGCCATCGCGTCCTTTTCAGCCGCGCTGTAATCATATTCAAACATTCTGGTCGCTCTCCATTTCTTTTTTGATGGCGATATGTAGATATTCCGTGCTGCGCGCGATCTGGGCCCGCATCAGCGCCTTTGCGCCGGGGCCGTCACGATCCCGGATACGGGTAAATATCTCTTCGTGTTCGTCATAGGCTTCGGCCAGGGATTTGGTGGGCACGCGGCTGGACACCCGAATCATGTCGTTGATAAGATTGGCGAAATTTTCATACATGATCGCCAGAATGCGGTTGCCGGAGGCCCGGACCAGCGCCAGGTGAAAGGCGGCATCAGCTTCGACAAATTCATCAAACGCATTGGCATCCCGGGCGGATCGCATCCGGGCGAGTTCGGCCTCGACCCCGTCAAGCACCGGGTTTTCGGCCTGCACATGCAGGTCAATCACCTCGACCTCGATCATGCGGCGGGCATCGGTCAATTGACGCAGATAGCCGGGTTCGGTGGCCAATTGCTGGCGCACGGTGACGGCAAGCGAGCCGATGAATTCATTCACATCCCGGCGCACCACCATCGTGTTGCCGCCATGGCGCCGCTGCACCAGCCCCTTGGTCTCAAGCGCCTGAATTGCTTCGCGCACAGACCGGGTCGAAATGCCAAAATCGCGGGCGATCTTGCTTTCTGAATCCAGTTTGTCGCCGATTTTCAAATCACCGCGCAGGATGCGTTCCTCTAGCGAGGTTTGCACCGGCACATGAAGCCGTTCACGGGCGGCGGGTTGTATGGGCTGTGCGGTCATCACCAATACCTTCTCTACTATTTTTGCCAGTCTAACCCGGTTGGCGCGACCTGTGACAAGCCTGTTGACGGCCCGCCGTGTTGAGGTTTACGCTACCTATGACATAAGTCATATGTCAAGTGTGCTGACCACATAATGGCCGCACACTTTGGAGCAAGAGGGAGGAAACCATGTTCCACACAGTCAATATGCTGGGAAGTCGCGTTGCCCGCCGGGCGCTGACCGCCGGATTGATCGTCTTCGCCAGCGCAGGCGCCGCCCTGGCCGAATGGCCGGAAAAAGCTGTCACCATCATTGTACCCTGGTCCGCCGGGGGCGGCACCGATGCCACCGCCCGCGCGGTTGCTGCGGAACTGGAGGAGAAGTTCGGCCAACCGTTCAACGTTGTAAATCGCACGGGCGGCGGTGGGCTTGTCGGGCATTCCGCGATCGCAACCGCCGATCCCGATGGCTATACCCTTGGGGTGATCACGATTGAGGTCGGCATGTATGCCGCGCAGGGTCTGGCCGGTGCGACGCCGGATGATCTTGCCTATATCGGGCGGTTCAATGCGGATCCGATTGCGATCAACATCGCGGCAGATGCCGATTACAGCGACGCGGCCTGATTGCCGCCGTCAAGGAAGATCCGGGCGCAATTGCCGCGTCGGGCGCGAACCGTGGTGGCCTGTCACATCTGGCCTGGGTCGGATTGCTGGACAAGCTGGGGATTGACCCTTTGGCGGCAAATTGGGTGGCCTCGGACGGTTCGGCACCGGCCCTGCAACAACTGGCCGCTGGCGCAATTGATGTGGTTTCGACCTCACCCGCCGAAGCACAGGCGCTGGTCGATGCGGGCGAAGCCAAAACCGTGGCTTTGATTTCGTCAGAGCGCAGCCAGTATTACCCCGATCTCGCCACCACAACCGAGGTGTTCAACGTCGATTGGTCGCCCCTGCCCTATCGTGGTGTGGCCGCCCCCAAGGGCGTGCCGGACGAGGTTGTGACCAAGGTCGAAGGCGCATTGAAAGAGATCACAGAAGACGCGGATTTCCGGGCCTTCATGGCATCGCGCGGCTTTTCCGTCGCGTATCAGACTGCGGCTGATTTCGAACACACCGTGCGCTCGTCGAGCGAAGGTCTCTCGGCGGCGCTGACCACGGTTGGTCTCGCGAAGTAACTGATCTGGCGAAGTAACTTCGAAAGGGCCGACCATATGCGGATCGGGGACAGATTAATCGGGCCGTTTCTGGCCGCGTTCGGCGTACTTGTGATCTGGGGGGCGTCAAAGCTCCCCAGTGTGCCGGGGGTGCGGTTTGGCGCGGATTTGCTGCCGACCGCCATCGGTGTGGCGTTGGCGGTTTTTGGCGTGATCATCGGGATCAGCGGATTGCGCCAACGCGCGCGGCTGATTGATGTCAGCGATTGGCACACCCGTCTGCGGGATGGCGTTGCGGCGCTTTGGTCGCTTGTTGGTCTGGTGATCGGCATTCTGGCGTTTGAGCCTTTGGGCTTTCCGCTGTTTGGCATTGGGTTCATGGCGGTGATGATGGCGCTGATGGGCGCGCGCTGGCCGGTGATTGTCACCGTTGCGCCGGTGTTTGTCTTTGTATTGTATTTCGTCTTTTCCGGGATCTTGCGGGTGTCCTTGCCGGTTGGCCCGCTTGGGGGGCTTTTGCCATGAGCGCAGAGACCCTTTGGGCCGGTCTGGGGCTGGTGTTGCAATTCGATGTGCTGGTGGCGATTCTTGGCGGGGCGGTCTATGGGCTGTTTATCGGCGCGCTGCCGGGGTTGACCGCAACCATGGCGACGGCGCTTTTGGTGCCGCTGACCTTTTACATGGCGCCGCTTCCGGCGATTGCGCTGATTGTGTCTTCGACCGCGATGGCGATCACCGCCGGCGATATTCCCGGTGCCTTGCTGCGCATTCCCGGCACCCCGGCCTCGGCCGCCTATACCGAGGAAAGCTATGCAATGACCCGGCGCGGTCAGGCCGGGCGGGCGCTGTCGATCGGGTTTTTCTTTTCTGCCACCGGCGGGTTGATCGGGGCCTGTGTGTTGTTGATCACCGGGCCGCTGTTGGCGCAATTGTCGCTGAATTTTTCCAGCTTTGAATTCTTCTGGCTGGCGGTGCTGGGGCTTTTGACCTGTGCGGTGGTGTCGGGCGACAATCCGGCCAAGGGCGGGGTTTCGCTGGCCATCGGGCTGTTGATTTCCACCGTTGGGCTGGATGTTACCTCTGGCCAGCCGCGTTTCACCCTTGGGTCGATCGAATTGAGCGGCGGCATCAGCTTTATCCCGGTGATGATTGGCATGTTTGCCTTTTCCGAGATTTTGCGCGGCCTGTCGGCGGCGGGTCGGGCCGATGTGGCGATCCTGAACCGCGACGACAAACCAAAGATTTCCCGCCCGTTCCAGGGCGTTTTCGGCCTGCTGCGCCGCTATCCGCTCAGCCTGCTGCGCGGCACCGCGCTTGGCGCGTCATTGGGGGCGTTGCCGGGTGTGGGCGGCGATCTTGCGGCGTGGATTGCCTATGGTGTGTCGCGGCGGTTTTCCAAGACGCCGGAAAAATTCGGCACCGGCCACCCCGAAGGTCTGATCGAGGCGACATCGGCCAATAATTCCGGCCTGTCCAGCGCCTGGATTCCGGCGTTGGTGTTTGGCATTCCCGGTGATGCGGTGACCGCCATCGCGGTTGGCGTGCTCTATATGAAGGGTCTGGCGCCGGGGCCGCGGTTGTTTGTCGAAAACCCGGTGATGCCCACGGCAATCATCATGTCGTTTTTCATCGCCAACCTGTTGCTTTTCCCGCTGGGCCATCTGGCGATCCGCGGTGCGCGGCTTGTGCTTGCGGTGCCGAAATCGGTGATTGTGCCGATGATCCTTGTCTGCTGCTTTCTGGGGTCTTTTGCCATCAACAACACGTTGTTTGGCGTCGGCATCATGCTGGTTGCCGGTCTTGTCGGCTATCTCATGGAGCGCAACGGTTTTCCGATTGCGCCGGTGATCCTCGGGCTTGTGCTGGGGCCGGTGCTGGAACGCAATTTCATCATGTCGATGCAGATCGCGCGCGGCGACCTCTTGGCGTTTTTTGAACGCCCGGTTGCCTGTGGTCTGGGTCTGTTTGTCTGTGCGGTGTTGCTGTTGACCATCTGGAAGGCGCTGCGCCGCCGTCACATTGGCGCAGAGATCACCCCATCGCCCATGCCCCCCAAAAACGTAGTGAACAAATAAAGGACAAGAGCCATGAAGGATTTCTTTGACGTGACCGACAAGGTTGCCATCGTGACAGGTGGGTTGGGCCAGCTTGGCACGCAATTCACCAAACAGCTGGCCGGCGCCTGGCGCCAAGGTCGCGATTTTTGCCCGCCGCAGCCGCACAGCCGAAGAGATCGAGGCGCAATTCCCCGGCCTTGGCGACCGCGTGCGGGTGTTTGTGGCGGATGTGCGCGATCAGGACAGCCTGATTGCTGCCACTGATGCGCTGATCGCGGCCTGGGGTGTGCCGGATATTCTGGTCAACAATGCCGGCATCGACAGCAAACCCGATGGCGACGCCGACCAGAACGCCCCGTTCGAGATCTATCCCAAAAAATATTGGGATGACGTGATCGACACAAATCTGACCGGTGTCATGCTGACATCCCAGGTGGTGGGGGCCAAAATGGCCGAGGCCGGGCGCGGCTCTATCATCATGGTGGGCTCGATGTATGGCATGGTGTCGCCCAATCAGGCGCTCTATTCCTATCGCGAGGAACGCGACGGCAAACCGTTCGTCAAGGCGATCTCTTATGCGGCGTCAAAATCCGGTTTGCTGAACATGACACGCTATCTGGCCACATATTGGGCCACCAAAGGGGTGCGGGTGAATCTGGTGACCTTTGGCGGGGTCAAAACCGGGTCGTTTGACAAGGAATTCATCGACGCGTTTCTTCAGCGGGTGCCGATGAACCGTCAGGCCGACATCGAAGAATTTGGCCCGATTGTGCAATTCCTGGGCTCTGGCGCGTCAAGCTATATGACCGGGGCCAATCTGGTGCTGGATGGGGGCTTCACCGCCTGGTGATGTCCGCCTGTCGGCTTTGACCGTCTATGCCGCGCGGGTTTTCCTGCGCGGCTTTTGTCTTTTTGCGCTTAACTTGGCCAGTATCGCAACAGGATCGCACCAGTATCACATCAGTTTCATATCCATGCCGCACAGCCGGGGCGCTGGTATTTGCGAATTTACCGGGTGGATGTCTTGACTCTCCCTCTATATTTTAAATATCCGTGAAATAACGAATAAGCGCGCAGAGCCGCGTCTTCGCCGATCAGACATCAAGAGGCCCCCAAATGAATATTTTCGAAAAATACCTGTCCCTTTGGGTTGCTTTGGCCATGGCGGGAGGGATTTTGCTGGGCAATCTCGCGCCGGGATTGATCGGCGCGGTGGCGGCGGCCGAGGTCGCCAGCGTCAATCTGGTGGTTGCGGTGCTGATTTGGGCGATGGTCTATCCGATGATGGTCGGCGTGGACCCGCGATCGCTGCGGGATGTGGCCAAACAGCCGCGTGGGTTGGTGATCACGCTGGTTGTGAATTGGCTGATCAAGCCGTTTTCCATGGCCGCTCTGGCGGTGGTCTTCTTTCAATATGTCTTTGCCCCCTGGATTCCGCAGGAAGATGCGTTGCAATACATCGCCGGTCTGATCCTGTTGGGGGCGGCGCCCTGTACCGCGATGGTCTTTGTCTGGTCACAACTGACGCGCGGCGACGAGACCTATACCCTGTTGCAGGTGTCGGTGAACGATCTGATCATGGTGGTGGCCTATGCGCCGATTGTCGCAGTATTGCTGGGGGTTACGGACATCACCGTGCCGTGGTCGACGTTGGTGATGTCGGTGCTGTTGTTTATCGCCCTGCCGCTGGCGGCGGGCTTGGTGACACGCAATCGTCTGGGGTCCGAGGCGGCAATTGACCGGTTTCAGGCGCGGGTGAAACCCTATTCCGTGGTCGGTTTGATTGTGACGGTCATGATCCTGTTTGGCCTTCAGGGGCAGGTGATTGTCGCGAAACCACTGATCATCTTGCTGATTGCCGTGCCGATTATCCTGCAAAGCTATGGCATCTTTGCGGTAGCCTATGCGGCGGCCTTTGCAATGAAGGTGCCACATCGGATCGCGGCGCCCTGTGCCCTGATTGGCACCTCGAATTTCTTTGAACTGGCGGTTGCAGTTGCGATCAGCCTGTTTGGCCTGAATTCCGGGGCCGCGTTGGCGACGGTGGTGGGGGTTCTGGTAGAGGTGCCGGTGATGTTGACGCTGGTTGCCTTCGCCAATCGAACACGGGCGCGTTTCGCACCAGACCCCGGCACGACCTAGGTCGCAAAAGCCGCCCTGAAGCCGCGCGGCGCAGTCACAATGCGCCGCCGGGGGCGGGTGATCAAAAAACATGCGCTTCGGACCTTATGTGGCGGTCGCATCGCCACATTTGCGCAGATCTTGGGCCAACAATTTGGAAACATGGCTTGATTTTTGTCGGTAAGAGCGATTACCGTAAAATTTACCATGCCGCGCGTAAAGTTTTTCTTTGCCCGACGCCATGATGTGGGTGAGAGCCTGAACATTGAAAATAAACGCAAAAACGGAAAAGCCCGGGGTCTCGACACATGAATGGACGCAAAATCAAGAATATGGAGGAATTCGCGGAAGTTAGCGGAATTTCCCGGCCCACGGTGTCAAAATATTTCAACAACCCGGATTTGTCCGCAACTCGACCCGGGAACGGATCGAGCGCGCGCTGGAGAAATATGATTACCGCCCCAATATCTTTGCGATGAACCAAAACCGGCGGCTGACCAAGAATGTCGGGGTTGTTGTGCCCTATCTCGCCGATCCCTTCTTTGCCGAGATCGCCCGCAGTATTGAACGCCGCTGTATGGCGGCCGGGTTCTTTCCGCTTTTGTTCAGCTCTCATGGCGCGCCAGAGCAGGAAAGGGCGATCCTGGATTCCCTGCGATCCCTGAAACCGGCCGCGTGCTTTTGGCGGCTTTGGGGCGGTCATCCGACCTGAAACATATCGAGTTGTTCTGCGCCGAGGTGCCAACGGTCCTGTTTGACAGCTATCTGGAGAACGTCGGAGAAGCCTTTGTTGGCTCGGATAATTCTCAATTTGTACGCATGATGGTGGATTACCTCTGTCGCAGCGGCGAGCCGCCGGTGTTTTTTGAAATGGCAAATCCTGCCAACCCGAACGCCCGCCGCCGCCGCAAGGGATTTACCGATACGATGGAAATGCTGGGCCACGAACCGGTGATCATCCAGGCCGAGGGAGAGGGCTGGGATTTTGAGGAAATCGGCTATCGTGGCGGGTTGCGGGCCATCGAGCAGCGCAAACTGGTCTCCAACACCGTTTTGTGCAGCAACGACCGTTTGGCCCTTGGCCTGATTGCGGCCGCATATGAAAAAGGCATGCGCGTCGGGCGCGGCCAGGGCTGTGCGCTGCGCATTGCCGGAATGGATGATCATCCCTTTGCGCGTTTTACCTGCCCGCCCCTGACGACAATTGCCCAAAGCTATGCCTCCATCTCCGAACGCAGCATCGAGGCACTGTTCGAGGTGCTGGACCGTGACGGCGATGTGGGCCCAAGCGATCAGCGTGTCGATACGCTATTTGAAGGGCAGCTTGTCATGCGCGAGTTAGCGTAAACTTTCTGCGATGCAGAAAATTTGCTGCACTGCGGAAACTTAAAACCTTACGCGCGTAAAATTTTCAATTGACACGAATCTGTGATTCCGGGTATCCCTGTTTCAGGACATCCAGAAACCAAGGGAGGATATTGGATGAAACTTACGAGCGCACTTTTTGCGGCGTCAGCACTGGTGTCGGTCGCAGCGACCGCAGCCAATGCCGAAACAATCACAGTGGCAACAGTGAACAACGGCGACATGGTCCGCATGCAGGGCCTGACCGCGGATTTCACCGCCAAGACCGGTCACGAAGTTGACTGGGTCATTCTGGAAGAAAACACCCTGCGCCAGCGTCTGACCCAGGACATCACCACCAAGGGTGGCCAGTTCGACGTCATGACCATCGGCATGTATGAAACACCGATCTGGGGTGCTCAGGACTGGCTCATTCCGCTGAATGACCTGTCGGCTGATTACGACATCGACGATATCCTGCCTGCGATGCGCAATGGTCTGTCGGTTGACGGCACCATGTATGCCGCACCTTTCTACGGTGAATCCTCGATGGTGTTCTATCGCACCGATCTGATGGAAGCTGCCGGTCTTGAAATGCCGCATTCGCCAACATGGGCACAGATCCGTGAAGCGGCTGTTGCGATGACCGATCGTGACAACGAAATCTACGGCGCCTGCCTGCGCGGCAAAGCCGGTTGGGGCGACAACATGGCCTTCATCACGGCGCTGGCCAACTCCTTTGGTGCGCGTTGGTTCGACGAAGACTGGAATGCCCAGTTCGACTCGCCCGAGTGGAAAGAAGCGCTGACATTCTACCTCGATCTGCTGGAGCAAGCAGGCCCTCCGGGTTCCTCGGGCAACAGCTTTAACGAAAGCCTGACACTGTTCAACCAGGGCAAATGCGGCATGTGGATCGACGCAACTGTTGCGGCCTCCAAGCTGACCAACCCTGATGACCTCGGTTGTCGCCGACAAGGTCGGTTTCGCACTGGCACCGCACAAAGAAGGCGTTTCCAAGAACGGCAACTGGCTCTGGGCATGGGCGCTTGCCATCCCGGCCGGCACCAAGAAAGAAGCCGCTGCCAAAGAGTTCATCGAATGGTCCACATCCAAGGAATACATTGAACTCGTCGCCGCAAACGAAGGTTGGGCAAACGTGCCTCCTGGTGCCCGTGTGTCGCTCTATGAGAACGACGAATACAAGAAGGTTCCCTTTGCAGAGATCACACTGGAAAGCATCCAGTCGGCTGATCCGAACAACCCAACCGTAGAACCCGTTCCCTATATCGGTGTGCAATTCGCCGCGATCCCGGAATTTGCAGGTATCGCAGGCCAGGTTGCTCAGGAATTCTCGGCAGCTGTTGCAGGTCAACAAACTGCAGAAGAAGCCCTGGAAAAAGCACAGGCGATCACCACAGAAGAGATGGAAGCCGCAGGTTACTAAGGCTCCTCCCAAGCCGGGGGGCGGCGCAAGCTGTCCCTCGGTCCCCCTTCCCCTTTATTCATTACCAGTTTTATCCGTGTTCCACATGCACTTAGCGTGAGAAGAGGGAATTGCGTCATGGCGACCCAACACTCCCGATCCGCAGCACGCATGATGATGGCACCCGCAGTCATTCTACTCCTTGGATGGATGCTCGTTCCCCTTATCATGACGCTCTATTTCTCATTCAAGAAATACCTGCCCCTGCGCGGTGGCGATCTTGGATGGGCCGGATTTGACAACTATGTCCGGTTCGTCACCTCTTCGGCCTTCTGGCCGAGTGTCCAGGCCACCCTTGTCATCGTTGGCGGCACATTGTTGATCACCGTCGTGTTCGGTGTGCTTCTGGGCATCCTGCTCAACCAGCCGATGTGGGGCCAGGGCGTTGTCCGTATCCTGGTGATTGCACCCTTCTTTGTCATGCCGACCGTGTCGGCACTGGTGTGGAAGAACATGTTCATGGATCCTGTGAACGGGCTTTTCGCGCATCTTTGGAAATTCTTTGGGGCTCAACCGGTCGAATGGCTTAGCGATGCGTCGATGTTTTCGATCATTACAATTGTCAGCTGGCAATGGTTGCCGTTTGCCACGCTTATCCTGTTGACTGCGATCCAATCGCTGGACGGTGAACAGCTTGAAGCCTCGGAAATGGACGGCGCACCGGTTCTGAAACGGTTTTACTACATTATTCTGCCGCACCTCAGCCGCGCGATCACCATTGTGATCCTGATCGAGACGATCTTCCTGCTGTCGATCTTTGCCGAAATCTTTGTGACCACAGGTGGTGCATTTGGATCTCGGACGCTGACATATCTGATCTTCCAGCGCGTGTTGGAAAGCCAGAACGTCGGACTTGGGTCTGCGGGTGGTGTCTATGCAATCATTCTGGCCAATATCGTTGCCATCTTCCTGATGCGCATCGTCGGCAAGAACCTGGACGCGTGAGGAGATATTAATCATGGCACGTGCCGTTACCAATCAACGCAAAGCGATCAATACCGCCGCTGCCTGGGCTGTGGGTCTGCTGATCTTCTTTCCGATCCTGTGGACCATCCTGACCAGCTTCAAAACCGAAGCACAGGCAATTTCCGATCCACCCGTCCTGTTTGCCTTTGACTGGACGTTGCAAAACTACAGCGACGTTCTGGACCGGTCGAACTATGGTCGGTTTCTGATGAACTCGATCATCATCGCGGGCGGATCAACCATCCTGGGGCTGATCATTGCGATCCCCGCCGCCTGGTCCATGGCCTTTGTGCCATCAAAGAAAACCAAGGACATCCTGCTTTGGATGTTGTCGACCAAGATGTTGCCGGCGGTGGGGGTGCTTTACCCGATCTACCTGATCTTCATCAAACTTGGCCTGCTGGACAGCCGCACCGGTCTGATCATCGTGCTGATGTTGATGAACCTGCCGATCATTGTCTGGATGCTTTACACCTACTTCAAGGAAATCCCCGGTGAAATCCTCGAAGCGGGTCGGATGGACGGTGCCGGTCTGAAGGATAAGATCCTGTTCATTCTGACGCCAATGGCCATCCCGGGCATCGCCTCGACCATGTTGCTGAACTTTATCCTCGCCTGGAACGAAGCTTTCTGGACCCTGAACCTGACAGCGGCCAAAGCGGCCCCCCTGACCGCGTTCATCGCCAGCTACTCCAGCCCCGAGGGCCTGTTCTACGCCAAACTCAGCGCGGCATCCACCATGGCAATTGCGCCGATCCTCATTCTTGGCTGGTTCAGCCAGAAACAACTCGTCAGCGGCCTGACCTTCGGCGCTGTGAAATAAGGACCAGAGATTATGGGACAAATTCAACTGAACCAAGTCACCAAGAGCTTTGGCGATGTCAACGTCATCCCGCCGCTTGATCTGACCATCCACGAAGGCGAGTTCACGGTTTTCGTCGGCCCTTCGGGTTGTGGTAAATCCACCCTTCTGCGTCTGATTGCCGGGCTGGAGGATATCACATCCGGTCAGATCGACATCGACGGCCAGGATGCGACCAACCTGCCCCCGGCCAAACGCGGTCTTGCGATGGTGTTCCAATCCTATGCGCTTTATCCGCATATGTCGGTGCGCAAGAACATCGCATTCCCGATGAAGATGGCCGGCATGGACGAAGCCGAACAGACCCGCCGGATCGACGCCGCCGCCAAGGCGCTGAACCTGACCGATTATCTTGATCGGCGCCCGGGTCAGCTTTCGGGTGGGCAACGTCAGCGTGTGGCAATTGGCCGTGCGATTGTGCGTGAACCTTCGGCGTTCCTGTTCGACGAACCTCTGTCAAACCTCGACGCGGCTTTGCGGGTCGGGATGCGGCTAGAGATTTCGGAGATGCACAAGCGTCTGAAAACCACGATGATCTATGTCACCCACGACCAGGTTGAAGCGATGACCATGGCCGACAAGATTGTGGTGCTTCAGGCCGGTGTGATCGAACAGGTCGGCTCTCCGCTGGAGTTGTATCGCGAACCGCGCAACAAATTCGTGGCTGGCTTTATCGGATCGCCCAAGATGAACCTGATCGAAGGCAGCGAAGCGGCGAAACACAATGCCCATACCATCGGCATTCGCCCGGAGCATCTGGATGTCTCGACAACCGAAGGCCAGTGGCAAGGCACGGTTGGTGTGGCCGAACATCTGGGCAGCGACACGTTCATCCACATCCATGGCATCGAAGGTTGCGATCCGCTGACTGTGCGGGCCGGGGGGGAAGTGGCGGTAAAACATGGGGATACCGTCTATCTGACACCGCAGATGCAGCATTTGCATAAATTCGGGGCCGATGGGCTTCGGATTAGCTGATCCAACCTTTGCAGGGGATGCGCCCCGGCCCTGACGGCCAGGGTGCATCCCATCCGCCATGAAATCCACGGCACCCTCTGTCCGGTCCCGCCGGACCAGACCAAGTGTTGTTTCCTATTTGCCCCATGTCGATGGCGGCCAGCGTGCAGAGCTGACCGGAAAGGGACCAGAGATGAAATTGTCCGACGCGACCCTGAATGACCTGCCCGCAGCCATTGCGCGCCCGACGTATGACCGGTCCAAGCTGACGCCGGGCATTGTGCATATTGGTCTCGGAAATTTCCACCGCGCGCATCAGGCTTGGTATTTGCATCAGCTGATGCAGGCCGGAAAAGCGCAGGACTGGGCCATCATTGGCGCCGGTGTGCGCAGCTTTGACGAAGCTCAACGCGCGCGCCTTGCAGCCCAGGATTACCTGACCACATTGATCGAACTTGATCCCAAAGGCACCTCGGCCGAGGTTGTCGGGTCAATGATCGACTATGTGCCAATTGTCGACGGAAATGGCCCGCTGATAGCGCAGATGTCCGATCCGGCCATTCGCATTGTGGCGCTGACCGTGACCGAAGGCGGCTATTATCTTGATCCCGCGACCAAGAAATTCGACGCCAGTCAGGACGATATTCAACATGATGTCGCCAATCCCGGCACACCGCGGACCGCGTTTGGCGCGATGATTGCCGCCCTGCGCGCGCGCCGTGACGCGGGTCATGCGGCCTTTACCTGTCAAAGCTGTGACAATCTGCCGGGCAATGGCGTCAAGCTGCGGGAAACCGTGATCGGGCTGGCCCGATTGATGGATGCCGATCTTGCTTCCTGGATCGAAGAAAACTCCAGCTTTCCCAATTCCATGGTCGATTGCATCGTGCCCGCGACCGGCCCAAAGGAGCTGGAGCTGGCGCGCGGCATCGGGGTCGAGGACGCCGCGCCCGTCACCCACGAAAATTTCCGCCAATGGGTGATCGAAGATGATTTCTGCAATGGTCGCCCGGCCTGGGAAACGGTTGGCGCTACCCTGTCTGACAAGGTGCACGACTACGAGGCGATGAAGCTGCGGATGCTGAACGGCGGTCATCAGCTTATCGCCGCCCCGGCAGAGATCCTCGGGATTGAAACCATCGCCGACACCATGGCGCATGACGGCATCCGGGCCTATCTGGAAAAGGTCGCATTGACCGAAATCGCGCCGCATGTGCATGACGTGCCGGGCATGACGCCGGCGGCCTATGTCGATCTGATCAGCGGGCGGTTTGCCAACCCCAAGATCTATGACACCGTGCGCCGGGTCGCCTTTGACGGGTCGTCGCGCCACACCGGGGCGGTGTTGCCGGGTATCCGCGATGCATTGGCGGCGGGCACGCCGGTTTCCGGGCTGGCATTGTCACAGGCGCTTTGGGCACGGATGTGCGCGGGCACCCGCGAAGATGGCAGCGTGATCGAGCCAAATGATCCGATCTGGGCGCGTTTGACCGCGACGGCCAAACTGGCCAAATCAGACCCGGATCATTGGCTGGCACAGCGCGAACTATATGGCGCTTTGGCTGACAACGCGCAGTTCCGCAGTGATTTTCGTAAATGGTTGACCCTGATTTGGTCAAAAGGCGTCGAAGCCGCCTTGCAAGCCTATCTAGAGTTGTAACGAGTGACGGGTCGGGGCGGAGCAATCCGCACCCTGCCCGGTTTTCAAGGGCACAGGTTCCGATCCCGCACACCATCGGCGGCATGACCTTGCAAAGAGGCATGTCGCCGGTGGCACAGCCCATTTAGTCCAGTGACACCAGCATTTCCGCAATCTTTTCCGGGTCATAGCGGTCGCTTTTGCCCTGTCGCAGGTCCATGCGGTGACAGGCAATACCATGGCGTTTGGTGACGGTGGCGCATGCTTTTTCCGACCAGGACGTATCGCAGAGCACATGGGTCATCAGGTGATTGGCCGGGGTGTCGTCCCCGGCATCGGCGCGCAGGGGCGTCAGGATCGCATCGACCTGTTCAGCCAGGGAATGGCCAATTGCCTCGGGATCGGGGCCCAGGCTTGGCAGATAGACCTTGGGCACCCGGCGCTGCGCAACCGCACGGCCCACCCCGGCGGGCAGCAAGTTGACAATCACACTGGAATAAAGACTGCCGGGCGGATAGCAGATCACATCGGCCCGCTCGATCAGCCTGCGATTGCGCTTGGGCAGCGGCACTTTGTTCGGGGCGATCTCTTCGCGGCCATCGTTCAGAAAAATACGCGTGATCGGACTTTTGAGCGCCGCAACTTCCTTGCCGCTGATCAATCGCTGGCTGAGAATGCGACGACCATCCGCCAGATCGACGCCCAGTTGCAGGTTTTCATCCACCACCGCGCGCACAAGACCGCGCACATCCACCATTTTCGACATCAGGAACAGAACCGGCTCTAACGCGCGGCCATTGTCGAGATACCCGCCCGCAAGGATCAGATTGCCTATGCTGGCGTTGCGATAATCGAAATCGGCGGGCACATGATCGCAAAAACTGCGCAAATGCGTCTGGATCAATTGCCGCATCGGTTTTGCGACAGCGGCGATCATCGGATGTTTGCCCGAGGTCATCTGGTCGATCTGCTGGCGCAATTCGGCCTGTGGCGCGGTTTTGGACAAACGGTGGCTGAACAGCGCAAACACATCCGGCTGGCCCAATACGGTTTCATCCGCCAGCGCCATCAGCCGGCTGCGCAGATCCCCGACCGCAGGCATGTCAAACGCCAGCCGCAGCGCCTGGGAACTGCCGCCGCTGTCAAACGGTGTGATCAGATGCATCGAATTGAACGTCAGCCGTTTCAACTGGCGGGAAATGTCATTCAGCGCGCTGCCGCCGCTAAAGAAAAGCACACGCGGCCCCAAATGTGGCGCACTGCGCGCCCGGGCCACCCGCAGATCATCAGGCAGTCGCAGGTCACGCGTAATCCGAATAGACGTCATGGCAGTTATGTTCCGACTGATTGAGGCACGGCAATTTCTGTCTTTGAATTGTTATACTTCGCAGCCATAAGGCCGCATGAAATCCGATTACCACATATGTCTGCCGCTGCATCTTGTCTTTTGCAGGGCCAGATCTGATCAATTTACGGCGCGATCCGGGCCTGTTTGGCAACACTTTTCTGGTGCCCTTGGGGCTTTGTCATGAAGCTGCCCGATGTCGTCGAAGAAAACATGTCGTTTCTGCTGGCGGAAATGGATGGCCAACTGTCGCGGTTGACCGCCTATTTCGATGCGCCGCGCAGCGAGACCGCCCATCACTTGATCGGGCGCGCCGGGTATTCCCACAATTTGTCGTCGCGGGTGCGCAAGGGCTGTTTGGCTGGCATGATGCGCACCAAAGAGGGCAGCGCGCGGCAAATGCAGCTTCAGGCGGTGGATACCATCGCCCGCAATCTGGACCTGATTTCCCGGCTGGGCCGGCGCGCTGTCGAACATGCCGAAGGCGTCGAGCGCCAGAAACTTTTGCGCGCCGATGCCTATGTTGCGCCGGTGAAACTGGTCCGGGCCTCGGTGGCGCTGGTCCCTGATGCGCTTGACACCCGGGATAGCAAACTGGCGGTCAAGATCGGCACCGCACGGGCCGAACTTGTCGTGCTGCATGATCAATTGTTCCGCACCTATACCCGCGACATGCAGGGCACCAAACATGCCGCCGACCTGGCGCATGGTCTTTTGGTTCTGAACGAAATCTATCGTATGGGCGAAGCGGTTCAGGCGATAAGCGAGGCGATCCTGTCGATCAACATCGGTCAACCGGTTCAATTTGAACGTTATTTCACCCTGCGCAGTGTTCTGGCCGGGGCTGGCAAAGACGAAGAGGTCAAATTGCAGCCGCTGGCCGAAACCCGGTCCGGCAGCGCAATTTCCAGCGCCACCATGCGCAACGCCAAGGGCGACTCTGTCGCTGTGGTGTTCAAGGACGGGGATCGGCGCAAGGTCAAGGAAGAGCGGGTTGGCGTGAAAAGCTGGAATTCGGTCTACCCCGGTCTGGCGCCCGAGATATTTTCCTATGAAAAACGCGGCAACTCGGCGGCGCTTTTGATCGAACATCTCCAGGGCGAAACCTTTGAGGATATCGTGCTGGGCGGCAGTGATGCAGGTCTGGCAGAGGCGCAGAACGCCCTGCACAAGACCGTGCGCGACATTTGGCGGCAGACCCGGACAGACGAGCCGGCCGAAATGGCCGCGATGGAGCAACTGGCCAAGCGGATGCAGGATGTCTATCGTCTGCACCCGAAATACGGCCATGGGCGGCTTGGCATCAATGGTCTGGCGATCGAAAGTTTCGATGCCCTGATCACCGCCGCCGCCGCCCGGGAAAAGACGGTCAAAGCGCCGTTTTCGGTCTATATTCATGGCGATTTCAACCTCGACAATGTGATTTATGACGGGGCGGACAAAAAGATCCGTTTTATCGACCTGCACCGGTCGCGTTATATGGATTACGTTCAGGACGTGTCGGTGTTCATGGTGTCGAACTACCGGCTTCAGGTGCTGGATGCGGGCACGCGTGCGCGGATTGCAAATGTGGCCGCAGACATGCATGACATGGCGGCCAAATTCGCCCGCCGCCACAAGGACCCGACATTTGAATATCGTCTGGCGCTGGGGCTTGCGCGGTCCTTTGCCAGTTCGACCCGCTTTGTGGTGGATCGCGGCCATGCCAAACGCATGATGCTGCGCGCCCGCTATATTCTTGACTGTGCGTTGGCCGTGCCCGTGGGCCGCGAGGCGCGCTTCAAACTGCCGATAAGGATGCTGTTTAGTGACTAAGAAAATCGGGGTCATCGGGACCCCCGGAAAATGGTCGACCGAGGCCCTGGCCGACGCGCTGGAGGCGCGCACCGGGTTTCGCTGTGTGATCGACATGGGATCTGTGACGCTGGATCTGGCGGCAGGCACATTGATTTGCGATGGCGTGGATCTCTGTGGTCTGGATGGGCTGATCCTGAAGAAGATTTCCGAAGACTACAGCCCCGACGCGCTGGATCGGCTGGAAATGTTGCGCGTGGCCGAGGCGCGCGGCGTGCGCATTTTCAGCTCTGCCGAAAGCGTGCTGCGGCTGATGGATCGGCTGGCCTGTACGGTGACCCTGACCAATGCCGATGTGCCAATGCCCGCCACAACCATCACCGAAGATGTCGAGGCCGCGCAGGCGGCATTGCTGCGTTACGGCTCGGCGGTGTTCAAACCACTGTTTTCGACCAAGGCCCGCGGAATGATCCTGCTGGATCATGACGCCCCGGATGCGGCAGAGCAGATCGCGACGTTCAAAGCCGCCAATCCGGTGATGTATATCCAGCAAAAGGCCGATCTGTCGGGGCATGATCTGGGCATGGTGTTTCTGAACAACGAATATGTCTGCACCTATGCCCGTGTCAGCCAGACGGACAGTTGGAACACGACAATCCATTCCGGCGGCAAATATGCGGCGTTTGATCCGACGCCCGAGCTGATCGAATTGGGCCGCAAGGCGCAGGCGCCGTTTGGTTTGACCTTTACCACCGTTGATATCGCCCTGACCCCGGACGGGCCAATTGTATTCGAGGTCTCGGCCTTTGGCGGCTATAGCGGCGCGCAAAAGGGCTGTGGCATCGACGCGGCGGCGCTGGTCGCGGACCATGTAATCCAAGAGGTCAGCCAATGACCACGATACAAGACATCGTCGCGCAACTTGACCTCTCCCCTGCCCAGGGCGCAGAGCCGTTTTCACTTCGGGTTGGGCCGGTTGGCATCACCGTGTTTTGCCCCGGCGCGTTGCGCAGTGAACTGGTTGCCTATTACGCGGATGCGCTGACGCCGGAACCGGGGGAAATCGTGGTGCATTTGCTGCCCGATCAAATGTTGACCCCGGAACCAGAGTGGAATGATTGGCAGCGCGAGACCGGAAAATCCGGCCGCAAGGATGCAGTTTGCGACTTGCCGGACGGTCGATTGATCAAAAAGGTCCGCAGCGGTGTGACCTTTGTGCAAAACGCGGATTGGGCTATCGCCATGGGGCCGCTGGCCGAAAATTCCAGCACAGTGATCAATTTCATCAACACCCAGATCCTAAGCCATTGTCTTCGCGATGGGTGGCAATTGTGCCATGCGGCGGCGGTGACGGACGGCGCGGGCACCCTGGCAATCTCGGGTCTGTCGGGGGGCGGCAAATCGACCTCGATCCTGCGCATGCTGGATTTCGACAGCACCCGGTTTGTGTCCAACGACCGGCTTCTGGTAAAGGCCGGACATCCCCCCCAAGCCCTTGGCATCCCGAAACATCCGCGCATCAACCCCGGCACCATTTTGGGCAATCCGCGTCTGTCCGGGATGTTGTCGGACGGGGAACGCGCCCAGGTGCTTGCGCTGCCCGCCGATGTGCTGTGGGATCTGGAGCAAAAACATGATCTGGTGATCCCGGACATCTATGGCCCGAACCGTATCCAATATAATGCGCCCCTGACGGATTTCTGGGTGTTGAACTGGAGCCGCGACAGCGATGCGCCAACCGATGTCGCCGAAGTGGATCTGACGCGGCGGCCGGATCTGCTTGGCGCGATCGTCAAAAGCCCCGGATCGTTTTATCAGCACCCGGATGGCCGGTTTGAACCCAACGGCGCGATGCCGGTGCCGGAACCCTATTTGTCCGCTCTGCGCGGTGTCCGGGTCTGCGAAGTGTCGGGCCGGGTCGATTTTGATGCGCTGGCGCAATTTGGACGGCAGATTTTTGATGGCTGACACCGGATTTGTCGCGATCCTGCGGCATGGCGCTTACGAACAACGCAGCGGCGCGCCGTCCGCACGGCAACCCTTTGCCCTGACCAGCCAGGGCAAGGCCCAGGCCCGCGCCGGGGCGCTTGCCCTGGCAGAGATGATCGCGGCCCATAACCTGACCGTTGCCCCCGTCATCCATGCGTCGCGCCAATTGCGGGCCTGGCAAACCGCGTCGGAAATCCTGATCACGTTGCAGGATTGCGGCATCGGGGTGGAACGGATCACGGAAACCTCTGATCTTGCCGAACGCGGGGTCGGGTCGGCAGCCAATCTAACCCTGGCCGAGATCGAAGCCGTGCTGCGCGATGACCCCCGATATGGGCCGCCGCCCGCCGGGTGGAAATCCGACAGCGACTATTGTCTGCCGCTGGAAGGTGCGGAATCCCTGATGCAGGCCGGGGCGCGGGTCGCCGGGCACCTGCAATCGACGGTGACACCCGGCCTGCTGACAATCCACGTCGGCCATGGGGCATCCTTTCGCCATGCCTTTCATCACCTTGGGGTGCTGGCGCGCGAAGATATTGCCCGTTTGTCGATGTTTCATGCCCAACCGTTACTATTCTGTCATGGGCCGCATGGTAACTGGCGTCACTTGACCGGAGAGTGGAAAGTGCGTGCGCCCAAGGAAGAGGCGATGGACTGACCGCAGCGACATCTCTGGTGACGACTGACGGAAAGGCCGACCTTGGAATCCCCTCCCTTGCCCATGCACCCTGCGGCGCATCTTTTGCCGTCCGTTTTTGACACCGATTTTGTCTTGCCGATCTGCCGCGCGACACAGAGCCCTGGCTGGATCGTCGCGCGCAGCGCCAGATCGCCGATTGTCTGGCCCGTGTGGGGCATAATGGCGGCTGGCATTGGCCGGACCGTCCGGTGGTGTTTGTCTCTGATCCACATGCCGATGCCGAAGGTTTCCTGCGGTCCCTGATCGCGGCGGGCGTCATCCGGCGGGACATCGGGCGGATCGTTCTGACCGAATTCGGCACCCAGGCCCGGATCATTCTGGGCGGGGACAGTCTCGACAAGGGGCCAAGCAATCTGGCGCTTCTGGATGCGTTGAATGCGCTGCGCCACACTGGCGCGGATGTGCATATTCTGGCGGGCAATCACGATCTGCGAATGCGCATGGCGGTGGCGGCGCTGCGCGGGCCCCGCGATGCCCTGCGCGAACATCTGTTTGTGCGGATGGGGCGCAAGATCCTGCCAATCCTGCGCGAGGTGCTGGACCGGTTCGTGACAACCTCCGATCTGGCACAATTGCCGGATGAAGCGGCCTGCAAGGCCCGATTGACGCCGCGCGCGGATTGGCCGGACCGTTTTGCGGTGGCGGCCAAAGGTCAGGTGCGCCCCAAAGTGATCCGCAAAGAGACAAGCAAGCTTCTGGAAAAGCTGAAAAAATTCGACACCCATTGCACCGCCAGCGGCATGAGCTATCGCGAGATCCTGGCCGCGGCATTGAAATGCCACGAGGTGTTTTTCGAACCCGCTGGCGCCTATGCCTGGTTTTTTGACGCCATGGATGTGGTGACGCGCAGCGGTTCCTTGCTGTTTGTGCATGCCGGCCTGTGTGACAGCATGTGCGCCTTGTTGGCGAGCAAGGGCACCGATGCGGTAAACGCCCGGTACCGCGCAGAGGCGGAACAGGCCTCGCTTGGGTTTTATTTCGGGCCCTTGGCCAATCTTGTGCGCACCAAATACCGCAAATCGGATTGCCAATTGACCGACACCGGGGTCAGCGCCCTGACACAGACGGGCATCCACATGGTTGTGCAGGGCCATGTCAACAATCACCGGGGTCAGCGCCTGTTGGCCAAACGCGGTGTGCTGCATCTTGAGGGCGATATCACCCTCGACCGGACCTCGCGCAGGCTGGAAGGGCTGGAGGGGATCGGCGCCGGTGCAACCTTGATCTTTCCGACCGGAGATGTGATCGGGTTAAGCCGGGATTATCCGCGGGCCAAACATTTTGCGCCTGAACGCATGATCTGAGCACCAGACAGAGCCGGGAGACATCACATGGGCAGTTCGAACAAGCGATTTTCGCATGAATCCCTTCAGAATGCGAAAACAATCAAGGCCCTGCTCACCGCCTTGGCCAAGGGGTTTTCCAAAGGCGAAATGGTGCTGGGTGACGACGATGACACCCTGGTTCTGAAGACTGCCGATCTGATGAATGTCCGCATCAAAGGCGAGGTCGAAGACGGCAAATCACAGGTCAGCCTGCGGGTGACATGGACCGACCCGTCCGAGACCGCACCACGCAAGGGCACGCCGCGCATCGACTCTTGAAACATAGTGCGACAATTTCCGGCTCCGATCGGCGCTTGACCGCTTAACCCCGGCCATTGCCGATTTTTCCTGACGCTTTAAACTCTTGCACAGGCATTGCATGACGGCGGTTTTCCGCTAGATGCAACATGATGCCCGGACATATGGTCCGATGAAAGGATGAAGCGTTTGGATCAATCTGATCTGGATAAATGGATGGCCTGCCCGAAATGCGATTTCGTCTATTCCGTGCCGGAAGTGACATCGAATGAACGGGCCTATTGCCATCGCTGTCACACGGTGCTGATTGCGCCGCGGCGCAAGGCTGGCAAGCAGATCATTGCTCTTGCCGCCAGCGTTCTTATCCTGATCGCCGGGGCAACCGTCTATCCGTTTCTGTCGATCTCTGTCGGTGGCCAGACCCACAGCGCCTCTATTCTGGAAACCGCATTTGCCTTTTCCGGGGCGTTGACCGCATTGGCGGTGGCGGTGTTGATGTTCATCGTGATCATTCCGGCGGTGCGCCTGGTGTTGTTGATCTATGTGCTGTTGCCGGTGATCCGCGATCTGGCGCTGGCACGATATGCCAAACCCGCCTTTCGCATGGCCGAGGCGCTGACGCCCTGGGCGATGGCGGAAATCTTTGCGCTGGGATGTGCGGTGGCCCTGGTCAAACTGGCTGATCTGGCGGATGTCGCTTTTGGCTGGCGGCCTGGATGTTCGCCGCCATGGTCCTTTTGGTGGTTTTCGCCGAAAGTCTGATGTGCCGTTATTCGATCTGGCGGTCGCTGGACCAATGACAAGCGCGCGTAACATGGGGCTGGTGGCCTGTACCCGCTGCACTCGGGTGTCCCCGATGGGCAGCACGATCTGCGACCGATGCGGCAGCACGCTTGCCTCGCGCGATACAGCTTCGCTGCAAAAGGTCTGGGCCTGGTGGTTTGTCGGGCTGATCTGTTATATCCCGGCCAATCTTTATCCGATGTTGGAAACCCGCACGCTGGGCAATGTGTCGAACGCCACAATTGTCGAAGGGGCGGTGGAATTGGCCCATCACGGCGCATTTGGCGTGGCCGCGATCATCCTGATCGCCAGCGTGTTGATTCCGGTGTCGAAATTCATGATCATTGCGGTGCTGGCCTTCGGCATTCAGCGCAAAAGCAGCATCAGCGCGCATTACCGTCTGATCCTGTTCGAAATCGTCGAATATATTGGCCGCTGGTCGATGATCGACGTCTTTGTGGTGGCCATTCTTTCGGCATTGGTCCAATTTCAGACCCTTGCCTCGATGACACCGGGACGGGCGAGCCTGTTTTTTGCGCTTTCGGTCGTCTTTACGATGCTGTCAGCCCAAAGTCTTGATCCTAGACTGATCTGGGACAGCGAAAACAACCATGATACCGACAGCCCGGCCGCAACCGGCCCATCACAAACCAGCTTAGAAAAGGAACGCTCTGCGTGACGAATTCCGACACCCAACCGCCCAAAGCGCCGATCAAGGCCGCGCGCAAGGGAGTGTTCAAGGGCATTTCCTTTATCTGGTTTGTCCCGGTCATTGCCTTGGCTGCGGTGGTGGGCATTGCCGTGCAGAATTACCTGGACAAAGGTCCGGTGATTTACATCAGCTTTGAAAATGCGTCCGGCGTGCAAAAAGGCGCAACCGAATTGCGCTATCGCGACGTGACGGTTGGCGTGGTCGAAGATGTCGGATTTACCGACGGTCTTGGCCGGGTCGAGGTCACGGTGCGGCTGGACAAGGAAGTGGCGGATTACGTCGACGCCGGCGCCCAGTTCTGGGTCGTGCGCCCGCAGGTAACCGCGCAGGGGGTCTCGGGGCTCAGCACGGTGTTGTCCGGTGTCTATATCGAAGGGTTCTGGGACAATACGGCAGAGGGGCTGACCGAAGAGTTCGCCGGCCTCGCCGATGCCCCGCTGGATCGCAGCGGCGAAGGCGGTTTGCGGCTTTTGTTGCGGGCCACCGGGGATGCGACGTTGACCGCCAATGCGCCGATCCTGTTTCGCGGCATTTCCGTCGGGCGGCTGGGCAGCCCGACCATTTCCGCCGATGGGTCCACCGCCGAGGTTCAGGCGGTGATTTTTGCCCCGCATGACAAGCTTATCAATTCCGCCACCCGGTTTTGGGATGCGTCGGGGTTCTCTTTCTCTTTCGGGCCCGGTGGCGCGGCTTTGGATTTTTCCTCGGTTGCATCGCTGGTGTCTGGTGGCGTCACCTTCGAGACCATGATTTCCGGCGGTGATCCGGCCGCTTCGGGCGATGTCTTTACCGTCTTTTCCGAAGAAGCCTCGGCGCGGGCCAGCCTGTTTGCGCCAGAGGATGGCGACATCTTCAGCCTGTCAGCGGTGTTTGATGACAATATCGCCGGTCTGGCGGTGGATGCGCCGGTGGAATTGAACGGGTTTCGCATTGGGCGGGTTTCGGCAATCAATGGTCTGATTGATGACGAACGGTTCGGCGATCATCGCGTGCGGTTGGCGGTCTCTTTGGCCATCCGTCAAGGGCGGCTTGGGCTGGCTGATGGCGCGGGCGACGATGCGGTTCTTGACTATTTCCGCACACGGGTCAGCAATGGGTTGCGGGCACGGCTTGCCACCGCGTCCATCCTTACCGGGGGATTGAAGGTCGAGCTGGTCGAAGTGGCGGATGGCACCGCCGCCGAATTGTCGGACAACGAAGAAGGCTATCCGATCATCCCCACCACCGAAAATGAAATCGCCGATGTGTCGGCCACCGCCGAAGGCGTGTTCGAACGCATCAACGCCCTGCCGGTGGAAGAGGTGATGCAACAGGCCATAAACCTGATGGCCAATGCCAGCGCCTTGATCAGCAGTGATGACACCCGGGCGGTGCCGGGCAATGTGAACAATCTGCTCAGCGATGCCCGTGGTCTGGTCAATTCCGAAGATCTGCGGGCATTGCCGCCGAATTGGGGGCCACCGTAACCGAGTTGGACAAGCTGATCACGCAATTCAACGAGGCCGCCGTCGCCGCGCAGCTGACCGCCGCCCTGGCCGAGGCGACCACCGCCGCGCAATCCGTAAACAGTTCCGTGGCCGGCGTGCCCGATCTGATCACCCGGATGAATGCCATTGCCGCCAATGTCGAAAAGCTGGGGATCGAGGCGATCGGCAACGATCTGAGCGCACTTCTGGCGACCACCGAAACCCTGCTGGCGTCGGATGAAACCAAGGCCCTGCCCGGTCAATTGAATGTCGCATTGGCCGATCTGAGCGCGTTGTTGACCAAGCTGGGCAACAGCAAGATCATCGAGAACGCCGAAACGACACTTGTGTCCGCCAGCAAGGCCGCGGATACTTTCGCCGAAGGCGGCAAGGCATTGCCGGCATTGATCAAACAGATGCAGGGTGTCGTCGCACAGGCCCTGACCACATTGGAAGGGTATGAGGCCAATGGCGGTTTGGGCCGCGAAGCCCGACTGGCGCTGGCCGAAATACAAAAAGCTGCCAAAGCCGTTGCATCGCTGGCCAAAGCGATTGAACGCAATCCGAATTCTCTGCTCACAGGACGATGAAGCCCATGTTGAAAATCCGACCCATTGCTGCCCTTAGCCTGCTTGCGGTTATGGCCGCATGTGCATCCACAGTCGAACAGCGGGTCACGATCCCGGTGGCAGAAGTGCAGCAGAAACAGCGCATTGCTTTTGGCTCTGTGGCGCTGCGCGAAGTGTCGTTGCCGACCTATGGCGGCGCAGAGGAGGTGTTCATTGTCAATGAATTCGGCCTGCTCAGCAAAAGCGAAGGCATATTCTGGGCCGATGATCCCACCCGCGCGATCACGCTGGAAATGACCCGGCATCTGACGCAAATCAGCGGCGCGCGCGTCGCCTCGGAACCTTGGCCGTTCGAAGACTTGCCACAGGCAACCGTCGAGCTGCGGGTTGAGGATATGCTGGCAGGCACCGATGGCATATTCCGTCTGTCCGGCCAGTATTTCGTGACCTCCGAAAACGGTCGCAACCGCGCGAAACTGTTCGATCTTGAGGTGCCGATTTAAGGCGAATTGGGCGCGGCCAGCATCGCCGCTGCGCTGGCGCGTGCGGTTCAGGATCTGGCCTATGAAATCGCGCGCAACGGGTTGCGCTAGGGTCCGCACCGCGCGCCCGACACGGCCAATGGCCGGAAAAAGCGGTGCGTGGCGATCAGATCCTGCCAGATCTTGAAAAACAAAGGGCGGCACCGGACCCAACAACATGGTCCAGTGCCGCCAATATTCGCAGATCAGCCCCTAGATCACCGGCAGGGCCGATTTCATCGCGCTCAGCACATCATCGGCGGGTTTGGTCCACCAGTTATCCGCTGAAAAGATCTCGACCTCGACCAAGCCGTCGAAACCTTCGGCTTCGACCATTTGGCGAAAGGCGGGGATGTCGATCACGCCGTCCCCCATCATGCCGCGATCGGTCAGCATGTCCTGCGTCGGGTTCATCCAGTCGCAGACGTGAAAGGCCAACAACCGGTCCTTGCCCGCGCGTTTTATCTGGGCCGCAATCGCCGGATCCCACCAGATGTGATAGACGTCCAACGCCACGCCGATACCGTCGCCCAATTGGTCGCAGATATCCAGCGCCTGCCCGGTGGTGTTCACACAGGCACGGTCAGCGGCATACATCGGGTGTAGCGGCTCGATGCCGATCTTTACCCCGACGGTGCGGGCATATTCCAACGTCTTGCCCAGCCCTTCGGTGACAATATCGCGCGCGGCGACGATATCCTTGGACCCTTCGGGCAGACCACCCACCACCATGACGAGGCATTCGGCGCCAATGGCGGCGGCCTCATCCACGGCGCGTTTGTTGTCGTCGATGACCTTTTGCGTCAAAGCGCCCTCAGCCGTGTACCACCCGCCACGACACAGGCCGGAAACCCCCAGCCCCGCGTCGTGGATCAGCTTGGCGGCACGGTCCACACCACATTCCTGTAGCTTGTCCCGCCAGGGGAAATGCCACCGATGCCGTGGCGGACACAGCCCTCGATACATTCTTCGAGGGTCCATTGCTTTGACACCGTTGCGGTGTTCAGCGACAGATCTGCGGCGCTCAGCGTTCTCATACCGATACCCCGCGTGCCTGAAAGACCGGCGTTGCGCGGCGGACCACTTCGTCCGGGTCGGTGAACAATTGCGCGGCATTGGCAAGGCGGATCGCCTCGGCCAGATGCAGGGTCGAGCGGGCACTTTCCTGACCGCCGACCATGGTGAAATGATCCTGATGCCCCATCAGATAGGCCATGAACACCACCCCGGTCTTATAGAACCGCGTTGGCGCCTTGAAGATATGGCGGCTGAGCGGCACCGTGGTGTCAAAGGCGGCGTGATAGGCCGTATTGTCGCCTTCGGCGAGGGCGTTCAACGCGCGACAGGCGGCCCCGGCGATGGGATCAAAAATTCCCAGCAGCGCATGGGAAAACCCCTGTTCGTCGCCTTTGATCAGCTCAGGATAGTTGAAATCGTCGCCGGTATACATCACCACACCCGCCGGAAGGCCGCGGCGCATGGCGATTTCCTTTTCCGCCGAAAGCAGCGAAATCTTGATGCCGTCGACCTTGTCAGCATTGTCGGCGATGACCGAAAGACAGGTCTCCATCGCGGTCATATGATCGGCATTGCCCCAATATCCCGCCAGCGCCGGGTCGAACATCTCGCCCAGCCAGTGCAGGATCGCCGGTTGCTTCAATCCCGACAGCACGCGGCCATAGACGCGGGCATAATCGTCGGGCGATTTCGCAGCCTGTACCAGCGCCCGGCTGGCCATCAGGATAACCCGGCTGCCGGTGGCTTCGACCGCCTCGCACTGCATTTCATAGGCGGCGATCACGTCGTCGATGGTGACATCCGGGCCGGGGACCAGATGGTCGGTCCCGGCGCCGCTGGCGATCAGCGCGCCGTCGGGGGCAACGTCCATGCTGCGCTGGATCAGCTCCAGCGACGTGGCCCAGTCAAGGCCCATGCCGCGCTGAGCGGTGTCCATCGCCTCGGCCACGCCAAGACCCAACGACCAGAGGTGCTGCCGGAAGGCCAGCGTGCGGTCCCAATCGACGGCCACACCATCGCCGGGGTCCAGATCCGCCAGCGGATCGGCGACCACATGCGCCGCGGCATAGGCCGTGCGGGTCCAGCCGCCGCCCGGTGCGGGAACCGGGCCTGCGGTCAGATCAAGCGAGGCGGTGCCCCCGCCGGGGGTGGGAAGGATCAATTGTGCCATGTCGCTCCCCCCTCAGATGTCCAGCGCCGGAACGTCGAGCCAGCGACGCTCTTGCGAGCTTTGATAGCCCAGTTCTGCCAGCTGCACGCCTTTGGCGCCTTCTTCCAGCGTGTAGGACCATGGGGCATCTTCGACCACGTGGCGCAGGAATTGTTCCCATTGCACCTTGAAACCATTGTCGAAATCCGCGTTGTCCGGCACTTCGACCCAATCATCGAAGAAATTCATTGTCTGCTTTTGATCGGGGTTCCAGACCGGCTTGGGCGTGTTTGCGCGTGCCTGGGAATAGCAGGTGTGCAGACCGGCCACGGCGCTGCCATGGGTGCCGTCGATGTGGAAGGTCACAAGGTCATCGCGACGCACGCGGGTGCACCACGAGCTGTTGAGCTGGGCAATGATGTCGCCTTCCAGCTCAAAGGTCGCATAAGCCGCATCATCGGCGGTGGCGTCATACCGTTCGCCGTTTTCGTCCCAGCGTTCGGGGATATGGGTGACGGCGTTGCAGGACACCGATTTGACCGGAGCAACAACATTATCAAGCACATAGCGCCAGTGGCAGAGCATATCCGACACCATGCCGCCGCCGTCCTGCTTGCGATAGTTCCACGACGGGCGCTGGGCCGGCATCCAATCGCCTTCGAACACCCAATAGCCGAATTCGCCGCGCACAGAGAGGATCTTGCCGAAAAAGCCGCTGTCGCGCAGGCGCTTCAGCTTCAACAATCCGGGCAGGTCAAGCTTGTCATGCACGATGCCGTTTTTCACACCTGCGGCCTTGGCGTGTTTGGCGATGGCAATCGCCTCTTCCAGACCTTCGGAAACGGGTTTTTCCGAATAGACATGTTTGCCGGCATCAATCGCCTTGCGCAGAAGGCCGGGGCGCATCTGGGTGCTGGCGGCATCGAAAAAGATCGTGTCGTCGGGATTGGCCAACGCCGCATCCAGATCGGTGGTGTAGCGGTCAACGCCATGTTTGGCGGCCAGTTCGGCGATCTTCTTTTCGTTGCGGCCAACGATGATCACATCCGGCACCAACCGGTCGCCGTTTTTCAACAGCATGCCACCCTGATCCCGGATCGCCAGAACCGAACGGATCAAATGCTGATTCATGCCCATCCGTCCGGTGACGCCGTGCATGATGATGCCAATACGCTGTGTGGTCATTGTCTGTGGTTCCTTATTCCTGCGGTCTGGCTGAAGTGGTGATTGCCCTCGGGGGATGTCCCCCGTGGTGGGGCGTCGGCAAATGCGTGCGACATGGTGGTCCTCCTCCCGACGATCCATAAACTACTAATTAGTAGGTTATGATTTTTCTGTCAAGCGACGCAAGCCAAAGATCGGTGATTTTGACGGGTGGGTCTGATGAAGACGAAAGATTTTCCGCCCCCGGCGCGGGGGCAACTGCCCTACTGCCGGGGCATGCCGAATAGATTAAATGTCGTTGGTTTTCAGATAGCTCACGATCATGTCTGCGGCTTTGTTGGCATGGGTTTCCAGCCAATCTTCGGCAATTGGCGCGCGAAACACCACGCGCAAAGTGTGCATGTTGGAGATCGGAAACCAGCACACCGAGGCGATGAATATATAGAGTTCGACCGGTGTAATCTGCTTTTGGAACAGGCCCGCCGCATGGCCACGGCGCAGGATTTCCTCGACCCGGCGCAACAGCACCGATTGAATCTCTGCCAGGTCATCGACCTGACGGATCGTTTCGCCGCCCATCATGTTTTCGGTGTTCAACATCCGCAGGAACCAGGGGTTGTTCCAGAAATGGTTCATGGTGAAATGCACCAGAGCGCCAATTGCTTCGTCGGGCGCAAGCCTGTCGAGGTCGAGGGCGGTTTCACCGTGGCGAATCTGGACATAGGCCTCGCGCAGGGCGGCGGCATAGACCGCGTTCTTGTCGCCAAAGTAATCATAGATCATTGGCTTGCTGACACCCGCCCGCTCGGCGATGCGATCAACCCGCGCGCCGGAATGGCCGACGGTGCTGAATTCTTCCAGAGCGGCCTGAAGAATCGCGGCGCGGGTCACTTGCGGGTTACGCTTCTTGTTCTTGCGGATCGGGGAAACGTTTTTGGCCATCTATCCTCTTTGCGCATCCGGCGTGCTGCGATCCGGCAATCCTATCAGCCCGTGTCGCGTGCTGCCAGTGTGGTGGTGGCGACCATGATGCCGCACACCATATCAGGCATTGAACCGCGCCCCGATCCATCGGAATGGCGCCAGAACGCCGCGCCGCACAACCGGGATATTCATCGCAATCGACAACACAATCAGCGCCACAAATCCGGCAGACACAGGCCGGGCGAAAAACGGTGCCAGCTCGCCATCGCTCAGCGTCAATCCGCGCCGCAGGCTTTTGTCCAGAAGATCCCCCAGAATAATGCCCAGCACCAGCGGCGCCATCGGGTATTTCATCTGCCGCAGGACAAAGCCGATCACGCCAAAGGCCACCATGATCCAGATGTCAAAAATCCGCTGGCTCAGGGCATAGGTGCCAATCACACAAAGCACAAAGACCACCGGCATCAGATAGGAATAGGGCACGCGCAACACCTGGACAAAGGCCTTGGTCAGGGTCAGGCCGTAAATCGCCATGAACACGGTGGCAATCACCACCATGGCGCTGATCAGGCCGACAAAATGTGGCTGTTCAATCATGATCAGCGGACCGGGCCGGATACCATGGATAAAGAGCGCGGCGATCAGCACCGCAGAACTGGCCGAACCCGGCACCGCCAGCGTGATCGCCGGGATCAGAGATCCGGGCACCACTGCCGAATTGCCGGTTTCCGCGGCAATCAGACCTTCGTAACTGCCATGGCCGAACTTTTCCTTTTCTTTCGAAGATTTGCGCGCGGTGGCATAGCTGGCCCAGGCGCCAATATCCTCGCCCACGCCGGGAATGATGCCGACCATGGTGCCGATCAACCCGGATTTGGCGATGGTAAATTTATACCGCCACAGATCCACCATATGCGGAATGGTGCGGTCGCTTTTGTCCTTCTTGGTGGCCAGTTCGCCGGCCTTGTTCCACATCGCGGTCAGCACCTCGGCAAACCCAAAGGCCCCGACCATGGCGGGGATCAGCGCGATACCGGCATTCAGATCGGAAATGCCCATGTTGAACCGCACATGGGCGTGGATGCCTTCGGATCCGATCATGGCGACCGCCAGACCCAGAATCCCGGCAATGTAACCTTTCAGCGGTGTAGTATCTGCCGTCAGCTGGCCGGAAATCAGAATGCCGAACACCGCCAGCCAAAAGAATTCAAAACTGCCAAAGTTCAACGCCGCTTCGGCCAGTGGCGGCGCGATCAGCACCAGCATCACCACACCGGCAAGCGTTCCCAGTGCCGACCCGGCGGTGGCCAGCCCCATGGCATATCCGGCGCGCCCGGCCTTGGCCAAGGGATAGCCGTCCAAAGCGGTGGCCGCGCTGGCGGGGGTGCCGGGAATATTCAACAGGATTGCGCTGCGCGACCCGCCATAAATCGCCCCGACATACATGCAAATCAACACAAGGATCGCGGTGGTCGAGTCGAGCGAATAGGTCAACGTCGTCATCAACGCCACGCCCATCGTCGCGGTCAACCCCGGCAAGGAGCCCACAACAATGCCCAGCAAGGTCGCCCAGGCGGCATGAAACAACATCGTCGGCGTCAGCAGCGTCGCGAAACCGTTGAAAAGATCGAAAAGTCCGCTCATGGCAACCTCACCAAGAAGAGATCCCGGAACAGCAACATGGTGCCCAGGGCCACCGCAACCGCAAGCGCCAGACTGCCAGCGGCAGAGATCACCTGCGCCCGGATGTCACCGGTGACCGGAAAGGAAAAGATCAACGAAAACGTCAATGTAAACAGGAACGTCGCCCAGAAATACGGCAGCCACCCAACAAGCCCCAGCGCATAGACCGTACAGACCACGACCGTCAGGCCAAGCCGGGTCCAGGAGCCGCCGGAAAGCACAAGGTCGGGGTCGACCCCGTCTGCATCCGCGCTTCGAAAGGATGTCATCAACAACAGCGCCGCACAGATGCTGAGCAACACCCCAAGGATCATTGGCACCAATCCGGGGATTGACGCCGGATGGATCTGGCGGATTTCCAACCGCTCCATCGTGTAGCCGCCAACCAACAAGGCCAGCCCAAGCGCCAGGAATACGATCGCCATAAGACGATCCGCCAAAGCCATTTGCATGTCATTTACCTCTGGTTACGCGCTTCGGGCGGGACATGCCGCCCCGCCCGAAGAATGCGTTTATTCCGCCGGGCAGTCGATGCCGATTTCGGACGGATCCATCACGGCCTCGCCACGGGTGACCCGTGCACAGGCCTCGGCGATGACAACCGGCATCGCCTTGTCATAGGCGGCCTTGCCATAGCTGGGGGCAAAGACCGCACCACGGTCATTTGCATAGGTCTGCAACGCGTCGGACGACATGACATGATCCTGCCAAACCTGATCGACAGTGTCATAGACCTCTTGCGGGGCGCCGGTGGGGATGAACACACCAAAATAATCTGCCGCAACTTTGAAATCCGGCAGGAATTCGGTGATTGGTGGCACCGGGTCGATGCCTTCGACCACGAGGGCGGTATCGGACAAGACGGTCAGCGCCCGCAGACGACCTGCGCGGATCATTTCAGTCTGTTCCACGGCCAATTGCGTGGTCACCTGCACCTCGCCGCTAGCGGCGGCGATCACGGCGGGGTTGCCACCGTCATAGGTGATCATGCGCGCGCCAGACAATTCGCCTTCGGCGCTTTCCTTGATCGCGGCAAGCGCCATCCCACCGGAAGAGTTGATGCCAGCGGTGCCCACCGTCACAGAGCCACTTTCCATGGCCTCCAGCAGTTCGGGAAAGCTTTGATAGGGCGCATCGACGTTCACGCTAACAAGCGGCACATTGGCCACGTGCAGATAGATGGCGTAATCGTCGATTGATGTGTTTTCCACCAGACCGGTCACGGCATAGGTGGCATTGTTGGCAATGGCGTTCGCGGTCCAGGTATACCCGTCACGCGGCGCATCCAGCGCGGCCTTGGTGCCGGTTGACCCGGATGCGCCCGGCTGGTTCACGACCACAACTTCGGTCCCAAGCGCCTCTTCCAGAATGGGTGCAACAACGCGGGTCACCTGATCGGTAGACCCCCCCGCCGACCATGGAACGATGATGTTGATCGGGCGATCCGGTTTCCAGCTGTAATCTTCTGCAATGGCCGGCGTGGCAAGTGCGGCAATCGCCGCAAGACACGCGAATTTGGTCAGTGCTGTCATGGTCTCCTCCTCCATTAGCTACCAATTAGTAGGTTATGGGGGCGATCCACAGCTGTCAAACATTTTGACGGCTCGGGTCTGGGCATTTTGACCTGCGGCACTGGCAGGACCGGCAACATCCAAGGCCAAGCACCTGATACAATGCGTGAATCTGGCCCAATTGCGCTTTGCAAAAGGGCCAAGATTCCTTTCAACCGACGTGGGCCGCCGGTTTCCAGCAGCGCGGCGCGCCTATCCGCGACCGGCGACCCCTGCCTGATAGCTGTCCAGCTCCCGGATCAGATCCAGACCAACCGGCATGTCGGCACGGGCACAGAATTCCGCCCAGACCGCGCCAAACGGCAGGTCCTTGAACTCTTCTGTCAGGGTGAAACGCGCGGTATTGTCCATCGCCGCTTCTGCGGACTTCAGCCGATCCATCGGCATCAACAACGCCCGCAGCAAAGCCCGCTGCATATTGCGCGTGCCAATCACCCAGGCCGCCGTGCGGCTGATGGTGGCGTCAAAGAAATCCAGCCCGATATGGGTGCGCGCCAACAGATCGGCACTGACCAATTCGTTGGCCATCGCCTGAATGTCGTCATTCAGCAAAATCACATGATCGCTGTCCCACCGCATCGGGCGCGACACATGCAACAGGATCTTATCCAGCGACAAAGCGACGGCCGAAAGCTTGTCCGCGATGTTTTCGGTCGGATGGAAATGCCCCATATCCAGACAAAGCAACGTGCCCTTGCGGATCGCATAACCCATGTAGAATTCATGGCTGCCCACGGTACAGGCCTCGACCCCGATACCGAACAGCTTGCTTTCAACGGCGTCCAGCATATGGGCGCGGTCCTGTGCCGGGGCGAACATGGTTTCAAGCGAGGATTTAAGCCGCGCCCGCGCCGCCATCCGATCAATTGGCGTATCCTTATAGCCATCAGGCACCCAGATATTGTTGACCGAAGCGGTCCCCAGCTCCTGACCAAAGCGCGCCGCAATATCACGCGACCGTTTGCCATGTTCGATCCAAAACGCGCGAATACCGGCATCGGGATGGGCCAATGTCAGATTGTCGTCGGCTTTTTCATGGGCAAAAAAGGTTGGATTGAAATCCAGCCCGATGCCGCCGCTTTTGGCCCAATCGACCCAGGATGCGAAATGCTTGTATTCGATTTCGTCCCGATCCGGGGTCTCGTCGGTATCCAGATACATGGCATGCAGGTTCAGCCGATGCGATCCGGGGATCATCGAATAGGCAAAATCCAGATCTGCGCGCAGCTCGTCTGGCGTGCGGGCCCGACCGGGGTGGTTGCCCGTCGCCTGAATGCCACCGCCAGAAGATCCGGTTTGCTGTTCAAATCCGACCACATCATCGCCCTGCCAGCAATGCATTGAAATCGGGATGGTTTTCAAACGGTCAAGCGCGGCTTCCGTATCGACGCCCCAATCGGCAAAGGCTTGTTTTGCGGGGGTATAGGTATCTGCCATGGTGTCCTCCCTTGGCGTGTGGCCCGGTATCTGTGACCGGGCCATAACTTTTCGAAAGTGTCGTCTTAACGCGTGAAGGCCTGCACATTGCCGGCATCGACGTTGAGGATATTGCCGGTCGATTTCGCCGACAGATCCGACGCCAGGAAATAGGCCGCTTCGGCAATATCTTCCGGCAGGACAGAGCGTTTCAGCATCGACCGATTGCGATACATTTCCTCCAGCCCTTCCTTGTCGGTGCCATAGGTGCCTGCCGTTGTTCCAGCCATTCACCTTCCCAGATCTTCGATCCGCGCAACACCGCATCAGGATTGACCACATTGACCCGGATACCGGCCTCGGCCCCTTCCAGCGCCAAACAACGCGCCAGATGGATTTCCGATGCCTTCGCCGTGCAATAGGCGCTGGCGTTGGGCGATGCCGCCAGACCGTTTTTCGACGCCACGAACACAATCGCGCCCCCCATGTCCTGCACCCGCATCAGCTTGAACGCCTCGCGCGAGACCAGGAAATAACCGGTGGACAGGATTTCCATGTTCTTGTTCCACAGCGCCAATGTGGTGTCTTCCACCGGCGCGGAAGAGGCGATGCCGGCATTGGACACAAGGATATCAACGCCGCCGAATTCCACCGACACCTCGGCATAGGCCTGTGCCACTGCGGTTTCGTCGGTCACATTCATATTGACGGTGCGCACCACATCCGCCCCAAAGCGCCCGGTCAGGTTCTTTTCGGTGGCGGCCAGCGCATCGTCATTGATGTCGGCCAGCATGACACAGGCGCCTTCGCGCAGGTACCGTTCCGCCGTGGCCGCGCCAATCCCGCCAGCGCCGCCGGTAACAAGCGCCACCCGACCAGCCAGAGATTTCGGTTTCGGCATACGTTGCAGCTTGGCCTCTTCCAGAAGCCAGTATTCGATGTCAAACGCCTCTTGCTCTGGCAGGCCGACATATTCGCTGACCGAAGACGCGCCGCGCATCACGTTGATCGCGTTGACATAAAACTCGCCCGAGATCCGCGCCGTCGCCTTGTCCTTGGCGAAGGTGATCATGCCGACGCCTGGCACCAGATAGACCACCGCATTGGGGTCACGCAGGGCGGGGCTGTCGTCTTTTTTGCAGCGATCATAATAGGCTTTGTAATCGTCGCGATAGGCGGCGATCTGGTCGGGCAGACCGGCCATCACCTCATCAATATTGCCTTTTGCCGGGTCGAAATTCACCACCAGCGGGCGAATCTTGGTGCGCAGGAAGTGGTCGGGGCAGGATGTGCCAAGTGCGGCCAGCGGCGCCATCCCTTTGGCGTTGACGAATTCCAGCACCGCGTCGCTGTCGTTGAAATGGCCGACCATATGTTGGTTGCCGGAAACAAATCCGCGAATGGCGGGCATCAACCGGGCGGCCACGGCACGGCGCTCACCCTCGGACAGGCTCTGATGTTGCGCACCGCCAAAGGCCGCGACACCGTCGGTCTTTTCGCCCAGCCATTTGGTGGCGGTATTGATCACCTCGATTGTCTTGTCATAGCAGGATTTCGCGGTGTCGCCCCAGGTGAACAACCCGTGGCTTTCCAGCACGACGCCATCGGCCTCGGGGTTGTCCTCGCAGAATTTGCCCAGCCACAAACCCAGTTCATAGCCTGGCTTTTTCCACGGCAACCAACCGATGCTGTCACCGAAGATCTCTTGCGTCAGTTCCTTGGAATTTTTCGACGCCGCGATGGCGATAATCGCGTCGGCATGCACGTGGTCGACATGTTTGCGCGGCACATAGGCATGCAACGGCGTGTCGATCGAGGCCGCGCGCGGGTTCAGCTTGTAGGTGCAATGCGGCAGATAGCCGACCATTTCATCCTCAAAGTCCACACCACGGTACAGCCCCTTCAGCGCTTCGAGCTTCTCCATATACAGCGTCGCGAAACCATCCATCTTGATCGAGCCGATATCGCCGCCCGAACCTTTGACCCAAAGCACCTCGACCTCTTTACCGGTGAGCGGATCAACCTCCATCACCTTGGCCGAGGTATTGCCGCCGCCATAATTGGTCACGCGTTTGTCAGCGCCCAGAATGTTCGAGCGATAGAGCAGCAGCTCCAACTCGCTCATGCCTGCGGCTTCGGCCTCGCTCCAGCGGTTTTCAAGCAACTGAGTTTCAACGGTTTTCAGCATGGTGTCCTCCCATATGACGCGGTGCGTCCTGCATGTTGACTTGCGCTGGACACTGCCCTTGGTGCGCGCAATTGTCAATCATAAACGATCATATTCAATCATAGTGCAGTGCAGCATGATTGCTTTTGACGATTTATGATTGACACAGCTGGCGATTTTGAACAATGTTGTGAAACCAAGGGAGGACGACATGCACGAAACGGAACGCCACAGGATCATTCTATCCGCAGTACAAGACCGGCCGATGGTGACGGTGGTGGACCTGTGCAACCTGACCGAGGCCTCCGAGGCCACGATCCGCCGCGACATCGCCGCCCTGCATATGCAGAAGAAGCTGCGCCGTGTGCGCGGTGGTGCCGAGGCGATCAGCCCGCCACAATTCGTCGGCCTCGCCGGGCGGCCGTTTTCCGTCAATCAGACGATGCAAAGCAAGCAGAAACAGGCGATTGCCCGTGCGGCGGTAGACCTGTGCCAGGACGGCGAGTTGATCATCATCAACGGTGGCACAACGACGTTCCAGATGGTGCATCCGCTGGCCTCGCGGCGCTGCCAGATTTTCACCAACAGCTTTCCGATTGCCGAGCATCTGCTCAAGCATTCCAAAAACACCATCATGCTGTCGGGCGGTGCGATTTACCGCGAACAGAACATCATTCTGTCGCCCTTCGACAATGACGTGACCCGCAATTTCTATGCCAAGCGGATGTTCATGGGGGCGCAGGGCCTTGGGCCCATCGGGCTGATGGAGGCCGACCCGCTGCTAATTCAGGCCGAGCAAAAGCTGATCGGTCAGGCCGATGAGCTGGTGGTTTTGGTCGACAGCACGAAATTCGCGAACCGTTCCAGCCTGGTGCTTTGCCCGCTGGCCCGGATCGACACGGTGATCACCGATGAGGGCATCACCGACAAGGCCGCCGCCATGCTGGAGGCCGCCGACATCAAACTGATCGTCGCGCAATCGGGCGCGGCGCAGGACGAGGACGAAGCGGCCTCGTAAACCGCCTCATACTTCATGTTCTTTGGGAGGAAACCATCATGAAACGTCGTAACTTTACCAAACTGGCCGTCGGCCTCAGCCTTGGTGCATCGCTTATGGGCACATCGGCCATGGCGCAGGACAACATGCGCATCGCGCTGGTGGTCAAGGCGCTTGGTATCGGCTTCTTTGAAGCTGCAGCAAAAGGTGCGGAAGAGGCCGCAGGCGAGCTGGGCAATGTCGAAATCATCTATACCGGCCCGACAGACACCACCGCCGAAGGCCAGATTGAGGTCATCAACTCGTTGATCGCGCAAGGTGTTGATGCGATTGCCGTTTCAGCCAATGACACCGACGCGCTGGTGCCAACGCTGAAGAAGGCGATGCAGCGCGGCATCACAGTGATCTCGTGGGACTCCGGCGTCGCCGAAGCAGGCCGCCAGGTTCACCTGAACCCCTCGTCCAACCCGCTGATCGGCAATATGATCATCAAACTGGCGGCGGATCACCTGCCCGAGGGTGGTGAAGTTGCGCTGCTGTCGGCGACCACCACATCGACGAATTCAGAACATCTGGATCGAAGAAATGAACAAGGTGATGGGCGACTACCCCGGTATCGAGGTTGTTGCCACGGTCTATGGCGATGATCTTGCGGACAAATCCTATCGCGAGGCTCAGGGCCTTATGCAATCCTATCCCGATCTGGATGCGATCATTGCACCGACGTCGGTCGGGATCGTGGCCGCAGCACAAGCGGTTGAAGACGCGGGCAAAATCGGTCAGGTCAATGTGACCGGTCTGGGCCTGCCGTCGGAAATGGCAGGCGCCATCGAGAGCGGCGCATCCAAGAGCTTTGCCATCTGGAACCCGATTGATCTGGGTTATTCGGCGGCAATGATCGCACATGCCCTGGCGTCCGGCGCCACAGCGGAACCGGGTGCGGAAATCGAGATTGGCCGCATGGGCACCATCACCTTGGACGAGACAAATTCCGCCGCGATGGCCGACCCCTTTGTCTACGACAGCTCGAACATCGACGACTTCAAGTCGATCTTCTGAGTTTCGCCGCGCTTGCGCGCGTCGACAGGCCGGGGGCGATGCCCCCGGCGCAGAAAGAGCTGAGGGGCTAGCCCCTCAGACACCCCAGGATATTTCCAAACAGAAGAAGAGACAGGTATGTCCAGCAACGCAGTGGCGCGGTCACCTGCCCTGGCAGGTGGCACAGATAATCCCGTTCTTGCACTTGATCGGATCACAAAGACCTTTCCCGGGGTCAAGGCCCTGGATGGTGTGTCACTGGCGCTTTATCCCGGTGAGGTCACCGCCCTTATCGGGGAAAATGGCGCGGGCAAATCCACCGTGGTCAAGACCCTGACCGGGATCTATCAGCCCGACGGCGGCGACATCCTGGTCGATGGTGTGGCGACCCGCTTTGCCACGCCCCAAGATGCGGCACGGGCCGGGATCACCGCCATCCATCAGGAAACCGTGCTGTTTGATGAATTGTCGGTCGCCGAGAACATCTTTCTTGGGCATGCGCCGCGTGGCGCGTTCGGATTGATTGACTGGCAGACGATCGAAAGGCGCGCGGCGGAGATCCTGAGCGGGATCGGCGCCGAGATTGACCCCCGTCACAAGCTGCGCGATCTGGGCATTGCCAACAAACATCTGGTGGCCATTGCCCGTGCGCTGTCGATTGATGCGCGTGTGGTCATCATGGATGAACCCACTGCCGCCCTGTCGCACAAAGAGATCCAAGAGCTGTATGAGCTGGTCGACAAGCTGAAGGCGCAGGGCAAGGCGATCCTGTTCATCAGCCACAAGTTCGACGAAATCTTTCGGATTGCCGACCGCTACACGGTGTTTCGCGATGGCCAGTTCATCAGCGATGGCAAGATTGCCGATGTCAGCGAAGCCGATCTGGTCAAGATGATGGTCGGGCGTGATGTGGCACAGATTTTCCCGACGCGGGACAATGAGATGGGCCGCGAGGTGCTGGATGTCGCGGGCATGAGCCACCCAACCGAATTTGCCGATATTGGCTTTACCCTGAAACAGGGGGAAATCCTTGGGTTTTACGGGTTGGTCGGCGCGGGTCGATCAGAGTTCATGCAGGCGTTGTTTGGCATCACCAAACCGTCTGCCGGACAGGTCAAGATTGACGGCACCGCGGTTGAGATCCGCTCGCCTGCGGATGCGGTTGCCAATGGCATTGTCTATGTGCCGGAAGATCGCGGCAAACAGGGGGCGATTACCGCCCTGCCGATCTTTCAGAATGTCACATTGCCCTCGCTTGGGCGCACGTCGCGGAACGGGTTCCTGCAATTGGCGGAAGAATTTGCCCTGGCGCGGGAATATACCCGGCGGCTGGATCTGCGGGCGGCGTCACTGGACACCAATGTTGGCAACCTGTCGGGGGGCAATCAGCAAAAGGTGGTGATTGCCAAGTGGTTGGCCACCAAGCCCAAGGTGATCATTCTGGATGAACCCACCAAGGGCATTGATATCGGATCGAAGGCCGCCGTGCATGAATTCATGGCGGAATTGGCGGCCGAGGGGCTGGCCGTCATTATGGTCAGCTCGGAAATTCCAGAGATCCTGGGGATGTCGGACCGGGTGATCGTCATGCGCGAAGGCCGCATGGCGGCGGAACTGAACCGCGAAGACCTGAGCCCGGAAACGCTTGTCCGCCATGCGGCGGGAATATGAGGTAGAGCCATGTTGCAACGATTACTGACCTCGCGCGAAGCGCTGTTGCTGGGGGCGATTGCGGTACTTCTGGGATTGATCGCACTGCGGTTTCCCGGCTTTGTCGCCCCTGCCAATCTGGCCTCGGTGTTCAACGATACATCGCCACTGATCCTTTTGGCGATTGGCCAGATGATCGTGATTCTGACCAAATGCATCGACCTGTCCGTTGCGGCCAATCTGGCGCTGACCGGCATGGTGGTGGCGATGATCAATGTCGCCGCGCCGGGGCTGCCGGTTGTGTTGATCGTGGTGATTGCCATCACGCTGGGAACCGCCCTGGGTATGGTGAACGGGGTTTTGGTGTGGAAACTGGATATCCCGCCGATTGTGGTGACATTGGGCACGATGACCATCTTTCGCGGGATCATCTTTTTGATTTCCGACGGCAAATGGGTCAACAGCCACGAGATGAGCGCCGCGTTCAAGGCCTTTCCGCGCGCTGAAATCCTTGGCCTGCCGATGCTGAGCTGGTGTGCGATCCTTGCGGTGATTGTGTTCACCGTGGTGATGTCGCGCACGACGCTGGGCCGGGCGGCCTATGCGGTGGGCGGCAATCCCCATGCTGCGACCTATACCGGGATCAATGTCGGGCGCACGCAATTCTGGGCCTTTACCCTGTCGGGGGCGCTGGCGGGATTGACCGGATATCTTTGGGTGTCGCGCTATGCGGTGGCCTATGTCGATATTGCCGGCGGGTTTGAATTGGATGTGGTTGCGGCCTGTGTGATCGGCGGCATTTCGATTGCCGGCGGCATTGGATCGGTGGGCGGCGCGGTGCTGGGGGCCTTGTTCCTTGGCGTGATCAAGAACGCGCTGCCGGTGGTCAATATCTCGCCCTTCTGGCAGCTGGCAATTTCCGGCAGCGCCATCATCATTGCGGTCGCCCTGAACGCACGCGCCAATCGCGAAAAGGGCCGGATTATCCTGAAATCAGCGGAGCATGCGACATGAGCACGATGGAACGCCATATTCCCGACCGGCTGAAATCACCGCTGGAGCGGCGGTTGAAAAGCTGGGAAACCCTGTTGCTGGCGGTGGCCGTGGCGATATTCATCGCCAACAGCTTTGCCTCGCCGTATTTCCTCAACGCCTGGAACCTCTCGGACGCGACGTTCAACTTCACCGAAAAGGCGATGATCGCCTTTGCCATGGCGCTGTTGATCATTTCGGGTGAAATTGATCTGTCTGTCGCGTCGATCATTGCGCTGGCGTCGACCGCGATGGGCGCCGCCGCCGAAGCAGGTGCCGGAACGCCGGGTCTGATCCTTGTCGGGCTTGCCACCGGTGTGCTGTGCGGGGCGTTCAACGGCGTTCTGGTGACGCGCCTGGGCTTGCCATCCATCGTTGTCACCATCGGCACGATGAGCCTGTTTCGCGGCATCAGCTACATTGTGCTGGGTGATCAGGTCTATAACAACTATCCGATCGATTTCGCATATTTTGGCCAGGGCTACGTGTTCTGGGTCATTTCGTTCGAGCTGGTCCTGTTCGCGCTGTTGGCGGTCATCTATGCGGTTGTCTTGCACAAGACCAATTTCGGCCGCGCCATCTATGCCATTGGCAACAACCCGACCGGGGCATTGTTTTCCGGGATCCGCGTGGCACGGATCAAGTTCATTCTGTTCATGCTGACCGGTTTGATGGCCGGGATTGCGGCGATCTGCCTGACATCGCGGCTTGGCTCCACCCGGCCCTCTATCGGGTTCGGTTGGGAATTGGAGGTCGTGACCATGGTTGTGCTGGGCGGGATCAATATCCTTGGCGGATCCGGCACCATTCCCGGTGTGGTGATTGCCGCCTTTGTCATGGGGCTGGTGACCTTTGGTCTGGGTCTGTTGAACGTGCCGGGCATTGTGATGTCGATCGTGATTGGTGCTCTGTTGATCGGGGTGATTGCCCTGCCCCGGCTCTGGGCGATGTGGCGGGCGCGCTGATGGAGAAATATGCTTTCAAGATGCGGCTGAACCCGGGCTGCGCAGCGGAATACCGCAAACGCCATGACGAGATCTGGCCAGAGCTGGTGACTTTGCTGCGCGCGGCGGGGGTGTCGGATTATTCAATCCATCTCGATCCAGAGACCGATATTCTTTTTGGTGTGTTGTGGCGCAAGGACGATCACGGAATGGATGCATTGCCCACGACCGACATCATGCAGAAATGGTGGACCCATATGGCCGACATCATGGAAACCGGCCCGGACAACGCGCCGTTGGTGGCCGATCTGGTGCCAGTGTTTCACATGCCATGACCCATGTTGCGGTAATTGATATCGGCAAGACCAATGCCAAATTGGCGCTGGTCGCGCTTGAGGGCCTGACCGAAATCGCTGTGGTCACACGGCCAAATCAGGTTTTGTCCGGCGCCCCCTGGCCACATTTCGACATCGACGGGCATTGGGAATTTCTGCTTGCTGCGCTGACGGCGTTTCATGCCGATCATGGTGTGGATGCGATTTCCATCACCACGCATGGTGCCTGTGTTGCGCTGCTGGATGCGGATGGCAATCTGGCGGCGCCGATCCTGGACTATGAATACAACGGCCCGGACGAAACGGCAGCGGCCTATGATGCCATACGCCCGGAGTTTTCCGAAACCGGCGCGCCGCGATTGGCGGCTGGTCTGAATGTCGGGGCGCAGCTGTTTTGGCAATTTACCAAAGACCCGGATCTGCGGGCGCGCACACAGGACATTGTGACCTATCCGCAATTCTGGGGCCATCGGTTGACGGGATGTGTGGCAACGGATGTGACATCCCTTGGATGTCACACCGATCTGTGGAACCCGCATTCAGGGCAGTTTTCGTCGCTGGTTGACCGGTTGGGGATTGCAGACAAGATCGCACCGGCGCGCCAGTCCGGCGATGTTCTGGGGCCGCTGCGCCCCGATGTGGCCCGCCGCACCGGGTTGTCGCAAATGACCCCGGTCTATTGCGGCGTGCATGACAGCAACGCGTCGCTCTTGCCGCATATTCTGGGCAACACCGCGCCGTTTTCAGTGATTTCCAGCGGCACCTGGACCATTGCCATGGCCATTGGTGCGCAACCCGTGCCGCTTGACCCGACGCAGGATGTGTTGATCAACGTCAACGCCCTGGGCGCGCCGGTGCCGTCGGCCCGCTTCATGGGCGGACGCGAGCATGATCTGGCCACCGACGGGGCCTATGCCACGCCAACCGAGGCTGATCTGGCGGATGTGGTGCAGCTTGGCATCCATCTGTTGCCCGCGGTGGTGCCGGACACGGGGCCATTTCGCGGCCAAACCGCACGTTGGATCGGGCCGGAACCGGCAATCGGCAGCGCGCGGCGCGGCGCGGCGGTGGCGCTTTATCTGGCTTTGATCACCGGCAGGTGCCTCTCTAACATCGGGCACAGCGGGCCGGTGATTGTAGAAGGCCCGTTTGCGCGCAACAGATTATATTGCCAAAGTTTGGCAGAGATTGCCGGCTGCGATGTCGCCGCGATGCAAAGCGCAACAGGCACAAGCCAGGGCGCGGCGCTTTTGGCCCGGACCGACACCATCAGCGCCAACCCAGATGTGTCTGGCTCACTGAATTTCGAACCCCGGCTTGACCGCACGCTGGCCGAAGATCTGGCGCAATATGCGGCGGATTGGTATCGCATGGCAGACAAAGGCGCGGGAAGCGGCACAGCATAGGGCCGTCCGCCCCCGCCGGTGTGGCCATTCGCCCCGCCCGCGCAGAAGCCGCCTAACCGTCGATTTCGAAATAATCCGGATTATCTTTGCGAATTCCGACCAAGGCCGTGCGAATATCGCCCAGATGCATCCGCAACCGGGCGTCAACCATTGCGCTGTCCCCGGCCTCTAGCGCGTCGACAATTGCGATGTGATCCGCCAGCACCTCGGCCTTGCGCATATGCGACAACGTCAAATAGCGGACCCGGTCCATATGCGCCTTTTGTTCCTGGATCAGCCGCCAAACCTGGGGCTGGCCGGCAATCTCGCAGAGAAGCGCATGGAATGCGTCATCCAAAGCGTGAAATTCCGCATGATCCGGTCCGTCCAGCTCCGCGGTTTGCTGGTCCAGATTGGCGTGCAGTCGGGCAGAATACTCTGGTGTCAGCCGCACGCTCGCCGCGCGCAGACATTCCAATTCCAGCGCGGTTCGAACAAACATCGCATCCAACACCGCTTTTTCCGAAATCCGGGTGA
>NZ_JBVVRZ010000007.1:0-191094 GCF_055808435.1 Marinovum sp. J2-8 | reverse complement strand
GCGCAGCTTCAAACCGCAATTCCACCGCCGTGGACACTTTGTTCACGTTCTGGCCGCCAGGGCCCGACGACCGGGTGAACTGTTCGCTCATCTCCCAATCGGCCAATTCGATGTGATCATTGATGCGAAGGGTCATTGGGGCCACCTGTAGCACGTCTGCAACTGCTTTACCGCAGAAGCGCACTCTGGGACAAGAAGGCCGAAATCGACCTTTCATCTGACCAAAAATATCCCGGGGGTGAGGCCAAAGGCCGAGGGGGCTGGCCCCCTTTTACAAATCCCGCTTCAAATCCCGTATCCGCGCAGCAAACGAAAAAGAGCCATGCCGCTTGGCTCTTCGAGATTGTCAGGAGGTGGGGCCGGTTAGGTCCTACCAATTCGAGGGTCCTCCTAAGGGCTGCCTCAGAGGACGCCCCCTCGAACTGTTCCGACGCCTTTCTCCAATACCTCTCTCGACACTGAAGCACCTCCTTTCAATTTTGTTTCCACACTCGAATCATGGCACGGAAGATCAAAATCGCAAAGGAAATTTTCAGACAATCGCGCGATTTTGCGAAAGTCGCGCAACGATTGCCCGAAATGGCACCAATGCCAGCAACGACACCGTCAGTTTTACCAGCCAATCCGCAAAGGCCAGCGTGACCCACAGCGGAACCGCCGCGCCAACATTCATGAACGGCACCGGCTCCCACGCCCAGGCGATTGCGGAATTGGCCTCTGCGCCAAACAGGGTGATCGCGGCGGAAAAGCCGATGGCGAAAAACAAAACGGTATCCAGCGCGGATCCCACCAGCGTGGAAATCAGGGGCGCGCGCCACCAGCGGCCGCTGCGAAAGCGGTTGAATACCGCGATGTCGGTCAGCTGCGCCACCAGGAAGGCCACACCGGATGCCACGGCAATGCGCAACGGCACGGCAGCATAGCTGTATCCGTCACCTTGCAACATGATCTGGCTGCCGATCAGCGAACAGATCACACCGGTGACAAATCCGGCAAAGACCACCCGCCGGGCCGGTCCGGCGCCATAGACGCGGTTCATCACGTCAGTGACAAGAAACGCCAGCGGATAGGTAAACGCCCCCCAGGTCAGGAGGCCGTCAAGAATTAGAAATTGAACGAGGACGTTCGAGGCCACGACAATCGCGGCCATGGCAATAATGCCAGGAAGATGGGTGCGGTTCATATTTGATGCCCGTTTTTGCAAGGTTGCGGCGACTTGGCCCCCGATTTGCCGGGAACGGGCGGGACGTACAGTTTCCGGCCCCGTCACGCAAGCGATTTGTCAATCCGGGGCTCAGGGCAGCAGATATTCCACGATCTCGGTGCGTTGGAAGGCGCGAAAATTGTCGTCGGATATCATTGTCAGGCGGATCTTGCCCGCGTCATCACGGCTGACCGCCAGGCCCTCCAGGTTGTCGTGGCGGCCAAGCGGGCTGGTGAACAGGATTTCGCCGCGGCCGATGTCGCGCTTTGTCACCGCAAACCGGCGCACCCGCGACCGAAACCCAAACCCGGTAAATTCCCGCTCCAGCAGGTACAGCATGCCGTCTGGGCCGAAATCTGCCCCAACCGGTTGAAAACCGCCAAAGCGGGGAATGGAAAAAGGCTGATCCCAGGTGCCATTGCGATAGCGATAGACCGGGAAGGGCCGTGTCATCTTGCCCGAACGTTCCGGCAATGTGTAAAGCCAGCCGCGGCGGTCAATCGCCAGCGCCTCCAGCGAAGAATTGTTTTGCAGGGATTTGAAATCCTCATGCCGTGGCAGCCATGCGGCACGATCCATCGACACATAGGCCCAGACCCGGTGGAATCCTTCGAATGAAACGAAGCGGCGACCATCCGCGCGGATCGCAAGCCCCTCGCTGTCGGCGCGAATACCTTCTTGTATCTGCCCGCCTTTGGTGTTGCGCAGCGCGCGCGGCGGCGTGCTGTCCACCCGGACAATGCGACCGTTTTCCCGGATGATCCGCCCTTCGACGTAATGGCCCCGGTCGGACAGGGCGACAAAGCCGCCGTCATCGTTGCTGAGGTCAATCGCGGAAAAGCCGCCAAATGCCGGATCACTGTCTGTCCAGATATAGCTTTGGACATGGTGGGCGCGATTGGCGTCCTCCGCAGCAGAGCCACAGCTGACCAGCGCAATCAGCGCCAGCGCGGCGCTGGTCAAAAATCGTGTCATCGTGGTTTATTGGGCCTTTAACACAGCGGCGCATTGCGCCGGCAGATCGGCAAGGATCAATTCACGTTTCTTGCGCGGCGGCGGGGCATTGGGGTCCGGCGGCGGTGGGTTCAGGATACGGTCGACCCAGCCCTGTGCCTCGGCACAGCCATCGCCGGGCGGCGGGGCGGCCTGATTGACGCAACCGCTGGCGCCGCGCGGACAGGACAGCCGCACGTGGAAATGATAGTGATGCCCCCACCAGGGCCGGATCTTGCGCAACCAGGCGCGATCGCCTTTTTCGTCATTGCACATCTGCACCTTGGCACCGGGAAAGATGAAGATCCGCGCCACACGCGGGTCGCTGGCTGCGGCCTTGAGCAATGCGTGATGTTCCGCTGTCCATTTGTCATTGGTAAAGGCGCCATTTGACCGCCGCAGCGAAATCGACGACAGCGATTTACGTGCATCGCGCGACAGTGCAATATTCGTAGCCGGGCGCAGCCAGATGTCGGCATCCAGCCCGATCTGGTGGCTGGCGTGACCGGTCAGCATCGGGCCGCCGCGTGGTTGCGACATATCCCCGATATAAAGCCCGTTCCAACCCGGCAATTGCGCCGCCCGCGCCGACAGACGTCGCAGGTAATCGACGGTTTCCGGGTGGCCCCAGTTGCGGTTGCGCGACAGGCGCATCGCCTGCCAGGTTGCGCCGGTTTCCGGCAATTGCGCACCGCCCGCCATACAGCCCTTGGCATAGCTGCCATAGGCGGCGGGGCTTTGATCAGAGGGGCCGTTTTTCGCGCCAAACAATTGTTTGGCCTGCTGGGTCGACAGCGTGCCCATGGAATCGCCAATGGTGGCCTGTGGTGCGGCGGCCAGGCTGGCCTTGGTCTTGGCTGTATTGCCGTCGCCGCAGCCGACCACAAGCGCGAGGATACTCATACAAAACAGCGTTCGGATCATCGGTGATTTGCCCCCTCTGGATCAACCCAGCGTAGCAGATACAGACCAATAAGAAAGAGCAGGATTACCGGCAAAAAGCCCAATTGATTGGATTGCGTCCACAGGGTGAACACGGTGATCAGCGCCGGGGCCAGAAATGCGGTGGCCTTGCCCGTCAGGGCAAACAGGCCAAAGGCCTCGGCCTCTCGTCCGCCTTCGACGTGGCGCACCATCATCGAGCGTGACGCAGAATAAAGCGCGCCCCCCGCGCCGCCGATGACCGCGCCACAGATATAGAAGATGGTGTCAGGCAAGGAGGAACCAGGCGCCAATTGCAGGCCAAACAGGCTGTCGCGTGACATGCCGACAATGATGATGCTGACGGCAATCAACATCGTCACACAAAAGGTGATCACCGGCTTTGGCCCAACCCGTTGGTCCATCACGCCGCCAACCCAGGACAGGACCGCCGCAGCGATTGCGGCAATGATGCCAAATACACCGATTTGCACAATCTCCCAGCCCAGGACCAGCTTGGCATAGATCCCGCCATAAGAATAAAGCGCGGTCAGCGCATCGCGGTAAAACATCGAAGACAACAAGAAGCTGCCGCACGAGCGGTTGCGGGCCACCCGCCGGATCGTCACCATCAGATCGGCCAGAACCTTGCGCAGTTTCGGGCGTGGGGCGTCGACCCGGGGCGCGTCGCGGCACCACAGAACATAGGGCAGCATGAAGAGGGTGAACCAAATGGCGATAAAGGGGCCGACGAACCGCGTGCCTTCACGAGCCTCTGGGTCAAGACCAAAGGCCGGTGGCAACCCGATCAGGGTTTTGCCGCTCTCGTTCTCTGCAAAGAATAACAACACAAGGATCAGCGACAGCACGCCACCCCAATAGCCAAAGGCCGTTGCCCCACCGGAAATGCGACCAATCTCTTCCTTGGTGCCCAATCCGGGCAGGATCGCATTGTTCAGGTTGAACGCCGCCTCGGCCGCCGTGAACCCCAGCCAGAACAGGACCAGCGCCAGGATCAACCCGGTGGCATCGGGCTGCAACAGCCACAAAGAGGCCGCACAGATCACCGCCACAATGGTGAAAAACCGGACCCAGGGGGTCAATCGCCCGGATGCATCGGCCCACCCGCCCAGAATGGGCGCGGAAAAGGCAATGACCAGCCCCGAAATCGTTTGTGCGGAGGACCAAAGCCCCTGCGCCTGTGCATTGGAGGCGTCTTGCGACATCCCCTGAGCCAGAAAATACCCGGCGGCCACAGCGGCGAAATACGGGCTGAACACAAATGTCAGCCCCAATGTTGCATAGGGCTGTTGCGCCCAGTCAAAGAACATCCAGCCCCAGATGCGCTTGCGTTTGGAAATTGTCATACCGTCCCCCTGTTGCGGCGGTTAGACCCCGGCAATGGGGCCGGTGGCAAGGGATAAGCCGGGGAACGGGGGAATTTCAGCCGGGAGGCGCAATTGGCGTTGCTGCATTGCAGCGCCCCAAACGGTGCCCCGATCAGCATTCGGGCCACGGGGAGGGCGGCGGTTGATTGCGCGGGGTGGTGTCAGGCCCCCAAGAGCGGCGGCCAGGGCCGGGCGTCCTCGGCCGCGATCCAGGCAAGGATATGGTCGGGCAAACCGGGCAGCGGCTCCGTGTGGCCCAGTTCCGCCAGAACCTCTGCCGGGGACACAATGCCGTTTCGATCGGTCACTGCGGTGCGATACATCGCGTGATTGGCGCATTCACCGTTTGCCTTCCACATGGATTGCTCAAGATAGAGAAAGCGGTGGTCGATCCCCACTGCGCGGCTGCGCATTTCAAACCGTTCAAACGGGCGAATGCGGCGGCGGTACCGTGTACAGCTTCCGGCGACGGTCAATCCCCATTTGCGCCGCTTCAGCACCGCCATAAGGCCGGTGCGCTGGGCCAGTGGAATACGCCCCAGATCATAAAGCGTCAGGGTCCGGCCGTTGTTCAGCTCCATCCAGAAATCAATGTCCCAAGGCCAACACATATGCGTCGAGACATGCGTGCCGGTCAGCGGCAGCGACGGCGCATTGCGAAAAACCAGCAATTCCTTGAACATTCGAATAAAGGGATACATGGGCGACCTCCGCCGGTATCCTTGCGCTGCGACGCGGCATAGACAAGCCGTGACGCAGCGGCACTTGTGCTTTTGTCTCTGCGCGCTTACCTAAGCCTCGCAATTGGCGGAGACACACACGGATGTATGCAATTTACGGGCCCCTGAAACTTATCCTTGATGTGGCGTTTTTCATCATGATCGCCCATATCATCATGAGTTGGCTGATCAATTTTCAGGTCCTGAACCTGCGCCAGCCGCTGGTGTCGCAATTGTGGTATGGGCTGAACCGCCTGCTGGAGCCGATTTATCGCCCGATCCGCAACATCCTGCCGAACACACATCCGCTGGATCTTGCGCCGCTTGTGGCGTTTATCATCCTGATTTCGCTGCGGGATTTCATCCTGCCCGAGATTTTCGGCCTGATCTGAGCCAGTTCTGAACTGACCCAGCCGCTTTGACATGAGGTCCCGGATCAGGTCCGGGACGGTGTCCTGCCTCTTGTTCACCGAATCTCAATATGAGATTGTCCCTGTAAGAGCAGTCAAACTCAAATCTTGCAGGTTTTGCCCCATGGATCATACCGCCACGCTTTTGCGGGACGTGTTCGGATTCGACGGTTTTCGCCCCGGTCAGGGTGAAATCGCCAATGCCGTGACCCGTGGTGAAAACGTTTTGGCGATCATGCCCACCGGTGGCGGCAAGTCGCTGTGTTTCCAATTGCCTGCGCTGATGCGCGACGGGGTGACGGTGGTGATTTCGCCGCTGATCGCCCTGATGCGCGATCAGGTGCGCGGTCTGCGAGAGGCCGGGGTGAATGCCGGCGCGCTGACATCCGGCAACACCCCCGAGGAAACCGAAGCCGTCTGGGAGGCGCTGGAGGCGGGCACATTGAAGCTGCTGTACCTCGCGCCTGAACGTCTGGCCGCCGGTGGTACAATGTCGATGTTGCGCCGCATCGGTGTCAATTCCATCGCCGTCGACGAAGCCCATTGCGTGAGCCAATGGGGCCATGATTTTCGCCCGGATTACCTTCGGATCGGGGAACTGCGCCGCGAGTTGAATGTGCCGCTGTCGGCCTTTACCGCCACGGCAGACGCCGAAACCCAGGACGAAATCGTCGCGCGATTGTTTGACGGCGAAGAACCTGCGCGGTTCCTGCGTGGATTTGACCGGCCCAATATTCACCTTGCCTTTCAGCCCAAGGATGGGCCGCGCCGCCAGATTCTTGATTTCGCGGCCGCACGCCGGGATCAATCCGGGATTGTCTATTGTGGCACCCGCGCCAAGACCGAGGGGCTGGCGCGCGCCCTGACCGAAGATCGCCACAACGCCTGTTTTTATCATGGCGGCATGGATGCCGAAGATCGGCGCAGTGTAGAGGCGCGGTTCGCCCGTGAGGATGGTCTGATCGTTGTCGCGACTGTCGCCTTTGGCATGGGGGTCGATAAACCCGATATTCGCTGGGTGGCACATGCCGATCTGCCCAAGTCGATCGAAGCCTATTATCAGGAAATCGGTCGTGCCGGGCGCGATGGCGGCCCGGCGGAAACACTGACCCTGTTTGGGGCGGATGACATCCGTTTGCGGCGGTCTCAGATCGACGAGGGGCTGGCACCCCCCGAACGCCGTGCTGCTGACCATGGCCGGTTGAATGCGCTTTTGGGGCTGGCAGAGGCGCTGGAATGCCGCCGCACTACGCTGCTTGGGTATTTTGGCGAAACGACCGAACCTTGCGGTCATTGTGACCTGTGCCAATCGCCGGTCGAAACCTTTGATGGCACAGAAGCCGTGCGCAAGGCGCTTTCGGCGGCGCTGCGCACCGGCGAATGGTTCGGTTCCGGGCATCTGATCGACATTGTCATGGGCAATGCCACCGACAAGGTGCGCGAAAAAGGCCACGATCAGTTGCCGACCTTTGGCGTTGGCGGCGAATTTGACAAACGCGGCTGGCAGGCCGTGTTCCGCCAGATGATGGGCCATGATCTGATGCGGCCGGACCCGGAACGTTATGGCGCGCTGCGCATGACCGAAGCGGCGCGGCCCATCCTGCGCGGTGAGGCCAGCATCATGTTGCGGCGTGACACCATCGCCAAGGCCCAGGCCCGTCGCCGCCCGGCGGTCAAGGCGATGGTCAGCGAGGATGATGCGCCGTTGTTGTCCGCACTAAAGGCCAAACGCCGCGCTCTGGCCGAGGCCGCCAGCGTCCCGGCCTATATCATTTTCAACGATCGGACCCTGATCGAAATGGCCGAAACCCGGCCCGCTTCGCTGGATGACATGGCGCGGATTGGTGGGGTTGGTGCCAAAAAGCTGGAACATTACGGCGCGGAATTTCTGGCCGTGATCACCGGCGCCACCGAAGCGATGCACCCCACCCGGCGCAAGCTGGCGGGGCGGGATGCCGGGTCCATCTATGACCGGTTGATGCAGGTGCAGGCCGATCTGACGCGCGGCGCCTGTGGTACGGAAAAACCGCTGTCTTGTTCTGCCGCGCAGCTTGCCAAGCTGGCCGAACGCCGCCCCAGTGCGGTGCGTGATCTGGAACAGATGTTGGGCGAACGTCGTGCCGAACGTTTTGGCGCGGCGTTTCTGGACGTTTTGCGCGAAGCGTCGTAAGCCGCCGCCAAAGGGAGACATGCAATGCTCGTGGTGATTTCACCGGCCAAGCGGCTGGATTGGTCGGAAACAACGGTCGAAATGACCGAGCCGGCGATGCAGGCGGATGCGGCGCGTTTGGCGAAAACCGCCCGCAACCTGACCTTGGGTGATCTCAAGGGGTTGATGGATCTTTCGGATGATCTGGCGCGATTGAACCGTGACCGGTTTCGCGCCTTTTCCGATGACCCCGCGCCGGATGTCACCCGACCTGCCATGTTCGGCTTTGCCGGCGACACATATCTCGGGCTTGAGGCGCGAACGCTGGACGCGGATGAGGTCCGTTATGCACAGGATCACTTGCGGATTTTGTCCGGTCTTTACGGGGTGTTGCGCCCACTGGATGCGATTCAGGCCTATCGGCTGGAAATGGGATCGCGGCTGAAGACCCGGCGCGGCACGAACCTGTACCACTACTGGCGTGATCAGATTTCCAAGGCGCTGAACGCGCAGGCCGCGACCACCGGCAGCGACGTTTTGATAAATTGCGCCAGCCAGGAATATTTCGGCGCGGTGGATCGCAAGGCTTTGAAATTGCGTGTCATCACACCGCAATTCTTTGACATGAAGGGCGGTCAGCCAAAGATCATCAGCTTTTTCGCGAAAAAGGCCCGCGGGGCAATGGCGCGATATATGGTGCAAAATCGCCTGCAGGATCCGGCGGACATCCTGGGGTTTGATCTGGGCGGATATCGTCATGTGGCGGATTTGTCGGAACCTGATCGCCCGGCATTTCTGCATGATGTCAGAGACTGACGGCGCTTTATCAAAAAAACACGAATAAACCTATTGTGCGCCAGGTTCTTCCCTGTGGCAGCCAATGGGCGTTTAGTGGGGGCGAATTCAGGAGGAGACAGCCGTGAGCGACCGCAGCTATTACGCGCCCCATGGCGGATTGCCGGGACAAAAAGAGCTTTTGACCGGGCGGGCAGTTTTTACCGAGGCCTATGCGGTGATCCCGCGCGCCACGATGACCGACATCGTGACCTCGTTTCTGCCGCATTGGACGGCGACGCGGGCCTGGGTCATTGCGCGGCCCTTGTCCGGGTTTGCCGAAACGTTTTCGCAATATATCATGGAGGTCCTGCCCGGCGGTGGCAGCACCGCGCCTGAACCCAACCCAGAGGCCGAGGGCGTGCTTTTTGTCGTCGAAGGCGAGATGACCCTGACCATCGAGGGCACCACGCATCAGCTGACCGCGGGTGGATTTGCCTTTTTGCCCCCGAGCTGTGACTGGTCCTTGCGAAACGATGGCGCGCAAGCGCTGCGGTTCCACTGGATTCGCAAACGTTATGAACCCGCTCCGGGGTTGGATGTGCCAGAGGCCTTTGTGACGTCGGACCGCGATGTCACACCGACGCCGATGCCGGACACCAACGGGGCTTGGGCGACCACGCGCTTTGTCGATCCGGCCGATTTGCGGCACGATATGCATGTGACTGTGGTGACATTCGAACCCGGTGGCGTGATCCCATTTGCCGAAACCCATGTGATGGAACACGGGCTTTATGTGCTGGAAGGCAAGGCCGTTTACCGGCTCAATCAGGATTGGGTCGAGGTCGAGGCCGGCGATTTCATGTGGCTGCGGGCATTTTGCCCACAGGCCTGTTACGCGGGCGGACCGGGTCGGTTCCGGTATTTGCTGTACAAGGATGTGAACCGTCACGCCCGGCTGTAAGGCCCGCAGTTGCGATGAATGTCACGGCATTTCGCGCAGCTGCTTTGCCTCTGGTTCGCGGGGGGCATAGCGTTTGATCATCGCCTCGATCGCAGCGCGTTTCAGCGGTTTGGTGATATAATCGTCCAGCCCGGCGGCGATCAGAACCTCGCGATCCCCGGACATTGCATGTGCTGTGCAGGCGATGATCGGCACGCGGGTGCCGTTGGCGGATTCCAGTTTGCGAATTTCGGTTGTCGCCTCTTTGCCGTCCATTTCCGGCATTGAAATATCCATGAAAATAATGTCGGGCTGCAATTTCTTGTAGGCTTCCACCGCTTCCAGACCGTTGTTGGCAAAATGCAGATCGACCTCCAGGGTTTTCACCATTTTGCGGAATACAAACTGATTGGTCTTGTTGTCCTCGGCGGTCAGGATCTGGATTTTCCCGGTTGTGCTGGTTGGCGTCTGCGCCGCGTGTTCTTTGGCGTCCGGGATTTTGGGCGGTGCGGATGTGGCTGATACCGGCTGCGGTTTTGCCGGGGATGGCGTCGGCTGGGGCGGGTTCGCCACCTTGGCATCGCCAGAGGGTTTGGGGCCGGAGTGCGCTGGTTCTGCGGTATCCTCGGCGGGTGACATGGCATTCAGCTTGTCGAACAACACCCCACGTGGCACCGGTTTTTGCAGGACCGCATGCAGCAACTTTGCCGCCGGGTCCGTTTCGGCAAATCCGGTGTTGGAACTGAGCATGATGATCGGTGTCTCGTGGCCTGCGTCGCGCAGCGCCTGGGCCAATTCAAGCCCATCGAGCTTTGGCATGTTGTGATCGGTCAACACCAGATCAAAGGCACAATCGGCGGCAAATTGATCCAGCGCTTCCTGGCCATTTTCGCAGGCAGAGGTTTCGACCTGCATGACCTGCAATTGTTTTTCCAGAATCATCCGGTTCACCGGGCGGTCATCAACAATCATCACCCGGCGGATGTGTTTCGGAAGTTTCGGCGGCTGAACGGTTTCGCCGTCGGGGCTGGGCAATGTGACCTGAAAGCCAAAGCTCGACCCTGTGCCAAATTCGCTGTCGACCCAGACCTCGCCGCCCATCATGTCAATCAGCCGTTTGGTGATCGCCAATCCCAGACCGGTGCCTTCGAACTTGCGGTTGCGTTCATCTTCGACCTGATTGAATTCGCCAAACACATCGCCCAGTTTTTCGTCGAGAATGCCGATGCCGGTATCTTCGATCGTGACGTGCACTGCGGTTTGGCCGTCTTCGCGTGGCACCCCCACCACCCGCGTCAATACATGCCCCTGAAGGGTGAATTTCACCGCATTTCCCAGAATATTGGTCAGAACCTGGCGAATGCGCCCCGGATCGCCGATGAATTCCGTGGGCAGGAACATGTCGTAGTCGACCAGAAGATCCAGCCCCTTGTCGCGGGCCGTTGGCTGCAACAGCATGATGATTTCATGGATGGCGCGTTCCAGGTCAAACCGTTCGGGGTGAAGCTCTAGTTTGCCGGCCTCGATCTTGGAATAATCCAGCACGTCATTGATGATAACCAACAGCGCCTCGCCGGAATTCTTCATCGTATTGACGTAGAGGCGCTGTTCCTCGGACAGTTCGGTATCGGTCAGCAATTCGGCCATGCCGATCACGCCATTCATCGGCGTGCGGATTTCATGGCTCATATTGGCAAGGAAGGCGGATTTGGCGCGATTCGCGGCTTCGGAGCGATTGCGCGCTTCGCGCAGGTTTTTTTCGTACCGGATGGTGTCGGTGATATTCAGCACCAGTGACACCACATCCCCGGCCTCGCCGCGTTTGTCCACCACCTTGAAATACATGCCATTCCACAGCCGCAGGGTGATCGCCTCGGGGGTGGAGGATTGCCAGCGATTAAGCATCATCGCCCGCCATTCGGCCGGGGCCAATTCGCCGGTGTCGACAATGCCCTCTTCGGTCAAAAGCTGTAGGATACGGGCAAAGGGCACGCCGGGTTGAATTTCTTCCAGGCCTTCAAACACCGATAAATAGGCGCTGTTGGCACTGATAAGACAATGATCGCTGTCGAAAAACGCGAATCCGTCTTCGATGGTTTCAACGGCCTGCCACAAACGGCGTTCCGCCACTTCCAGATTCTTGGTCGTGCGCGACAGGTCGGATTTCACCCGCTGGTTTTCGTCCCGCACATTGGCAACCTCGGCGCGTTTTTCAACGATCTCTTCGCTCAGCGCGCGGGCGTGATGGCCAAGTTTGCGGTTGGCGGCGAACAATTCGGCCTGCTTGAGTTCAAGCAGGCGTTCCGCGCCAAGCCGTGCGCGGCGTTCCTCGGCTAGTTTGCTGGCAGAACTCATGCCACCCCGTAAAGCGATTCATTGACTCATAACTCCGGTACTGTGGCGGCAAGGGGTGAAGAACTGTTTAAACATGGTCCCCGCCGGGGTGATGACAGATTCGTCATTTCCGGGAAGGTTGCCTTGCCAGCCTGGCCGACTAATGGAACACTATCGGCATTTGGATCGGAGGATTTTTCATGCGTCGCGTTTTTGCCGCCCTGATGTCGCTTCTGTGTACTGTGCCCGTGTTTGTCCCGGTCGCGGCCCAATCCCAGGAACAGGAATTGATACCGGACCGACGGGTGGTGGTGTCGCGCGATATGGATTTCTTCGGCTCTGACCTTCAGGCGCTGTTCGACACCAACATGGCCGCGTGCCAGCAGGTGTGCCTTAACGATCCGTCCTGCAAGGCGTTCACCTTCAACAGCCGATCCAACGCATGTTTCCCAAAAAGCGCCGTCAGCGAACGCCAGGCCTATGAGGGCGCGATTTCCGCTGTGGTGGTGGATGTTGATCCCGCCGTACAGGACCGGGCCGAGGGTCGGGTGAACGATCTGAATTTCCTGCGAAAACGCGATGTCGATGCGGCCATGTCCCAGGCGCGTGATCTTGGCGTGCGGCACATGGGTGGCAAGTGGTCGGTCGATGTCCTGCTCAAGGCGGCGCGCGACAAAGAGGCGGAAAACGATCTCGGCAATGCCTTGCATTGGGTTGGCGCGGCGCTGGCGCAAAATGATGCGGCGGATCTTTGGGTCGACTATGCCCGGCTTGCCCTTGCGAATGAGGCGGTGGCGACATCATCCTCAAATCGTCGCCGGTTTGCCGCCACGGCGGTGGCCGCCGGGGTCAATGGCTATTTGCGTGCGCCAAATGATCCGGGGCGGATTGCGGCGCTGTTGATTCTGGCCGAGGGGCTGGAAGAATCAGGGCGCGGTCGCGACATGGTGCCGACCCTGCGTCTGGCTGAATCGATCCAGCCGCGCGGGGATGTGGTGGCGGCGCTGGACGCGGCGATCAACAAATATGGGTTCCGCATCACCGAACATCGCACCGAAAGCGACAAGGCCGAGCCGCGGATCTGTGTCACCTTCAGCGAGGATCTGGTGCGCACCGGGGTGGATTATGCGCCTTATGTGCGGCTGCCTGATCCGGGGCTGGTGGTCAGCGCGTCCGGGCGCGACGTCTGTGTTGGTGGTGTCGAGCATGGGCATCGCTACACCATCACCTTCCGCGAGGGGCTGCCGCCGCGTCTGGCGAAGAAATGGTCAAGGATGTGACCATCACGCAATATGTCCGCGACCGGTCGCCTTCGGTTGCCTTTACCGGGCGGTCCTATGTGTTGCCGCGGTCTTCGGATGCGGGGTTGCCGATTGAAACGGTGAACCTGACAGAGGTGGATTTGACGCTGCGCCGGGTCAGTGATCGCAACCTGTTGCGCGCCATTCAGGACAGCTTCTTTGGCGAGCAGATGAACAATTATCTGGTGCGTGAATTTGATCGAGAGGTCGGAGAAACCATTTGGCAGGGTGTGGGGGAGGTTGAGCAACAGTTGAACCTTGATGTGACCACCCGTCTGCCCATGGGCGATGCGCTGGCCGATCAACCGCCGGGCATTTATGCCCTGACGGCGCGGGTGCCGTCCGAAGATGAATATTCCGACAATATCGCCACCCAATGGTTTGTGTTGTCTGATCTGGGGCTGGCCAGCATGTCGGGCAGCGACGGTCTGCATGTGTTCATTCGCGGGCTGGGCGATGCCAAAGGCAAATCCGATGTGTCTGTGCAATTGATTTCCCAGGCCAATCGCGTGCTGGCCGAGGCCAAAAGCGATGCCTCTGGCCATGTGCAGTTTGATCCCGGCCTGACCCGTGGCACCCAGGGGGCCGCGCCGGCGCTTCTGGTGGCCAGGACCGAGGATGACATTGCCTTTTTGTCGCTGAAAGATCCGGCGTTTGATCTGTCCGACCGGGGTGTTGAAGGGCGCGAACCTGCGGGCCCGGTCGATGTGTTTCTGGCGACGGACCGTGGCGCCTATCGCGCCGGCGAGGTGATCGAGGCAACTGCATTGGCCCGCGATTCCCAGGCGCGTGGTATTGACGGCCTGCCGCTGGTGGCGGTGCTTACCCGACCGGACGGGGTGGAATATTCCCGCCATCTGTCGAACGATGGTTTGGCAGGCGGGCATGTGTTTTCCATGCCAATTGGCGCAACCGTGCCGCGCGGCACCTGGCGGATTGAGGTTCATTCCGACCCGGATACCCCGGCATTGGTGACCAAGACCGTGCTGGTCGAGGATTTTCTGCCGGAACGGATTGATTTTGACCTGTCGCTGCCAGAGGGGCGGATCACCGCGAGTGACACGCCGGATCTGAGCATTGAGGCCAAATATCTGTTTGGTGCGCCGGGGGCCGACCTGCCGGCGGAAATTCGGGTGCGCCTGTCGCGCGCCAGCGGGATCGAGGGCTGGGATGGATTTACCTTTGGTCGCCACGACATCACCTTTGATCCGCGCACCCGCTATATGGATGGTGGGCTGCGCAGCGGGGCAGATGGCACATTGTCCGTGCCGTTGGAATTTCCCGCGATAGAAGGTGACGCCGCATCGCTGCCGATGACAGCCGAGGTTGTGGTGTCGATGTCCGAAGGATCGGGGCGCCCTGTGGAACGCCGGTTGAGCCGGGATTTGGCCGCATCCGGCCGGGTGATCGGCATCAAGCCGCTGTTTGATGGCGTGGTCAAGGAAGGGTCCGAGGCGCGGTTCCAACTGATTGGGTTGGATGCCGAGGGCGCCGCCAGCGATATGCCGGTAAAATGGACGCTGAACCGCGTGCGCACCACATATGAATGGTATCGCCTTTATGGTCAGTGGAACTGGGAGCCGACGGTGGTCCGCACCGAAATGGCCAGCGGCACGGTGACCCTGGGCAACGCACCGGTCGAAATTGGTGCAGATGTCGACTGGGGCAATTATGAGCTGGTGGTCGAACGCGACGGCGGCACATATGTGGCTGCCTCTACTGAATTCTGGGCCGGTTGGTATGTGCCTGCGGATGCCACCAGCACGCCCGACACGCTGGAACTGTCGCTCGACAAACCCGCCTATCGGTCTGGTGAGGTCGCGACCCTGCGGCTTGTGCCGCGCTATGCCGGCACCGCGCTGATCACCGTGATGTCGCATCGGCTGATCGACATGCAGACCGTCGCGGTCACCGAGGGCGAAAATACCATTCCCCTGACCGTGACCGATGAATGGGGCGCCGGGGCCTATGTCAGTGCCACGGTGATCCGGCCGATGGACGCGCCGGCAGGGCAAAATCCGGCCCGTTCGCTGGGGCTGGCCCATGCCAGTATTGATCCAGGTGCCAAGGCGCTGGATGTGACGTTGATCACAGGTGAAACTTCGAAGCCACGCGGACCTTTGACCGCGACGGTACAGGTTGATGGCATCACAGAGGGCGAGACCGCTTATGTCACCGTCGCCGCCACCGATCTGGGTATTTTGAACATCACCGGATTCCAGAGCCCCGATCCCCAGGGCCATTACTTTGGCCAGCGCAAACTGGGGGTCGAGATGCGTGACCTTTATGGGCGACTGATTGACGGGTTGGATGGCTCTATGGGGCGTATTCGGTCGGGCGGTGATGGCGCGGATGGCGCCCGGTTCAACAGCCCGCCGCCAACCGAGGATCTGGTCGCGCGTTTCTCTGGTCCGGTCACGATTGGCCCGGATGGCCGCGCCGAGGTGTCGTTCGACATCCCGGAATTCAATGGCACGGTGCGTCTGGCCGCGGTTGCATGGTCATCCACCGGCGTTGGACAGGCCGAAAAGGACGTGTTGGTGCGCGATCCGGTGGTGGTGACTGCCTCTTTGCCCCGGTTCCTCGCCCCCGGTGACAGCAGCCGCATGTTGCTGGAGGTTGTGCATGCCGAAGGTCCGGCAGGCCGCATGGGGCTGGACATCACGGCGCAGGGTGTGACGCTGAACGCCACCGCAATCCCGTCGGACATTGACCTGGGCGACTTGGGCAAGGCCAGTTTTGCCGTGCCGATCACCGCGATCAGCGAGGGCGATCATGCGATCACCGTGGCGCTGACCACGCCGGATGGTTTGGTGCTGCGCAAATCGCTGACCGTGCCGGTGCGCAACAACGATCCCGAAGTGTCGCAAACCCGGCGCTTCTCGCTCGCTGCGGGCGAGACATTTACCTTTGATGACAATGTCTTTGCCGGTTTGCGGCTGGACACCGCCTCGGCGCTTGTCGCCGCCTGGCCCATTGGCACGTTTCGATGCGCCGCGGCTGCTGGCCTCGCTTGACCGGTATCCATACGGCTGTACAGAACAGATCACATCCCAGGCGATGCCGCTGCTCTATCTCAGCTCGGTGACCGACGCGATGGGCCTGACCGAAACCGCACGCATTCAGGAGCGGATCGACCAGACCGTCGCGCGTATCCTGACGCGACAGGCGCCGAATGGTGCCTTTGGTCTGTGGCGGGCGCAATCGGGGGATTTCTGGCTGGATGCCTATGTCAGCGATTTCCTCAGCCGCGCGCGGGCCAGTGATTTTGCCGTGCCTGATCTGGCCTTCCGTCAGGCGATGGACAACCTGAAAAACCGGGTAAACTATGCCCCGGACTTCGACGATGGCGGCGAAGATATTGCCTATGCGCTTATGGTGCTCGCGCGTGAAGGCGCGGCGGCGGTTGGCGATCTGCGCTATTATGCGGATGTGAAGGGCGGTGATTTCGCCACACCACTGGCGGCGGCGCAACTGGGCGCGGCGCTGGCGATGTATGGCGATCAGACCCGCGCTGACCGGATGTTCACCATCGCGGTACAGAAACTGGGCCAGCGGACCGGGCCGGAAAGTCCACTGTTCCGTGTCGATTATGGCACCGATCTGCGTGATGCGGCGGGGCTGTTGTCGCTGGCGGTCGAAGCTGGATCAAACGCCATCGACCGCGAGGCGCTGATCCAGCGGATCTCGGACAGCCGACCAGAGCTGTCGACCCAGGAACAGGCCTGGTCGCTGTTGGCCGCCCACGCCATGGTGGCCGACCCGACGGCGTCAAATGTCCTGCTGGACGATGCGCCGGTCGAGGGGCCAATGGTGCGCCGGTTCCTGAACGGCGACGCGCCGCGCACGATCACCAACAATGGCAGCACCGCCACCAGCGTAACGCTGACCACATTCGGCAAACCGTCGGAACCTGTGGATCAGGGCGGTTATGGCTATCGGATCGAACGGCGCTACTACGACATGGACGGCGCAGAAGTGACCGGGGCGGTGGCGCTGGGCGACCGTCTTGTGACTGTGCTGCGGGTGATCCCGGCCGAGGAAACCGGCGCGCGGCTGATGATCAATGATCCGCTGCCCGCAGGGTTCGAGATCGACAATCCCAACCTGTTGCGCTCTGGCGATATTCGCGCGCTTGATTGGCTGAAACCGAAACAGGCCGAACATACCGAGTTCCGCGCAGATCGTTTCCTTGCGGCGGTGGATCATCGCGGCGACAAGGCGTTTGAACTGGCCTATATCGTGCGCGCCATTTCACCGGGCGCATTCCACCACCCGGCTGCCGTGGTCGAAGACATGTATCGGCCGCAATATCGCGCGCGCACGGCATCTGGGCAGTTGACGGTCGCACCGTGAGATGGCTCTGCCTTCTGGTCCTGCTCCTCTGGGGCGGGGCCGTGCTGCGCGATGGATTTGACGCCTGGGTCGAGGACACTGTGCTGCCGCCGGTTCTGGCCGAAACCTCGGTCGAGGTTCTGGACCGCAACGGGCGGCTTTTGCGCGGTTATACGGTCGAAGACGGGCGCTGGCGGTTTTCCGTCACCTTGGATGAGATCGACCCGAAACTGGTCGATATGCTGGTCGCCTATGAGGACAAGCGGTTTTGGGATCACCCCGGCGTGGATGGTATCGCGATCAGCCGCGCGGTGGCACAGGCGCTGCGCAATGGCCGGATGGTTTCGGGGGGATCGACCTTGACGATGCAGGTTGCCCGGCTGCTGGAGGATAGCGGCACAGGGGCCTTGGCAGGCAAGATCCGACAGGCGCGGCTGGCATTGGCGCTGGAGCGCAAGCTGACCAAACGCGAGATCCTGACGCTTTATTTCACCCATGCGCCATATGGTGGCAACCTCGAAGGGGTGCGGGCCGCGACGCTGGGCTATTTCGGCAAGGAACCCCGCCGCCTGACCCCGGCGGAGGCTGCGATGCTGGTCGCCCTGCCACAAAGCCCCGAAGGCCGCCGCCCCGACAAACGCCATGCCCGCGCCGTTGCCGCCCGCGACCGGGTATTGGCGCGGATGCAGCGTTATGGCGTGATTGATGCCGACACGGCCTTGGCGGCCCGGCGCGAAGTGGTGCCGACAACGCGGCATGATTTTCCGGTTCTTGCGGCGCATCTGGCGGATCGCGCGCGCGATGACGCGCCGTTTGCCGCTGTGCATGACCTGACAATTGATCGTGACCTGCAAGCGCGTCTGGAAGATCTGGCCGCCCGTGCGGTGCGCGGCGAGGGCGACCACCTTTCCATCGCGATGGTGGTGGCCGATCATGTCACGGGCGAGGTTCTGGCCTCGGTCGGATCAGCGGGTTTGACAGCGGGCGAGGCGCGCGATGGGTTTATAGATATGACCCAGGCCTTGCGATCGCCGGGATCGACATTGAAACCGCTCATTTATGCGCTGGCCTTTGACCGTGGGCTGGCCCATCCACAGACGTTGATCGACGACACGCCTGTCCGCTTCGGGGCCTATGCGCCACAGAATTTCGATGGCCAGTTCCGGGGCGAGGTGACGGTCGAACGGGCGTTGCAGATGTCGCTGAACATTCCCGTCGTCAAACTGACCGAGGCGTTGGGACCAGCGCATCTTATGGCGGCGCTGCGCCGTTCCGGGGCTGAACCGGCCTTGCAGGGCACGCAGCCGGGATTGGCGATTGCCTTGGGCGGTTTGGGGCTGACGTTGGAGGATATGGTGCAGCTTTATGCATCACTGGCCCAGATGGGCCGGGCGCGCCCGCTATACTGGCGGCAGGGCGCAACGCCCCAGGCCGGCGCGGATGTCACCGGCGATATTGCCGCCTGGCAGGTGGGGCATATCCTGGCGGATATGGTGCCGCCGCCGGGCGCGCCGCGCGATTGGCTGGCCTACAAGACCGGTACATCTTATGGCCACCGCGATGCCTGGTCGCTTGGGTTTGATGGTCGCCATGTGGCGGGCGTCTGGATGGGGCGGCCCGATGGCACGCCGGTGCCCGGTGCCTTTGGCGGCGATATGGCCGCGCCTGTGCTGTTCGAGGCGTTTCAGCTGTTGAAAACCGCGCCCGATGATTTGCCGCCACCGCCCGCCGCCACGCTGATGTTGCGCAATGCGGATCTGCCGCAGCCGCTGCGCCGCTTTCGGGCGCGTGACGGGCTGTTCAGCAGATCAGGGACATCGCTGCAAATGGCCTTTCCGCCCGATGGTGCGGTGATGGCGGGAAATCATGTGACGGTGAAACTGCGCCACGGCGTGCCGCCCTTTACCCTTTTGGTTGATGGGGCACCGGTGATTACCGGCGCCCGTGACCGCGTTTTGCCCGTGGTGCTACCGTCCCGCGGGTTTTCGCGACTGGCGGTGATTGACGCAGCCGGAGCGTCGGTTGGCGCCATGATCCAACGTCCCTAGGATCCTGACCCCAGGATCACACCCGTTCAATCGCCAGTGCAATCCCCTGTCCGCCGCCAATGCACATGGTGATCAGCGCCCTGGACCCGCCGGTGCGTTCCAGTTCATAGAGCGCTTTGACCACAAGGATCGCGCCGGTCGCGCCCACCGGATGGCCCAGCGCAATCGCCCCGCCGTTCGGGTTCACCTTGGCCGGATCAAGGCCCAGTTCCTTGTTCACCGCCAGGGCCTGGGCGGCAAAGGCTTCGTTTGATTCGATCACATCGAAATCGCTGATCGCCAGACCCGTGCGCGCAATCAGATTGCGGACCGCTGGCACCGGGCCGATGCCCATGACCTCGGGCCGGACACCGGCATGGGCATAGCCCAGAACCCGCGCACGCGGTTTCAACCCGGATTTCTCTGCGGCTTCGCCCCGCGCCAGAACAAGTGCTGCCGCGCCGTCATTGATGCCGCTGGCATTGCCGGCGGTCACGGTGCCGTCCTTTTGGAACACGCTGCGCAACCCGGCCAGAGCCTCGGCTGTGCTGGGTTTGGGGTGCTCGTCCACCGCAAACGGCACCATGTCGCGTTTTACCCGCACCTCGACCGGTGTAATCTGATCGGCAAAACGGCCCTCGGCAATCGCACGTGCGGCCCGGGTTTGACTCTCCAACGCGAAAGCATCCTGATCCGCGCGGCTGATCCCATGTTCGGCGGCGACGTTTTCCGCTGTGACGCCCATGTGGCCGGTGCCAAACGGGCAGGTCAGCGCCCCCAGCATCATGTCGACCGTCGTAATATCGCCCATCTTGGCGCCAAACCGTTGCGCAGGGTTGATGAAAGGGGACCGGGACATGGTTTCCGCCCCGCCGCCAGTGCGAAATCCGCATCCCCCAGCAAAAGGGATTGAACCGCCGACACCACGGCCTGCGCCCCGGAGCCACACAACCGGTTCACGTTCATCGCCGGGGTGGTGTCCGGCACGCCCGCGGCAATCGCGGCGGCGCGGCTCAGGTACATGTCGCGCGGTTCGGTGTTGATCACATGGCCAAAGACCACATTGCCAATCTGCTCTGGTGCGACATCGGCCCGTTGCAGGGCCGCCTTTGACGCGGCGGTGGCCAGATCAATGGGCGCCGTGCCACTAAGCGTGCCGCCAAAGGTGCCGATGGCGGTGCGCGCGCCCGCCAGAATTACGATATCCTGTGACATGATGGTCCTCTTTCCCCGTTTCAGCGCCAATATGCGCCGAGGATCGCGGCCTGTCACAACGACGTTCCGTCACGGAACCTGCTTGATATTTGCCCGGCTTCTCGGCATCATTCCGTCATGACGGAAACATCGGACGATATTCTGGCACTTTTGCCCGCCCGCCTGAAAGAGGCGCGCCGCACCCAGGGGTTGTCGCTGGATGCGGTGGCAAAGCTGTCTGGGGTGTCGCGGTCCATGGTCAGCCAGATCGAACGCGGCGAAAGCAGCCCGACAATTGCCACCCTGTGGAATTTGACGCGGGCGTTACAGGTCGATTTTGCCGGGCTGTTGGAAGAAGAAGTTCAGACCAACCGGATCGAGGTTCTGCGCGCCGACCAGATCCCGACCATCGACAATATGGGCGCGGGTTGTCGCATTCGCATCTTTTCACCGCCGGAAGAGGCCGGGCGCAACGAGCTTTATGAATTGCTGTTTGACGCGGGCGGGCGGCTGGACAGCCAGGCCCATAAACGCGGCACGGTGGAAACCCTCAGCGTGATCTCAGGCCGTCTGGAGGTCACCTCTGGCGAGGCCATTGCCCGGTTGGAGCCGGGCGACAGTGCACGTTACGCGGCGGATTTACCGCATCGTATCCGGGCGCTGGATGGCGATGCCAAGGCGTTTCTGATTGTCCAGGACTTCTCTGGCTAGATCACCGGCAATTGTGGGTTTGACCCGCGGAAAGGCCGGGATCGACCGGGGTGGAAAATTTTCGCCTGTCGAAAAATCCGTTATTTCGGAATTCTGTCTGTTGTGTTAGAAGTGCGGCCAGCAAAGGAGTCGCTCTATGGCACAGATGTTTCTTGACCACCTGAAATCCACCCTGTCCGGGATCGAAGCGGATGGATTGATGAAGATTGAACGGCCGATCACCTCGGCCCAGGGCGCGCGAATGCAGGTTGGCGACCGCCAGATGATCAACCTTTGCGCCAACAACTACCTCGGGCTGGCCAATCACCCGGCGCTGGTCCAATCTGCCAAGGATGCGATGGACAGCCACGGCTATGGAATGGCCTCTGTCCGGTTTATCTGTGGCACACAGGACATTCACCGTACGCTGGAGCAGAAGCTGGCGGCGTTTCTGGGAACGGATGATGCGATTCTGTTTGCCGCCTGTTTTGATGCCAATGGCGCGGTGTTCGAACCGCTGTTGGGGCCCGAGGATGCGGTGATCTCTGATGCGCTGAACCATGCCAGCATCATCGACGGCATCCGCCTGTGCAAAGCCAAACGCTATCGCTACGCCAATTCCGATATGACGGATCTGGAGGCCAAGCTGAAAGAAGCGCGTGAAGGCGGTGCGCGGCACGTGATGATTGCCACCGATGGTGTGTTTTCGATGGATGGCTATCTGGCCAAACTGGACGAGATCCGGGCGCTGGCCGACACATATGACGCGATCCTGATGGTCGATGATTGCCATGCGACGGGCTTCATGGGCCCGAAGGGTGCCGGCACCCCGGCGCATGCCGGGGTCTCAGCGGATATTCTGACCGGCACATTGGGCAAGGCGCTGGGCGGGGCGATTGGCGGCTATATCGCGGCGGCGCAACCGGTTGTGGACTTGTTGCGGCAACGCGGGCGGCCCTATCTGTTTTCCAACTCATTGCCGCCGGCCGTGGTTGCGGCGGGGATCACTGCCCTCGATCTGGTTGAACAGGGGGATGATCTGCGCGCGAAATTGTTCGCCAATGCCGCCTATTGGCGCAAGGGATTGACGGATTTGGGGTTTGACCTGTTGCCCGGTGAGCATCCGATCATCCCGGTGATGCTGGGCGAGGCCAAACTGGCCCAAGAGATGGCGGCAAAGCTGTTTGACGAAGGCGTCTATGTTTCGGGCTTCTTCTTTCCGGTTGTGCCCAAGGGGCAGGCGCGGATCAGGACCCAGATGAACGCCGCCCTGACACAGGATGATCTGGATCAGGCGCTGGCCGCGTTTGAACGCGCAGGCCGTGCCGTGGGAGTGTTGAAATGAGAAATGACATGAAGGCGCTGGTCAAATCCGAAGCACGTGAAGGGCTTTGGATGCATGACGTGCCGGTGCCGGAAATCGGGCCGGATGATGTGTTGATAAAAATCAACAAGACCGGCATTTGCGGCACTGATGTGCATATCTGGAACTGGGATGACTGGGCACAGAAAACCGTGCCGGTGCCGCTGGTGACGGGGCATGAATTTGCCGGTGAGATTGTTGAAATCGGCGCGCGGGTCGAAGATCTGAAAATCGGTCAACGCTGTTCCGGCGAGGGGCATTTGATTGGCAAGCATTCACGCCAGAGCCGGGCAGGCAAGTTCCATCTTGACCCGGAAACCCGGGGCATTGGTGTGAATGAACAGGGGGCCTTTGCGCAATATCTGCGCCTGCCTGCGTTCAACGTTGTGCCGCTTCCGGATAAGATCGACGATGAAATCGGCGCGATCCTCGACCCATTGGGCAATGCGGTGCATACCGCGCTCAGCTTCGATCTGGTGGGCGAAGATGTGTTGATCACCGGTGCCGGTCCGATTGGCATCATGGCGGCGGCAGTGGCCCGCCATGTCGGTGCGCGCCATGTGGTGATCACCGATGTAAACCCCGACCGGCTGGCGCTGGCGGCGCGGGTGACGGATGTGGTGCCGGTGAATGTCGCCGAACAGGATCTGAACGACGTGATCAAATCGCTGAAAATGCGCGAAGGTTTTGATGTCGGGCTGGAAATGTCCGGCAATCAGCGCGCATTGGACCAAATGGTCGAGGCGCTGGTCATGGGCGGGCGTATTGCCCTGCTTGGTATCCCGCCGGGCAAATCCCCGGTGGATTGGAGCCGCATCGTGTTCAAGGCGATCACCCTGAAAGGGGTCTATGGCCGCGAGATTTTCGAAACCTGGTACAAGATGATTGCCATGCTGGAAAACGGGTTGGATGTGCGCGGCGTCATCACCCACCGTTTCCGCGCGGCAGAGTTTGAACAGGGGTTCGCTGCGATGCGGTCCGGCAACAGCGGCAAGGTGGTGCTGGAGTGGTAGAGGCCTGGCCGCCCGTCGGTCTTTCGGCTGCGCAATGAAGGCGCAGCCGAAGATTTTCACGCCGGTCTATGCGCCGTAAGGCACCCAGATGTTCTTGACCTCGGTCGCGGCATCAAGGAATGCACGACCCTCGCCCGAGGGGCCAAACCAGTCGCGCGCCTTGGCGTTGTTGACCCAGGTCCGTTTGAGGTTTGCCGCCGCCCCGCGTTCGATGTCCGCGGCGAGATCGGTCGAAGAAAAGCTCCAGACCGCATCGACATCCATATGTTCGCTTAGGGTTTTGGCCAACTCGCCATGTGATCCGGTCAGGATGTTGACCACGCCACCCGGCACATCAGAGGTTTCGAGGATCTGATAAAAATCGGTTGCCGCCAGCGGAAAGGCTTCGGAGGCGACCAGCACACAGCGGTTGCCCATCGCCATCGCCGGACCCATGGCCGACACCAGCCCCAGAAGCGGCAGCGCATCATCACAGAGCGCGCCGATCACGCCCACAGGTTCGCGCATGGCCAATGCAACGGCGCGGACCGGCACATTATGCGCCTGGCCGTCGAATTTGTCGGCCCATGCGGCATAGGTGAACAGGCGCTTGATCGAGGTCTCGACCTCTTTTGTGCCTTTCTTTCCACCGGTCAGCGCGTCGATGCGCGCGGCAAATTCATCCGCCCGCGCCGACAGATTTTCAGCGATGTAATACAGGATCTGCGCCCGCAAATGTCCGGTGGTCGCGCCCCAGGATGCCGCACCCTTGGCCGCTTCGACCGCGTTGCGCACATCCTTGCGATTGGCGAGGCTGGCATGGCCCAGCAACGCGCCCTTGGGCCCGTAAACCCCACGCGAATAACCGCCATCTGGTCGCGCCTGCTTGCCCCCGACATAGAGCTTTGCGGTGCGGTCCAGCGGGTCGACCGGCCCTTTGGTCCCGGCGAAGGCCACAACGGGATCTTGCGCCTTGGCCTCGCCCGCATCACGGGTATAGGCCGACATGCCTTCCCAACCGCCCTCGCGGCCAAAACCGCTTTCACGCACACCCCCGAAACCGGCGGCGGCATCGAACATATTGGTGCCGTTGATCCAAACCACACCGGCCACCAGTTTCGGCGCAATATCCAGCGCGACATTGATATTCTCGCTCCACAGCGTCGCGGCAAGGCCATAGCGGGTGTTGTTGGCGATCTGCACCGCCTCTGCCGGGGTGCGAAAGGTGGTTCCGACCAGAACAGGCCCGAAAATTTCGTCCTGCATCAGCGTGTCACTGGGGTGCAGCCCGGTGATCAGCGTTGGCGGATAGAAACAACCCTGCGCCGGCATGTCGACATTGGCGCGATAGGTCTCGCCGGCGGTATTGCCGTCCACCATCGCGGAAATCGTCTGGAGCTGCACCGGATCGACAATCGCACCGACGTCGATGCATTTGTCCAGTGGATTGCCCATCCGCAGCTTGTCCATCCGGGCGCGCAGACGGCTGTGGAACGTGTCGGCAATGCCTTCCTGCACGATGAGGCGGGACCCGGCGCAACAGACCTGGCCCTGATTGAACCAAATCGCATCGACCAGCCCCTCGACCGCGCTGTCGATATCGGCGTCTTCGAACACGATATAGGGCGATTTGCCGCCAAGCTCCAACGTCAGTGCCTTGCCGCTGCCCGCCGTCGCGGCGCGAATGGCACGGCCCACGGGGGTGGACCCGGTAAAGGCAATCTTGTCGATACCGGGGTGGTTGACGATGGCCTCACCAACCGCGCCATCGCCGGTGACGATATTGACGACACCCTTGGGCAGACCAGCCTGGGAGCAGATATCGGCGAACAGCAGTGCCGTCAGCGAGGTATATTCCGCCGGTTTCAGCACCACCGTATTGCCCGCCGCCAGCGCCGGGGCGATTTTCCATGCCAGCATCAACAGCGGGAAATTCCACGGGATGATCTGGCCACAGACGCCATGCGCCACCCGTCCGGGCAGTTCAAAATCCATCAGTTGCGCCATGCCGGCGTGATAGTAGAAATGCCGCTGCGCCAAGGGCACGTCGATATCACGGCTTTCGCGGATCGGTTTGCCGTTGTCCAGCGTTTCCAGCACCGCAAACAGCCGCGCATGTTTCTGCAACAGACGGGCAATGGCATAGAGGTATTTCGCCCGGCCATGCCCGTCCAGCCCCTGCCATTTGACTTGGGCCTTGCGCGCGGCGGCGACGGCGTCGTCAATCTCGCTCGGGATGGCCTGGGTCAGGTCGGCCAGCGTTTCGCCATTGGCAGGGTTCTTCGAGGTGAATTCGCCCCGTGCCGCGGTCCAGTCGCCATTGATGTACATGCCAAACCGGCTGCCCTGATCAACGATCCAGGCCAGTGCATCACCGGCGCTTTCGGGGGCGGGGCCGTATTCCATGGTTTCGAAAATCTCTTTCACACTCATTGCGGCGTTCCTTTCAGAACAGAGTAAATGATGTAGCCAATCCAGACAAACGCCAGACCCCAAAGCAGATATTGCACCCAGGCGGATCGCCGGTGCAGCGCCGCATAGGCGCGCAGCTCATCCGGCAACCGGTCGTCAGGGGGTGGCAAGAACAGCGGATCAGGCCCAAGAAGGCGTTGCATCCGCGTCGGCAAGCCCCGCATGGCGCGGCGAATGCGCCGCCAGCGCCAATGCGAACTGCCAATGACAAGCATCGCAAACAGGGCAATTGCAGCGGTTTCCGGAGAGAGCTGCATGGCGTTAGCCTATTGCGTGGCGATAGCTGGCGGAATACCGCCCGGTTACGTGGTGTTCCAGCTGGCGTTCGATATCGCCCAGCAGGGACGATGCGCCAAAGCGGAACATGTCGGGTTGCAACCAGCGGTCGCCAAGCTCGTCTTTCATCAGCGCCAGATAGGTCAGCGAATCCTTGGCCTTGGAAATCCGCCGGCGGGTTTGTATCCGACGCGCACGCCGGTGCGTTGATGGTATTCGCGGATTGCGCGGATCATCACCAGCGACACGGGCAGGGTGGCATTGACGCTTTCCTTGCCGGTCGAGGTCTTGATGAAATCCGCCCCCGCCATCATGCAAACCAGGCTGGCGCGGGCGACATTCTTCAACGTGCCCAATTCGCCAGTCGCCAGGATCGCCTTGACATGTGCTTCGCCACAGGCGGCGCGAAAGGCGCGCATCTCGTCATAAAGCGCCTGCCAATTGCCGGTCAGGACATGGCGGCGGGAAATCACGATGTCGATCTCGCGGGCACCGGCCTGGACGCTTTCATGGATCTCGGCCACGCGAAGGTGAAACGGCGACAACCCGGCGGGAAACCCGGTCGAGACCGCCGCGACAGGGATATTCGTGCCCTCCAACGCGGCGACGGCGGTGGCCACCATGTCGTGATAGACACAGATCGCGCCGGTGGTCAGCCCCTCCATCCCCAGTTCCTGAAGGATGTCGGCCCGCACCGGTTGGCGCGCCTTGGCACAGAGCCGCCGCACCCGGCCCTCGGTATCGTCACCGGCCAATGTCGTCAGGTCGATGCAGGAAATGGCCCGGCAGAGCCAGGCCGCCTGAAAGTCCTTTTTCACACTGCGCCGCCCCGGCAAGGTCGCCGCGCGGCGTTCGATGGCGGATCGGTTGGCCTCTACCCCCAGCACCCAGTCCAGGTCCAGCTCCATTCCGGGATTGCGTGGCTCAAATGTCTGGGGAAGATGTGTGGTGTCTTCTGCGGTTTTGGTCGTGGTTGCCATGGGCTCCCTCCCCCTTGGATCAATTGCTGCAACGGTGCCATGATGGGGCAAGGGCGGCAAGGGGTCGCTTTGCGGAAGGTCGCGGGCAGAGCGTGCGAAGGCGCGTGTATGTGGGGGAGGCGGCGGGATTGTGGGAGGTTGGCGGGCCAGGTGCGCCAAGCCGCAGGATAGATGGGCCAGCCCCCGAACCACAGGACGGATGGGGGGCCAGCCCCCCAAACCGCAGGATAGATGGGGGGCCAGCCCCCCAAACCACAGGACGGATGGGGGGCCAGCCCCCCAAACCCCCCGGGATATTTCTGGTCAGATGAAAGGTGGGGGGGCGTGTTCAGCGCACCCAGACCTCGACGCGGCGATTGGCCTGTTTGCCCCATGCGGTGTCATCACAGGCCATGGGCAGCGCTTCGCCAAAGGCATCGGTTTCCACCACAACCCGGTCGAAATTGGCGGTTTCGGCGGCGGCAATCACGGCGTCGCGCACGGCAGCGGCGCGTTTCATCGCGATGTCGCGATTGCCGCTGGCGGGGCCGTCACCGTCGGAAAAACCGACAAACATCACGGATCTTGTGTCGTATTTGCCGGCCTCCAGCGCACGGGCCAATTGTTGGACGTTGGAGCGGGATTGCGCATCCAGGAGTGCCGATCCGGCGCGAAACCGGAAAGAGGTCGACAGGCGCGCCCGTGTGCCAAGGGTGGCGACCATGCGTTTCAGTTCATCCAGGCTGGTTTCCGATCCGGCGGCAGAGATCGCATTGGCAAAGCGATCGCCCTGGGCGTTGATTGCGACCTCTTCCGGGGCCTGATCCACAAAGCCGGCGCGGCGGATGACGATCTGGGCTGTGTCGGACCGGGTGAAGGTCAGGAAATCCCGCGCCAGTTTTGGCAAGCGGCGGGCGGGCAGATAGAGGAACATTGGCGCGGTCAACGGGTAATCTTCGGTTTTGATCGCCAGCCGGGTGGCGCGCAGCTGAAACCCGCAGCGTCCCGACAGCAGCACCGGTTTGGCATTGCCGATTTCGGAAAAGCTGGCGATGCCAATGCCCAACACGTCATTGGCCACCGCATCAGCCAGATCGCTGTTGGTGGCATGGCGGGTGATGTCATTCGCCAGCGACAGACGCGCAGGCGCCATCAGCCGATCCTGAACCGATTGCGCGATGCCCGATTGTGCATCCCGCAGATGCAGGACAATCGGCGCGTCCGGCCCGCCCAATTGCAGCCAATTGGTAATGCCACCGCCAAAGATGCGCGCCAGTTGGGCCGGGCTGATGGCCGCCATTGGATTGCGTGGCGACACGATTGGCACCATCGCATCCAGCGCCAGAACCCGGCTGCGATTCGCCCCGGTCAGATCCCCCAAGCCGACCTCGCGTGCATTGCGCACTTCGGAGGGGCGCACCTCGCGCAGGGACATGACAATGTCGCTGTCATCGGCCAGGAGATCGGCAAAGCCTTCGTTAGTGTTGGTGTTGTGAAAGTGGAACAGCGCCTTGGTGTCGCCGCTTTCGCGGTCGCGCAGCGCATAGGTGAATCGCTCTGGTCCCGTGACCTGGCGCAGGGCTTGCAGGTCATTGCGCAGGGCGAAGGCCTCGATCAAGGCCGGCATCAGCACCTCTCCCATGGTGGCAGAGCCCGAAACCCGCATTTCGGCGACGTAAGCTTCGAGGTTGGGACATCCCGGCCCGTCGCAGCTTACTCCAGAGGCATCAATGGTGATTTCGCCATAAACCGTATCCAAACGATAGAATTCGCCATCAAAGCCACGCAGCGTGCCTTCGATTTCGACGGCGCCGTCGAGCGATGTCAGGGTGACATCCTGTGCCGAGACCGCCGGAGCCAGGCCTGTCAGAAATAGGAAAAGTGCGGCGCAGAACGCCGCACATTGCTTGGTCATTTGGCTCGGCCCTCAGGTCGCTGTTCAGTTGCGGGCGACTTTCAGGTCTTGGAGCAAATTATTCAACACCAGAAAGTCACCAGAGGCGTCACAGGCGGGCATATATAGCGTCAGATCATTGGTGCGCAGGGCTTGACCCGGTGTCAGCTGCAATGTTTGGGCATCAATTTCGCGGTCGCAATTGGCCGAGGTCACTTCTGCTTCGATCGAGAGGCCGATTTGGCCATCATTTTCGCTGGTGCGGGTGGGGAAGGTATAGATTTCCGCCATCAATGCCGCAGGCCCGGTGTCATGGCCGAAACGGGACAGGAAACCAGAGGTGCCATTGGCGGCATCCTTCATGTTGCCGGGGGCCCCGCTGAAGATATGGCCCTTGTCAAAATATGTCGCGCCAAATTCCAGCGCATGCAATCCAAGACCGGCATTGCCGTGCCATTGGACGACAACCCGGTCATAAAACGCCAGCGTGGGCACGTCGATCTGGGCCACGGCGCCTTCGCCATTGGCAAAAGATGCGATGAACACGGCGTTTTCCGACAATGCGGGCACCCGCAGTTTGCTTTGGCCGTTGGCGTCGGTCAGCGCGTGAAACATCATGCCATTGTGATGCAGGGTAAATCGGGCATCGGGAAGGCAGCTGGCAGTGACCATCAGATCGGCCATGGCGGTTGGCGCGGGATCTGCGGTCATGGTGATGTCACAGGCCGTCGATGGCACGCTGGCGGGGGCGGAGTTTGGCGCCACTTGCATGGGTGCGGCGGCGGCGACCAGAATTCCGGCGGTGTCCTCGGGGGAGGTTTGAAACGGATTGGGCGCGTCAGCATCCTGCAACAGCGCGACTTCCAGCGGGGCTGGCTCGGCCTCCGGCTCTATTTGAAGTGCGGCGATTTGATCCTGTGGCAATGCGGCCGGGGGCGCGTCGTCTGGCAGGATCGCAGAAGATGTCGGCGTGACATTGGCCAGCCCAAGGGCGCTGGTAAGTTCGGAGACCGATGCGGTTTGCGGCAAGATCTGTGCCGTGCTCAGGTCGGCGGTGTGATTGGAATTGGGTGATGTGGCGTTGGCCGGTGTGTTGACCCGTGCGATGGCTTCGGCGTGTCGCAGTTGATCCGCAGCGGGGTGACCGCCGAAATTCTGCATGACAAACCCGATGGCAAAGATCGCCGCCCCACTGCCAAGCGCCAGAGTGGCCCGGTTGACCGGGATACCGCGCAGCATGGATTTGGCTCCGCCCTTTTTTGCACCAGATGCGCCGCCGGTGGCTTTGCCACGGGCAAATTTGCCCAGGGGCATCGCGCCCAGCGTCAGTTTGCCTTTGGGCAGCTTGGGCAATGTGCCAGTGATGATTTTACCGAACCGAAGTTTCATCTTTTACTCCACACCCGTCGTCGGGATTTTCCGCAGACTGGTATGGTGGAAGAACGGGGCAGAGATGCGGCGGTTACGCGGAGAGATTCGGACGATTGTCGCCACAATTTTCGCATTTGCACCACAATCCGGCGGTTATGCGGATATTGTTCCCGCCGCCTTCACAAATCGTGAAAGCAAAAAGGCCGGGCAATCCGCCCGGCCTTTTGCAAAATCAATTGTCGTTCATGCGGTCAAACGCGACCGTGGCAATGTTTGAACTTCTTGCCGGATCCGCAGGGGCAGAGTTCGTTGCGGCCGGGAGTGCCCCAGGTGGTGGGATCATTTTCGTCAAAGCCCGGCAATGCGCCGTCTTCTCCGGCGGCGGCGATCGCCTCGCCTTGGGGCTGAGCCGGCGCTTCGGGTTCGGGGGCGGCCTGACCAACGGGCTGGGCCTGTTGTTCCAGCTCTTTCTGCGCCGCCTGCTGTGCCTGGATCTGGCGCATCAATTCGGCCTGCTCCTCTTGCGACATCGGGCGGATCTGGGCGAGCTTCTGGCTGACTTCTTCGCGCAGGCTTTCCAGCATGGTTTCGAACAGTTGGAAGGCCTCGTTCTTGTATTCATTCAACGGGTCACGCTGGGCGTATCCGCGGAACGCCACAACCGAGCGCAGATGTTCAAGCGTCAGAAGGTGCTCGCGCCATTTGCCGTCGATGGTCTGTAGCAGCACCTGCTTTTCGATGTTGCGCATGGTTTCGGGGCCGAATGCCGTGGCCTTTTGCGCCATGTATTTGTCGCTCTCGTCTTCCAGACGCTCGCGCATGACCTCCTGGTCGACACCTTCTTCGTCGGCCCAATCCCGCAACGGCAAATCCATGCCAAGATACTGGATCGCAGCGCCCTGAAGCCCCTCGATGTCCCATTGATCGGCATAGGATTTTGGCGGCAGATATTGATCGACCAGCTCGTCGATTACATCGTGACGCATGTCGCGCACAATCTCGGAGAGATCTTCGGCTTCCATGATCTCGCGGCGCTGGGAGAAGATCACCTTGCGCTGATCGTTCATCACGTCATCGAATTTCAGAAGCTGTTTGCGGATGTCAAAGTTGCGGCCTTCGACCTTGGCCTGGGCGCGTTCCAGCGATTTGTTCACCCAAGGGTGTTCGATCGCCTCGCCCTCTTTCATGCCAAGGGTGTTGAGCACCTTGTCCAGACGTTCAGAGCCGAAAATCCGCATCAAATCATCGTCAAGCGACAGGAAGAAGGACGACCGCCCCGGATCGCCCTGCCGGCCCGAACGACCGCGCAGCTGGTTGTCGATGCGGCGGCTTTCGTGGCGTTCGGTGGCCAGCACATAAAGCCCGCCTGCATTGATGACCGCTTCTTCGTCTGCGGTGTGGCCCTCTTCGATCCGTTGCCGGATCTCTTCGGGGTCGGCATCCGGGGCGGCGGCAATGGCATCCATGATCTTGAATTCGACGCTGCCGCCCAATTTGATGTCGGTGCCGCGCCCGGCCATGTTGGTGGCGATGGTCACAGCGCCCAGTTTGCCGGCATCGCCGACGATCTGGGCTTCTTGTTCGTGCTGGCGCGCGTTCAAAACATTGTGTTTCAACCCGGCCTGGGTCAGCGCCTGGCTCAGCATTTCCGATTTTTCGATCGAGGTGGTGCCGACAAGCACCGGCTGGCCCCGTTCATGTGCGGCCTTCACCTCTTCGATGACTGCCTTGTATTTTTCTTCCGCCGAGCGGAACACCTTGTCGTCTTCGTCGACGCGGGCAATGCCCTTGTTGGTCGGGATTTCGACCACGCCAAGACCATAGATTTCGGCAAATTCCTCGGCTTCGGTCACAGCGGTGCCGGTCATGCCGGACAGACGACCATAGAGCCGGAAATAGTTCTGAAAGGTCACGCTGGCCAATGTGACGTTTTCGGGTTTGATTTCGCAGCCCTCTTTTGCCTCGATCGCCTGGTGCAGGCCATCGGACAGACGGCGCCCGGACATCATCCGCCCGGTGAATTCGTCAATCAGTACGATTTCATTGTCGCGAACAATGTAATCCTTGTCCTTCTGGAACAGCTTGTGGGCGCGCAGCCCCTGATTGACGTGGTGCACCACGGTGGTGCTTTCCGGATCATAAAGCGACTGCCCCTCGGGCAGCAGCGTATGCGCCCGCAGCTGGTTTTCCAGATATTCGTTGCCCTCGTCTGTAAAGGTGACGTTGCGGGTCTTTTCGTCGATGGTGTAGTGATCTTCGCTCAGCAACGGGATCAGCTTGTCGATGGTCTGATAGAGGTCGCTGCGATCCTCGGCCGGGCCGGAAATGATCAGCGGGGTCCGCGCTTCGTCGATCAGGATGCTGTCGACCTCATCCACCACGGCAAAGTTATGTCCGCGCTGGAACATATCCTTCAGTTCGGATTTCATGTTGTCGCGCAGGTAATCAAACCCAAGCTCATTGTTCGTCGCATAGGTGACGTCGCAATTATACGCGTCGTGTTTTTCCTGTTCGGATTGCCACGGATAGACCACGCCAGTGGTCAGCCCCAGCGCGCCATACACCTTGGACATCCATTCGGCGTCACGTTTTGCAAGGTAATCGTTGACCGTCACGATATGCACGCCCTTGCCGGTCAGCGCATTCAGATAGGCCGGGAAGGTCGCCACCAGGGTTTTGCCTTCGCCGGTTTTCATTTCGGCGATATTGCCCTGATGCAGGAAAATCCCGCCCAGAAGCTGCACGTCAAAGGCCCGCAGGCCCAGCGCCCGTTTGGCGGCCTCGCGGCAATTGGCAAAAGCCTCCGGCAGGAGGTCATCCAGGCTCTCGCCGCCCTTGGCGCGATCGGCCAGATCCTTGGTCTTTTGTTTCAGACCGTCATCTGTCAGCGCCTCGAACTCGGGCTCCAGCGCGTTGATCTTGTCGACCAGCGGGCGGGTCGCCTTGATCTTGCGGTCGTTCGGCGTTCCAAACACCGATCTGGCGATTTTTCCAAAGCCCAGCATAATCTCTCCGTCGAATAATGCGCAAATCTGCGTGTGCCCGCCTTGCCCGTCATCGCCGCAACCCATATGGATTTGGGGAAACAGGTGCCCGGCTGGACAAAAGCGATGTAAGGGCCACCCCAAGCAGTGTCAACGTCGCCCATGGTTGCGGCAATGATTGAAGGAACAGATGATGTTGAAATGCCTTAAATCCACGGTCTTTGCGGCGCTCCTTGCCGTTCCGGCATATGCAGAGCAGCACAGCGCCCCAACTGCCGATACGGTGGTGGCAACGATCAATGGCACCGAAGTGACCCTGGGTCACATGATCATGATCCGCGCCAGCCTGCCGGAACAGCTGAAGCAATTGCCCGATGACGTGCTTTGGGATGGCATCCTGGACCAGATCATTCAGCAGACCGTTCTGGTGCAATCCGGCCCCGATACGGTCTCTGCACGGGTGGCCATGGCGCTGGACAACGAAGAGCGCGCCCTGCGTGCGGCGGAACATGCGCAATCGGTGATGGATGGCGCGATCAGCGAAGCGGCCATCGCCGCCGCTTATGCGGACAGCTACGAAGGCGCGGATCGCGGTGTTGAATTCAATGCCTCGCACATTCTGGTGGAAACCGAAGAAGAGGCTGCCGATCTGGTGACCCGCGCCCGTGACGGCGAAGATTTCGCGGAACTGGCCAAGGCCCATTCGACCGGTCCCTCTGGCCCCAACGGCGGCAACCTGGGTTGGTTCGGCGAAGGCATGATGGTGCCGGAATTCGAGAATGCAGTCAAAGACATGGGCAAGGGCGATATTTCCGAGCCGGTGCAGACCCAATTCGGCTGGCACGTGATCAAGTTGAATGACACCCGCGTGCAGGAAGCACCGGAGCTGGAGGCCGTACGCGGCGAATTGGAAGAAAAGGTGCGCAACCAGGCCCTGGAGGCCGAGCTGGACGCTTTGACCGACGCAGCAGAGGTCACGCGCACCGAAAAGGAAGAAATTGACACGGCAATTCTGAAAAACCTCGATCTTATCGGACAATAAATCATGGCCAAATCGCTCAAAGTATCGCCTCTCGCCCCTGCAAAGTTCCCGGATCTACCGGTGATTGGCGGGGTCACTTTCGCCGCGACGGAGGCCGGGGTGCGATACGCCGGGCGCAAGGATGTGATGCTGGCGCTGCTGGCACCGGGTACGGCGGTGGCGGGGGTCTTTACCCGCTCCGCCACCCGCTCGGCGCCGGTGCTGGATTGTCAGGCCAAACTTGGCGGCGACCCTGCCGCCGGGGCGGCGATTTTGGTCAATGCAGGCAATTCCAACGCCTTTACCGGGCGGCATGGCGACGAATCGGTTGCGGCGATCTGCAACGCTGTTGCCGCCACAACCGGCTTGCCCCAGGCGCGGGTCTTTACCTCGTCCACCGGCGTGATTGGGGAACCCCTGCCGCATGACCGGATCATCACCGTGCTCGACCAATTGGCCAGCAGCCAGACCGATGCCGGGATCGCGGACGCGGCCCGGGCTATCATGACGACAGACACCTACCCCAAGGGCGCGGCGCGCGACGTTGAGGTCGGCGGTCAAAAGGTACAGATCGCAGGTATCGCCAAAGGCTCTGGCATGATCGCGCCCGATATGGCGACGATGTTGGTGTATATCTTTACGGATGCCAAAATCAGCCAGGCGGAATTACAGGGCATGCTCTCGGAATTGACCGACCTGACCTTCAACTGCATCACCGTCGACAGCGACACCTCCACGTCCGACACGCTGCTTCTGGCGGCAACCGGGGCGTCGGGGGTGGATGTGTCCGACAATGCGACCTTCAAAGAGGCGCTGTTCGAGGTGATGATGGACCTGTCGCATCAGGTCGTGCGCGACGGCGAAGGCGCAACCAAGTTCGTTCAAATCGACGTGACAGGCGCGGCCAGTGATGCCGAGGCCCATACCCATGCCATGGCCATTGCCAACTCACCTCTGGTCAAGACTGCCATCGCGGGCGAAGATCCCAACTGGGGCCGGGTTGTCATGGCGATCGGCAAAAGCGGCGCTGCGGCGGATCGCGACCTGATCACAATCCGTTTTGGCGATGTGCTGGTGGCGGACAAGGGCTGGGTCTCGCCCGAGTATCGCGAAGAGCAGGCTGCTGCACATATGAAAGGCGAACACATCCGTATTGCGGTGGATCTTGGCCTCGGATCTGGCGCGCGTCGCGTCTGGACCTGTGATCTGACCCACGGCTATATCGACATCAACGCCGATTACCGGTCCTGAACTGGCCCTTCTTCTGTTTCCAAATATCCCGGGGAGCGCGAGGGGCTGGCCCCTCGCTCTGTCCGGTCAACGAATTGCGGTATTATGAAAAACATTGTTCTCGTGTCTGCCGTTGCCCTGATTGATCGCGATGGTCGTGTCCTTTTGGCGCAACGCCCGGAAGGCAAATCCATGGCCGGGCTTTGGGAATTCCCCGGCGGCAAGGTCGAGCCCGGCGAAACCCCGGAAGCGGCCCTGATCCGTGAATTGCACGAGGAGCTGGGCATAGACACCTGGGCCTCCTGTCTTGCTCCGTTGACCTTTGCCAGCCATTCTTATGATGATTTCCATCTCTTGATGCCGCTGTTTGCCTGCCGGAAATGGCAGGGTGTGCCCCAACCACAAGAGGGCCAGACATTGAAATGGGTGCATGCCAACGCCCTGCGGGATTACCCGATGCCGGCGGCGGATATCCCGCTGATCCCTATCTTGCGGGATTGGTTGTAAAGTCTCTCTCACCCGATTGGCGCTGTAGCTCGGCCAAATGATTAATATTTCCGCGCACATGCGGATATTTGCGCAGTGCTTCCGCGGATTTTAGCTCGACTTTAATGCTTTTTGTCGTAATCTGTTTACAATGGCATTGGGGAGAGAAAAATGCTGAGAACCATCACTCTGGGCAAGTATATTGCCGTTCAGGGCATATTCGTAAGTGAATTGTCCGATGGCCGAATCGCGGTTCGCGATGGGGCCCGCGTTTATGAAGGTCGGCCGGTTTCGTCCAAAACCGCCTGAACCGCGGAAACGCAAGAATACCGAATTTATTGCGCGACACTCACCACGCAAAATTCACCGCGCAAAACGAGGAAGGGGCAGAGCAATCTGCCCCTTTTTCATGTCTTTCTCTCGAACAATGTTCGCGGGCAAGAACCTGACCACAAAGAAAAGCGGCCCGAAATCCAGGATTTCGGGCCGCTAAATGTTTCCATTTTCCCCCGCATGTCGCGGGGGTCGGATGTAAACGCAGATTGGGTCGATTAATCGAGCTGGCGCTCGACCTCGGTGCGTTCAAAGATTTCGATAACGTCATCGGCGCGGACATCATCATAGTTCTCAAACGCCATGCCGCATTCCTGGCCGGATTGCACTTCGGCAACCTCGTCCTTGAAGCGCTTCAGCGTTTTCAGCGTCCCTTCGTGGATCACCACATCGTCGCGCAGCAGGCGTACCCCGGCGGAGCGGCGTGCCACCCCTTCGGTGACCAGACAACCCGCGACCTTGCCGACGTTGGAGACCTTGAAGACCTCTTTGATCTTGGCATAGCCGATGAAGTTTTCGCGAACCTCTGCCGACAACAGACCCGATGCCGCAGCTTTTACATCGTCCACAAGGTCATAGATCACGCTGTAGTAGCGGATTTCCACGCCCTTCTGGTTGGCGGTGTTGCGGGCCGATGCATTGGCCCGGACGTTAAAGCCCAGAACCGGCGCGCCGGACGCTTCGGCCAGGCCGATGTCGCTTTCGGTGATCGCACCCACACCATAGTGCAGCACGCGCACGCGCACCTCTTCGTTGCCGATCTTTTCCATCGCCTGAACGATGGCCTCGGCAGACCCCTGCACATCGGCTTTGACCAGAATCGGCAGCTCGGAGACGTTTTCGTCTTCCTTGGCCTTGGCCAAAAGCTGATCCAGCGTGGTGGCCGCACCGGCCGCTGCACGTTTGTCCTTGGCCGCTTGCTCGCGGTAGGACGCGATTTCACGCGCTTGCGATTCGGTGCTGACAACGTTCAGAACGTCACCGGCTTCGGGTGTGCCATTCAGGCCCAAAACCTCGACCGGGACCGATGGTCCGGCTTCGGTAATGCGGTCGCCCGTGTCGCTGATCAGCGCGCGGACCTTGCCCCATTGTTCGCCCACGACGAAGATATCGCCCTGTTTCAGCGTCCCGTTCTGGACCAGAACCGTTGCGACAGGGCCGCGGCCCACATCCAGCTGGGCCTCGATCACGGCACCCATGGCAGCGCGATCAGGGTTGGCTTTCAGTTCCAGAATTTCAGCTTGAAGCGCGATGGCCTCAAGCAATTCAGGCAGGCCCTGGCCAGTGATGGCCGAGACTTCGATGTCCTGCACGTCACCCGAAAGCTTTTCGACAATCACTTCGTGTTGCAGCAGATCGGTGCGCACCTTGTCCGGGTTCGCAGCAGGTCTGTCACATTTGTTGATTGCGACAATCATCGGAACTTCGGCAGCTTTGGCGTGGTTGATCGCCTCGATCGTCTGCGGCATCACGGCGTCATCCGCCGCAACCACCAGCACAACAATATCCGTCACCTGGGCCCCGCGTGACCGCATCGAGGTAAAGGCCGCGTGACCCGGTGTGTCGAGGAACGACAGAATTGCGCCGTCCTTTGTTTCGACCTGATAGGCGCCGATATGCTGGGTGATCCCGCCGCTTCGCCCGACACCACTTTGGTGTTGCGGATCGCATCCAGAAGCGAGGTTTTGCCGTGGTCGACGTGGCCCATGATGGTGATGACAGGCGGACGACCTTTCAGGTCTTCTTCCTTGTCTTCCACTTCCTTGATCACGTCTTCGACGTCAGCATCAGAGACCCGGACCATCTTGTGGCCGAATTCTTCGATGATCAACTCGGCTGTGTCGGCGTCCAGAGGTTGGTTCTGGGTGACCATCATGCCCATATTCATGAGCGATTTGACCACGTCAGCCACACGTTCCGCCATGCGGTTCGCCAATTCGGATACCACAATGGTTTCCGGCAGTTTGACTTCGCGCACAACCTTTTCACGCTCGACCTGACCGCCCATCGCCTTTTGACGTGCGCGTTCCTGTTTGCGTTTCATGGCAGCCATCGACCGCTGCCGTCCGCCTTCGCCACCAGTCAATGCCTGGTTCACGGTCAGCTTGCCGGAGCGACGGCTGTTGTCGCCGCGGTTCTTGTTGCGGTTCTGACGGTCTTGATCTTTGTCAGGCGCGCGCTGCTCCACCTTTTTGGCGGGGGCAACTTTGGCGCGGGCATCGTCAGGGGCAGGGGAGGGGTCAGCAGCCTGTTTGGCCGCGGCCTTGGCGGCCTCTTCGGATTCGCGGCGCTTGCGCTCTTCTTCCTCGGCTTTCGCCTTGGCTTTGGCTTCGGCCTCGCGTTGCTCGGCTTCCTTGGCCTCGGCTTCGGCGCGGCGGCGCTCACGCTCTTCTGCGCGGGCCTTTTCGGCTGCTGCGCGCTGCGCGGCTTCTTCGCCTTCGCGGGCCTTGGCGGCCTGAACCGCCTTCAGCCGACGTTCCATTTCGGCATCGGTGATCCCGGCCGGGCGTCTGCCCGGACCCGCACCGCCGCCTGCACCCACCGCTGCGGGTTTGGCTGCGCCGGGTTTGGGCACGACAACGCGCTTACGCTTGGTTTCCACCACGACGTTCTTGGTCCGGCCATGGCTGAAGCTCTGCTTCACATTTCCCGCACGGGGGCCGCTACGCACACCAAGGGTCTTTTTGCCGTCATTATCGCTCATAAAGCTCTATTTTCCTTTCCGGCGGCCGCTGCCACCGTCGTCATTCACGCGCAAATTTTTTAATCTTGCGGCTTCCTCTACTACACGTTCCGTGAGTCCACCAGACGCGAGCGCGCCATGTATCACAGTTTGTCGTCCAAAAGCCAATCCTAACTCACCCGCCGTGAGCCAGCCGATATAGCTGCCACCATAGGGTGTGCTCAGTTTGGTCTTGCCGCGTTCCGATCCGTCACTTGCCTGGATCAGAACCTCGGCCTCGTCTTTCATCAGCCAGTCCTTGACCTTTTCATAGCCTGCTACCGCGCCGCCGCCCTTGCGGGCCAGTGAGATCAAATCGACCACACGGCGCGCAAGCTGGCGTTCCACTTCCTGTACCAGACCGTCCGGCACCTGAACCGGTTGCTTGGCGCTGCGCGAAAACAGCTTTTTGTCCGCCGCTTTTGTCACGGCGGCGCGCGTTGCCAGAACCCAAATACCACGCCCGGGCAAACGCCCCAGAATATCGGGCACCACCTGGGCCTCGGGGCCGACCACAAAACGGATCATCTCGGCCTTTGGCCGCACCTCGCCGGTGGCGATGCATTTGCGTTTCGGCCCGGTGGTCCCGGTGTCCTGCTCCGACTCTTAGAGTCTTGTACCTTATCTACCTTGTCGGCGTCACTGGTCATGTTCGGTTCTCGCGCCCTGGACCTTTAGTCCCGGGCCTCCTCCGCCACGTCAGCATCCGCTTCGTCAGTTTCTTCTGCGTCGTCTTCTGTGGTTTCCAGCTCAGCCGGATCAACCCAACCCAATTCGATTTTGGCGGTCATCACCAGCGCCTGGGCTTCTTCCAGCGACATATCAAATGGTTCCAGCAGGCCGTCATCCTTGACCCGTTCACCGTTATCGGTGGTCCAGCCGCCGGCCAATTCCCAATCGGCACAGGTTGCAAAATCTTCCAGCGTCTTAATGCCGTCCTTGGCCAGAACTTCAACCATTTGGGGTGTCAGACCCTCAAAGTCAATAAGGCTGTCTTCGGCACCCAGTTCGCGGGCTGTTTCCAGCGCCTTGCGGGCCTGTTCTTCCAGGAACTCACGGGCACGGGTTTGCAGTTCCGATGCGGTGTCTTCGTCGACGCCATCAATCACCAGAAGTTCGTCAACTTCGACATAGGCCACTTCTTCGAGGTTGGTGAACCCTTCCGAGACCAGGAGCTGGGCAAAGAATTCGTCCAGATCCAGGTTGTCCATGAACAATTTGGTGCGGGCTTCGAATTCGGCCTGACGACGTTTGGATTCTTCTTCCTCGGTCATGATGTCGATATCAAGACCGGTCAGCTGCGAGGCAAGCCGCACGTTCTGGCCGCGACGCCCGATGGCGAGGCTCAGCTGTTCGTCGGGCACCACAACTTCGATGCGCTCGGCTTCTTCGTCCAGAACAACCTTGGTCACTTCTGCCGGTTGCAGCGCGTTCACAAGGAAGGTCGGCTGATCTTCGTTCCAGGGGATGATGTCGATCTTTTCGCCCTGAAGCTCGTTCACCACCGCCTGAACCCGGCTGCCGCGCATACCAACGCAGGCACCGACCGGGTCAATCGAGCCGTCATAGGAAATCACGGCGATTTTCGCGCGCGAGCCCGGATCACGGGCCACGGCCTTGATCTCGATGATGCCGTCATAGATTTCCGGCACTTCCATCTTGAACAATTCGGCCATGAATTCCGGCGCGGTCCGCGACAGGAAGATCTGCGGGCCGCGGGCCTCGCGGCGCACGTCCTTGATGAAACAGCGGATGCGGTCGTTCGGGCGATAGCTTTCGCGGCCGATCTTTTCGTTGCGGCGCAGGATTGCTTCGCCCCGGCCCACGTCGACGATGACATTGCCGTATTCTTCGCGCTTGACCTGACCGTTGATGATGGTGCCGGCGCGGTCCTTGAATTCTTCGTACTGACGGTCACGTTCCGCTTCGCGCACCTTTTGCAGGATCACCTGCTTGGCGGATTGCGCGGCGATCCGGCCCATTTCGACCGGCGGCACTTCTTCGACGAATTGCTCGCCTACCTTGGGATCGGCCATATATTGTTTGGCCTGAGTGACGGTCATCTCAGCCTGATAGTTTTCCAGCTCTTCTTCTTCGACCACGGTGCGCACACGGGTGAATGTGGCGCGACCGGTCTTGCGGTCGATATGGACGCGGATGTCCATTTCGCTGCCGTAGCGCGACTTGGCGGCCCGGGCGAGGGATTCTTCCATCGCTTCGACGACCAGACCGGGGTCGATCATCTTTTCGCGCGCCACCGCTTCGGCGGTTTGCAGCAGCTCAAGCTGGTTGGCTGAGGTGATTGCCATGAGTATTACTCCCCTTCGCGAGACTCGTCGGTCTCGATATCGTCAAATTTGGTCTCGTCGGCGGCGCCGTCGTCACCGGCGGCTTTGCGCTGGCGCAGCATTTCGCGGATCAGATCGTCGGTCAGCAAAAGTTTGGCATCGCTCAGCCAATCGAATTTCAGGCCAAGTGTCACGGTATCCTCGCCCTCGGACGAGCCTTCGACATTCACCAGAACCTCGTCGCCTTCGACGCCGGCCAGCTCACCCTTGAAGCGGCGGCGACCGTCAATCAGCTCGGAGGTTTCAAGCTTGGCCTCCCAGCCTTCGTAGGTTTCAAAATCCTTCAGCCGGGTCAGCGGGCGGTCGATGCCGGGGCTTGAGACCTCAAGCGCATAGGAATCGAGAATCGGGTCTTCGACATCCAGAACCGCGCTGATCGCAGTCGAAATATCGGCGCATTCATCGACCTCGATGCCGCCGGTCGGGCGTTCGGCCATGATTTGCAGCGTTTGGGTTTTGCCGCTCATCAGGCGAATCCGAACCAGTTCGAATCCCATATCCTCGATCACCGGGCTGATGATCTCGGCGAGGCGGCGGTCAATCGCGGCTTTGGCGATCAGTGTATTGGACAAAATGTCACTCATGCGGGTCCTGTGGGTCCTGCCATCGGGCACAAAAAAACGGGCGCGCGGCCCGTCGAAATTTCCCGGTGGTGCTTCAGGTCTGGCCCGACGCGCCGCTATTAATGGGGCATATACGCTTTGACACCGCTTGACGCAAGGGGCTAGGCGCGGCTTTGCGTCAAAACAGGAAATCCGCATCTTCTTCTTCGGCCTCGGGGGTGTCATCGGTCTCGCCTTCCTTGGGGGGACTGCGTTGGCCATAAGAAAGTCCAGCAGGTCCGAGAAGGCGCCGCTTTCGTCGCTGGTTTGGCCCTGCTCGGTCGGGTCAGACTTCGCCGGGGCCGGCTCTGGTATGGTGTCCGGGGGGCTGTCCTGTTCGTCAGGGACTTGCGCCTCGGGTGTTGGTTCGGTGGCTTCGGATTTGGACATCAGGCCCGACAATGCGGCAAAGAATTTCGACTTGGACGACGACGTGACGTCGGTTTCGTGATCAGTCTCAGTCTCAGTCTCAGTCTCAGTCTCAGTCTCAGTCTCAGTCTCAGTCTCAGTCTCAGTCTCAGTCTCAGTCTCAGTCTCAGTCTTTGGCGTGTCCGGCTCAGAGCTTTGGTCCGGTGTGGTTTCTGTGTCGTCTTCTGGCGATGTGTCCGGCTCGGCCACGGAGTCGGGCGCAGAATCGGGTGCGGGCTGCGGATTTGGCGTTGCGGTGGGGTCGGTCTCTTGATCCGGTTCGGCTTCGGCGGTGTCGTCTGGGGCTGTCTCATCTGCCTGTGGCTCTGATTCGGGCGTAGAGACAATGTCGAACCCGGCGCTCTGCAATTCGGCCACCACCACGTCGTTGATGTCGTCCATGCGGGCGATCACGCGGGGATCGATTCCCTCGGGCGGCGCAATATCCGTGGGCACAGGTTCGCCGTAAAGCGCGGTGTATTGCACCATTCCGGCCAGATAATAGAGCGTTTCCGTGCCGTGCGGCGCTGAATCGACATAGAGATCCGCAATCGACAAATCCCCAAGAACACCGTCCTCTTGCAGCAATTCCGACAGGATCGACCCCACCGGCAGGACCGTGACATTGGCATCGGGGTCGGCGTCATTGATCCCATCTGCCAGCGTGTCGTACCAATCCAGATAGGCCCCTTGGTTATAGGCGTAATACTCTTCGATAATGCTGTCTGCCGCGCCCAGATCATCGGTGAAATAGGCCATGTCGGCCCAGCCCTGATAGATGAAAACCTCTGCACCCGGCTGGGCAGTGGTCAGGTCGGCGACGATTTCCTGGGTTGCCGCAAGTGGCGAAATGTCATCGCCATAGTAATTGGCATCAGGTGACTGATCCTGAATGAAATTTGCCGGGGCAATGGTAATGACATCAAAGTCGACATCTTCAAATGCGGTGTCATCGGCATTCCAGGCGGAATTGACGCCGGCGAAACCCCAGCCCGATTGTGCGCCGTCGGCCTCGGCGAATTGGCGCAGGAAACCGAAACTGCCATTGACCGCATAACCATGCCCAGCCGCATCGGCAAAGTAATCCACCCAATGCGGAACATTGGTGTGCAGCCCACCTGTGTGATTGATCAGGGAGTTGCCGAGAATGTAATGATTAACCTGTGACGGCATAAAGCGATCCCATACCTAACGATCATTCCGGTTGCCGCGGATACGATGCAAATCTTTTCCGCGCCTTGATTCACCCTGCTTCATAATGTGCCGTGATTTGGCGTGTTGGTTCCGGCGCGCACTATCAGAGCTTTTGGATTTTTGCGTTTCAAGGTTAATCAAACGTAAACTTTTCAAATTCGATTGAATTTTCCCGGGCGCTCGTATCAATGGGCCAGCAGCGCAGAACCGCGAATCGCGGCGCTTTGAAGGGCGGAAATAATCGGCCAACCCCTTGACACTTCACTGAACTTGCGCCGCGATGAGGACGACTTTCGTCGGGGGTGTTTTTTGCCGCGAAGCCTGCCAAAAAAAAAGGCAGATGCGGATAAGTCCCCTGAAATTTTTGGATAAAACCGTCAAATTGGCCTGTCGGTGTGAAACAAGCACAAGACAGGCCGGATTGTGGCGGCTAGGGTCATAACCATGAATGACACATCGACCTTTGACGAAATGTGGGGCCGCGACGACGTTTTGCGGCGCCCCTACCGGAATTTCAACGCCTGGTTCGATGTCGAAGACCCCAAGCGTCTTCGAGCGAAGCAGCGAGAAGCGGAAGAGCTGTTCCGGCTGACCGGGATCACCTTTAACGTCTACGGCCGGGCCGAGGCGGAAGAACGGTTGATCCCCTTTGACATCATCCCGCGCATTATTGCTGGCCAGGAGTGGCAGAGACTCTGCCGTGGCATCGAGCAGCGGGTGCGCGCGATCAACGCCTTTTTGCATGACATCTATCATGGTCAGGAAATCATCAAAGCCGGGCGTATCCCGATCGAGATGATCGCCAATAACGAGGCATTTCTGCCCCAGATGATGGGGGTCGATCCGCCGGGCGGCATCTATACCCATATTGTCGGGATTGATTTGGTGCGCACTGGCGATGATCAGTTCTATGTGCTGGAGGACAACGCCCGCACGCCGTCCGGGGTCAGCTATATGCTGGAAAACCGCGAGACGATGTTGCGGATGTTCCCGGAATTGTTTTCGCAAAACCGCGTGCAACCGGTCCAGAGCTATCCGACGGATTTGCGCCGTTCGCTTGCGGCCTGTGCGCCGTCCAAGGCGGGTGGGTCGCCGACGGTCGCGGTGTTGACGCCGGGGATCTATAACTCGGCTTATTACGAACATGCGTTCCTTGCGGATCAGATGGGGGTCGAGCTGGTCGAAGGCCACGATCTTCAGATTGTGGATGGTCGCGTCGCGATGCGCACCACCCAGGGATACAAGCCGATTGATGTGATTTATCGCCGGATTGACGATGATTTCCTTGATCCGCTGAATTTCAATCCCGAAAGCCAGCTGGGCGTGCCCGGCATCATGGATGTCTATCGCAGCGGCGGGATCACCATTGCCAACGCGCCGGGCACCGGTATTGCCGATGACAAGGCGATTTACAGCTATATGCCGGAAATCGTTGAGTTTTACACCGGCGAGCGGCCTTTGTTGGAAAATGTGCCGACCTGGCGCTGTTCGGACAAGGACTCGCTTGCCTATGTGCTCGACAACCTTGCGGATCTGGTGGTCAAAGAGGTGCATGGCTCTGGCGGCTACGGCATGTTGATTGGCCCGACGTCCAGCAAGCGGGAACTGTCGGAATTCCGTCAGAAGCTGATTGCGCGTCCCGGTAATTACATTGCGCAGCCCACCCTGGCGTTGTCGACGGTGCCGATTTTCTCGCGGGCGGGGCTTGCGCCGCGCCACGTCGATTTGCGGCCCTATGTGTTGGTCAGCCCCGAAGGCATTCGCATCACGCCCGGTGGATTGACGCGGGTGGCACTGAAAAAAGGCTCATTGGTGGTCAATTCCTCGCAGGGCGGCGGAACCAAGGACACCTGGGTGTTGGAGGACTGATGCTCGGCAAGACGGCAAACGGTCTATATTGGATGTTCCGCTATCTTGAGCGAGCAGAAAATACTTCACGGCTGGTGGAAACCGGCGAACGCATTGCCCTGACACGGCTGGGCGCGACGGATTCCGAATGGCGATCGGTGCTGCAAACCGCCGGTTCCATCGAAGCCTTTGACGAAAAACACGAAACCACCACCAAAGAAGCCGCAATTGATTGGTTGCTGCGGTCGCCGGACAATCCGTCTTCGGTGTTGTCGGCGATCAAGGCCGCGCGCCAGAACGCCCGTCTGGTGCGCACTGCCCTGACACATGAGGTCTGGGAGGCAACCAACAGCGCCTATATCGACGCGAAAACGGTTCTTGCCCGGGCGGTGCCCGCGCGCGATCTGCCCCAGGTTCTGGGGGCGATTCGGCAGAAAACGGCATTGGTACGGGGCGCGACCCATGGCACGATGCTGCGCAATGACATCTATGATTTTGCCCGAATCGGCACATTTCTGGAACGGGCGGACAACACCGCGCGCATTCTGGACGTGAAATATTACGTCCTGTTGCCATCGGTCATGTCTGTGGGGTCGTCAATCGACAACATGCAGTGGGAAACCATCCTGCGGTCGGTGTCGGCCCGTGGCGGGTTCCGCATGAGCTATGGCAGCACCCTGCACCCCCGCGACATTGCCCAATTCCTGATTCTGGATGGGCGCATGCCCCGCAGTCTTGGGTTTTGTGTGTCCAAGATTCGCGGCAACCTCGACTATCTGGCCAAGAATTATGACATTCATCCGCCATCTTGCGAAAATGTTGCGCGTATCGAACAGGATTTCCTGAATATGGATATTGATGCGATCTTTCGGTTTGGGTTGCATGAATTCATACAAAAGATCCTTGGGCATTTCAGCGCGCTGGGCGCGCAAATTGAAATAGATTTCAGGTTTTCGGAGTGAATATATGCGACTGAAAATCACCCACACGACGCGCTATCGGTTTGATACCCCTGTGGTCTACGGATTGCAGCAATTGCGCAATATGCCGAAATCCAGCCACAATCAGGAGGTTGTGAGCTGGACCACCCAGATCGAGGGCGGTCACGAGGAGCTGAGCTTTGAGGACCATCACAACAATACCGTGACCCTGATCAATCTGGACAAGGACATCGAAGAGGTGGTGATGCATTCCACCGGCGAGGTCGATATCCATGAAAATCACGGGGTTGTTGGCCCCCATCCCGGTCCGTCGCCGCTTTGGATGTATGCGCGGGTCACACCGCGCACCCGTGCGGGCGTCGGTGTCCGCGAGCTGGTGACAGCGCTGGAAGGCGACAGTGACCTTGATCGGCTGCATTGGCTCATGGGGCTGATCTATGACCGGGTTGAATACAAGACCGGGTCGTCCGATTCGGCCTGGAATGCCGAACAGGCGATCGAGGCCGGAACCGGCGTCTGTCAGGATCACGCCCATATCTTCCTGGCGGGGGCCCGTGAAATGGGGCTGCCTGCGCGTTATGTTTCGGGCTATTTGATGCTGGATCACACCACCGAACAGGATGCCATGCATGCCTGGGCCGAGGCCCATGTTGAAGGGCTTGGCTGGGTTGGTTTCGATGTTTCGAACAAGCAATCGCCGGATGAACGTTACGTGCGGGTTGCGACAGGGCTTGATTATTCCGATGCCGCGCCTGTAACAGGCACGCGTATCGGTGGCGGCCAAGAGGCGCTGGCGGTCGAAATCGCCATCGCCCAATCGGGGGCGCAAAGCCAGTTTCAGCAGTAAAGGCCCCGTCTGATGACCTATTGTCTCGCCATGTTGCTTGATCGCGGCATCGTTTTCATGTCCGATACCCGGACCAATGCCGGGCTCGACAATATTTCGACCTTTCGCAAGATGAACATCTGGGAAACCCCCGGCGAACGGTCGATCACCCTGTTGAGTGCCGGCAATCTGGCAACGACCCAGGCCGTTGTGTCGCTGTTGGACGAACGCACCAAGGCGCATGATGATCGCAATCCCAAGCTGTTGGAATTGCCATCAATGTTTCAGGTCGCGCGGCTGGTTTCCGACACCCTGCGCGAGGTGATCAGCGAACATGAAATGGCGGGCCAGAACGCAAGCTCGGGGTTCAACGCCACGATGCTTCTGGGCGGCCAGATCAAGGGCGGGCCACCCCGGTTGTTCCTGATCTATCCAGAGGGCAACTTTATCGAGGCTGGCACCGACACCCCGTATTTCCAGATGGGTGAAACCAAATATGGCCGCCCGATCCTGGTGCGGGCGTTTGATCCGGCGATGGACTTTGGCGATGCGATGCGGCTGATGCTTGTCAGCTTTGATTCGACGGTCAAGGCCAACCTGTCGGTCGGCGCGCCGTTCGATTATCATTTCTATGACACCGACAGCATGAAAACCGGCCTGGTGGGGCGGATCGAGCTGGAAGACCCGCGATTCCAACAAATCAGTCAGGGTTGGGGCGATGCGTTGAAAAACGCGCTCGACAGCTTGCCGCGCTTCGAACTCTGAACCAAGCCAAATGCCAATTGGGGGCGCTTACGCCCCCAGTTTGCCTGCCGATTCCTTGATGGCGTCATATTGGCCCGAGGGCCGGAACCGCCAGAGGTAATCCGACAACACGGCTTCGGTTGCGGTGGGGCGAATGCCCAGATCGCTCAGGCCCTTGGCCCCGTCGGACACCACATTGTCGGTTTTCAGCGATTTCACCTGATCACGGGTCAGGATGCCATTGTGGAACAATCCCAGCGTCAGGCTGGATGCGGCGTCAAATCCCCAGGCCATCATGCGCGCCACGCCAAACGGCACGTTCAGGATCAGCTTGCGACGGCGGATCACAGTCAGCATTTCCTGCATCAACGCGCGGAAGGTCGCGACCTCTGGCCCGCCAAGCTCGTAAACGCCGCTGGCCTCGCCCTTCACGCCCATGACAGCGGCTTTTGCGACGTCATCGACGTAGACCGGCTGAAATTTCGTGTCCGCCCCCACAACCGGCAGAACCGGCCCCAGACGTGACATGCTGGCAAAGCGGTTAAAGAATCCGTCTTCTGGCCCGAACATGATCGAAGGGCGCAGGATCATGGCATCCGGGATATGCGCCAGCACCGCGGCCTCGCCTTCGGCCTTTGTGCGTTGATAGTCGCTGTCGGCCGCGGCGTCGGCACCAATGGCCGAGGTATGAACCATGCGGTCCACACCGGTTTCCGCTGCGATGCGGGCGATACGTTCCGCGCCTTCGACCTGAACCGCGTCAAAATTGTTGCGGCCCTTGGCGTCGAATGTGCCGACACAGTTCACCACCGCATCGGCGCCCTGCATCACCGCCCGCACAGAGTTGTCATCGCGAATATTGCACAGCACAGGCTCGACCTGACCGACCGCGCCATAGGGACGAACAAACATCGCCTCATTCGGGCGACGGACCGCCACACGGACGCGCCAGCCCTCTTTGGCCATGCGTCGCGCAATATATCGGCCCAAAAAGCCGGAACCGCCGTAGATCGTGACCAGTTTGGACATGGGAGCCTCGTGTTTTCTGTGTCTTTACAGGGAATATCGCCGGGGCAGGGACGTGACAAGGCGAATAGCTGCACCTTCTTGTGCAATTCTTTCAGATTCTGCGTTGACACGCCCCGAGGCTCACATTAAACGCCTGCTTCACGACACCTGCCCAGGTGGCGGAATGGTAGACGCGCTAGCTTCAGGTGCTAGTGTTCGCAAGGACGTGGAGGTTCGAGTCCTCTCCTGGGCACCAAAGTCGGCTTTGCCGCTTTTGCCATATTATGTAGCGCCCGACTTCGGGGGCCAGATGGGTGTATCGCCTTTCTCGCCGCATGGTGCACGCTGGTGCTTCGTGGCGCTCGCCTTCCCCTTGGATCATGTCACGCGCCGATTGTGCGGATTGCAAAGCTGATACCGCAAACAGGGGCGAAATCGGTGTATTTTTCCCCCCGATATGGTTTTGACCTTGCGTCATGAAGCGCATAAGTATGGCGTTCCTCCCCATTGGGGGCATAAATGCCGCCGGAAACAGGCAAAGGAACACGCCGATGTTGGACCATGTAGAAATGCGCAGCACGCTTGCTGAGCAATATGATCTTGCCCCAAATGTTGATCTTGCGGCGTCCATGTCCGATCTGCATGCGAAAATGGCCCGCGCGGTGCCTTTTCCCGATTGGGCGACCCATGCGCCCTATGTCGCAGCGATCAACAAGCTGAAAAAGGAAAAGAACGCGGTCATTCTGGCGCATAACTATATGACGCCCGAAATTTTCCACGGCATTTCCGACTTTGTGGGCGACAGTCTGGCGCTGGCGATCAAGGCGGTTGAGGTCGAGGCCGATGTGATCGTGCAATGCGGTGTGCATTTCATGGCGGAAACGTCGAAGATCCTGAACCCGTCCAAAACGGTTCTGATGCCCGATATGGGCGCGGGATGTTCGCTGGCGGAATCGATCACCGCTGATGGCATTGCCGAGATGCGGGCGAAATACCCCGGCGCGCCGGTGGTCAGCTATGTGAACACCACCGCCGAGGTCAAAGCCGCCTCTGACATCTGCTGTACCTCTGCCAATGCGTTGCAAATCGTCGAGGCGATGGACAGCGACACCGTCATCATGACCCCGGATCAGTTTCTGGCCCAGAACGTTGCCGCGCAATCGACCAAGAATGTGGTCTATTGGGCCGGCGAATGCGTGGTGCACGAGAAATATTCGGCGCAGGAGATGCGCGATTACCGGGCCGCCAATCCCGGTACGAAGATTGTGGCGCACCCGGAATGCAAACCCGAAGTGGTGGCCGAGGCCGATTTCACCGGTTCGACCACGGGCATGATCGACTGGGTGCGGCAAAACCGGCCCGAGCAGGTGCTGCTGGTCACCGAATGTTCGATGGCCGCCAACGTGGCCGAGGAATTGCCGGAAGTTGATCTGACCAAGCCCTGCAATGCCTGCCCCTATATGAAAAAGATCACGCTTGAGAAAATCCTGTGGTCGTTGCACACCATGCAGACCCCGGTCGAGGTTGATCCGGCTGTTGCGGAAAACGCCCGTCTGGCGGTGCAGCGCATGATCGACTTGTCGCGCAAGTTGGGGATCTGAACCAGGTGAACACAATTGACACCGGGCGCGTCATCATCATCGGTGCCGGGCTGGGCGCGCTTTATGCTGCGCTGAAACTGGCGCCGCGTCCGGTGGTGATGATTTCGCCCGAAACGCTGGGCGAGGGGGCGAGTTCCGCCTGGGCTCAGGGCGGTGTGGCCGCCGCGATGGACCCGGCGGACAGTGCCGCCGCCCATTCCGCCGATACGGTGCGGGCCGGTGCGGGCATTGTCAGTGTCGCTGTCGCCGATCAGGTCGCGCATGAGGCGCGCGATCACATCCTTGATCTGACCAAGCTTGGTGCGCCTTTTGACCGGACCGAAACCGGCGGATACGTGCTGTCGCGGGAAGCGGCGCATAGTTTTGCCCGTGTTGTCCGCGTGCAGGGGGATCAGGCCGGGGCCGCCATCATGAAGGCGCTGATCGCCGAGGTGCGTGCAACGCCTTCGGTGCAGGTGCTTGAGGGTGTTCTCGCCAGTGGGGTTCAGGTCACTGATGGCGATGTGACGGGCGTCATGCTGGAACGGGCGGATGCAAAAGGATCGCAGCCGATCCTGCTGCGCGGCGCGGCGGTGCTTCTGGCGGGGGGCGGGTCCGGCGGGCTTTATGCCCTGACCACCAACCCAAGACGCATCCGGGGCCAGGTGATTGGCATGGCGGCACGGGCGGGCGCGGCAATTGCCGACCCGGAATTTGTTCAGTTCCATCCCACGGCCATAGATGTCGGCGAAGATCCAGCCCCCCTCGCAACCGAGGCGCTGCGCGGCGAAGGTGCGGTGCTGATCAACAAAGATGGCTATCGCTTCATGATGGCGGTGCACCCCGACGCGGAACTGGCCCCGCGCGATGTTGTGGCCCGTGCCGTGTTTTCCCAAACCCAGGCCGGGCTTCGCCCGATGCTTGATACCCGCAAGGCGCTGGGCGCGAAAATCAATACGCTGTTTCCCGGTGTGGTCGCCGCCTGTCTGCGCAACGGTATTGATCCGGCGGTAGAACCGATTCCCGTCGCCGCCGCCGCGCATTACCACATGGGCGGTATCGACACCGATTCTACCGGGCGCTCCAGCCTCGCCAATCTCTGGGTCTGCGGCGAGGCTTCTTCGACCGGCCTGCATGGTGCCAATCGGCTGGCGTCAAATGGCCTGCTTGAGGCGCTGGTCTATGCCCGCACCTGCGCGCTTGGCATTGCGGAAACACTGCAAGGCACGGATCTGGCCACGCCCGAGATCGCACTGCATTTCGAAGAGGGCGGGCAAGCGACCGATGAGAGCGCTGTGTCGGAATTGCGCCATTTGATGACCGATCACGTGGGCGTGGTGCGCAACGCGGCCGGGTTGCGTTCGGCACTGACCGGGATCGCCCGGTTGGAGGCGGCACCGGGCCATAGCGAAACATTTCTTAACATGACCGCCACCGCGACATTGATCGCCGCCGCCGCGCTGATGCGCGAAGAAAGCCGTGGCGCGCAATTCCGCGAGGATTTCCCGGATCTGGATGTCAAAGCCAAACGGACCAAAATCAGTTTGGCCGAGGCTGTGGCGGTGCGGGACAAAGTAGCAAAAGAGGACGCCAGATGACGGAGCAAAACACCGGACATATGACTGTGCCCGATCTGGTGCTGGAACCAATGGTGCGCAATGCCCTGCTTGAGGATCTCGGCAGCTATGGCGATATCACCACCCGCACCACAATTGCCCCGGGCACGCGGTATACCGCGCGGCTGAATGCCCGCGAAACCGGTGTGGTTTCGGGCATGCAGGTCGCGGCCCTGGCGTTTCGATTGGTCGATCCTGCGCTGAAACTCACGCTGCATTCCCCCGATGGCAGCCCCTGCGCGCCCGGTGACGTGTTGATGGAGATCGAGGGCGAGGCGGCCTCGATCCTGTCGGGCGAACGTGTGGCGCTGAATTTTGCCGGGCGGTTGTCGGGCATTGCCACCCTGACCGCCGGTTTCGTGGCCGAGACCAAGGGCACGGACACCCGCGTCACCTGTACCCGCAAGACCACGCCGGGGCTGCGCATCGTCGAAAAGCTGGCGGTGCTGCATGGCGGCGGGTTCAATCACCGATTCTCGCTGTCGGATGCGATCCTGATCAAGGACAACCACATCGCGGCGGCCGGTGGCGTGCGTGCCGTGCTGGATGCAACCAAGGCGCATGCGTCACATATGATCCGGGTCGAGATCGAGGTTGATACATTGGATCAACTGGCCGAGGTGCTGGCGGTTGGCGGCGCAGATGTCGTGCTGCTCGATAATATGGATACGCCGACCCTGCGCAAAGCGGTGGAAATGGTGGCGGGCCGTTTGGTGGTTGAGGCGTCGGGCAATATGAAACTGGGCCGCATCGCCGAAGTGGCGGCCACCGGGGTGGACTATATTTCGTCCGGCGCGTTGACCCATTCGGCGCAGACGCTTGATCTGGGCCTCGATTTCTAAGGCCGATTTGCGACGGTCGCAGTCCCGGACGTGATCCGGGACCTTTCTTCAAACGTTCGATAGGTCCCGGATCCTGTCCGGGACCCTGCCCGGGGGCTGCCGCGCGGCTTTGTCCTGTTGAAACGGAATGCGCTCTGGGCTAATCCGGCGGTAATCGACGTCATTTGGCGAATTCCGGGTTGCGCCCGGACGGGGCAACCGTTCACAAACGGGACGTCACGACCAAAGCAACCCGCGTTTCGCTCGCGTTTTCCACTGTCAGAAAAGGGCACAATTTCATGGCCGATCCAAAGCATCCCGACATTCTGTATACCATCGTAGACGAAGCGCCCGAGCTTGCCAGCGCATCGTTCCTGCCGATCATCCGCAAATTCGCCGCCGCCGCCGGAATCACCGTCGGCACCAAGGATATTTCGCTGGCCGGTCGGATCATTTCGACTTTCCCCGAAAACCTGACCGAGGATCAGCGCCAAAGCGACGATCTGGCGGAATTGGGCGAGTTGGTGAAAACACCGGATGCCAATGTGATCAAACTGCCGAATATTTCGGCCTCGGTGCCGCAACTGGTGGCAGCGGTGAAGGAACTTCAGGAAAAGGGATATGCCCTGCCTGATTACCCCGAAGACCCCCAGACCGACGAAGAAAAAGCGATCCGCGCACGCTATGACGGCATCAAAGGTTCGGCTGTGAACCCGGTTCTGCGCGAAGGCAACTCTGATCGCCGCGCTGCAAAGCCGGTCAAGAAATACGCCCAATCCAACCCGCATCGCATGGGCAAATGGTCGAGCGACAGCAAGACCAAAGTGTCGTCGATGTCCGGCAATGACTTCTTCTCGAACGAAGTTTCCGCAACCCTGACCGCCGCTCAGGCCGGTGCAGCCAAGATCGAATTTGTCGCCAAGGATGGCACGACAACGGTTCTGAAAGACGGCTGGCCGCTGGACGAGGGCACCGTTGTCGACGCGACATTCATGTCGGCCAAGGCGCTTTCGGCGTTTCTGGCGGAACAGATCGAAGCGACCAAAGCCGACGGCACGCTGTTTTCGCTGCATATGAAAGCCACAATGATGAAGGTCTCGGACCCGATCATCTTTGGCCATGCGGTCAAGGCATGGCTGGCACCGGTGTTCGACAAATTCGGCGACGATCTCGAGGCCGCTGGCGTGAACCCGAACTCCGGTCTGGGTGACGTTCTGGCGCGCATCGCCGAGATGCCGAATGCCGCCGAGATTCAGGCCGAGATTGCCGCGGTCGAGGCGACCCGCCCGCAAATGTACATGGTGAATTCCGACAAGGGCATCACCAACCTGCATGTGCCGTCCGATGTGATCATCGACGCCTCCATGCCTGCATTGATCCGTGCCGGCGGCAAAGGCTGGGGCCCGGATGGCAACGAGGGCGACAGCAACTGTGTCATCCCCGACAATTGCTATGCGCCGGTCTATGAGGAATCGGTCAACTTCTTCAAAGCCAACGGCGCGTTGAACCCGGCCACTGCCGGGTCGGTGCAGAACGTCGGTTTGATGGCGCAGAAAGCCGAAGAATACGGCAGCCACCCAACCACGTTTGAGGCGCCGGCAGATGGCGCAATCCGCGTTGTTTTGGCCAATGGCGATGTACTGCACAGCCATGACGTCGAGGCCGGTGACATCTGGCGGTCCTGCACAACCAAAAAGGCGCCGATCGAGAACTGGATTCAGCTGGCGATGGACCGTCAGCGCCTGACCGGTGCCGAGGCGATCTTCTGGCTGGACGCGAACCGCGCCCATGATGCCGAGCTGATCAAATATGTGACCCCGGTTCTGGAATCGGCAGGTGTGGCCGACAAATTCGCGATCATGGCCCCGCGTGAGGCGACCCGCGCCTCGCTGGAAACCATCACCGCAGGCAAGGACAGCATTGCCATCACCGGCAACGTGCTGCGTGACTATCTGACCGACCTGTTCCCGATCCTTGAACTGGGCACATCGGCCAAGATGCTGTCGATCGTGAAGCTGATGCAGGGCGGCGGGTTGTTCGAAACCGGTGCCGGTGGCTCTGCGCCGAAACACGTGCAGCAGCTGGTCGAGGAAAACCACCTGCGCTGGGATTCGATGGGTGAATTCTGTGCCCTGGGCGAGAGCCTGAATTTCCTGGCCGACAGCAAGGGCAACGCCAAAGCGGGTGTGCTGGGCACGGCGGCCGAGGCCGCAACGCAGGGCATTCTCGACAATGACAAATCGCCGTCGCGCAAGCTGGGCGAGCCTGACAACCGCGACAGCCACTATTGGTTTGCGCGTTACTGGGCCGAAGCTTTGGCGGCGCAGAGCGAGGATGCCGAACTGGCCGCGCATTTCGCGCCTATCGCAGCCGAACTGGCAGGCAAGGAAGCTGAAATCACCGGTGAACTGGCCGCAGCCCAGGGCGGCGCGGCGGATATCGGCGGCTATTATCTGGCGAGCGTCGAAAAGAAAGCCGAAGTGATGCGCCCAAGCGCGACACTGAACGCGATCATCGGCTGAATTGATCAGCCCTGACAAAACAAAAGCCGCCCGGTCAAACGGGCGGCTTTTTCGTTTCCAGAGGTTCTGTCAGAGTCCCGGACGTGATTCGGGACCTCCCGCAGGTTTGAGAAGAGGTCCCGGATCAAGTCCGGGACTGCGGCGTTCTACTCCGCCGGGATCGCCTCCAACTCACGCAATCCGGCCAGATCACAAATCGCCTGCAAAATCTCTTGCGGTCCCTTGCCGTGTTTCAACGAGGCAAACAGAAACGGCCGATCCCCGCGCATCCGTTTCGCGTCGCGTTCCATCACCTCCAGTGACGCCCCGACATGCGGCGCGAGGTCGGTTTTGTTGATGATCAGCAGGTCGGATTTGGTGATGGCAGGCCCGCCCTTGCGCGGGATTTCCTCGCCTGCGGCCACGTCGATCACGTAGATGGTGAAATCCGCCAGTTCCGGGCTGAAGGTGGCCGACAGATTGTCGCCGCCAGATTCGACCAGCACCACCTCAAGATCCGCATGCCGGGCCCGCATGTCGGCGATGGCCGCAAGATTGATCGAGGCATCTTCACGGATCGCGGTATGGGGGCAGCCGCCGGTCTCCACGCCCATCACCCGATCCCCGGGCAAAACCTGCATCCGCATCAGCGCCTCGGCGTCTTCCTGCGTGTAAATGTCGTTGGTGATCGCGGCGATGGAATAGCCCGGATGCATCAAACCGGCCAGTTTGGCCGTCAATGTGGTTTTGCCTGCACCGACAGGGCCGCCGATGCCGATACGAAGAGGTCCGTTTAGCGTGGTCATGCGCGAAAAAGCCTTGGTTCGAGGGTTTCATGGGTCATTGCCGCCACATCCGAGAGCAGGCAATTGGAATAAATATCGTCGGGCGTCGCCTGTGCCGTTGCGTCTGCGATTGTACCACAAAGCGGCGTCAGGGTGGCCAGCACGGCTTGCCCCTCGGTCTGGCCCAGCGGCACAAGCCGGATCGCGGCAGAGGTCAGATTGGCGATGAATGCATGCAGATACATGGCGCAGGTGGTGTGCAGGGGCAGGCCCGCCAGACGCGCCGCGCGCCCCACCGCCACCGGCAGCATCATGTCCGGCAGATCAAACCCCCAGACGTCGCGCACCGTGCGGGCGAATGCCGCGCCCTGCAACGCGCCTTCGGTCAGCCGTTCGGCGGCGGGGGCAAAGGCCCGTGCATTGGCCTCGACCGTCTCCAACTCGGCGGTCGTGCCGGCGCGATAGGCGCAGGCCAAAAGCACCGCATCAGAGCGCCCGCTGCCATCCGCCAACAGCGGCGTCAGCCAGTTGCGCAGGTCGTCCGCGGATGTCACCCAGCCGTTGTGAATGGCGGTTTCCAGGCCATGGGAATAGGCGAATGCGCCAACCGGAAAGGACGGCGAAAGCCATTGTTGCAGCGTCAGAAGATCAGTGTTCATGGTCATGCGCATGGGCGTTTTGGTGCGAATGTGTGTGGCTGTGCCCATGTTCGTGGCTGTGCCCGTGATTGTGACTGTGGTCGGGCCCGTGATCGTGACTGTGCCCGTGGCTGTGTTCGTGCCCGTGGGAATGCGCCGTCGCGCCATGTTCATGCGCATGGGTGCGACCATGGCCATAGGCCCCGCCCTCTGGCGTGAACGGTTCCGACACTTCGGTCAGCGTCGCGCCCAGATGTTCCAGCATATGGCCGATCACCTTGTCGCGCTGGATCAAGAGACGACCTTCTTCGATCTGGCATGGGGTGTGGCGGTTGCCAACGTGCCAGGCCAGCCGCGTCAGATCACCGGTCACGGCAAAGAGGTCTTCTTCGGCGGCCACCACCTCGATCAACGTGCCATCCGGCAATTGAAAGGCATCGCCATGATCCACCGAAGTCGTGTGTTCCAGATCCACCAGAAACCGCGTGCCCTGGACCGTGGTCAGCACCTTGCGGCGAAAGAAACGATCATCATAAGACAGCGTCACGAGATCCTGACAGTCGGGCGCATGCGCGCGCGTTACGATGGTTTGGGTGGCGGGCAGGGTCATGACTGCTGTCCTTCAGAAATGCAGGCGCTTTGGTGGCAATTTTTTTGGGCAGGGCTCGGGCCGGTGGGGGCGCTAAAACAGGAAATAGCGCTGCGCCATGGGCAACACTTCTGCCGGCTGACAGGTCAGCAACTCGCCATCGGCGCGCACCTCGTAGGTTTCTGGATGCACCTCGATATGCGGGGTGGCGTCGTTCAGCTTCAGGTCTTTTTTGCCGATCTTGCGGGTGTTTGTCACCGCGACGGTCTGTTTGGCCAGCCCCAGCGCGTCGCCGATGCCTTCGGCTTGGGCGGCGGCAGAGACAAAGGTCACGGCAGAGTTTTCGACAGACCGGCCATAGGCGCCGAACATCGGCCGGGAATAGACCGGTTGCGGTGTCGGGATCGACGCGTTGGGATCGCCCATCTGCGCACAGGCAATTGTCCCGCTGAGCAAGACCATTTCCGGCTTCACGCCAAAGAACGCCGGGTTCCACAGCACCAGGTCCGCGCGCTTGCCCACCTCGACACTGCCAATCTCATGCGAAAGCCCATGTGCGATGGCAGGGTTGATGGTGTATTTTGCGATATAGCGGCGGACGCGGAAATTGTCGTTGTCGCCGGTCTCTTCGGCCAGCCGCCCGCGCTGTTTCTTCATCTTGTCGGCGGTTTGCCATGTGCGGATCAACACCTCGCCGACCCGGCCCATCGCCTGGCTGTCGCTGGCGATGATCGAAAACGCGCCCATGTCGTGCAGGATATCCTCGGCGGCGATGGTTTCGCGGCGAATGCGGCTTTCGGCGAATGCCACGTCTTCGGGGATGGATTTATCCAGATGGTGACAGACCATGAGCATATCGAGGTGTTCCTCGATCGTGTTCACGGTAAAGGGCCGCGTCGGGTTGGTGGAGGAGGGCAGAACATGCTCTTCGCCACAGATCTTGATGATGTCGGGGGCGTGGCCGCCGCCCGCGCCTTCGGTGTGAAAGGCGTGGATGGTGCGGCCCTTCATTGCTTTGACGGTGTTTTCGACAAAACCGGATTCGTTAAGCGTATCGGTGTGGATCATCACCTGCACGTCCATGGCATCGGCCACCGACAGACAGCAATCAATTGCCGCCGGGGTGGTGCCCCAATCTTCGTGCAGTTTGAGACTACAGGCCCCGCCACGCACCTGTTCCTCCAGCGCGGCAGGCAGAGACGCGTTGCCCTTGCCCGCAAAGGCCAGGTTCATCGGGAAGGCATCCGCCGCCTGCAACATCCGCCCCATATGCCAGGGGCCGGGGGTACAGGTGGTGGCCAGCGTGCCATGCGCGGGGCCGGTGCCGCCGCCCAACATGGTGGTCAGGCCGGAATGCAGCGCATCCTCGATCTGTTGCGGGCAGATAAAGTGGATGTGGCTGTCAAAGCCACCTGCGGTCAGAATGCGACCTTCGCCCGCGATACATTCGGTGCCCGGCCCGACAATGATGTTCACGCCGGGTTGCGTGTCGGGGTTGCCCGCCTTGCCAATTGCCACGATCCGCCCGCTTTTCAACCCGACATCGGCCTTGATGATGCCGGTGTGATCAACGATCAGCGCGTTTGTGATCACAGTGTCCACTGCGCCATCCAAACGCGTGGTCTGGGCCTGGCCCATCCCGTCGCGGATCACCTTGCCGCCGCCGAATTTGACCTCTTCACCATAGGCCAGCGCATTGGCGCCGCTGCCGCCAGAGGTGGCGCTGCCGGCCAGTTCAGCGGTCAAATCCCGCTCGACCTCGATAACAAGATCAGTGTCAGCCAGGCGCAGGCGGTCGCCCACAGTGGGGCCGAACATGGCGGCGTAATCGGAACGTTTGATCGTGGCGGGCATGTCTGGGCTCTCTATTGAAGGGATAGTTTCATGTGAAGGATGCGATCGTCGTCGCCGTGGAACACGCTGGGATCGGTGAAATATTCAAAGCCGAGGCTTTCGTAGAGTGGCAATGCCTCAACATGGCGATAGACCGCATCAAGCCAGAGGGTGTCATAGCCCAGGGCGCGGGCTTCTGTGATGATCGCCTCGCCCAGCTTGCGGCCAAGACCCTTGCCACGGGCAGACGCCCGAACATACATCCGGTTCATTTCGCCGCCGGTGTCGCCATGCGGTTTCAGCATGACCAGACCGGCGGGCGCGCCATCCAGCATTGCCAGAAAACATTCACCATGCGGTGGCAGGAAGAACCGGTCAAAGGCCGCAAGCTCGCCCGCAACATCCTGATTTTTGATATAATCGTCGATCATATCCAGCATGTCGGGATAGCGCTCGCGCAGCACGTCAAAGAATTCCCAAACCATGGCACGTGCGGCGGCGATTTGGGAATCGGTGCGAACCTTCTCGATAGCATGGGGCATTATGGCGTCCTGAGATGCGGGCGCGGGCGCGTCAGAGATCGCCCATCACCTGCTGGTTAAAGCCAAAAATCCGTCGCGCACCGGAAACCGGGATCAAATTGACCTCGCGCCGTTGGCCGGGCTCAAATCGTACGGCGGTGCCCGCCGCAATGTCGAGCCTTTTGCCGCGTGCCGCATCACGGTCGAAATCCAACCCGGGATTGGCTTCGGCGAAATGGTAATGCGAGCCGACTTGCACCGGGCGGTCGCCGGTATTGGCCACCATCAGCGTTGTCACCTCGGCGCCGGGGTTCAGCGTCAGCGTGCCCTCGGCGGGAAACAGCTCTCCGGGGATCATTTGCGCCGCACCATCAGCGCGGTTGCCAGCGCAACAACGGCCAGACCCAGCACCACGGTCAGCCAGTTTCCCGCGCCATGCGGGTGAAGATGCGCGCCGGAATGGGCAAGCGCGGGCGTGGCAGTAAGCGCAAGGGCGGGGGCAAGCATACGGGTCATGTTGGGTCTCCTGTTGAGGGGGGCGGTGGGTTGGAAATCCACTCTACCGAATGGGGTTGTGCACGGTGACAAGCTTTGTGCCGTCGGGAAAGGTTGCTTCGACCTGAACTTCGTGGATCATTTCCGGCACGCCCTCCATGCATTGGTCGCGGGTGATGACCTGGGCGCCGGCCTCCATCATGTCGGCAACGGATCGGCCATCGCGCGCGCCTTCGACCACGGCATCGGTGATCAGGGCAATCGCCTCGGGGTAGTTCAGCACCACACCACGGGCCAGCCGCTTGCGTGCGACTTCTGCGGCCATGGCGATCAGCAGTTTGTCCTTTTCTCGGGGGGTCAGTTGCATGTGGTCAAAGTCTCCAGGAAACAGGCAGGGTATCGCCCGACAACAGGTCGAGTATGGGAATAAGATGTTTGCGCAGCATGTGGCTGTCCGGGCAGAGCAGCCGCAGGGCCAGCAAATCAGGTGCCAGAAGGCTGGCACCGCAGGTGGCGGGCAGTTGGCTGCGGATGGTGGTCAGCCGGGTTTCGGCGTCCGGCGCGACATAAACCAGCGACGCCATCGCGCCCATGCCATCCGCCACGGGGCGCAGGGCCAGTTGATCCGATATTGCCCCCTCCAGGTGCAGCGCATCGCGGTACAGCGGTCGGCCGCCCCGCGTGACTGTGATCCGGTCATGAAACCGGCCAGAGGTAAGGCACTCGCCCATGGCAGCACGGCCAAAGACCACCGGTTCCACAAGCAAGAGCCGCGCATCCGCCGCCAGATCAATGTCCAGACGTCGCGACAGCGCACAGCCATCATAAAGGATCACTTCCTGCGGCAACCAATGCAGCGTCGCCCCCTCGGCCACCTTGATGGCAGAGGTGACATGACCAAAGTCGCCTTCGCGGCTGCGATAGGCGCGTTCCGCGGCCTGCGTGGTCAGGCCCAGCGCGGCACCTGATCCGACTTCTGCCGTCAGGGCCAGTTGATCGCCGCCCGTCACGCCGCCAGATGTATTGATCAGGATCGATTGCAGCATCCCGCGTCCGCGCGGGAACAGCGCCTTGTACGCGCCAACCTGGCGCAAACCATCAATCACGCTGTCGGGGCCGCGCCGCTTGGCTGACAGGATGATTCCGCCACGTGTGCGCGGCTGACCCTGATCTTTGGCAGCGGTTTTGCCGGTGCGGGTCTTGGCCTCGGGGGCAATCATATGACGGGGTTGCAAGGTGATGGGACGATTCCGGTTGGTTGCTTGAATTGCCACGTATTGAGCATAGCCAACCGGTGAATGGCCAGATTCGCGGCAGTTTCGAGACATCGCGCCGGAAATTTAGATCAATTATTGTGCATGTGTGGCTGGTTGTGCCTATAAATTAATCATTAACCATTGATCGTGGCCAAAACGCGCCGCCAGAATTGATCCCGTTGCCGCAATGCAGAACCAATATCCGTGCTCAGCCGAGGGGATGAACCGACGTGATGGGCGTGTGACGACCGCTGAACTGGCATTCTTCCGGCCGCCACACATTTCGCAACAACGACGTTGCAGGGTCTGTATCTATGTCCGCGCCCATTTCGGTGCAATGGCAATGCAGATACCCTGCGGGGAGAAAAGATTGATGATCCGTTTCACAAAGACCATGACATCCATTGCCGCGCTTGGGCTTTTTGCTGCTACGCCCGCGCTGGCCGCCGATTGCCCGATCAAAGTCGGGGTTCTGCATTCGCTGTCCGGCACCATGGCGATTTCGGAAACCACCCTGAAAGACACCATTGAAATGCTGGTCGAGCAGCAGAACGAAAAGGGCGGCCTGCTGGGCTGTGACCTTGAGGCTGTTGTTGTTGACCCTGCGTCCGACTGGCCGCTGTTTGCCGAAAAAGCACGTGAACTTCTGTCGGTTCACGAAGTTGACGTGATCTTTGGCAACTGGACCTCCGTGTCGCGGAAATCGGTTCTGCCGGTGATCGAAGAGCTGAACGGCCTGCTGTTCTACCCTGTGCAGTACGAAGGCGAAGAAATCCTCGAAAAATGTGTTCTACACCGGTGCCGCCCCCAACCAACAGGCGATCCCGGCCACAGATTATTTCCTCGACGAACTGGGCGTTGAAAAATTCGCCCTGCTCGGCACCGACTATGTCTATCCGCGTACCACCAACAACATCCTTGAATCCTATCTGAAGTCCAAGGGCATTGCCGAAGAAGATATCTTCGTCAACTACACGCCGTTTGGTCATTCCGACTGGGCCACCATTGTGGCGGATGTTGTCGCGCTGGGCGCCGACGGCAAACAGGTTGGCGTGATTTCCACCATCAACGGCGACGCCAACATCGGCTTCTACAAGGAACTGGCAGCGGCTGGCATTTCGGCGGATGACATCCCCGTTGTGGCGTTCTCGGTTGGTGAAGAAGAGCTCTCGGGCCTTGATACATCGAACCTCGTTGGCCACCTCGCGGCCTGGAACTACTTCCAGTCGGCAGAATCCGACGACAACACAGCGTTTATCGAAACCTGGAAGGCCCGCATGGGCGAAGAGCGCGTCACGAACGACCCGATGGAAGCACACTATATCGGCTTCAACATGTGGGTGAACGCCGCGACCGAGGCTGAAACCACCGATGTCGATGCCGTGCGCACCGCGATGTATGGCCAGACCTTCCCGAACCTGACCGGCGGCACCGCCGAGATGCTGGTGAACCATCACCTGTCGAAGCCTGTTCTGATCGGCGAAATCACCGCCGATGGCCAGTTCGATATCATCAGCCAAACCTCGGAAGTGCCGGGCGATGCCTGGACCGATTATCTGCCGGAATTGGCGGTTCTGAAATCCGATTGGAAAGATCTGGGTTGCGGTATGTACAACACCGAAACCGAAACCTGCGTACAGATCAAATCCAACTACTGATCTAAACGGTCTCCTCCCAGGGGGCGCGGCTTTGGTCGCGCTCCCGCTCTCCTTTTCCTCGCAAGAATTGGCCCCCCTTATGCACCGCGTTCTTCTCGTGTGTCTGGCTTTGCTGTGTCTGCCCATCACGGCGACGGCTCAGGACGGTTCGCCCGACCCAGCCCAGACAATCCAATCCATCTTGCAAGAGCATCAGGCGCTGGTCGCCAAGCCGTCGCGCCGCTCCATCGGTACGGTGCTCGATGCGCTGGTGGGCTCTGGCAATCCCCAGGTGCCCGGGTTTCTCAATCGGTTTGTGGAACGCGATGTCTGGGAACGCGACGCGGATGGCATGTTCTTCTATGCAGCCAAATCCGGTGATGGCTATGACCTGACCGATATTGACAGCGGCGAAGTGGTCGCAACGGCGGTGTCCAGTGATGGCCTGTCCAATATCAAACCCAACGGCGGTGTGCGTCGTGAAATCGGCGCGGCGCTGGTCCAGTTTCAACTGTCCGACCCCGATATCAATCGCCGCCGCGAGGCGCTGGATGCCATTTCCCGCAATCCCGATCCGACCCAGCTTGCGGCGCTGGCCGCGTCGATCGCCGGGGAAACAGATCCCGCCCTGAAGACCCGCAAAGAGCGTCTGGTCACCTATCTGACCGCGCGTTTTGGCGACAACACTGCCGCACGCATTGCGGCTATCGCGGGCCTGTCCCGCGATCTCAGCGTCGAGGGCCGCGCAGTTCTCAATCAGATTCTGACAGTGAAATTCACCGCGGCCAATGAGGTGCCAGAGGGCGCGAATATTGCCCGTGTGCTGACCGCAGGCGACACGATTGACCGCGACGTGGCCTATGCCGCACTGGTCTCGGCCGATCTTGCGCCGCCATTGGTCACCCCTTCCGATGTGCGTGCCGCGCTTGAGGCCAATATCGTCGACGGCCGTGTCGGCGGGCTGGCACTGGCCCGTCTGGGCCGCGATGACGCCCGCGCAGAAGCCTATGCCGCACTCGCCGCCGAGGGCACAGTCCCGCAGATGGTCACCGACGCCGATGTCGATGCCGCGCTCGACGCCCATGTGTTTTACGAAGCTTACGACGAGCCCGACGCCGCCATCACCGATGCCGCCGAAACGGCGCTGGCCTCGGTCGAAACCCGCGTTGGCGTTGGCCAGACCATCGACCTGACGATGGACGCGGTGTCGCTGGCCTCGATCTACTTCCTCGCCGCCATCGGCCTTGCCATCACCTTTGGCGTGATGGGCGTGATCAACATGGCGCATGGCGAATTCATCATGATGGGCGCCTACACCGGCTATGTGGTGCAGCTGTTCATCCCTGATTACACCCTGTCGCTGATTGTCGCCCTGCCGCTGGCCTTTGCCGTCACGTTTGCCGCCGGCGTTGCGATGGAGCGCCTGGTGATCCGCTGGCTCTATCATCGCCCACTGGAAACCCTGCTCGCCACCTTCGGCATCTCCATCGCGCTGCAACAGCTGGCCAAGAACATCTTCGGCACCCAGGCGCGCCCGCTGACCTCACCGGGCTGGCTCGACGGCGCATGGGTGATCAACGACGTGGTGCAGATCTCCTACATCCGTATCGCCATCTTTGTGCTCGCGCTGATGTTCCTTGCGCTGCTGTTGTTCATCCTCAAGAAAACCCGCCTCGGGCTAGAGGTCCGCGCCGTCACGCAAAATCCGCGCATGGCGTCGTCGATGGGCATCAACCCCGATCGCATCAACATGCTGACCTTCGGTCTCGGCTCCGGCATCGCCGGGATCGCCGGTGTCGCCATCGGCCTTTATGCCAAGGTCACCTCGGAAATGGGCGCCGACTATATCGTGCAGAGCTTCATGACCGTGGTTGTCGGCGGTGTCGGCAACGTCTGGGGCACGCTTGCGGGCGCCACCCTGATCGGCTTCCTGCAAAAGGGGATCGAATTCTTCAACCCCTCGAACACCCTCGCCGCCCAGACCTACATGATCCTCTTCATCATCCTGTTCATTCAGTTCCGCCCGAAGGGCATCGTCGCCCTCAAAGGCCGGGCAGCAGGAGATTGATCATGAAAACGCCATACCTTCTTCTGTTCAGAAATATCCCGGGGGTTCCGGGGGCGGCGCCCCCGCGGCGCGCAACGCGCGCCACCCCCCAGCGACGCGCAGCAGCGCGGCGCAACCAAATCAAGGGCCAGCAGCAATGAACCGCTCTCTCGTCTTCCGCAATCCGTCGATCCTGATCTTCCTCGCGGCGCTTGGGCTTTTCACCCTGTCGGTCACCGCCCTCTCCGAGGCCACAGGCATTGGCTTCATCTCGACCTCTTTCGTGAAAACTCTGGGCAAAACCCTCTGCCTCTGTCTCATCGCCATCGCGATGGACGTGGTCTGGGGCTATTGCGGCATCCTTTCGTTGGGCCATTTCGCCTTCTTCGGCATCGGGGGGTACGCCGTCGGCATGTGGCTGATGTACGCCCGGACAGAGGCGATTGTCGTCGAAAGCCTGCAATCCGGGGCCATTCCGCCCACATCGGGCGAGATAACAGACGCCATCGGCAGCCAGATCTTCGGCGTTGTTGGCTCTTCGGAATTCCCCACGATCTGGGCCTTTGCCCATTCGCTGCCATTGCAGCTTCTGGCCGTCATCTTGATCCCCGGCCTTCTGGCGCTGGTCTTTGGCTGGCTCGCCTTCCGCTCGCGCGTTACCGGCGTTTATCTGTCGATCCTGACCCAGGCGATGACACTCGCCCTGTCGCTCTATCTGTTTCAGAACGACACCGGCCTGCGTGGAAACAACGGTCTTTCCGGGTTACAGAATATTCCGGGGTTTGAGGCGACGCCACAGGCCACGATTTCCATCGCCTTTTTCTGGGCCTCGGCGCTGGCGCTGGGGGCGGGCTATCTGCTGTTTGCCTATGTGGTCGACGGCAAGATGGGCAGCGTGATCCGCGCCATTCGCGACAACGAGGCACGGGTGCGTTTCCTTGGCTATCATGTCGAAAGCTACAAACTCTTTGTTTTCACCCTGACGGCCATCGTTTCGGGCATTGCCGGCGCGCTGTATTATCCGCAGGCGGGCATCATCAATCCGGCGGAAATCGCGCCGATTGCCTCGATCTATCTTGCGGTCTGGGTGGCCATTGGCGGGCGTGGGCGGCTTTACGGCGCGGTGATCGGCGCGGCCTTTGTCTCGCTTCTGTCCAGCTGGTTCACCGGCGGCGGCGCGCCCAACATCAATCTTGGGTTTTATGAAATCAAATGGACCGATTGGTGGCTGGTGCTGCTTGGTCTCAGCTTTGTTGCTGTGACCCTGTTCTTCCCCAAGGGGATTGGCGGGTTGTTTGACCTGATCGTGATGAAAAAGGCAGAGGACAAGCCATGAAAACGCTTTTGGAAATGTCCGGCGTCACGGTCAGCTTTGATGGCTTTCGCGCCATCAACAACCTCAGCTTTCAGATCGGTGAGCCGGAAATGCGCGCCATCATCGGCCCCAATGGCGCGGGCAAGACAACCTTTATGGACATCATCACCGGCAAGACCAAACCCGACGAGGGCCGGGTGTTGTTTGGCGAAAAATCCGTGTCGTTGCTGAAGATGAGCGAAAGCGAAATCGCCCGCTCTGGTGTGGGGCGCAAATTCCAGAAACCCACGGTGTTCGAGGCCCAGACCGTGCGCGAAAACCTTGCCATGGCGCTGGCCAACAAACGCGGCCCGTTTGATGTGCTGTTTTATCGCAAAAGCAAACGCGGGGCGGAACGGATCGAAGAAATCGCCGAATTGATTGGCCTGACCGAAGAGCTGAAACGCCAGTCGGGCGAGCTGAGCCACGGCCAGAAACAATGGCTGGAAATCGGCATGTTGCTGGCCCAGGATCCCCGGCTGTTGCTGGTCGACGAACCGGCGGCGGGCATGACCCCGGCGGAACGCGAGAAAACCACCACCATGCTGGTCGAAGCGGCCAAGAAACATGCGGTTGTGGTGGTGGAACACGATATGGAATTTGTCCGCCGTCTGAATTGCAAGGTCACGGTGTTGAACGAAGGCTCTGTCTTGGCCGAAGGCAGCCTTGATCATGTGACACAGAACAAAGACGTCATTGACGTCTATTTGGGGCGATAACATGCTTGAAACCCGCGATTTGACGCTGAAATACGGCCATTCCCAAATTCTGCACGGCATTTCGATGCAGGCAGAGGCGGGCAAGGTCACCTGTGTGATGGGCACCAACGGGGTGGGCAAGACCAGCCTTCTGAAGGCGATCTCCGGCACCCATCCCCGCGCAGGCGGGGATCTCTTGATTGATGGCGAATCCATGGGCCGTTTGCCGGCACATGCCTTGGCGCAAAAGGGCGTCGGCTATGTGCCGCAGGGGCGGGATGTCTTTCCCTTGATGACGGTGATGGAAAATCTCGAAACCGGTTATGCCTGTCTGCCGAAATCCGAACATTTTGTTCCGGATGAGATTTTCGAATTGTTCCCCGTGCTGAAACAAATGCGAAACCGTCGCGGTGGTGACCTTTCGGGCGGGCAGCAGCAGCAGCTGGCGATTGCCCGTGCGCTGATCACCAAGCCGAAACTTTTGTTGTTGGACGAACCAACCGAAGGCATTCAGCCCAATATCATCCAGCAGATCGGCGAAGTGATCAAATACCTGCGCGGCAAAGGCGGAATGGCGATCATTCTGGTCGAACAGTTCTTTGATTTCGCTTATGATCTTGGGGATCATTTTGTGGTGCTGAAACGCGGCGAAGTGGTGTTGGAACGTGATCGCGAAGACGCCGACCGCGAGACTTTGCTGAAACACGTTTCGGTCTAGAAACCGGCTTTTCATTGCCGCGCGTTGTGGCATGTTGAGCCCATGACAGATTTCACCAAGACCCGCGCCATGTTCCATCTGCCGGATGGGATGATTTACCTTGATGGCAATTCGCTCGGCCCTTTGCCGCGCGCCGCTGCGGCGCGTCTGCAACAGGCGGCAGTGGACGAATGGGGCGACATGCTCATCACCGGTTGGAACCGGGCGGGATGGATGGATATGCCGACCCGCCTTGGCGATCGGATCGGGGCGCTGATCGGGGCCGCGCCGGGCAATACGGTGCTGGGCGACACCCTGTCGATCAAGGTCTATCAGGCGCTGGCCGCCGCGTTGGAAATGCGCCCGGATCGCCGGGTGGTTCTGTCCGACAGCGGCAATTTTCCCACCGATCTCTATATGGCGCAGGGGCTTTTGGGCAGTCTGAACCGCGGTCATGAATTGCGGGTCGTCGCGCCCGAGGCTGTTGAGGCGGCGATTGGTGATGACATTGCCGTGCTGATGCTGACCCATGTCGATTATGCCACCGGGCGGATGCATGACATGGCGCGGTTGACCAAACGGGCGCAGGACGCCGGTGCGGTGGTGATCTGGGATCTGGCACATTCCGCCGCGCGGTGCCGGTGGATTTCGCCGGCTCGCACGCGGAATTTGCCGTTGGCTGCACCTATAAATACCTCAACGGCGGGCCGGGCGCGCCCGCATTCATAAGCTTGCGCCCCGACATCGCCGCACAGGTGCGCCCGGCGCTGGCGGGGTGGCTTGGCCATGACGCGCCATTCGCCTTTGAGCCGGATTATCGCCCCGGCTCGGGCGTGGCGCGGATGCGGGTTGGTACGCCGCCGGTCCTGCAAATGGCGGCACTGGATGCGGCGCTGGATGTCTGGGATGATGTGACGATGGCCGATATCCGCGCGCAATCGGTGGCGCTTTGTGACCGGTTTATTGCAGGGGTCGAGGCCAGCTGTCCTGATTTGACGCTGGCCAGCCCGCGGGATGCCGATCAGCGTGGCTCTCAGGTATCGTTCCGGTTCGACGCTGGCTATGCTGCGATGCAGGCGTTGATTGCGCGTGGGGTGATTGGCGATTTCCGTGCGCCGAACATCATGCGCTTTGGCTTTACCCCGCTGTACATCGGGGTCGATGACGTTGACTGCGCGGTTGAAATCCTGGCCGAGATCATGACAACCGGGGCCTGGGATCAGCCGGAATATCATCAGCGCAATGCCGTGACGTGATCCGGGGGCCCGGGACGCGATATTGTGAAGTGATTTGCCAAAATGTCGTCATAAGCTTCACGGATATGTCGGTGCGGAACAATACAAGGTGAGGCTCATGTTCAATTCTCTTAGCCGGGTGATTTGCTTTGTCTTGGCAGCCACTTTGCCCGGGCTTGCCCCGGCGCAAGAGGTCGACAAGCTGCGGGTTTATGTCTGGGGCAATTCGCTGATCGACCATCCGACCGAATCTGATGGCACGGCGGTGCCTTATTGGCTGAACCTTCTGGCGGCGGCGGATGGGCGTGATCTCGCCCTGAGCGGTGAATATACCTTTGGCATTGAGTTTCCTGACAAAATCCCGCCAAGCCCGACGTGGACCTTTCCCGGCGTCACCCCGTCCTATACGGCGGAACAGGGGTCTTTTGCCGCTGCGGATATTGATACCGTGTTGATAAACCCGGAAAATTTCATCCAGTATCAGGCCCCGGATGCCGTCTATGAAGGGAATATTCCCGACCAACGCTCTGCGATCAGCGGCACGGTAGAGTTGGCGAAATGGGCGATGCAGGATGGGGCGCGTCCGACCGTGTTTCTTTATGAAGGCTGGGCCGAAATGAAACGGTTCCCGCCATTGTGGTGGCAATATAGGCGGTATCAGGCGTTCACCACCGGCGATTATCACGATTGGTATCTGGATTATCACGCCGGGGTTGCGGCGGCGGTGCCGGAGCTGGATGTGCGTCTGATCCCGGTTGGGTCGATCCTGACCGGGTTGTTGACCGAAGGCCCCTTGCAGGAACTCACGCCGGTGGATCTTTACACGGACGATGCGCCGCACGGCACGCCGACCACCTATCTGATCGCGGCGCTGATCACCTATTCCGCGCTGTATAATGCCCCGCCGCCCGCCGATTTTTCCCGGTTCGAGGATGCGCATCCGCTGCTGGTTGCCAATTATGCCGCCACCGCCGAATTCATCTGGCGCCATCTGGCAGATTTCACTGCCCCCCGGCAGCGGGCAGAAAACACCGAGGTTGAGCGGGGCAGTCACACACCGCTCAAACAGGCAGAGGCCCCTGTGCCGATCCCGGCCGCCAATACCACCGGGCTGGAAAATCCTTCGCTTGGGATGGGGTTGAACGGGATTGCGGATTGGTCAACCCAGCAGCCGTTTGTCGATGTGATGAAAACCGCGCGCCGATGGGTGGGGCACACCCAGAGCACATGGGGCGCATGGAGCTATGAGGATCTGTTGGCGGATGGGGTGTTCGATGATCAGGGCTGGGTCACCCGTCTGCCGGATGGGGTTGACCGGATCGAGACCTTTGTCCTGACGGAATTGCCACAAGAGGTGCAATCGCTCCGGGGCAGTTACCGGATGACATGGAAGGGCAGCGGGACTTTGGATGTTGTCGGGCTGGCAAAGGTGCAGGCGCGCAACGATCACGAAATCTGGTTCAACTTCCGGCCTGACGATGACACGGTTGCGGTTCAGATCCGCGAAACCGACCCCGAAGGCACCGGGGATTACATCCGCGACATCGCGATTGTGCATGAAAATCACATTCCGCTGCATGAGGTCGGCATGGTGTTCAATCCCGATTTTGTGGCCCGGATTGCCGATCTGCGCAGCCTGCGGTTCATGGATTGGATGTTCACCAATGGCTCTGACAAGGTGACATGGCAGGATCGCGCAAGGGTCAGTGATTACAGCTATGCCCAACGCGGCGTGCCGGTGGAACATCTGCTGACCTTGGCCAATCTGGTTGGGGCGGACCCTTGGATTCCGATGCCACATATGGCCGATGACGATTTCATCCGCCGCTACGCCGAAACGGTCCGCGACGGGCTTGATCTGCGATTGAAGGTCTATGTGGAATATTCAAACGAGCTCTGGAACCGGATTTTTCCGCAAGCGATCTGGGCCGGTCAACAGGCCGAGGCACGTTGGGGGGATGCGGCGGGCGACAACGGCTGGATGCAATTTGCCGGGATGCGCGCGGCAGAGGTCGCTGATCTGTGGACCGATGTGTTTGGCGATGACGCCCCGGCGCGGCTGGTCAATGTGATCGCTGTCCAGACCGGCTGGCCCGGGTTGGAGGAACCGTTGTTGCAAGCGCCGTTGTGGCAGGCCGAGGGCCATGAAGCACCGGTCACCCGGTTTCAGGCCTATGCGGTGTCGGGCTATTTCGGCCATTCCATTGGCAGTGAGGACGGGGGCGGTCAGCTTCGGTCGTTGTTGGATGAAGCGGCGGAAACCGCCCGCGCGGCCGGCGCGGCGCAGGGATTGCAGCGGGTGGCGCTGCGCGAATATGTGCGGGAACATCGGTTCCAGGGCACAATTGCCCCGACAATTGCCCGGCTGCGCGAAGGATCTTTGGCCGAGTTGACCGAGGAGCTTTGGCCCTATCACGCCGGGGTTGCCGCCAAACATGGTCTGGCGCTGGTGATGTATGAGGGCGGGACACATATTCAGGGCCAGGGGCCATGGCTGGAAGATGCGGATATGACCGCCTATTTCCATCAGCTGAACTACACGCCGGACATGGCCGAGATCTATACCGATCTGTTGCAGGCCTGGCGGGCCGTCGGCGGAACGATGTTCAATGCGTTTGTCGATGTCGGCGCGCCGTCGAAATACGGCAGTTGGGGGCATTTGCGGCATCTGGACGACAGCAACCCGCGTTGGGATGCGTTGATGGCCTTTGACCGCGACACGCCAGCATGGTGGGAGGTCCGCACAGCAGAGACCTTCAGAAACGGTGTGATGTCCCGCGGCACTGATGGTGCGGACAGGATCGAAGGCAGCAGCGAAGAAGATGTCTTGATCGGGTTGGGCGGTGATGATGTGTTGATCGCACATGGGCGCGGCGATTTTCTGCATGGCGGGGCCGGCAATGATGTCGCCGTTCTGCCGGGGGCCTATGGCGATTACGGGTTTGATATGGCGGGGGATGTTCTGCGGATTTGGCGCGGCGCACAGGTAAGCCATCTGCGCGATATTGAAACCGTGCGCTTTGCGGATATCGAAATTGGTGCCGACCTGTTGCAGGCGCAGTAAAGGTTGCAGGCAGGGGGACAGGGGACGCGAACGGTGTCGCGTTCAGCCCTGCGACCGCCGCATTTCTTCGACAATCACCTCTGCGCCCAGGCTGGCGCGATAGTCGCGTTCGATCCGCGCGCGTCCGGTTTCGCTGAGGTGGCTGGCCAATGCGGGATCTTGATGGATGCGTAGAATCGCTGCGGCCAGCGCCTCTGGCGACTTTGGCGCCACCAACAGACCCTCGACGCCGTCGTCGATCAATTCCGGCACCCCGCCGGCATTGGTGCCAATGGTCGGCACGCCACAGGCAATCGCCTCCATATAGGCGACGCCCAGAGGTTCATGCCAGCTGGCTAGGGCAAAGATGTCTGCCCCCAGCAGTTTCGCCTTGACCGCGGCGGCGTCAATCGCGCCCAGCAGGGTGACATGTTCCGTCAGCCCATGTTGCTTGATCAATTGTTCCAGCACCAGACGGAAGCCGCTGCCACCGTCGTCATCCTGTCCGGCGATTTCCAACGTCACATCATGGCCGTCTGCACGCAATTGGCGCACCGCCTCGATCAGATCCTGATGGCCTTTGACCACATTCAACCGCCCGCAGGAAAAGACCCGGATCGGCCCGCCCGGTTCGGACGGAACATAGGGGGCGTCTCGCCGGAGGTAATCCGTATCCACCCCCATCGGGCGCAGAATCAGACGCGGCAGATCGTCCGGCAGATCGGCCTGCATTTCGGCAATCAATTTGCGGGTGATCACGGTGGCGAATTTGGCATTGCGCCACTTATAGCGCTGGGCGCTGCCATAATCGGACAACGGCCCGTGCAAGGTCAGGGAATAGCTTGGCCCGCCAAGATCCTGTGCCAGCGCCGCAATCAGCGCCGCGCGGGCGCAGGAATGGACATGCACATGGGAAATTCCCTGCTCCGCACAGTGATCGCAAAGCGCCTGTGCCGCCGCCGCACAGATTGCAGCATCCTTGACCACCGAGAGGCCATCGCGGCGGATTTCCCGCCAGAGCGCAGGCCACGGCAGCCGGGGCAGAACCGACAAGGCAGAGGTCAGAGACACCTCGCCCAGATAGGTTGTGCGGGCCATCGCCGCCGTCGACCATTCATGCGAGATCAGCCCAGCGGGCGGCTTGCGGGTGGAAAACAGCACCGGCGTGATGCCGGTTTTTTCCATCGCCGCAATTTCACGCCAAAAGAAAATATGTGTCTGTCCCGGAAACTGCGGGACGAGATACCCGATTTTTTCCCCTTGTGACATGCAGCCCATCCATCGTTTTCCCTTGCCGCATCATGGTTTGGCCACAGTTGCATGTATAGTCCACAGAGAAGAACAAAATTGTTATGAGTTTTATCGTGTCGTTGAACCAAAACTTTATTTTGGCGGTGGTAATCCCTGCCCACAACGAAGAGCGTTGGATTGGTGCCTGTCTTGATGCGATAATTGGGTCGAAAGGTCCGGATCATGCGCAGGTGATTGTGGTCGCAAATGGCTGTACGGATCGGACCGGTGATGTGGCACGCGGGTATGCGGCAGAATTTGCCGCGCGGGGCTGGCATCTGGATGTGGTTGAGCTGGCCGAGGGCAGCAAGATCGCGGCGTTGAATGCCGGGGATGCAATTGCGCGCGCGCCGGTGCGTGCCTACCTGGATGCTGATGTGGTTGTGGATGGTGATGTGTTGGGGCAATTGGCGCAATTTTTGCAGCAGGACGGCGCGGCCTATGCCAGTGGCACGCTGGAAATTCCTGATCCGGACAGCGCCCTGTCACGCGCCTATGCCCGGATTTACCGCCGGGTGCCGTTTATCCGTCAGGGTGTTCCGGGATGCGGGTTGTTCGCGGTGAATGCCGCCGGGCGTGCGCGCTGGGGCGATTGGCCCGCGATCATTTCCGATGACACATTTGCCCGTTTGCAGTTTGCCGCGCGGAACGTCATGCGGTGCCCGGGCGGTATCGCTGGCCCCTGGTCGAAGGTTGGCCCGCGCTGGTGCGGGTGCGCAGGCGCCAGAACATCGGTGTTGATGAGATCCGGGAAAAGTTTCCCGCGCTGGTCGCCAATGATGATTCGGTGACGCCAGGTCTGGGCGGCAAGCTGGGGCTGGCGCTGCGCGATCCGTTTGGCTTTGCGGTTTATGCCGGGGTGGCGCTGGCGACAAAATTCGGCGGCGACGCAGGATGGAGCCGCGGCAGATGAGGGCAATTGCGCGGAAATTGAGCGGCGGGTCCCTGACGGCGCGTGCTTTGCGGTCCGGTCTTTTCACCGTTGGTGGCTTTGGCATGACCCAGCTGGTGCGCCTGGGCTCGAACCTCATTCTGACCCGCATCCTCTTCCCCGAGGCTTTTGGCCTGATGGCGCTGACCATGGTGTTTCTGCAAGGGTTGCAGATGTTTTCCGATGTCGGTGTTTCGCCCGCAATTCAACAAAGCAAACGGGGCGACGACGCAGATTTCCTTGATACCGCCTGGACCATTCAGGTTGTCCGGGGGTTTGGGCTTTGGCTGGCGGCCTGTGCGATGGCCTGGCCGCTGGCGCAGTTCTATGACGAGCCGCAGCTTGTGATGCTCTTGCCATTGATGAGCCTGACGCTGATCATTCAGGGGTTCAATCCGACCAAAATGGAAACCGCGAACCGCCACCTGATTCTGGGGCGGGTGACGCTTCTGGAAATCGCGACCCAGCTGGTGGGCGTGTTTTTCGCAATTTTGCTGGCCTATTGGCTGCAATCGGTTTTTGCCTTGGTGGTGTCGGGCATCGTGTCGATGGCGGCCCAGCTTTGGCTGAACATGAAATTCCTGCCCGGACGGGGCAATCAGTTTCGTTGGGAAAAACCTGCGGTGCAGGAGCTGATAAATTTCGGCAAGTGGATTTTCCTGTCCACCCTTGTCGGGTTCCTGTTCCATCAGGGCGACAAGATCATTTTGGGCCGCTACCTGCCGATTGATCAGTTTGGCGTCTATAACATCGGTTTCTTTCTGGCGTCCTTCCCGATGTTGTTGGGAATGGTGGTCACCCGCAAGGTGCTGATCCCGATTTACCGCGAAACACCGCCCGGTGCCGCGCCCGAAAACTTTGCCAAGCTGCGGCGGATGCGGGTCATGGTGACCTCTGGCTTGATGGTGCTTCAGGCGATTTTTGCCGCGTCGGGGGTGTGGTTGGTCGGGGTGATGTATGATGATCGCTATGCCATGGCGGGGCCGGTTGCGGTGGTGATTGCGATTGCGCAATTGCCGCTGATCGTCGCGCTGACCTATGATCAGACGGCGGTCGCCGCCGGGGACAGCCGCAGATTCTTTGGCCTGCAATCGGCGCGGGCCACCTTTATGATCATCGGCTTGTTGGCCGGTGTGCATTTTGGCGGGTTGTTTGGTGCGATTGCTGGCCAGGGCGTGGCGATGATTGCGGTCTATCCGGTGGTTGTTCGCCTTGCCCGCAAGATGAAGGCCTGGGATCCGATGCATGATCTGGTGTTTGCCGTGGTCGGCGGTTTGATTGCGCTTTTGGCCTGGATGATCAATGGCGCGGCGATCATGACACTCTTTCCGGGGGCGGCGACATGATGTGGAATCGGGCCCTGCCAGACGGGCGAATGCGGCGCTTGCGCCGGGAACTTGCCCTTAAATTACCTCAATTTGAAACTACCTCCGTTTACCGGGGGCATACGGGATTGTCGGATGTCTATTGAACATGACCTCGCTCATTTCAGCGAGACTGATATTGCGATTGTTGGAATGGCGGCCCGTTTGCCCGGTGCGGCCAATATTGCCGCGTTTTGGGATAACCTGCGCAACGGTCGATCCTCAATTCGCCGGCTCAGTGACGAGGATCTGCGCGACGCAGGCGAAAGCCCCGGTCTGATCCATCACCGCAACTATGTGCCTTTTGCTGCGCCGCTGGATCATTTTGCCGATTTCGATGCCGAATTCTTTGGCCTGTCGCCCAAGGATGCCGCGATCATGGACCCCCAGCATCGCCAGTTTCTGGAATGCGCCTGGGAGGCGATGGAAACTGCCGGCCATATGCCCGACACAGCCCCCGGCCCGGTGGGTGTTTTTGCCGGCAGCGGCATGGGCAGCTATTTCTATTTCAATGTCTGTTCCAACCCCGATCTGGTGGATGGCACCGGCATGTTCCTGTTGCGCCATACTGGCAATGACAAGGATTTCATGGCCACGCGTCTCAGCCATATCCTTGACCTCAAAGGGCCGTCGCTGAACCTGCAAACCGCCTGCTCCACCTCGCTTGTCGCGACGCATTACGCCGCGCAATCGCTGATCAACGGCGAATGTGACATGGCGCTGGCGGGGGGCGTGACCATCGAATTGCCGCAGGGGCGGGGGTATCTTTTCAAGGAAAACGAGATCCTGTCGCCGGACGGCGCGTGCCACGCCTTTGACCACCGGGCCGAGGGCACGGTGTTTGGCTCTGGCGTTGGTGTGGTGGTGCTGCGGCGGCTGGCGGATGCCATTGCCGACGGGGATCACATCTGGGCGGTGATCAAGGGCAGCGCGGTCAACAATGACGGCGCGGCCAAGGCCGGCTATCTCGCGCCCTCGGTCGCGGGTCAGGCCGCTGCGATTGCCGAGGCACAGGCGATGGCGGGCATAAGTGCCGAGACCGTCGATTATATCGAATGCCACGGCACCGGCACCTATCTTGGTGACCCGATCGAGGTCGCGGCCCTGACCGAAGCCTTTGCCGAAACCACCGACGAAACCGGATTTTGCCGCATCGGATCGGTGAAAACCAACATCGGCCACCTGGACACTGCTGCCGGGGTTGCCAGCCTGATCAAAGCGTCTCTGGCGCTGACCCATGCGGAAATGCCGCCCAGCCTGGGGTACGAAAAACCAAATCCGGCGATTGATTTCGAAAACTCGCCGTTTTCGGTGAATGACCAACTGACCCCATGGGGTCGCCGCAGTGGTCCGCGTCGCGCCGGGGTGAATTCGCTGGGGGTTGGCGGCACCAACGCACATGTGGTGCTGGAAGAGGCCCCGGAACGCGCCGCCTCGGAAGAGAGCGATTGGCCGTTTCAGATCCTGACCGTGACCGGACGCAGCAAAGCAGCGGTCGAGGCAAACGCCCGCGCGCTGGCGGCCCATCTGCGCGCACATCCTGAGCAAAAACTCGCAGATGTGGCCTATACGCTGGAAACCGGTCGACGCAAGTTTGAACACCGCCGTGTTCTGGTCGCTGAAAACCATGAACAGGCGGCGGAACAATTGGAAACGCTCGATCCGCGCCGGGTGTTTGCCCATACCGCGTTGGACGCGGCGCCCGATGTGGTCTTCATGTTCCCCGGCGGTGGCGCGCAATATGCCGGTATGGCGCGGGATCTCTACGAGACAGAGCCGGTCTTTGCCGACTGGATTGATCGTGGCCTCGATATTCTGCAACCGAAGCTGGATTACGACATCCGCGCGCTTTGGTTGCCGCGCGAAGAGGACCGGCAACGGGCCGATGAGCGGTTGAAGCAACCCTCGGTCCAGTTGCCGTTGATCATGATCGTTGAATATGCGCTGGCGCAGCTTTGCCTGTCCTGGGATGTGACGCCAAAGGCGCTGGTCGGCCATTCGATGGGCGAAAACACCGCCGCCTGTCTGGCGGGCGTGATGTCGTTCGAAGACTGCATTGGTCTGGTGCATTTGCGCGGGCAATTGTTTGATACCGTGCCTGCCGGTGGCATGCTGTCGGTCTCACTCTCGGCAGAGGCCCTGCGGCCTTACCTTGGCGACGGGCTGGACCTTGCCAGCGTGAACGCACCGGATCTGTCGGTGGCGTCAGGTTCCGACAAGGGCCTGGAAGATTTGCAGAAACGGCTTCAGGCGGACGGGATTGATTGCCAGCGCGTGGCCATCGACATTGCGGCGCATTCCGCCATGCTTGATCCGATCCTGGATGATTTCCGCGCCTATCTGCGCAGCATCGACCTGCATCCGCCGCGCATTCCGATCATTTCCAACCGCAGCGGCGCGCCGCTCAGCGATGCCGACGCCACCGACCCGGATTACTGGGTCGGGCATCTGCGCAATACCGTGTTTTTTGCCGATTGCATCGCCACATTGGCCAAAACCCCGAACCGGGTATTTCTTGAGGTCGGTCCGGGCAAGGCGCTGTCGTCGCTGGCGCGCCTGCATCCCGACCTGCCGGGAAATCAGGTGCTGGGCACGCTGCGCCACCCCGAAGATGACATTGCCGATGACAGCTATTTCATGGCCGCGCTTGGCCAGCTTTCGGCGCTGGGCGTTGCCATCGACTGGCCGCAGATCTGGGGCGAGGCACGGCGCAATCGGGTGATCCTGCCGACCTATGCCTTTCAGCACCAGACGTATTTCATCGAACCGGGCAAGGTTCAGGACAGCCGCGCAGAGGCCTTTCTCATGCGCGATGATGACATTGCCGGATGGGCCAGCCGTATGGCCTGGGTGCCCCAGCTTGCGGCCTGCGAGGTGGATGTAGAAAGTGAGCTGTCACTCATACCCCGGAAACCTGGCTTGTCTTTATGGATGATGCCGGACTGGCGCGCCCGGTGGTGGACCGGCTGCGGGCGGCAGATCATTCGGTGATCGAAGTCTGGCCGGGTGATACATTCGCCCGCGCGTCAGATACCAGTTATGTCCTGTCACCAGAACGGGGGCGCGAAGGGTTTGACCTTTTGATCCGCGATCTGATGGCGCGGGGGATCGTGCCATCGCGTGTGGCGCATTTCTGGTTGGTGACCCGCGACGAAAGCCACCGGCCCGGATCATCGTTTTTTCATCGTGTTGCGGAACATGGCTTTTACACGCTTCTGTTCCTGGCGCAGGCGATGGAAGACGAAAACCTGCCAAAGCCGCTGCATATCACGGCCTTTTCCAATGGCGCGGCGCGGGTGCGGAACGAGGCGCTGCCATGGCCCGAGAAATCGACACTTGCCGGTCCGCTGCGGGTGATGCCGCGCGAATTGCCGGGGGTGACTACGGCGCTGGTGGATCTGGTCCTGCCCGAAGGGCGTGGCCGGGGACGCGAGGCGCAATTGGCGGATCTGACCAATCAGGTGCTCGAAGATCTGGTTGCGCCGCCGACGAATGTTCAGGCCGCATTGCGTGGCACAAAGCGCTATGTGCGTGTGCCGCGCCCCATTCCCCTGCCAGAGGTGAAGGCCCCGGCGGTGCGCGCAGGCGGGACATATCTGATCACCGGCGGTTTTGGCGGCATTGGCCAAAGCATCGCGGCCCGCCTGATTGCAGAGGGCGCCGCCAATATCGTGTTGGTGGCCCGCAGCGCCCTGCCGGATCGTGCCGAATGGGATCGCCATCTGCGTGGCCATGGCCCACAAGACGCAATCACCCGCCGCATTCAGGCGGTTCAATCGCTGGAGGCGCGCGGCGCAGAGGTGATGATCGCCGCCGCAGATGTCAGCAATCTGCAACAGATGCAGGCGGTTGCGACGGATGCCCGCGCCCGGTTTGGCGACATCCATGGGGTGATACACGCTGCGGGTGTGATCGACGACGCGCCGCTGTTGACCAAGAACCAGATCGGCATTGAAAATGTGCTGACGCCCAAAATTCATGGCACCCAGGTGCTGGGCCAGGTCTTTCCCGATGGCGATCTCGACTGGTTGGTGCTGTTTTCGTCCAGTTCGACGGTCACGGCCCCGGCGGGTCAGGTCGATTACGTGGCGGCCAACGAATATCTGAACGCCTTTGCCCGCGCGCGGGACGGCGGCAAGACCCGTGTGCTGGCGTTGAACTGGGGGATCTGGGCCGAGGTTGGCATGGCCGCCGATGCGGTCGCAGAGCGGACCGGTGTCACGCCCGAACCCCCCAGCCTGCCGCTGGATATGCCGTTGCTGGACCACGCCACATTCGCCACCAATGGCGATCGTCAGTTCGAGGCATCCTGGCAGCCCAAGGACAATTGGGTTTTGGACGAACACCGCACCCGTAGCGGTGTCGCCGTGCTGCCCGGCACCGGCTATCTGGAGCTGGCCGCCGAGGCGCTGAAGGCGCAGGGCGAGACCGGCGCCTTTGAAATTCGCGATCTCACCTTCCTGCGTGCCCTGCAAACCCCGGATGACGTCGCAACCGATGTGCGCCTGCGGCTTCACCGCAGCGATGCGGGATATGTCATGTCCTTGCGCAGTGCGGTGGATCACGCCGGGCGCACCGGCTGGCAGATGCATGCCGAGGCGGAATTGTCGCTGGCCCCGCTGGCCGCGCCGCAACAGGTGGATTTGGCGGCCATTCGCGCCCGATGCGCGGGCACAAATTACAGCGACATTCCCCTGCGTTCAGCTCAAGAGGTGCATCTCAACTTTGGTCCGCGGTGGCGGGTTCTGCACGCCAAATCCCTGGGCGAAGGCGAGGGCATTGCCGATCTGGCCCTGCCGCCAGAGGCGGCCGGGGATGGCGCAGCCGGGACATTGTTGCACCCGGCGATGATGGACATTGCCACAGGCTGGGCAATGGAATTGATCGAAGGCTATGACGCCGCCGCCCTTTGGGTGCCGATGTCTTATGGGCGGGTGCGGGTGTTTGGCCCCTTGCCCGATCGGCTGGTCAGTTGGGTGCGCAACGCCGGGGCCAACAGCATGTCCGATCCGGTGGCGCGTTTCGACATCACATTGATGGATGAGGCCGGCACGGTCTGTGTCGCCATCGAAGGGTTTTCCATCAAACGCCTGGATATCGAGGGCGGTTTGACCGCCGCGCCAAAGCCGAATGCAAATGAGCTGGAATTTGACGACGCCGATACGGTGCAACCCCTGTCCGCCGCCGAGGAACGGCTGCAACATAATCTGGGTCAGGGTATTCGCCCGGAAGAAGGCGCCGAGGCCTTTTTGCGCGCCCTGGAAACGGATGTGTCCCAGCTTGTGGTGTCCTCGCTTGATCTGAACGCCCTGATTGCCCAGGCCGGTGAAACACGCGATGACACCTCGGGCGGTGCGGCATTTGAACGGCCTGAACTGGACAGCGATTTCGTCGCGCCAGAGACCGATATCGAACGCACCCTGGCGGGGTTCTGGCAGGATCTTCTGGGGGTAAGCCAGGTCGGGGTCGAAGACAGTTTTTTTGATCTTGGCGGTCATTCCCTGATCGCGGTGCGGCTGTTTTCGATGATCAAAAAGGCCTACCGCACCGAATTCCCGATTTCGGTCCTGTTCGAGGCGCCCACAATCCGCGCCTGTGCCGCATTGATCGAGGCGCGGGTCGGCCCGTCGGAAAGCAGCGCCGCGCCACAGACGTCAGAAACCGCCCCCCGCCGCTATACCCATATCGTGCCCATGCATGAGGGCGAGGCGGGTCAGAAAACTCCGTTCTTCCTGGTCGCCGGCATGTTTGGCAATGTGCTGAACCTGCGTCATCTGGCGCATCTGATCGGGGCGGATCGGCCGTTTTACGGGCTTCAGGCGCGCGGGCTTTATGGCGATGACGCGCCACATGACGACATCCGCGAAGCGGCGCGCGACTACATTGTCGAACTTCGCCAGGTCCAGCCCAATGGCCCCTATCTGCTGGGTGGATTTTCCGGCGGCGGGATCACCGCCTATGAAATGGCACATCAGCTGGAGGCCGCGGGCGAAGAGGTTGCCCTTGTGGTGATGCTCGACACGCCATTGCCGGTGCGGCGCGGGTTGGAATGGCGCGACCGGCTGTTGATTCAATGGCAAGAGCTGCGCAAACAGGGCGTGATGTATCCGCTGCGCTGGGCGGCCAACCGCATCCGCTGGGAAATTGCCAAACGCCGGGCTGTGCCTGCGGATGCTTCACCTGAACACCAATTCCACAACGGGGCCATTGAAGCCGCGTTTTATCAGGCGATTGCGCGCTATCCGATGCGCGATTGGTCCGGCAACCTGCATTTGTTCCGCCCGCCGCTGCATGGCAAGTGGCAGGTGTCCGAGGGCCGTTTGGTGGACAGTGACCGGGCCTATGTCCTGCATGACAACGATTGGACCGGGCATGTGCCGGGGGTCCAGGTCGAAGAAGTGCCGGGCGATCATGATTCCATGGTGCTGGAGCCAAATGTGCGGGTGCTGGCCGCCCGGATAAAAGCGGCCATCGACGCGACCGAGGTTGCCACCACGTCACAACATCACCCAAGAAAGGCCGCCGAATGAGCGATCCCCGCCTGCTGGCTGTTCTGTTGAATTTCCGCACCCCCGACATGTGCAAACGCGCCGCCGAGACGGCGGTTGCTGCGTTGGACGGATTGAACGGCGAATTGGTGATTGTCGACAATGACAGTGGCGATGGATCTTATGAGATCCTGCGGGACTATGTGCGCGCACAGGACTGGCCGCATGTGCGGGTTGTGGCGTCGGGCCACAACGGTGGCTTTGGCGCGGGCAACAACGTCGGCATTCACGCCGGTCTGTCCAACGGCAGCGCGCCGGATTTTGTCTATATCCTCAATTCCGATGCCTTCCCGGAACCGGACGCAATCCGGGTCTTGCGGGATTGGCTGATTGCGCATCCGATGGCGGGCATTGCCGGAAGCCGGATTTACGGCGAGGATGGCGCGCCGCATGTCACGACCTTTCGGTTCCCGTCGGTCGCGGGCGAATTTGAACATGCCATCCGCTTTGGCCCGGTCAGCCGCGCGCTGCGCAACAGCCGCGTGCCAATGGAGATCCCCGATCATGCCATGCCGGTCAATTGGTTGGCCGGGGCGTCGATGATGATGCGGCGCGAGATGCTGGATCGCATTGGCGTCTTTGACGAGACCTTTTTCCTGTATTTCGAGGAAACCGACCTCTGCCTGCGTGCCGCGCGCGATGGTTGGGACACCTGGTATCTGCCGCAAAGCCGGGTGATGCATATCGGATCGGTGTCGACCGGCATGCGCAAATGGGACCGTATCCCGCAATATTGGCTGGATTCGCGGCTGTATTATTTCATGAAGAACCATGGTCGCCTTTATGCCGCGCTCGCAACCCTGGCCCATGTCGGCGGCGGGGTTCTTTGGCGGTTGCGGCGGGTGATCCAGCGGAAACCCCATGCCGATCCGCCGCATTTCCTCGGTGATCTATTGAAACATGATGTGTGCGCCGCATTTGGGCGTCGCCCGACCAAGGGTGCCACACCGGCCCCCCGTTCTGACCAGCAAGGAGATTGTCATGACCCCCTTTGAGACCGTGATTGTTGGCCATGACACGCTGACCGGTGAATGTGCCCGCCAGATTCTGGACCGGGGGCATCGCATTGCCGCTTTGGTCACCCGCAACGCCGATCTGCGCCAGTGGGCCACCGATAAAGGTATCCGGGTCGAAGCCCCGGGGCGTGATCTTGGCGCGCGGCTGGATGGGCTGGCCTGTGACTGGCTGTTGTCGATTGCCAATCTGGACATCCTGCAGGCCGATCTGTTGGCTTTGCCGAAACGCGGTGCGGTGAATTTCCACGACGGGCCGCTGCCGCGCTATGCCGGGTTGAACGCGCCGGTCTGGGCGCTTCTGCAGGGCGAGGCCCGTCACGGCATCACCTGGCACAAGATCGAGGGCGGGGTAGATGAAGGTGATATTCTCGTGCAGCGCATGTTTGATGTCGCGCCAGAGGACACCGCCCTTAGCCTCAATCTGAAATGTTACGCGGCGGCGGTCGAAAGCTTTGCTGAGCTGTTGACCCAATTGGAATCCCCCGCGCCGCAGTCCCAGACTCAGGATTTGGCGGCCCGCAGTTATTTTGGCCTGAATGATCGCCCCGCTGCGATGGGCATGTTGCGTCTGGATCTCCCGGCGACGGATGTGGCGCGTATGGTGCGGGCATTGGATCATGGGGGGTATCTTAACCCGCTGACCACCGCGAAACTGCGGATCGGGGATCGGCTGGTCGTTGTGTCCCGGGCCGAGGTTGTCCCCGGTTCCGGCAGTGCCGGCACTGTTTTGGCGGTGGATCCGGCAAACGTGACGGTGGCCTGTGGTGAGGGCGCGGTGCGCCTGTCCGGGTTGCGCGGATTGGATGGCGCAGACCTTGATGTGGCGGGTGGTCTCGCCGTTGGCGATCAATTGCCTGTGGTTTCAGAGGCGGATGCGCAGGCGCTGACGGAACTGGGCGCGACACTGGCCCCCGCAGACCGGTATTGGCGCAAACGGTTGGGCGATTTTGCCCCGGCGGCGCTGGTCGATACCACCGCCGAGGGCGTTGGAATGGCGGCAATTTCCTTTGCCTGGCCTGCGGCGCTTTCGCCGGATCAAAAGGCCGAGGCGGTTGCGTTTTGGGCTGCACAGAGCATGGGCGCGGCACAGGCCGACATTGCCCTGACCCACGCCGGTTTGGATCACGGGTCGCAGGATTTCGCTTTGAACTGGGTGCCGTTTCGGGCCGGTGATGACCTGACGAAACTATTGGCGCGCGCCGGCGTTGCAGCTGATATTGGGCTGCGCGATCCCGAAATCGGTGCGGTACATGTGCCGGATGTTGCCTTGGTTTTGGCGGGCAAAGCGCCGCTGGCCGGGGCCAAGGTCACGGTCACCGCCGATGGCACGCTGTACCATGACCGGGCACGTATCGGCGATGCGATGGCGCAATTGCTGGCCCATCGTCTGACCACAATCGCCGAGGCCATGGCGCAGGGGGACAGCGCGCCGCAGATGCCCGCGACAGAACGCGATCTGCTGTTGCATGGGTGGAACCAAACGCAAACCGCCTTTGACGAGGCCACGACAATTCACCGGTTCTTTGAAATCCAGACCAGCCAAACCCCGGACGCCCCGGCGCTGGTCACCGGCGGTGATACCCTGACCTATGCCGAGCTGAATGCCCGCGCCAATCGCGCCGCGCATGTGCTGCGTGCCAAGGGGGTGGGACCGGGGTCGCTGGTTGGGCTGTGCACCCATCGCAATGCCCATCTGGTGGCGGGCGCGCTGGCGATCCTCAAGGCCGGGGGGGCATATGTGCCGATGGATCCGGCTTATCCCGCCGATCGGCTTGCGCTTTACCTCGAAGACAGCGGCGCGACAGTTGTGCTAAGCGAAAGCGCGCTGCGCGACACATTGCCGGACAGCAACGCCGAGGTTTTGCTGCTCGACAGTGACGAGGCACTGAACGGCGCGGCGGATGACAATCCCACAGCAACGGCGATGGCGACCGACCTTGCCTATCTGATCTATACCTCCGGCTCGACCGGGCGGCCCAAGGGCGTGATGGTCGAACACCGCAATGTGTCGAATTTCTTTACCGGCATGGATGCCCGTATTGGCCGCGACACCCCCGGCAGCTGGCTGGCGGTGACATCCCTGTCGTTCGACATCTCGGTGCTGGAAATTTTCTACAGCCTTGCCCGTGGCTACAAACTGGTGCTGGTGAACGAGGAGCAGAAGCTTGAAACCTCGGTTGCGGGCGACGGCATGGAATTCAGCCTGTTTTACTGGGGCAATGACGATGGCGTCGGGCGGGACAAATACCGGTCCTTGCTGGAAGGCGCGAAATTCGCCGATGAAAACGGGTTCTGCGCGGTCTGGACGCCGGAACGGCATTTCCATGCCTTTGGCGGCCCCTATCCGAACCCATCGGTGACCGGTGCCGCGGTGGCCGGCGCGACCAAGAATATCGCCGTGCGGCCGGCAGCTGCGTTGCGCCGCTGCATCACACCGCGCGCATTGCCGAGGAATGGGCGGTGATTGACAACCTCACCAATGGGCGCGCCGGGCTGGCCATCGCCAGTGGCTGGCAGCCGGATGATTTCGTGCTGCGCCCGGAAAACACCCCGCCCGACAACAAACCGGCAATGCTGCGCCAGATTGACGAGCTGCGCCGTCTTTGGGCCGGGGAACCGGTGGAATATGCCAAAAAGGACGGCACAATGCATGCCGTCGTGACCCAGCCGCGCCCGGTATCCAAAAAGCTGCCGATCTGGGTGACCACAGCGGGCAATCCCGCAACCTGGAAAGAGGCGGGCAAGATCGGGGCAAATGTCCTGACCCATCTGCTTGGCCAGTCGGTGGATGAGGTTGCGGGCAAGATCGAGATCTATCACGCCGCCCTGCGCGAGGCCGGTCATGACCCGGCGGATTTCAAGGTGACGCTGATGCTGCACACCTATGTTGCCGCCACCCGTGACGCGGCGCGGGACGTGGCGCGCGAACCGATGAAGGGCTATTTGCGTTCCGCCGCCGGGCTGATCAAGCAATATGCCTGGGCTTTTCCGGCGTTCAAACGTCCCGAAGGGGCGACAAATGCCTTTGATCTGTCGCTTGATGGGCTCACGGATGAGGAGATGGACGCGATCTTGGATTTCGCGTTCCAGCGTTATTTCGACGATTCCGGTCTGTTTGGCACGGTCGAGGATTGTGTCGCGCGGGTGGACAGCCTGAAAACCATTGGCGTGACCGAAGTTGCCTGTTTGATCGACTATGGCATTGCGGTGGATCAGGTGCTCGATGGGCTGCGCCCGCTGGCCGAGGTTCTGCGCCGTTGCAACATCGGGGCGGACACCGATTATTCCATTGCGGCCCAGATCGCGCGGCATGACGTGACCCATCTGCAATGCACCCCGTCGATGGCGCGGCTTTTGTTGTTATCGCCAGACACCCGCGCGGCATTGAGCCGGGTGGATCAGATCATGCTGGGCGGAGAGCCGCTGGCAGGCGCGCTGGTTGACGAGCTGCGCTCTATGACCGACGCGAAAATTGAGAACATGTATGGGCCGACGGAAACCACGATCTGGTCGTCGACGGCACCCGCCACCGGCGGAGAGGCGATTTGCGACATCGGCACCCCCATCGCCAACACCCAGATGTATGTGCTGGACGAGGCGGGCGATCCGGTGCCGGTGGGCGTTGTCGGGGAATTGTTCATTGGCGGCGACGGGGTCACGCGGGGGTACTTCCAGCGTGACGATCTGACCGCAGAACGCTTTGTTGCCAATCCATTTGCCCCGGGGCGGATGTATAACACCGGCGATCTGGCCCGTTGGCGCGCGGATGGTCGGATTGATTTCCTTGGCCGGGCGGATACCCAGGTCAAGCTGCGCGGTTATCGCATCGAACTGGGCGAAATCGAAGCCCGGCTGGAGGCGATGGCTGGCGTCAAACAGGCGGTTGTGGTGGTGCAGGGCGGTCAAACGCTGGTGGCCTTCCTGAACGGCAGTGCCTCTGCTGACGATCTTCGGCGGGATCTGGCGGCGGATGTCCCAGATTACATGGTGCCGCAACGGTTTGAAAACGTATCCGAATTTCCGTTGACGCCCAATCGCAAGGTCGACCGCAAAGCCCTGTCAGAGCGGAGCCCCGCGCCCGTCACAAAACCTGTTGCGGCGCCTGTTGCACCACAATCGACTGTGGCTGAAGCGCCGGTCGCAACGCCGAAGGGGCAGATTGACCTCGATGATATTCAGGCCCGAATTGCCGATATCTGGCGTGCGACATTGGGTGTTGCTGACATTTCACCAAGTTCGAATTTCTTTGATCTTGGCGGGCATTCGCTTTTGGCGGTGCAGGTGCATCGCGAATTGCGCAAGGAACTGGGCCTGCCCCGGTTGTCGATTGCCGATGTGTTCGGATTTCCGACGCTTGCCGGGCTGACCGCGCGCATTGGCGAAATCGGCGGCGCAGCGCCAGCACGAAAAGTGCGCAATGTGCCACCGCCGCCTGCAAATTCTGTTGCGGTGCCGCGCCCGGCCCAGGCCGACACCACACCAGAAAGCGACAATCCACGCGCCTCGGCGCGACTCTATGCTATGGCCCGTCGGCGTGAAATGCGCGCCCGGCGCGGGGCATAGGCCATGATGTGGTCGGCAACAGGGTGCCGCAGTCGTGAACTGATCGGTAATTTATTGATTCTAATATGAAAAATACGCCACGGAAACAGATTGTTTCCATAGGATTTATCGAAAAAGGTGGCGAAATTTCGGGCGCCGCCCTATGATCTCTGAGGGGCATTACGCCCGAACTGTGCCCGATGGCCGCTTGCGGACCTCGGCGCATTTCGTGGCCAAACCGACCGATGTTGGTCGGAAAATATGCCCTCGCGGGGGCGCGATGTTGGAGCGTTATGATGAACCAGTTGGGATCGTTTAGTGATCTGAAGTCGATGATCCGGCGTCGGCTGCCCCTGATCATGTTGATTGCATTGCTTGGCAGCGCGCTGTCGGTCTATTTCGCCTTGGGGCAACCCAAGGTCTATGAGGCGATTGCCGTCGTCCAGATCGAGGATGCGAAAATTGTCGATAGCCGCACCGGGCGCACCGATGCCGGCCACCGATTGCAGTTGATTGAACAGCGGATGATGGCCCGCGACAATGTTATCGAGATCATTGAGGATTTCGGCCTGTACCAGGATGTCGACAACTCGATCGGCTTTAAGGTCGCGCTGTTCCGTGAATTAACCCATATCACCCCGGTGATGGATTCGGCCCAGCCCTGGCTGACCGATGGCAGCCCCACGGGCCTGACCATCACGGTATCCATGTCCGATCCGCAACAGGCCGCAGATGTGGCAAATGAGCTTTTGGCGCGGATTGTTGATCAGGGGCGGTCGCGCCAAGAGGAACAGACCGAACAGGCCTTGGCGTTTTTCACCGGAGAAGAGCGCCGCCTGACGGATGACATCCTGATTCTGGAACGGCAATTGGCCGAATACAAACAGGTTCATTCCGACAGTTTGCCAACCGCCGTCACGTCACAGCGGACCCGGCTGGAAACACTGCGCCAGACCGAGTTGAATATTGATCGCGATATCATTCAATTGCAAACCAACACCCGGCGTGCCCGCGAAGGTGTGGTTGAAGGCCAGATTGCCCAGCTGGAGGAACAGCGCCGTCTGGTGCAGGAACGCATCGCCGAGGTGGAGGCCGCGCTTAACGCTGCGCCACGGGTCGAGCAGGAATTGAATATTCTGAACCGCGATCTGGACCAATTGCGCGAACAGCTGCGGCTTGTCACCACCCGCAAGGCCGCGGCCCAAACCGACAGGTCGCTTCAGGAACAAAAACAAACAGAGCGTTTCGAGGTGCTCGAAACTGCGCTGGTGCCGGAACATCCGGTGTCGCGCAGCCGCAAGAAAACCGCGGTCATGGGGGGCTTTGCCAGTGTGATTTTCGCATTGGGGCTGGCCTTCATGCTGGAGATGTCCAATCCCGCGATCCGCAGTTCCGCCCAATTGGAACGTGCTTTGGGAATCGAGGCCGTGGTGTCCATTCCGGCGGTTTCCACCCGGCGCGAACGGCGGTTGCGGAAATTGCTGGTGATTGGCTGGATATTGGGGGCCTTGGCCCTGATCCCGGCGGTGGTGCGACTGATCAACGAAAGGTGGCCGAACCTCGCGAACCTGTCCCCTTTTAAGGTGGGCGAGCGCCAGGAAGCCCGGCTCTGATCGACAAGCGCCGCCCTATACGGGCCGGTAGTCCAGCGGCGTTTCGCTTTGGGGCGGCGGTCATTATCCAACGCATTTCAGGTGCGTTGGATGAACCAGCGCAGATGTAAACCGCTGAACCGGTATGTGAGCCGGACACGATGGTCCCCGCGAAGCTGATCCGCCGGTCCCTGCATGCGCAAAACGATTGAAAACACAGCGGTTTTAACCGGCCCCATCCTGCGATGTGGTCGGCTTATTATTGTTAAGGGGCTGTCGAGCGGCGCATCGCAATTCTGGGATGCTGCAACGGCTTTGGCTTAATACGCGTAGGCTTGGGTGTGGTCGCCTTCGGATTTGTTCAACACCACGCCCAGAAGCGGCGTATCGACGCCCAGACGGCGTTCCACATCGCGCACTTGCTGCGGCTTGGTGATCCCGCCGCCGACGATCAGGATGATACCATCATAAAGCGACCGAGCGGCCAGAACGTCATCATTGGCCAGGGCCGGCGGCATGTCAAAGAGCATCAAATCCGGCGACAGGCTGGCTTGCAGCCGATCCAGGGTCTCTGCCGTGGTCTGGTCCTGCAACAGCTCTGCTGCATATTCTTCGCGACGGCCCGCAACGCCAAAGGCGATGTTTTCGCCGATATGCAGCGTGTTTTTGCCGGGCCGCATCAGGAAATCTTCCGCCGGGGTTTCCCCGCGCAAGAAGGCTGTGATGTCCGGCGGATTGGGGATGTTCATCACCTTGGCCAGCGCCGGATGACGCATATCAAGGTCCAGAACAATTGTGCGGCAATTGCTTTGCCGTGACAGGGACAATGCCAGATTGGCGGCGGTAAACGTCTTGCCGCAGCCTTCGGTGGGCGAGGTCACGGCCACCCGTGTCCAGCCTTTTTCCCGCATGGCGCGCAGAAGTTTGGTGCGCAGCACGTCAAATGCCGAATGCACCGGGTCTTCACGCGTGGCTGTGATGATCCGGTTGCGTTCCAATTGCCGGGCATTGATCTCAAACCGTTTAAGGGTGTCCCAGCCATCCGGTGCAGTTTGCAGCGCGGGCGTGGGCACCGCAGCAGGTTCAACCGCAGGCGCGGGGTCAGCTACTGGCGCGGGTTTCGCCGCAGGTTCGGGCGTGGTTTCGGGGGCCATTTCCGGTTCCGGCGCGCTCTGAGTTGGGCGCGCGGTGGCGACATCGGCGCGATCCGCAGCGGTTTGTTCGGAAACCCGGGCGGCGGCGGGGCGTGTTGGTTTTATGTCCGGCGTCTGTTCTGGTTCCGGCGACGCGGGATCGTCGGGCATGTCGTTCGGCGCGCTGGTCGCCGTTCCGGTCGGCCGCGCCGAAGTATCCGGCATTGGCCTTTTCGTGTTCTGCGGTTCCGGGGTCTCTGGTAGCTGCACCTCAGGCTCGGCCGACGCGGCACGCGTCGGGTCCGGCGCCATGTAGCGCTGGGGCCGACGCCGTGCGCCGGTTTTGGGCTGTGGCGCGAGGTCAATCGCAGGCTGAATCGTCTCTGGTTCCGGGGTTTCGGCAGCGGGCACAATGGGTGCGGCGTCGGACAAAGCCGGTGTTGGCTCTTGTCCGACGGCTTCTCGCGCGGCGCGCTTTTTTCTGGTCCAGCGTTTTTCCATGTTCATCTGCCTGTGCCGAGGGTAACCCGGTTCTGCTTACGGTTTTTATACCTTTGCGCCCAAGAAGCCCTAAAAATCAGGCAGAATTAAGCCGATTTATGTGCATTCCTAAAACCCAAAGAGATTGGCGCGGGTGATGGCGCGGTCGATAAACGCCTTTTGGTCGACCTCTGGGGTCCATCCCAGGATGTCCTTGGGGCGTGAATTGTCAAACGGCGACAGATGCGCGCGGCTTTTCCAATCGCTGAGAGAGGCGCGGATCGCGCCCTTGCGGCCCAGCACTCGGCGTTTCAGCTGGTATTTGATCGCATCCGAGGCCCAGAACAGATGCAGATTGCCCGACGTCACCCGAATGCCCGCGCCGGTGGCGGTGCGAATGGCATCGAAATAGTCCCGCGCATTCATCATCGGTTCGCCCACCAGATTAAAGCTCTCACCAATCGCCGCCGGATCTTCGCCCATCCTGATCAGCCCGTCACAGACATCGTCGATCAGCACAAATGGCAGGATATTGCGCCCAGGGCCCCAGATCTTGACCGCGCCCGCCCCGTGCCAGCGTCCGATCCCCCAGTGTTGCAGCGGCCCGCCGGGGCCAACCACGATACCGGGCCGGGCAATGGTCAGCGGCAGGCCGTCGTCGCGGTGCATCTGCATCAACTGGCGTTCGCATTCGGCCTTGGACCGGGCATAAAGATTGCGGTCCGACATATCACCGCCAAATCCGGTGGCCTCGGTGATGGTCACATCGGGATTGGACATGTCATAGCTGGCGATGGTGCCGGTATAGACCAATCGGCTGACGCCGGCGTCCATCGCCGCGCGCGCCACGCCGACCGCGACCCCGACATCGTTTTCCAACGCGGCCTCCCATGTGGTGTCCATCGACTTGGCCAGGTTATAGACCACATCAATGCCCTTCATCGCGGCGCGCAGACCGTCAGCATCCTTGAGCGATACGCCCACGGTTTCCACCTGATCGGGCAGATCGGCAAAGGGCCCGCTGCGCCCGCGCGACAGCACCCGCACATCCTGGCCTTTGGCCACTAGGGCCCGCGTCAAATGGCGACCGATGAAGCCGGTGCCGCCAATCACCAGCGCCTTTGGCTTGGGGGTGCGGGATGGGGTCGGGATATTCGGCGCGGCCAGTACGGGCAGACGGTCCAATGTCGCGGCCAGCGCCTTGGACACTTCAAGCCCCGCTTCGGGCGCAAACCGCGCATCCAATGGGCGGCCTGATTTCGCCGCCTCATAAAACGCCGTGACCAGCCCCTGAAACGACAGGGCATAAGGCGATTTCCGGTTCAGCGAGGTCAATTGCCGCGCGCCGTTGACGAAACCTTCGCGCAGATGCTGCCCGGCTTGTGCCATCTGAAAGAGAAACGGATTGGCCACCAGATCGGCGGTGTTGTCACGGCTGATCACCAGCCGGTCATGGGCATAGTCCAACCGCGCCATGCCGGATGATCCGCGCAGGGTCAGGGACCGGTCATCCATGATCTCGACCAGAGAAATGTTGAAGGTCACTTCGACATGGCCCGCCCGCGCCAGCACCCGCCACACCTGGGGACGCGCGCCCATTCCGGGCAGGTCGACAGGTTTGCCAACCTCCAGGTGCAGCACCTCGACCGGGCCAAACAGATCCACCGCAAAGGCATAGAGATGCGGACCAAGTTCCAGCAGCATGTTTTCCGGTTCGCGCAGCAGCCAAAGACCATATGGCCCCGACCGCAGCGGTGCCATCGGGAAGTTCCAGTTGATCTCGGCACTGGCGATGCGGCCCAATTGCCCCTCGGCAATCCGCGCCTTCAGGCGCTGATACGCCGGAATGCCCATGAAATTATGACCACTTGCCAACAGCTTGCCCGCGTCCGTCGCCGCCTGCGCCATGGACTGCATTTCCGCCACAGACAGGGCAACGGGTTTTTCCACCAAGCAATGCAACCCGGCGTTCAGACATTGTTGCGCCAGCGCGGCATGCAGCTGCGGTGGCGTGCAGATATGCACGGCATCCACCGCATTGGCGGCGATCATGTCCTCGACCGAGGTAAAGACCGCCGCGCCATGGGCATCGGCCAGCCCCTGTGCCGCCTCTTGTGACACATCACAAACCGCAGCCAGCTGTGCCGCGCCGGTCTGGCGCAGCGCGTCGCCATGCCAATCCGCAATATATCCTGCGCCAATAATGCCTGTCCGCATATGCCTCATGCCTCACTTGTACTCGATAATGCGCATGTCCCGTTGCATCAGCCGCCGCAGATGAAACCGGATCATGCCCAGAAGATTGGGAAATTTCGAAAGGGTCAGAAAGACCCCGTGATGGAGTGCGGGACCGCGGTCCAATCCGTCGTTGCGCATCAGCCCCCTGGCGCTGCGCAGCCAGCTTGCGACATAGGCCAGCAATACCAAACCGGTCAGCCAGGGCGCAATCATCAGGCCGACAAGCGCCAGCAAGGGCGCGCAGAGGCCCCAGACCCAGACGCGCCGCCGCTCCCGCAAGAAATAGTCCGGGTGCAAATGCCCGACCTGGGCAAAGCCATGCCCCGAGCGGACGGCGCGTTGCCACCATTGGCCAAACTGGGTCATCGCCGCATCGTGTTGCGTCATTTCCACCGGAAGACGGCGCAGCACCCAGCCCGCCTTGCGCAGTCGGCAACAAAATTCGTCATCTTCGGCCGCAATCACCCGGCCATCAAATCCACCCGCCGCGACATAGGCCGTGCGCCGCACCATCATGTCGCCGCCGCAGGCCTGGATCACCCCCGCCGGGCGACGCCATTCCACCTGGGTCAGCGCGTTATAGACCGAGGCCTGTGGCGCGATTTCCTGTCGCCAGCCGGTGACCATGCCCAGTTTCGGGTCAGCCTCCAGCGCCGCGACTCCGGCTTCGATCCAGCCCGGCACAATCGCACAATCGCCGTCGATGAACTGCACGATCTCGGCGGCACCACCGTAGGACTCCAGCTGTTGGAAACCTTCGTGCCGCGCCCGCGCCGCAGTAAAGGGCAGGGCGGGATCCAGTTCCACAACCTCGGCCCCGGCATCACGTGCGGCATCGACGCTGCCATCGCGTGACCCGCTGTCGACATAGACCACCCGCCGCGCTGCGCCCTTGGCCGAAGCAAGACAGCGGTGCAAGCGCGCGCCTTCGTTGCGGCCAATCAGCACCAGATCAACCACGCTCATGGGCGTTTCCCTGGTTTTGAAGTCCCTAGCGTTGACGTCGTGTCGGAATAGCTGGCAAAGAGCCGCGCCAACCAGTTGGATTCCTTGGTGATATCAAAGTCTTCGGTCACTTTTGCGCGTCCGGCGGCCCCCATCCGGGCCCGTGCCTGATCATCCGTCAGAACGCCCGTAATCGCCTCGGCCAGCGCCGGGGCGTTGCCCGGTGGAACCAGCCAGCCGCTTTGGCCATTGGTCACCAGTTCCGCGACGCCGCCGACATTGGTGGCGATCACCGGCCGCCCCGCCGCCATCGCCTCCATCAGCACCACCGGCACGCCTTCGGCGAAGCTGGGCAGGACCAGTGCATCTGTGTCTTTCAGGGCCTCGGCCACTTCGGATTGGCTGCGATAGCCGATGAAATCCACCGTGTCGGTCAGCCCCATTTCTGCGGCATCCCGGGTCAATTGCGCCCGTTCCGGCCCGTCCCCGATCAGGGTCACGCGCAGATCGGGCAGGGACGTCTTGAGCGTGGCCAAAGCATCCAGCAGCACGCCTACGCCTTTGACCGCCGCCAATCGGCCCACAAACAACAGATGTGGCGGTCCGGTGCGCGGCGTCGGGTCATAGCGCGCCGGTTCAATGCCGCAATGCACGATATGCAGCTTGCCCCACATCTCGCGCGGTGAATACAGCATTGCCTGTGACCGGCAGAAATCAGAGATACAGGCGACAAACCGGGCGCGCCGGATTTTCTCGTCCAAGCGCCAGTGATCTGGCGCAAAAAAGATGTCAGGCCCATGCAGGGTGAAGCTATAGGGAATGCCGCTCAGCTCTGAGGCCAGCATGGCGACCGTGCAGCTGGCCTTGGCAATGTGGTTGTGCACATGGGTGATGCCGTTGCGTTCCATCTGGTCGGCCAGCATCATCGCCTCGGCGAAGTAGAACATCTGCCAGAGCCAGCCGCGAAACCCCGCCTGCGCGGTGCGCCAAGCCAGGGCAAAGGCGCGAAAAAACCGCCCTGGACGGCGCAGAAGCCGCAGTTTCGCGGTGACCAGACGCAGCGGGTTTTTCGCCGCCTCCAGAACATGAAAGGTGCAGGCCGCCTCGGCGCGTTGTTCGTCACCAACCAGATGTTCGGCCCCGGTGCGCCGGATCGAACAGGTCATGACCTCTATTCCCTGCGCCCGCAGCGCTGCAACCTCGCGCTGGATAAAGGTATCCGTGGCACGGGGGTATTCGCCGGTCAGATAGGCAATCGGCCCCGGTGGTGTCTGGCTTGCCATGGTCATTCCTGGGCCTCATGCATCAAAGTTTCAAACGCCTTGGCCTGACGCAGGCCAAGCACCCGGCGCATGCGGCTGTTGTCGAAATGTATCGGAAGATACCGCGCCCGCAGCACGCTTGGGCGCAACAATCCCGGAAGACGGGTCTCCGGGATCAGCCGCGCCGCCATCAGAGCCAGCGGCATCATCACCCGCCAGCTGAACGGAAGTGTCAGTTTTGGACCGGCCTTGAGACAGCCAAGGTACCGCCGCCGATCCGGCAGATCTTCGTCCAGCACGTTGATTGCCCCGGTGGCTGGCCGTTCCGCCGCACTGACCAACGCCGCGGCACAGGTCGAAATATGGCACAACGGGATTTGCCCCTGCGATCCTAATCGCACCAGCACCGGGCCGAGAGAAAACCCCAGATGCGCATTCCACAGACGGCCAGGGCCAAACACCGCCCCGGCGCGCAGGATGGTCAGGGACAAAGCGGCTTTCGATGCAGCATCGGCAACCAGCTTTTCTTGTGCGCCTTTGGCGAGGGCATAGGCGTCGGCAGGGGCGCCGGGTGTCAGAAGCGCCGCGCTTTCATCCAGCATATCGCCGGGCTCTACCGTCGACATGTCATAAACCGCCATCGAGCTGAGCTGCACCAGCTTGCCGCCGTCGGGCATTGCATCGAGCAGGGCCGTGGTGGCGGCGATTGTGTCGCGCGCATGTGCCGCGGCGTCCCCCGACATCGACGCCGCCAGATGCAGCACCACATCGGCGCGGGCGATGGCGGCGTTCAGACCTTCTGGTTCGCTCAGATCGCAGGCCAGCACCGTAATGCCATCGTCACCCTGCCATGCCTTTGGCGTCGCAAAGCTGCGCACCACGGCAATCACCGCATGGCCGCGCGCCCGCGCCTCGGCGACGGTATGCCGCCCGACATAACCGGCCGCGCCCGTGATCAATAGCGTCAGCCTGTCCATATCAGCGCGCCCATGTCATTGGTTCCGGCATCGTACAGGTGGTGGCCATATCTTGTGCGCCGCCAGCGTCGCGGGCGTTCTGGATCGCCAATGTCACCTCGGTCATATGCAGGGCAAAGTCATTGTCCAGACGGTTGCGCCGGTCTTCGCGCAGCGCCTCCAGCATCTCGATCGGGCCAAGGGCAAAATTCATCGCAGCCGCGCCTTTGCGACCCACCTTGGCATGTGTTGCGCCGCCTGGCTTGATCCGCCGCCCGATCGGCAATTCCAGCAACCGCCGTCGCAGGCGCATGCGTTTGTGAAACCGCACCGGGGCGGCATTGTTCCAGGCGGCCTTGATCGCCAGCACGCCACGGTCGCCGATCAGGCGAATGCGATGGTCATGCGGCGCGGCAATCGAACAGGTCAGCCGCGCGACCACGCCGGACTGGAAATACAGCACACCAACCGAAAAATCCGGTGTGCCGTCGCTGCCCGGCTTGTCGGGGATCACCTCGGCCGAGGCGGCAACAACCCGGCGCACCGGGCCAAAGGCGGCAATCAACCATGTCAGGTAGTATCCGGCATGTTCCAGCGTGCAGCCGACCTGAAATTCATCCTCAGCGGGCCAGGGCGCGCCGCTTTCGCTCTGCCAATCCTGATAGGGGGCCTGGGGGATGAACCCGTCGTCCAATTCGGCATAGACCAGCCGAATATCCCCCGCCGTGCCGCGCCGCACCTCGCGCAGAAGGATCTGCGCCGCTTCGCCCAACACGCTGCACGGGGCCGAGGACAGCATCAGACCCTTTTCCGCCGCCACGCCATGCAAATGCCGGGCATCTTCCAGCGTCAGCGCCAGCGGCTTTTCGCACCACACATGGCGCCCGGCGTTCAGGCAGGCCAGGTTGATGTCAAAATGCGCCGCTGGGTTGGTCAGGTTCACGATGATCGCGTCTTCGGGCAGAGCGGCCAGAAAGCTTTTGAAATCCGCCTGTGGCGTCACATTCCAATGGCTCGAAAACGCCGCCAGACGTGCCGGGTCGATGTCGTGCACCGCCGCGATGGTCACGTCGGGGTAGAGCGCAAAGGACCGCATGTACAGATCCGCGACAAAGCCGCAGCCAATGATACCAAGCGCGGCCATCACAGGCCCCTCAGGCAGGAATGACGATGGGAAAGGCAATCACACATATGAATTTTTTCGTAACATTTTACTGATTTTCGCCCGTTCAAACATGGGATCATGGCAATTTTTCGGCCTTTTCGCCGGAAATGGCACCATTGCGTATTCTACATCGCATCATTTCCGCATCGGGCACAGGTGATTTCGCAAATTGCCCTTATCTTTGCCACTTTGACCGGCAATAGAAGGCGCAAACAATTGGGGCAGTGGCGTGCATTTCAAAGACAGCGACTATCAGGTCACAATCAACATCCCGAACCGCGACAGCCTGATGGCGGAAATCGCGCGGCGATTCCTGCGGGACAACGGATTTGCATTGGCGACGCTCAACCTGGATCATCTGGTGAAATTGCGGGCCTCGTCGGCGTTCCGCGTGGCCTATGCCGCACAGGATATGGTGGTCGCTGATGGCAATCCGCTGGTCTGGCTGTCGCGTCTGGCGCGCGACCCGGTAGAGCTTATTCCCGGGGCCGATCTGGTCATTCCGCTAGCGGAACTTGCCGCGTCGGCCAAGGTTTCGGTGGCTTTGGTTGGCAGCACCGATGCGGCGCTGGCCGCTGCTGCGGCGGATCTGAAATCCCGCGTGCCGGGGCTGGAGATCGCGGTTTGCATTTCGCCGCCGATGGGGTTCGATCCCACGGGCCCCGGCGGCGCGTCGGTTCTGGCCGAGGTCGAGGCCAGCGGCGCGCGTCTGGCCTTTTTGGCGCTGGGCGCGCCGAAACAGGAATTGCTGGCGGCGCGCGGTCGTGTGGCCACGCCAAAGATCGGCTTTGCCTCTATCGGGGCGGGGTTGGATTTTCTGGCCGGCACCCAGGTGCGCGCGCCACGGATTGTTCGCAAGCTGGCGTTGGAATGGCTCTGGCGGATGCTCGCCAATCCCCGCCGGTTGGTGTCACGCTATGCCAAATGCATTGCGATCCTGCCGGGGCATGTCCGAAATGCCTGGCAGATGCGCCGGGGCTGACCCTAGGCTTGCCCGGCGTGAATATCGGTCACACCCAGCACATCCAGCACCTTGGCTTCGATGTCTTCGGCGTTCAACCCGGCCGAGGCATACATGTCACGCGGGCTGCTTTGGTCAATGAACGTGTCGGGCAGCACCATCGACCGATATTTCAACCCGCTGTCAAAAACGCCTTCTTCGGCCAGAAGCTGGGCCACGTGACTGCCGAAACCGCCGATTGAGCCTTCTTCGACCGTGATCAAAACCTCGTGCTCTGCCGCCAGTTGCAGGATCATGTCGCGGTCCAGCGGTTTGGCAAAACGCGCGTCGGCCACGGTGGGGGTAATCCCCTTGGCGGCAAGCCCGTCACAGGCGTCCAGCACCTCTTTCAGCCGCGCTCCAAAGGACAGGATCGCCACGCCCTTGCCCTTGCGCACCATCCGGCCCTTGCCCAGCGTCAGGATCTCGCCTTGTTCGGGCATATCGACGCCAACACCCTCGCCACGGGGATAGCGAAAGGCAATCGGCCCCTCGTCATGCGCCGCTGCGGTGGCGACCATATGCACCAATTCGGCCTCATCCGCCGCCGCCATCACCACCATGCCCGGCAGGTTGGCCATGAACGCAATGTCAAACGCCCCGGCATGGGTCGCGCCATCGGCCCCGACCAATCCCGCACGGTCAATCGCAAAGCGCACCGGCAGGCGTTGGATCGCCACATCATGCACCACCTGATCATAGCCGCGTTGCAGAAACGTCGAATAGATCGCACAGAACGGCCGCATCCCCCCCGCCGCCAGACCAGCGGCAAAGGTCACGCCATGTTGTTCGGCAATGCCGACATCGAAACAGCGGCTCGGGTAGCGTTCAGCAAACAGGTTCAGCCCGGTGCCATCCGGCATCGCCGCCGTGACCGCGCAGACCCGGCTGTCCTTCTCGGCGGCTTTGGTCAGCTCCTGGCCGAAGACCTTGGTATAAGACGGCGCATTGGAGGGCGCTTTTTTCTGTTTGCCCGTCACCACGTCGAATTTCGCGGTGGCATGGCCCTTGTCCTCGGCGCTCTCTGCCGGGTGATAGCCTTTGCCCTTTTTGGTCAGCACATGGATCAGGATCGGGCCCGTCGCCCGCGCCCGCACCGTGCGCAGCACCGGCAGAAGCTGGTTCAGATCATGGCCATCAATCGGGCCAAGATAGGAAAATCCCAACTCTTCGAACAATGTGCCACCGACGGCCATGCCCTTGATCATTTCCTTGGCGCGCTTCGCGCCCTCGCGGAAGGGTTCGGGCAGCATCGACACCGCGCCCTTGGCCGCCGCTTTCAGATCCTGAAACGGCGCTTCGGCATACAGCCGCGAAAGGTAATTCGACATCGCCCCGACCGGCGGGGCGATCGACATTTCATTGTCGTTCAGAATGACAATCAGCCGCTTTTTCAAATGCCCGGCGTTGTTCAGCGCCTCATAGGCCATTCCGGCACTATCGCGCCGTCGCCGATCACCGCAATCGCATCGCCATGCCCGGTATCACAGGCCCCGCCCAGATCGCGCGCCACGGCAAATCCAAGCGCCGCGCTGATCGAGGTCGAGCTATGCGCCGCGCCAAAGGGATCAAACGCGCTTTCGCTGCGCTTGGTAAACCCGGACAGCCCGTCCTTTTGCCGCAGGGTGCGGATACGATCCCGCCGCCCGGTCAGGATCTTGTGCGGGTAACATTGGTGGCTGACGTCCCAGATGATCTTGTCACGCGGGGCAGCGAACACCGAATGCAGCGCGACGGTCAATTCGACCACACCCAGCCCCGCACCCAAATGGCCGCCGGTTTCGCTCACGGCGCTGATGGTTTCCTCGCGCAGTTCATGCGCCAGCCGCACCAATTCCGGATCGGAAAATTGTTTCAGATCGGCGGGACCAAGGACGCGGTCCAACAGCGGGGTTTCTGGGCGGTCAGACATCTACGTCCCTTCAGGCGACTAGCTTCGGCGCGAGATAACGAAATGGGCCGCTTCGCGCAAGGTTTCGGCCTTTTCACCGTACACAGATAGGGCATCACAGGCCTCTGTCACGAGGGATTTCGCGCGGCTTTTTGCCCCTTCCACACCCAACAGCGAAACAAAGGTGGCTTTGCCCGCCGCTTCGTCTTTTTGCAGGCGTTTCCCCGCTTCGGCTGCGTCGCCTTCGACATCCAGCAGATCGTCGGCAATTTGAAATGCCAGCCCCAGCGCTTTGGCGTAGCGGGTCAACAGCAAAGGGTCTTCGCCCACAAGCCGGGCGCCCGCTTCGGCAGACCATTGGATCAATGCGCCGGTTTTGCCTGCTTGAAGGGCGGTGATTTCTTCGAGGTTGAGCGGCGTATCTGCGGTTTCGGCCGCTATATCAAGCGCTTGCCCCAAAACCATGCCGCGCGCACCAGCGGCCCGTGCCAGTGACAGCGCAAGATCGGCCCGGATAGCCGGGTCTTCATGGCACCGCGGATCACAGACCAATTCAAAGCCCAGCGTATGCAGAGCATCGCCTGCCAACACGGCGGTCGCCTGGTCCCATTTGACATGCACGGTGGGTTGACCCCGGCGCAAATCGTCGTCGTCCATACACGGCAGATCGTCGTGGATCAGCGAATAAGCATGGATCGCTTCAATCGCGGCAGCCGCCCAAATCGCATTTTCACGGTTCACATTATAAATATACGCGGTTTCCATCACCAGAAAACCGCGCAACCCTTTGCCACCGCTGGCTGCATACCGCATCGCGTGGGTGACGGGCACGTCGTCCAAGGTTGCGATCTGCGCATCCAGATGCGCCGCGACCTGTAGCGCGTCGTTCAATAGCCACTCTTGAAACACTCAGAGCCCTTCAACCGGCTTCAGCCCAACGGCATTCCCATCCGCATCAGCGGTGATCGCTGCGACCTTTTCCTCGGCTTCGTTCAGCTTCGTCTCACAGCGTTTCTTCAATGCCGCGCCGCGTTCATAAAGCTTGATGGAATCGTCCAGCGCCACGTCGCCGCGTTCCAGCTGGCCAACGACCCGTTCCAACTCGGCCATCGCCTCTTCAAATGTCAGGTCTTCTACCTTTTTCTCGCTCATGCCGATGCCTCCTGGAGTGTTTTTACATGGGCAGTGACAAACTCTGCCAATGCGGCCAGATCATACCCCCCTTCCAAAGCAGAGACCACCCGACCAGAGCAGACTTCATCCGCCAGAATGCAGATTTCGCGCGTCAGCCAGATGAAATCTTCGGTTGACCAATTGAGCCCGGCCAATGGGTCGTCGCGGTGGGCATCGAAGCCGGCGGAAATCAGGATCAACTCGGGTGCAAAGGCACGCAGACGCGGCAGGATGTCGTGGGTATAGGCGTCGCGCATTTCATATCCATCGCTGCCGGGCGGCAACGGCACATTCAGGATATTGTCATGCGCGCCGCGTTCGGATGGATCGCCGGAACCGGGCCAAAGCGGCATTTGCTGGCTGGTGGCAAGCAGGGCGCGCGGCTCATCCCAGAGCAGGGCCTGAGTGCCATTGCCATGATGCACGTCGAAATCCACCACCGCGACACGCGCCAGCCCATGGCGTTCCAGCGCATGTTTCGCGCCAATCGCCACCGTGCCAAACAGACAAAACCCCATCGGGGTTTCGGTCTCGGCGTGGTGTCCCGGGGGGCGCATGGCGCAAAAGGCATTGCCGACGTCACCCGCCACCACCCTGTCCACCGCTTCGCGGATCGCGCCCACGGCATGTAGTGCGGCGCGCAACGAACCCGGCGAAAGCCAGGTATCGGCATCCAGCGCAACAGCCTCGGAGACGGGCAGGGCCTCTTGCAATCGGGTCAGATAGCTTTCCGGATGGCACAGCAGCACATCTTCGCGGCTTCCTTCCGGTGCGGTTTCAACCGCAATATCGGCGGCGCGCAACGCGTGCAGGATGTGGTCCAGCCGGGCCACCTGTTCCGGATGGCCGTCGGGGGTGACATGCCCCAATCCGGCCTCGTGGCTCAAAACCAAAGTTGCCATCGCATTCCCCCTGCTTCTTCTCTTTTTAAATACGCAAATCCCGCGCGTTCCGCCAACGCGGACCTCGCCAAATGGGCGTCATCCTGGCAAGTTCCTTTAATCCGGCGCCAGCATATATCCCGCCCCGCGCACAGTCTGAAGATAGCGCGGCTGTTTCGGATCGCCCTCCAGCTTGCGGCGCAGCCGGGTGATTTGCACATCCACCGCACGTTCCTGGCTCTGCCCCTTGTCGCGGCCCAGATCCTCGACCAATTGCGCACGGCTGACGGCGGTTCCGGGTTTGGCGGCAAAGATCCGCATCAACTGGTTTTCGGTCGCGGTCAGGCGGACCTGTTCTTCGCCCTGCCATAATTCGCCGCGTTCGATGTCATAGCGCAGCGGCCCCAGCATCAGCACCTTGGGCAGGGCGAATTCTTCGGCCACTTCGGGCATCCGGCGCAGGATGGCGTTGATCCGCAGCAACAATTCCTTGGGTTCGAACGGTTTGACCAGATAATCATCCGCCCCGGCCTCCAGCCCGGCAATCCGGTCCTCGGTTTCGCCCTTGGCGGTCAGCAGCAGGATCGGCGTGGTGGATGTCTGGCGCAGATCGCGGGTCAGGCTGATGCCATCCTCGCCCGGCATCATCACATCCAGCACGATCAGATCGAAGTCCAACCCGGTCAGCACCCGCCGTGCATGGGCCGCGTCCCGCGCGGCAGACACCAGAAACCCGTTACGGATCAGGAATTTCTGCAACAGCACCCGAATGCGTTCATCATCGTCGACAATCAGCAGATGTACGTCGGGCATCATCATGATTTTGTCTCCCGCAGGGTTTGGTAATTGCGCCGCATGTCGGAATCCATCATCGCCTCCAGCACCTGACGAAAGCCGGCCACCGCTTCGGGGCCGACCTTGCGATAGGCGGATCGCATCCGTGCCCTCTGGGCGTCCGACAATTGTGCTTCCAATGCTTTTCCTTCCTCGGTCAGGTACAGGTGGCGTTCGCGTTTGTCGGATCGCCCAACCCTGCTTTCCACAAGACCGTCCGCAATCAAGGTCCGCAACACACGGTTCAGCGATTGTTTCGTGACCCCAAGGATATTCAGCAGGTTATTGACCGTGGTGCCGGGGGCGCAATTGATGAAATGCACCGCCCGGTGGTGGGCGCGGCCATAGGATTGGTCCTGCAATATCCGGTCGGGATCGGCGGTAAATCCACGATAGGCAAAGAACATTGCCTCGATGCCCTGACGCAGCTGTTCATCTGTCAGATAGAGAAGCTGTTCTCCGCTTGGCTCGGCCATCTTGCCCCTCCCATTTCAAATCTTCTGGTCACACTATGTCAGCCTTGTTGACATTCCAAGACCGAACTGGTAGCGATTCACAGTTTTTACGCAATATTATGTCCGAACCGGACCGATGCGGCGCAATAAATGGAAATAAACAAGCAGGAGACACGACATGGCTGGCGCTTATGATGACCGCGACGGCAAGATCTGGTTGGACGGCAAGCTGGTGGATTGGCGGGATGCAAATGTGCATATCCTGACCCACGGGTTGCATTACGCCAGTTCGGTATTCGAAGGTGAGCGGTGCTATAACGGCAAGATTTTTAAATCCCGCCGCCATTCCGAACGGTTGCACAAATCCGGCGAATTGCTGGATATGCCGATCCCCTATTCAGTGGATGAATTGGAGGCCGCAAAATACGAGGTGCTGGAGGCCAATGGCTGGACCGATGCCTATGTGCGTGCGGTGGCATGGCGTGGGTCAGGCGAAGACATGGGTGTCGCTGCCGCGCGCAACCCGGTGCGGGTTGCGGTCGCAGCCTGGGAATGGGGCGCCTATTATGGTGACGCCAAGATGCAGGGTGCCAAGCTGGACATTTCCAAATGGAAACGCCCCAGCCCGGAAACCATCCCGACATCGGCCAAGGCTGCTGGTCTTTACATGATCTGCACCATGTCGAAACATGCAGCAGAGGCCAAAGGATGCTCTGACGCGTTGTTCATGGATTACCGTGGCTACGTGGCCGAGGCGACCGGCGCCAACATCTTCTTCGTCAAGGATGGCGAAGTGCACACGCCGCTGCCCGATTGCATCCTGAACGGCATCACCCGCCAGACCGTGATCGGCATGTTGAAAGATCGCCAGATCGCCGTGCATGAACGTCATATCATGCCGGAAGAGATGGAAGGTTTTGAACAATGCTGGCTGACCGGCACGGCGGCAGAGGTGACTCCGGTGTCACAAATCGGCGAACATACGTTCGAGGTTGGCGCGCTGACACGTGAGATGGCCGAAGCCTATGAGAAGCTGGTACGGGAATAACCCCCGCTGACAGCAACGCATTTCAGAGGCCGCAAATTTGCGGCCTCTTTTTTGTTTTGGAACCTTGTTGTTGCGCGGACATATATTCTGACGCGGCGTGCAGATCGGCATAAGTGGTTCAGCCGGGCCGCCCGCCTGGCAAACCCGCGACCGCATCCACCAGACGATCACAGGTCAGATCAAAGCTGCCAGCGTCGGTACGGATCAAAACATCGCTGAACGCGCGTTGACCATATCCCTCGGAAATCATCTGCGCGGCCCTGGCCAATTCATGCGGGGCAAGGCTGCGTTCCCGCGTGGCGATGCTGGCAATATCGGCGGTCAGGCCAATACAATGGAAATCTATGCCGCGTCGCCGGAAAGTTTCCCGGTAAAACAGCCAATTCGTGCAACGCAACGGGTAGGCCATGATCACCGCAGGCCGGTTTTCCAGCTGCTCTTCGCAGGCGGTTGCGATCCTGCGGCTGGTCCGCAGAACCGAATGAAGCCAGGGGCCGGGGGCGCAATGGGCATCGCCGTCAATGAAACCAAAATCCAGCCGCTCTGCAACCGCCCGCCCCAGGGTTGTTTTGCCCACGCCGACCGGACCTTCAAAGGCGATGACAGTGGGCGACATGGTGCATCCTTTCGCGGTGTACGCGTCCGGTGCGCGCATCTGGCCGGATTTTAGCAGCCAGGGCCGGATTTGTCCCCCACCACAGCTGGATCAACCCTCACCTTGATCACTTGGCAATGGCCCCCCAAAAAAAAGACCCGAGCCGAAGCCCGGGTCAGTCCAACAGGGAGGTGCATGTGATGACCCGCACATGCAACGGGAACTTATTCGTCTTCGCGGTCACCCCAAAGTAGCACTTTGTTGCGCGGCAATCCATGCGACCTTTCAGGCATTCAGCCGATATCCGCCGGATTCTGTCACGAGAAGACGTGCATTCGAGGGTTCGGGCTCAATTTTCTGGCGCAATCGGTAGATATGTGTCTCTAGCGTATGCGTTGTGACCCCGGCGTTATATCCCCAAACCTCGTGGAGCAGCACGTCACGTGGCACAACACCTTCGGGCGCGCGGTAGAGGTATTTCAGGATATTGGTCTCTTTTTCCGTCAGGCGGATCTTCTTGTCGTCTTCGGTGACAAGCGTCTTCATCGCCGGTTTGAAGGTATAGGGACCAAGCGCAAATACCGCGTCTTCGCTTTGTTCGTGCTGGCGCAATTGCGCGCGGATACGGGCCAGCAGCACCGGAAATTTGAACGGTTTGGTGACGTAATCATTGGCGCCGGCATCCAGCCCCAGAATGGTATCAGCGTCGCTGTCGTGGCCGGTCAGCATCAAAACCGGGGCCTTCACCCCCTGTTTGCGCATCAGGCGGCACAATTCGCGGCCATCGGTGTCGGGCAGGCCCACGTCCAGGATGATCAGGTCGAAATGGGATTCCTTGACCTTTTCCATTGCTTGCGCACCGGTGCCGGCCTCGAAGACTTCAAAGTCTTCGGTGATGATCAGTTGTTCCGCCAGCGCCTCGCGCAGGTCATCATCGTCATCGACAAGGAGCAGATTTTTGAGTTGTGCCATTTCAGGGCCTCCAATTCGCTTGCCAATGACATTGGGGCGATCACGGCCAGTAACAAGAAATGCTGCAAGCTGTTCACGCGCTCGTGTGTTCATCGCCAATTTTGACAAGAAATGTTTCAATTTCCATCTGTTGTCAGCTAGAGGATTGGCGTGATGACAGGATTTTTTACGCCCGACACCAATGAGCTGATCAACCGCGCCCGTGCCGATCTTCGCATGGGGGTGCCGGTTGTGCTCTGTGGGCACGGATCTGCGGCGCTGGTGTTGGCGGCAGAGACCATGGGGCCAAAGCGGCTGGCGGCGCTGCGCGATCTGGGCGGCGCGCCGGTGCTGGCGCTGACCGGGCGGCGGGCCGAGACGCTGAAGGCCCGGGCCTATGACGGTGATGTCGCGCGGTTGCCATTGCCCGAGGATGCAGATTGCCGTTGGATTCGGGCGATGGCCGATCCGGCGGATGATCTGCGTGTGCCAATGAAAGGCCCGTTGTTTTCCCTGCGTGATGGCGATGCGGCGCTGCACCGGTTGGCCATTTCGCTGGTCAAGTCGGCCCAGCTTTTGCCGGCGGCACTGGTGCTGGAGGGCGATTTCCTGCCAAAGGCGGATTTGGCGTTGCTGACGCGGCTGGACGCGGAAACCGCCGGGCCGTTGCTGACGCGGGCGCATCATCCACATCCGGTGGTGGCGGCGCGCCTGCCGACGCGTCTGGCCCGCGGGGGGCGGTTGCAGATCTTTCGCCCCGATGATGGTGGCGTCGAACATTATGCATTCGAAATCGGCAACCCGGACCGGGCGAAACCGGTTTTGGCCCGTCTGCATTCGGCTTGTTTCACCGGCGATGTGCTGGGGTCGCTGAAATGCGATTGTGGCCCGCAATTGCATGCCGCCATGGCCCAGATGGGGGACGCGGGGGCAGGGGTGCTGCTGTATCTGAACCAGGAGGGGCGCGGCATTGGCCTTGCCAACAAGATGCGGGCCTATTCGCTTCAGGATCAGGGGTTTGATACGGTCGAGGCCAATCACCGGCTGGGGTTTGAGGATGACGAACGCGACTTCCGTATCGGGGCCGACATCCTGCAACGCATGGGGTTTGGGTCTGTGCTTTTGCTGACCAACAACCCGCGAAAGATCGCGATGATGGAAAAGGCCGGGGTCACGGTGTCGGAACGTGTGCCGTTGAAGGTGGGCGAAACCGATCAGAACGCGGCCTATCTGGCGACCAAGGCGGCGAAATCCGGGCATCTGTTGTGACCATGGTTCTGACGCCGCGCGGGCTGCGGTTTGCCGGACGGATCTGGCCCTGTACCATCGGGCGCGGCGGGGCGACCACCAACAAGCGCGAGGGCGACGGCGCCACACCACGCGGCGGCCACCGGATCACCGGCCTGTTATACCGTCCTGATCGTATGGCACGCCCCACCGCTTGGGCCCGGCCGATACGGGTCGGCGATCTTTGGTCCGACGATGCCACGCAACCCGATTACAATCAGCCGGTGCGCGCGCCTTACCCTCATAGTCACGAGGGCCTGCGCCGGGCCGATCCGCTGTATGATCTGGTGCTGTTGACCAACTGGAACTGGCCAGAGGCCCAGCCCGGTCGGGGCTCTGCGATCTTTTTGCATCGCTGGCGCAGACCGGGGTTTCCGACCGAGGGCTGCATTGCGTTTCGCCCCGATCATCTGCGTCAGATCGCGATGCTGGCCGCGCCCGGCACACCGTTGCTGGTGCCGTGACAGGTTTTATTGCCGGGGGTGTCGTTGGGAATGGAGCCGGGACCGGGGCCTAGCGATGCTGGCGCGGCTCACATGTGCCACCGTTCAGACATTGCACCACCTGATCGGCCATCGCCTTGGTCGGTTCGGCAAAGGCAAAGCCGCCGCAGGGGTTGATTGTCACCTCGGGGACATCACGGTCCAGATTGACGAAGGCCAGATATTGCGTGTCGCTGACCGCCCCGGCGCACCACGGCCCCAGACATTGGGCGTTCAAATTGATGGCGGCGTCATAGTCATAGGTGAAACCGGCGGCTGTCAGCGCCTTGCCACGGATCTGTGCGGGAATCCATGTATCGGGTGGCGTGGACAACTGGTTGGCCAAATCGGTCTTGGGCAGCAGAGTGGCATCAAAGCTCATTTGGCCCAGCACGACGACAAAGCGATCTTCGCCGGTATTTGCCTGATGAAACACCGCCGCGACGTCATGTGGCAAACAGCTAAGGGCCTGCGCCCCGCTTGCCGTCAAAGCACAAAGGACAACCGCAATTTTTCCAAACATGACCTAGGGTAACAGATGGGGGGCGAACTCTGCAACCACGCGGGCATAGACCTCGCGTTTGAAGGGCACGATATTGGCCACCAGATCCCCGGTCGGCAGCCAGCGCCATTCTGAAAACTCCTGGAAATCGTCCGCGGCAATGTCGATCTGATCATCGGTTCCGTGAAACCGCATCAGGAACCATTTCTGTTCCTGACCGCGAAACCGGCCTTTCCAGATCTTTGGCACAAGGTCATGCGGCAGATCATAGCCGATCCAACCGGTGCTTTCGGCCTCGATTGTCACCAGATCGGGCAGGACGCCGGTTTCTTCCCGCAATTCCCGCAGCGCCGCGGCGCGGGGGTCTTCGCCCTTGTCGATGCCGCCCTGTGGCATTTGCCAGGCGGGCACGTCGCTGTCGGTGCGTTGCCCGACAAAGGCATGGCCGTCCTTGTTGACCAACATGACACCGACGTTGCGGCGATAGGGCAGTTTGGCGATGTCTTCGGGGGTCATCGGGGTCTCTTGTCCTGGTCAGTGCGTGGCGGATTGTTCGGCACGCAGGAAAGGCTGCGCCGGGATCATCGACCCCGGCGCAGGGAAGTTATACAGGGGACTTATTCGGCGTTGGGGCCCAGCGCCGACAGACCTTTGAGGATGTCGATGGCATAGGCCAGCTGATAATCCTCTTCCCGCAGCGCGGCGGCGGCTTCGGCCTTGGCGCGGTCGGCTTCGATCTGTTTGATCTCGTCCTCGGTCAGGCTGTCATTGTCCAGCGATCCGCGCAGATCTGCCTCGGAACGCAGGCGATTTGTGGTCTCTTCCTCTTCCTCGGTGGCGGGGTCGCGGCGGGGTTGTTGCACTACGATGTCGGGGGACACACCCAGCGCCTAAATGAGCGGCCCGATGGGGTGTAATAGCGCGCTGTGGTCAGGCGCATCGCCCCGTCGCCGCGCAGCGGCATTACCGTCTGAACCGAGCCTTTGCCAAAGGATTTGGTGCCAACCACAATCGCGCGGCGGTGATCCTGCAGGGCGCCGGCAACAATTTCCGAAGCCGAGGCCGAGCCGCCATTGATCAACACCACCAGCGGCTTGCCCATCGCCAGATCGCCGGGGGTGGCGTTGTAACGCTCGCCGTCTTCTGCCTTGCGGCCACGGGTCGACACGATTTCACCCTTTTCAAGAAAGGCATCCGACACCCGGATCGCCTGGGTCAGCAGGCCGCCGGGGTTGTTGCGCAGATCCAGCACGATGCCGTTGACATTGTCGATGCCACCAGCGGCCTCGATCTGTTCGGCGAGACCGGATTCAAGATTGGGTGTTGTCTGGTCGTTGAAGGTTGTGATCCGCATCACAACGGTCTCGCCCTCGGTGCGGGCGCGCACGGCAGTCAGTTTGATCGTGTCCCGGATGATCGACACATCAAACGGCTCCGGCTCGCCTTCGCGTACCAGGGTAATGATGATTTCCGACCCCACCGGTCCGCGCATCAGTTCGACCGCTTCGTCCAGATTCAGGCCCAGCACCGAACTCACCATCGACATGGGTGATGAAATCGCCCGCTTCGACACCGGCCTCGTCCGCCGGTGTGCCGTCGATGGGCGACACCACTTTGACAAAGCCCTCTTCTTGGGTGACTTCGATCCCCAGACCGCCAAATTCCCCGCGTGTCTGCACCCGCATGTCGGCCGCATCGTCGGGCGACAGATAGCTGGAATGCGGATCAAGCGAGGTCAGCATGCCGTTGATCGCGGCTTCGATCAGTTCGCTTTCATCAACCTCTTCAACGTATTGCGCGCGAATGCGTTCGAAAATGTCGCCGAACAGATCCAGCTGTTCATAGACATTCGTCTGTTTGCCATTGTCCTGCGCCAGCAACGGCCCCGCCAATTGGGTTGTTGCAATAATGCCTGCCAGCGTCCCGCCAACGGCGGCCATGACGAATTTCTTCATGAAGTTCTTATCCCTTGTCGGTGCGGAACCAGTCCAGCGGGTCCACAGGCTGATTATGCTCTCTGATTTCTATATAGAGCGTTTCCGGCTGGGTGTTTCCAGCCCCCTCACCCGATAGTGAGACATCTGTTTGCAATTCCCCGCCCATAAGGCCGATCGGATCGCCCGTGGGCACGACCTGGCCGATCTCGCCATAGACCGCATCCAGACCGGCAAAGACAAACAACGTGTCGGCCTGGGGTTCCAGAATGGTCACCAGACCATAATTCAAAAGCGGCCCGCGATAGCGGATGGTGGCGGCGGTCGGTGTGGTGACAATCGCCTGGGCGCCGGTGGCGACCAGAATCCCGGGGCGGCGCACGCCGGCGGCGTCGGCCTCGCCCGCGCGGCGCAGAAGCTGGCCCTGAACCGGCAGGGACAGTTTGCCCTTGCGATGGCTGATGTCGGGCAGGCTGCCGGCGGCCTCTCCTTCGGCAAAGCTGGCAAGACCGCTGGCAAATTCTTCGAGCGTTTCGGTCGCCGCCAGCAGCACGGCGGTCTGGATCGGGTTTTCAACAAACCGTTGCGGCAGGTCGGTGCGGTCGGCCACGGCCTTGGACAGGGCGGTGCGGGCGTTTTGCACGTTTTCCAGCCCGTCCTGCAATTTGAGGGTCGCCTCTTCCTGCAATTGGCGCAGCGATTGCACCTCTTCCAGATCATGGCGCAATTTGTCGGCCTTGGCCTGTAGCCCCGGCGTGACATCCGCCAGCAGCATCCCGGCACGCGCCGTGCCGGTCGGTCCCGCCGGATGCAACAGCGTCGCGGGCGTGGGTGCGCGCGACATGGATTGCAGCACACCCAGAAGCTGGGCAATTTCGACTTCGCGGATGCGCAGATCTTCGGCCAATTGCGCCTCGCGCAGGGCGGCGGCGCGCAGACCATCGCGCAGGGCGGCCAATCCGGTTTCATAGCCCTGCACGGTTTCGGTCAATGCCTTGACCCGCTCGCGCCCGCCTTCGGCGGCCTCCAGCGCCTGGGATGATTCTTCCAGAATGCGCAAGGCGTCCAGCGCCAGGGCCGCCGGGTCGGTGGTTTGCGCCAGCGCCCCCCCCGCCAGGACCGCCAGAAAACAGGACGCGCGCAGGATCATGCGATCAGGCTCTCTCCGGTCATTTCTTCCGGCAATTCCAGCCCCATCAGGCCCAGCAGGGTCGGGGCAAGATCGGCCAGACGCCCGCCGCTGCGCAATGTGGCGCCCGCCGGACCGCCGACAAGGATCACCGGCACCGGGTTCAGCGTATGGGCGGTATGCGCCCCGCCGCTTTCGGGGTCGATCATCATTTCACAATTGCCGTGGTCGGCAGTGACAATCATCGCCCCGCCCGCCTTTTTCAGCGCGTCCAGAGCCCGGCCCAGCCCGCTGTCCACGGCATGACAGGCGGCCTTGGCGGCCTCAAGATCACCAGTATGGCCAACCATGTCGGGATTGGCGAAATTCACCACGATCAGATCATAGCCGGTTTCAATGGCCTTCACGAGGTTGTCGGAAACCTCGCCTGCGCTCATTTCCGGTTGCAGATCATAGGTCGCCACCTTGGGCGAGGGCGCCATATAGCGGTCTTCGCCAACCTCTGGCGCTTCCTTGCCACCATTCAGAAAGAAGGTGACATGCGGATATTTCTCGGTCTCGGCCAGGCGGAATTGTGTCAGGCCCTTGGCCGCAACCCAGGCACCAAGAGTGTTCTGCACCACTTTCTTTGGATAGGCGGCGGTCATGAAGGTGTCATGTGTCTTGGAATAATCCACCATGCCCAAAAGTCCGGCCCAGTCCGGGCGCGGGCCGGTGTCAAAACCGTCAAATTCGGGCGCGCCCACCGCCATCAGGATTTCGCGCGCCCGGTCGGCACGGAAATTCAGACAGAAAAACCCGTCGCCATCGCGCGCACCGGCATATTCACCGATCCGGGTTGCGGCGATGAATTCATCGGTCTCGCCACGCTCATATGCGGCGGTGACCGCGGCACTTGCGCTGTCGGCGGTCTGTTCTGCTGTGCCATTCACCATGACACGAAATGCCTTTTCCACCCGTTCCCAACGGTTGTCGCGGTCCATCGCAAAATACCGCCCGACAACAGATCCAACGCGCGCCCCGGCAGGCAGGCGGTCGACCAGTGTTTTCATATAGATATCTGCCGATTTCGGCGCGACATCGCGGCCATCGGTGACCGCATGCAGCACCACTGGCACACCGGCGCCGGCGATCATCTCGACTGCGGACAGAACATGTTCGATATGGCCATGCACCCCACCGTCAGAAATCACCCCCAGCAAATGCGCGCTGCCCTTGGTGGCCTTCAGCTTGTCGATAAACGCCAGGATTGCCGCATTGTCGAAAAAGGATTTGTCTTCGATTGCCAGATCAATCTGCCCCAGATCCATCGCCACAACCCGACCTGCGCCGATATTGGTGTGGCCGACCTCTGAATTGCCCATTTGGCCGGTCGGCAGACCAACGTCACGTCCATGTGTGGTCAGCGTCGCATTGGGGCAATCCGCCATCAAGCGGTCAAAATTTGGCGTATCCCCGAGGGCGACGGCATTGCCAGGCGGTTGTATCGCTCAGGCCCCAGCCATCAAGAATGCAAAGAACCACGGGTTTGGGCGCTGACATGTCAAATTCCTCGTTCAGATTTGGTCCGGGTCACGCGGCGGCGCAATGACCCGGCCGGATTCAGGGCTTCTTCTCTTTTTAAATACGCATGCACGGCGGGGCCAAGGGTGCAACGTTTATGGGGTGTAGGTTGGATGAAACTTTCCCTGTGGTGACAGGGTGAAGATTTCGACGCCATCCGCCGTCACACCGACCGAATGTTCGAATTGTGCAGACAGGGACCGGTCCCGCGTGACCGCGGTCCATTCATCCGGCAGCACCTTGGTTTCTGGGCGGCCCAGATTGACCATTGGCTCGATCGTGAAAAACATGCCTTCCTCCAGCACGGGGCCCGTGCCCGCACGGCCATAGTGCAGCACATTGGGCGGCGCATGAAAGACAGTGCCAAGACCGTGACCGCAAAAGTCACGCACCACGGACATGCGCTGGCCTTCAACATAACTTTGGATCGCATGGCCAATGTCGCCAAAGGTATTGCCGGGTTTCACGGTCTCGATCCCGCGCATCAGCGCGTCATGGGTCACTTGTATCAGGCGCTCGGCCTTGCGTGGCAGCTTGCCTGCGACATACATCCGGCTGGTGTCGCCGAACCAGCCATCCTTGACCACCGTGACATCAATATTCAGGATATCACCGTCTTTGAGCGTCTTGTCGCCGGGGATGCCGTGACAGACCACATGATTGACGCTGATACAGCTTGCGTGCTGATAGCCCTTGTAGCCAATGGTGGCCGACGTCGTGCCCAGCTCTGTCACCCGCCGCTCGATAAAGGCATCAAGCGCGCCGGTGGTTTGGCCAACTTTTACAAGTTCGGCAACCTCATCCAAAATCTGCGCAGCAATCGCGCCAGCCGCGTGCATACCGGCAAAGTCTGCCTGTTCATGAATCCTGATCCCGTCGCGGGTCATCCGGCCTTTGTGGCGGTTCATGCAAATGCTCCGATCAAATACGTCTTGTGTCCTACTTATGCGCTTGCAGCGAAAAGCGCCAGACCATGCGATATTTCCGCGATCCACAAGGCAAGGTGAGCCCGTGTGGGCGGGATGCCCGCGCGTCAGATCCCGCTTATAGTAAGTTCAGCACAAAAATCGCCCAGACGACCATCCCGTATGCAATGGCAATCAGCCCGATAACCCGCAGCGCATAACGGGCCGATTTCCAGATGGCCCCCGCGACCACAGGCCAGCGTTTCGCGACAAAACCGGCAACGGGATCATATCCGGGGCGTTGCGCCACAAGGCGGTCCCAGACTTTTGGGCGTGTGACAAATTGAAAGGCAATGCCGAGGAAAAGCAGGATCGTCGCATGTGCCAGCGGAAAGAACGGCGTCATGTCATGCGCCTGTGAACGGGACCGGTTCGCCGGGACAGATCCCTTCGGGGCTTAATCGACAGCCCAGCGCCATGACCTCGACCCCGGCTGCGCGGGCGACATCAAATGCGGCGGCATAGGCCGGGTCGATGTCATCTGCCAACCGCATCTCTGTGCAATCATTGCGCTGAACAAGATAGAGCATCACCGCCCGGTGCCCCGCCTCGGCCATGGCCGTCAGTTCGCCCAGATGTTTGGTGCCGCGCGCGGTCACGCTGTCGGGAAATTCCGCCAGTCCGGGCTGGCGGCTGAGCGTCACGGATTTCACCTCGACATAGGCATCGCGTCGCCCCGCCCCCTGCAACAGGAAATCAATCCGGCTGTTCTGGCCATATTTCACCTCTGGTCGCAGGGTGTCATACCCGTCCAGACCGACAATTTCACCGGCATTCAATGCGGCGCGCAAGGCCCGGTTCGGCACCGATGTATCCACCCCGACCAGCACGCCGGACGCCGGCGACACCAGCCGCAGGCCATAATCCAGCTTCTTTTTCGGATCGTCGTTCGGCTCCAGCCAGACGGCAAACCCCGGTTCGGCCAGTCCCAGCATAGAGCCGGGGTTGGCGCAATGGGCCACCACCTCGCGCCCGTCCGCAAGCCGACAATCGGCAAGGAACCGTTTGTAACGCCGGATCAGCGTTGCCGGGACAAGAGGGGTTTGAAACCGCATGAACCCGGCCTATACCTCTGGAAACCAAGGTTCAAGGAGCCGGAAGAATGGCCAATCCAACCGCCGCAATGCTGGTGATCGGGGATGAAATCCTGTCGGGGCGCACGCGTGATGCCAATATGTATTTTCTGGCGGGCGCTTTGACGAAACAGGGCATCGACCTGAAAGAGGTCCGTGTCGTCAGCGACGATGCCCCGGCGATTGTGGCCGCGGTGCGGGCGCTGTCGGCCGGGTTCGACCATGTCTTTACTTCTGGCGGGATTGGCCCGACCCATGATGACATCACCGCGGATTGCATTGCCGCCGCGTTCAATGATCATATTGATGTCCGCGATGATGCCCGCGCATTGCTGGCCGATCACTATGCCAGCACCGGGCGCGAATTGAACGACGCCCGCCTGCGCATGGCGCGCATTCCCGACAGCGCGACGCTGATTGACAACCCGGTGTCCATTGCGCCGGGTTTCACGGTCCAGAACGTGCATGTGATGGCCGGGGTGCCAAATGTGTTTCAGGCGATGGTGGCGACGGTGCTGCCGACATTGGCGGGTGGGGCGCCGCTGCTTAGCCAGACCCTGCGCTTGCAGCGCGGAGAAGGCGACATTGCCGGGCCGCTGGCAGAGCTGGCCACAGAATTTTCCGATCTTTCGATTGGCTCTTACCCCTTTCAGCAGGATGGGGCCTATGGTGCCAATATCGTCATTCGGGGCCAGGACGGCGCGCGGATTGATGCCGCCATGATCCGGTTGCGTGGGTTGTTTCCTGAATGAGCGCCACCACCGCTGATCACTTGATGCAGGTCTGCGAGGCCACCTGGCCCCCCGCACGGCAGTTTGCCGAGGGGCCTTTCACGTTTCGCGACGGTGCGGGCGGCGGCAAAAGGGTTTCTGCCGCAACATTGAACCCGGGCGCGACCGCCACCGATGAGGACCTGCGCAGGGCCGAAGAGGTGATGCGCGAGATGCATCAAACCCCGCTGTTTCAGATCCGCCCCGAGGATGCGGATTTTGATGCCGCATTGGCGGCGGACGGGTACAGGATCATTGATCCGGTGACCCTCTATGCCATTGATGCAGTTGCCCTGACTGATCTGCCGCTGCCAAAGATCATGACCTTTGCCATATGGGAACCCTTGGCGGTGATGCTTGATCTCTGGGCCAGATCCGGGATCGGACCGGAGCGGATTGCCGTGATGACACGGGCGGCATGTCGAAAAACCGCGCTGATGGGCCGGATCGAGGATAGCCCCGCCGCCGTGGCCTATGTTGGTCTTCACGAAGGCACCGCAATGCTGCACGCGCTTGAGGTTCTTCCGCCAAAGCGCCGCAAGGGGTTGGCGCAATGGATGATGCGGGCGGCGGCCTTCTGGACGGTGCAACAGGGGGGAACACGGCTGGCGGTGTTATGTGTTTCGGACAATACCGGCGCAAATGCGCTGTATCGCGCCTTGGGCTTTGCAGAGGTCGGCAGCTATCACTATCGTATCAAGGCCGACTGACAGCACGAAAGGCTTTGGCGCAGGATGATGATCCAATCCGGTGTTTCCCTTCTTTCTGATCCCGCACGCCCCGCGCCGGTCTTTCTGGGCGCGGTTTGGTGATGCGGTGGCGGGCGTCATTTCCGGGATGTCTGGTGGTGGCCTTTGGCGTGCTCACGGGTTTTGCCAGTGCAAGCCTGGCACAGGGGGGCATGTCGGCGCTGATCATGCCAGGCCGGGGCCGAATTGACCTATGAAGACCACCGCGAGCTTGGCTCTTATGCCGTGCCCACCGCAGGGTTCAAGGCAGGCATCGTGCCGGCCGAGGTTCTGGAGGGCGCGGTCCTGCGCCAATCCTGGCGGGTGCCGGGGGATATTGGATCGACCTTGGCGCTTTTGTCGCCTTTGCGTCAGCAAATTGTCGATGCGGGTTATGACACCCTGTTGGATTGCAAGACACAGGCCTGCGGCGGGTTTGATTTTCGCTTCGCGACAGAGGTCCTGCCCGGCCCCGGCATGTATGTCGACCTGACCGATTTTCGGTTTCTTTCGGCGCGGGGGCCAGAAAACACCGCCATTTCGGTGCTGGTGTCGCGCAGCGCTGCGGCCGGCTTTGTCCAGGTGATCCGCGTTGGCACGGTCGGCGCGGTTGGGGCAGGGCGCATTGAAACCGACAAGAAAGGTCCGTCCGCATCGGTTCCACCCCCCGCCACCGGGTCATTTGCTCAGCAATTGGACACGTCGGGCCGGGTGGTTCTGGCGGATTTGACCTTTGACTCCGGGGCGGCGACGTTGGGCGCTGGCGATTTTGCCAGCCTGCAAGACATCGCAGCCTATCTGCGCGCCCATCCGAATCGGCGAATTGCCCTGGTGGGGCATACCGACAGTATCGGCGGGCTTGACGGGAACATTGCGCTTTCGCGTCGGCGGGCCCAATCGGTACTGTCGCGGCTGACCGGGGAATATGACGTTTCTGCCAGCCAGTTAGAGGCCGGGGGCATGGGGTATCTTGCGCCGCTGACCAGCAATCTGACACTGCAAGGCCGCGAAGCCAATCGCCGCGTCGAAGCGGTTTTGGTATCAACCGAATAGGCCCGTCTGACGTCCAGCCTGACACCCAGCCCGGCGTCCAGCCAAAATTCGGCAAAAAGCGGCGGCACATGTGTCGGATGTCATTCTTCGCCGTAAGCGGCCGGATTATGGTACACTGAAGGCAGATGTTTTCTGTGTCTGTATGCTTTGTGTTTGGTTGGGTGCAAAATGACAACTGCGGAAACAGGCCTGACGCCGGAAGAGCGCGCAGCGCTGGAGGCCGGCTATCGCGCGGCCGTGGCATATCGTGCCGGATTGCCGGATGGCTTGGCGCGGCCGACCGCGAGCATGGATGAAATGGCAACCCGGTTCGAAGCCCCGCTGCCGGATGGGGCAACCGCCGGGGATCAGGTGATTTCCGCGATTGTGGACTCGTCGCGCGGCGGCATTCACGCCATGAGTGCGCCAACATTTTTCGCCTATGTCTGTGGCGCGTCCCATCCTGTGGGCGTGGCGGCGGATGCGCTGGTGTCCGCCTGGGGCCAGAATGCCGCGTCGACCCTTGAATCTCCGGCTGTGGCGGCGATGGAGCGTGCGTTGTGCAACTGGCTGATTGATCTGTTTGGCCTGCCATCTGCAACCGGGGTCGGGCTTGTGACCGGGGCGAGCGTGGCGAATTTCTGTGCTGTGATGGCGGCACGCAATGCGATGTTGGCTGATCGTGGTTGGAACGTGGATCGGAATGGGCTTTTCGGGGCGCCCGAGCTGCCGGTGCTGATCAGCCAGGATGCGCATTCGGCCGTGACCGCCGCATTGCGTTATGCCGGCATGGGGGCCGGGCGGGCCATTCCGGTGGCCACCGATGATCAGGGGCGGATGCGCCCCGATGCGCTGACCGAGGCGCTGGGCGCCTGTGATGCGCCGCCGTTGGTGATTTTGCAGGCCGGTCAGATCAATACCGGGGCTTTTGACCCCTTTGCCGAATTAATTCCGCAGGTCAAGGCGCGGGGCGGCTGGGTCCATGTTGACGGGGCCTTTGGTCTTTGGGCGGCGGCGGTGCCGGAACTTGCCCCGCGCTGTGCCGGGGTGGAACTGGCCGACAGCTGGGCCGTCGATCTGCACAAAAGCCTGAATGCACCGTTTGATGCCGGCGTGGTGCTGGTGCGGGATCGTTCGACGCTGGTGCAGGCGATGGCGGCGCGCGGGGCCTATCTGCCGCGCAATCGGGACATTGGGAACCTTCGGACAGCACACCAGAACTGTCTCGCCGGGCGCGTGGCGTGCCAAGTTATGCGATTCTGCGGCATCTTGGTCGTTCAGGCCTGCGCGAAATGATCCTGCGGCACCATGATCTTGCCCGCCATATTGCGGCGGGATTGCGCGCCGAGCCGGGATTGCATGTGTTGAACGAAGTGGCCTTCAATCAGGTGGCAATGACCTGTGCCACCGGGGCCGAAGGTGATGCGCTGACCCGGCGGGTTCTGGCGCGGGTGCAGAACCGGGGCCGGGTCTATCCGTCACATGGGGCCTGGCGCGGGCGCGACATCATTCGGATTTCCGTGTCCGGTTATGGCATGCAGATGCCAGATGCCGATCTGTTGGTCGCTGAAATCATTGCGGCCTGGCGCGCGGAACGCGATCTCTGATCCGGCGGTCGTCCCGACCGGCGGGCTGATGCGAAATTCCACATGCCACGACGAAACCCATTGCGTCCGCCCGTCGCGTCGCGGCATGGTCCGCAAAGACCCATGTGGCAGGCGATGGCCACCCGGGGCGCACCGGATTTGAATGAGGCGAGCCATGCAGTACAGAGATCCGCGCAGCGCGGTACAAACCCCGGAATTGCCGGGAGATCAGTTTTTCACCGATGCCGAGGCGGCGGTTGATCACCTGTGTTTCTTGTATGACAGCGCCACGGCGTTTCTGTCCGAGGCATTTCGCAATGCCATGACCGAAGGTCAGCCCGCCACCCGGTTTCGCGCGTTTTACCCCGAACTGCGCATTACGACGGTGTCTTATGCCCAGGTCGACAGCCAGCTGAGCTTTGGCCATGTCGCCCAGCCCGGCACCCATGCAACGACAATCACGCATCCGAAATTGTTTCGGCAATATCTGACGCAGCAAATCCGTCTGTTGATGGAAAACCACGGCGTGCCGGTCTGTGTCACGGTGTCAGAGACCCCGATCCCGGTGCATTTCGCGGTGGCCGCGCGGACCGATGTCACCGTTCCCCAGGAAGGGGCGGCCGAATTTGTTCTGCGGGACGTGTTTGATGTGCCGGATCTGTCGACCACCAATGATGATATCGTCAATGGCACCCATGTGTCCGGTCCCGACGGGGTAGAGCCGCTTGCGCCGTTTACAGCGCAGCGGGTGGATTATTCGCTGGCGCGGTTGGCGCATTATACCGCCACCGACCCGGCGCATTTCCAAAACCACGTGTTGTTCACCAACTATCAGTTCTATGTCAGTGAGTTCGAGGCCTATGCCCGCCAGATGCTGGCCGATCCTGACAGCGGCTATACCAGCTTTGTCAGCACCGGAAATGTCGAGATCACCGAAGCAGATCAGGACATTCCCGCCACGTTGAAACAGCCGCAGATGCCGACCTATCACCTGAAGCGGCCGGGGGGCGCGGGAATCACGCTGGTCAATATCGGTGTCGGCCCATCGAACGCCAAGACCGCGACCGATCATATTGCCGTGCTGCGCCCGCATGCCTGGTTGATGGTGGGCCATTGTGCCGGGCTGCGAAATACCCAGGCGCTGGGCGATTTTGTGCTGGCACACGCCTATCTGCGCGAGGATCGTGTGCTGGACGATGACCTGCCGGTCTGGGTGCCGATTCCGGCGTTGGCCGAGATTCAGATCGCCCTGGAAGAGGCGGTGGCACAGGAAACCCAGCTGTCCGGTTTTGACCTCAAGCGGATCATGCGGACCGGCACCGTGGCCAGTGTCGACAACCGCAATTGGGAATTGCGGGACCAAGAGGGCCCCGTGCAACGTCTGTCACAGTCCCGCGCCGTGGCGCTGGACATGGAAAGCGCGACAATTGCGGCGAATGGATTCCGTTTCCGGGTGCCCTATGGCACGCTGCTCTGTGTCTCTGACAAGCCGTTGCATGGCGAGTTGAAACTGCCGGGCATGGCCAGCGATTTCTATCAAACCCAGGTAGCGCGCCATCTGCGCATAGGGATCCGCGCGATGGAGCACTTGCGCGAAATGCCGTTGGAACGTATCCACAGCCGGAAATTGCGCGCATTTGACGAAACCGCATTTCTTTGACGTTGGGTCAGCGGCGGAAAACCCATATTTTTATGGGGTCAAGCGACACATATTCTTGTGTTTACCCCCTACATACCGTTAAATGCGCCAAATGAGGCCCAATAGCTGGGCAGATGTAAGGAGACCAGAAAATGGCAAAACCTATGACCAAGACCCAGCTCGTCGCAGCACTGGCCGAAGAAATGGGCGCGGACAAGAAAGCCGCAGGCGCGGCGCTGGACGCGGTATGCAACGTGATCACCAACGAAGTGTCGGGCGGCGGCGCCGTGACCCTGCCGGGCGTGGGCAAATTCTATTTGCGCGAACGCCCCGAGCGGATGGTGCGCAACCCTGCCACGGGTGATCAGTTCAAGAAAGAGGCCGACAAAGTGGTCAAAGTGACCATTGCAAAGGCGCTGAAAGACAGTGTCAACGATTGATCGTGACCTCGACAGTACAGGAAAAGGGTCGCCCAATGGGCGGCCCTTTTTCGTTGCAATAAGTGGCGGATGGTATGGAAGATCTGACAGAAGCCTATGAAAATGGCGCCTATATTCCCGGTGCGGACAAGTATCGCAGCCGATGGCCCCAAGATGCGGCGGCGTTCCGTGCCTGTCATGATGTGCAGGAATTGCCGGGGTTCTGTGCGGGGTCACGCCGCGCCGTGGATATGGTGCGGCCTGATGGGGCGGCGCAAGGAACGGTAATCTTTGTGCATGGTGGCTATTGGCGGGCGATGTCGCGCGGCGACTGGACACATCTTGCCGCCGGGGCCTTGGCGCAGGGCTGGGCGATGGCGTTGCCGGGGTATGATTTATGCCCCAACGTGCGGATCAGCGACATCACACATCAGGTGGCAGAGGCAGTCCAGGCAATCGCCGCCGCCACCAGCGGGCCGATCGTGCTGGTCGGACATTCGGCGGGCGGCCATCTGGTGGCGCGCATGTTGGCGCCGGGGATGCTGCCGACATCGCTACATCAGCGCCTGCAACGGGTGGTGCCGATCTCGATGTTGAGCGACCTGCGCCCGCTGATGCAGACCGCGATGAATGCTGATCTGGCGCTCGACCCGGTCGAAGCGGCCGCAGAAAGCCCGGTCTTTCAACCGAAACCCGATTGCGCCGTGCGGCTCTGGGTTGGCGGTGATGAACGCCCGGCGTTTCTGGACCAGACGCGGTGGTTGGCCGAGGCGTGGAAGGCCCCGATGCGGATCGCCGAAGGGCGGCATCATTTCGACGTCATTGATGCGTTGCAAAACCCCAAAAGCGACATGATCGAGGATCTGCTTGGCTGATTGGCGGCTTCTGCCCCTGTCTGCCCCCCGTCTTCCCCCGTCTGGGGCCGTCACAAAACCGTCAAAAAACCTTTAACGTTCGAGTCGATTGGCGCGCTTAAGAGTCTGGCACGAGGTAGCCGGAAGGCCGATTCCCCCTCTCTGGCTTGAAGCAACATGTCTGTGGATCCGTGCCGTATTCTGCCCGTGACATCACGAGAGGAACGTCACATGTTGAAGTCTGATATTGTGCACGGCAGCTGGGCTGCCGTATTCTCTGACCCTTTGATCGTGTCCCTGACCATTGTTGCAATCGTAAGTTTGGCGGCGCTGACCGCCGTGATCGCCCTTGTGTTGATTTTGTCTCGCGGCAGATTGACGGCGAAATACAATGCAACCGCGGGGACCGCAGAGCTTGACCTGAAACCACATGACAGCGCCAATTTGGGGCCTGACTAGGGTTCGCGCCGGGAATGGGCTAGCTCATATGTCCCATGTTGGGCCTTGCCTTGCCCCGTTGCAGGCCCAGCTTGCGTTCGCGCCAGATGATCAACGCGCCCGCCACAATGACCACCAGCGACCCCAGTATGGTGGCCGACGTCGGCAGTTCGCCGAACACGGTATAACCCGCCACAACCGCAAACAGCATCGCAACATAATCAAACGGCGCCAGGGTCGAGGCCGGGGCAAACCGATAGGCCGAGGTCACAAGGATCTGGCCGATTCCGCCGGTGATTCCGGCCGCAACCAGCATCAGGGTCTCTGTGGTGTTGGGAACAGTCCAGCCAAAGGGCAGGGTCAGCAGGGAAAACAGGGTGGCCGTCAACATGAAGTAGAACACCACCGCCGCCGGGTGTTCGATCTGGACAAGGCGGCGGATATGCACCTGGGCGAGCGACCGCATCCCGGCGGAAATCAACATCAGCCCGGCGCCCAGAGCGGCCACCTGATCCAGTTCGCCGGTGAAATTCAGCCGTGGCCACAGGATGATGATCACCCCAACCAAACCAAGCGCAACGGCGGACAAGCGGAACAACCGCACCTTTTCACCCAACATAAGCGCCGCAAGGATGACCGTGATCAATGGCGTGGCAAAGCCGATGGCGGTGACTTCGGGCAGTGGCAACATGCCAAGCGCGGCAAAGCCAAGCCCCATCGCGCCGACCCCGATCAGCCCACGCCACACATGGCCAATGGGGTTCGCGGTGCGCAGACCGGTGGTCAACTCGCCCTTGGCCAGCAACCAGACCAGAATGACCGGAATTGCAAATGCGGAGCGAAAGAATACAGCCTCGCCTGGGGGGACAACATCCGCCGTGGCCTTGATCAGCACGGTCATGAACGTGAAAACGGCAAGTGCGAAAATTTTGAGCGCGATACCGCGACTAATATGCATGTTTGGAAACATGCGTCGGTTGTTGCAAAAGGTCAATTGCGCGGGACGCATGTCAGCTATGCGCCTGGGGAATGCGTGATTCGTCAGGCTTGCCATTTTGCGGGCAGGCTGGGATGACCAAGGGGCCGTTTCGCCAAGATTGCCAAAGATGAAATTTCTTCCACGCCTGTTCCAAGGATCAAAGCCCGACCCGCGTCTTAACAAGGATATGCGGGATATGGTGAGCGATGAAACCCTGGCCCTTGCGGCATCGGAGGGCGACCGAGAGGCGTTTTCCCAATTGCTGAGCCGTGTCTATGACCGGGTGTTCGCGCTGGCCTTTCGTCTGACTGGTAGCCGGGCCGAGGCCGAGGATCTGACGCAGGATATCTGTGCTGCCTTGCCTGCAAAGCTGCGGGGGTTTGACGCCCGCGCCCGGCTGACCACCTGGCTTTACCGTGTGGTGGTCAATGCCGCCCATGACCGGCGGCGGCGCGCGGCATCACATGCGCGGGCGGCTGTTGGCTGGGGGGATGTCGAATTGGCGCGCCGTGCCGAAGCGGATGAAACCCGCGATCAGCTGGGCTGGCTTGCCGAGGCGATGTTGGACCTGCCCGAAGACCTGCGCGAGACGCTGGTGCTGGTGCTCGAACCGCTGACCCATGCCGAGGTCGCGGAAATTCAGGGCATTTCCGAAGGCACGGTAAGCTGGCGCATGTCAGAGATACGCAAGCGCCTGAAAGCGCGATCGGAGGCCGAGAGATGAGCGACGAATTGGACAAATTGGCCAAGGCATTGCGCGCTGCGACGCCCACGCCGGACGCAGGACACAAAGCGGCCAATATCGCGGCGGCGAAAAAAATCTTTGCCGATGCCCAAGGATACCATGACAGCGCCCGTCATACTCTTGAACGCCCCAAAAGGAGCGTGTTTCAGAGAGGATTGACCGCCATGTTGAATACGTTGTCGCCGCGCGCCGCCCTGGGTGCCACTACCGCCATTGCCCTGATCGGGGTTGTCATGATCCTGCCGACGTTGGACCGTGATGTGCTGACAGTGGGGCCAAGATCGGTGCAGGAGGTGCCGAAAACAGTGTCGGATATGGATGCCCCGGTAGAAGAGGCGCTGATTGCCAGCGACGTTGATACCGCTGTGACCCGGCCACAGGTGTTTTTCAACGGCGCTCGGGATGGGGCCGCCAGCGCGCCGCCCGCCCCAATGGCAGAGCCCACGATCGACATGGCGGATGCGCCGATCGGCGGTTTGCTGAGCATGGAGGCCCCGACGCCGCGCAGCTATTCCACGGGGTTGGCCCGGACCAAGCAGGGCGTCAACGACATGTATGTCCGGCCTGCGCCGGACCCGGTGACATCTGTGCCCGAGGGCGACACCGAAGCCTTCCCGGAGGCGGAAACCAACCCGTTGAAGGTGACGGCGCAATCCCCGGTGTCGACCTTTTCCATTGATGTGGATACCGCCGGTTGGTCGGTGCTGCGCAACATGTTGGAAAACGGCCAATTGCCGCAAAAGGACACGGTCCGGATCGAGGAAATGGTCAATTATTTCCCGTATGACTATGCTGGGCCCGATGCCGGGCCTGATAGCGGCGCGGCCTTTCGTGCGGGGGTCATGGTGGCGGAGACGCCTTGGAATGCTGGCACACGGTTGGTGCATATCGGCATTCAGGGTGCCCTGCCCGAGGTCGATGAACGCCCGGCGCTGAACCTTGTTTTTCTGGTCGATGTCTCTGGTTCGATGAACCACCCCAACAAACTGCCGCTGCTGAAACAGAGCCTGCGGTTGATGTTGGGTGAATTGCGCCCAGAGGATAAGGTGGCGATTGTCACCTATGCCGGGTCGGCCGGTGTGGCGCTGGAGCCAACCAAAGCCGCAGAGCGCGAAACCATCTTGGCCGCGCTTGAGGGGCTGGGCGCGGGCGGTGGCACCGCGGGCGCGCAGGGCATTGAAACGGCTTATGCCATGGCCGAAAAGATGCAGGGCGAGGGCGAGATCAACCGCGTGTTGCTGGCCACCGATGGCGATTTCAATATCGGCATTCACGACCCAGACGCGTTAAGGGATTTTATCGAGGTCAAGCGCGACAGCGGCACCTATCTAAGCGTGCTGGGCTTTGGCCGTGGCAATCTTGATGACACCACGATGCAGACATTGGCGCAGAACGGCAATGGTCAGGCGGCCTATATCGACACGCTGAGCGAGGCACAGAAGGTGCTGGTTGATCAGCTGACAGGCGCGTTGTTCCCGATTGCTGATGATGTGAAGATTCAGGTGGAATTCAACCCGGCCCAGATCGCGGAATACCGGTTGATTGGCTATGAAACCCGTGCCTTGCGGCGCGAGGATTTCAACAATGACAAGGTCGATGCCGGCGATATCGGCGCGGGCCATCAGGTGACCGCGATATACGAGGTCACGCCGGTTGGCTCTGATGCGCGATTGACCGATCCGCTGCGCTATGGCGCGGAACCGGCGGCCAATGACAGTGACGAGCTGGGTCTTCTGCGCCTGCGCTACAAGGCCCCGGGCGAGGACAGCAGCCGCCTGATTGAAACCCCGATTGTTGCGGGGGGCAGTCAACGGCCGATATGCGGTTCGCCTTTGCCATTGCCGGTTTCGGGCAATTGCTGCGCGGCGGTGCGTATCTGGGCGACTGGAGCTTTGGCGACGCCATCGCACTGGCCAATGGGGCCAAAGGTGCGGATGACTTTGGCTATCGGGCCGAAGCGGTGCGGTTGATGCGGTTGGCGCAAACCCTGGCAGAGTAAGATCTGCGGGCCACACGACAGGATAAAAGAGGCGGGCGGTTTCGCGCGCCTCTTCAATCGCCGATCGCATCGGCAAAGATCACCCGGTTTCGTCCGTTTGATTTGGCGAAATACAGGGCGCGATCCGCAGATTTCAGCAAGTCCTGCAAATCTGTCCCGGACCTGCCGGGCGACATTGCCACGCCGATGCTGACAGACAGCGGGACAATTGACCCTTCATACCGAAATTCAGTCTTTCCAATGCCCATGCACAGCAATTCCGCAAAGTGTTTTGTCGAGTTGCGGGAAATGTTCGGAAGGAAAACCGCAAATTCTTCGCCGCCCACACGCCCGACATCACCGAAATCGGGCGTTATGGATCGCAGGATTTGTGCAATTTTGACCAGCGCCTCATCGCCAGCGGCGTGACCGTATCTGTCGTTCAGCCGCTTGAAATGATCTGCATCGACCAGGACCAGGGCATTGGAATTCAAATTGTCGACCGACAGTTTCCGGTCAACGCTGTCCCGGAAACCCCGGCGGTTCAGCAATGTGGTCAGCGGGTCGGTCAACGCATTGGTCAACAGTAGTTTTTCGGATCTGATGTAATGCCGCTCCCGTTCGATCAACGGGCCCATCATGGCGGCCCCAATGACACAGAAAATGGCGATAACCGGAACCGCAGTGGTCAGAACGTTTAGCATGATATCATATGGCAATATCAAAACGGATGCGGTGTTCAACGCAAGCAGCGCCCCAAGCCCGACAAAGGCCGGAAGCCGCAATTTGCCTTTGGGCTTCAATTTCCAGGCCCAGACCAGCCCCAGACCCGCAGCCAGCAAAATGCCGACTGCCCCGGTCGGGGCCCCGACACCCCCAAGCATGAGCCGATATCCAGCCGTAATGCCCCCGGCGATCAGGGCCGTAGGCCAGCCGCCAAACGCGGCGCCGATGCCAACAATGATGCTACGCGCGTCAAATATGATACCCTCGCTCAGTTGCACCGGCTGCAACATCACCAGGATCGAGCCAAGCGCAAAGGTGAAACCGTTCAGCACAGATCGCAGCCAGAGACGTGTTATGGACCGATGAATAACGCCATAGGAAATGGCCAAAAGCGCCATGACCCCGCCCCCGAAAATGATCGCGACGAGGACCGCCGTCAGATCGAACTGCATCTGAGATTCCTATCTGAAAAAAGCGGGGCAATCTACGTCGATAAAATTTTAGGCAAGATCTAGTTTGTAATTATTAACGAAAACCTAATGACCAGCCTGTGGGGTAATTTAATTGATGGGTCAAGCAACGTCAGGGGGATCTTTGCCCGATGGGCAGCTAAATCAAGTGGAAATGCCGGGCAATCAGGGCCGCAATCACCGTCGCCTATGGGCTGCGAATCGCGAGCGGTCTTGGGCATGGGCCTGTAAATTATCGACTTCACCGTCAGATCGGGTCATCCTTATCCGGGTCCACCAGATGCCGACAGAATGCGCCTGAGTAAAACGGGATTTAAGCCATGACGATGATCATAACCCGGTTCAATGTCGTGGATAATCTGTGGGCCAATTGCCCGTCCTTTCGTCCGGTGATCGCCGCGTTCCGGGCAGAATACGCAGGCCTGGCAGAAGACAAGTTGCCAATTTACATCCTGATGGGGGATTTGGTGAGGGGGTGCTCGGCACATCTGCAAGCCGGCAAAAAGCGCGAAATTGCCGGGATTTTTACCCTGATAGAGCGGTGGATCGCCGAGGGCGACAAATATGTGCATGACATGGCAATCGTCGGCTTTATCGAGGATCTGCAAAACGCAAACCTGCACGATGGCACCCAACCGGAAGATTTCAAAGAATTCCTGGGCCCGCTGAGTGCTCGCTCTTGGCAAAAGGTCGACCGGTTTTGGTCAAAATCCGAGCCGATCCTCAGGGACTGAGGCGAAGCTGCGCCATTTGGCTATGTGCTTGGGGTCCGCCTGGGCACGGCCCGGAATGTGATCTTCATCGGAATGTGCCCTTTTTGTCATGGGTGCGTTACATCCCGCGCGCAGGAGGTCGGAGCATTTTCCAATTAGGGGACGTATTATGGTCGTTCGCACCATCTGCCTGACCTCTGTCATTGCGCTGACCGCCGGGTCTGCCATGGCCGAGATGAATTTCAATCGCATCGCATCCTTTCCGGTCGTCACCAACATGGCCGACGGCGAAGATACGTCACGCGAAACCTCGCCTGAGATCATTGATGTCACTGCGGATGGCATGACGCTTGTCTATACCGACAGCCCGCTGGGCGCGATCGGTCTGGTCGACATCACCGACCCCGCCAACCCGGCCCCCAAAGGCAATATCGACATGGGCGGCGAGCCGACCTCGGTTGCTGTTGTCGGCACCACTGCCTTTGTCGGCGTGAACACCTCGGAAAGCTATGTCGCCCCTTCGGGCGTGATCAAGGCGATCAACACCGCCGACGGTTCCGAGCTGGGCGCTTGTGATCTGGGCGGTCAACCTGACAGCCTGGCCAAGGCCAAGGACGGTAGCTTTATCGCGGTGGCGATTGAAAACGAACGTGACGAAGACCTGAACGACGGCGTGATCCCGCAGATGCCTGCCGGGTCGCTGATCATGGTGGGCGTCAAAGACGGCACCCTTGATTGTGCTTCGATGAAATCCGTGGACCTGACCGGTCTGGCCGAGGTTGCCGGATCCGATCCTGAGCCGGAGTATGTCTCGATCAACGCCGCTGGCGAAGTTGTCGTGACCATGCAGGAAAACAACCACATGGTTGTTGTGTCCAAAGACGGCGAAATCCTGAACCATTTCTCGGCCGGTGCGGTTGATCTGGAAGGCATCGACGCCACCGACGAACGTGGCGCGCTGATCTTTACCGAGAGCCAACAGGGCCGCAAACGCGAACCCGATGCGGTGACCTGGATCGACGACACCCATTTTGCCACTGCCAACGAAGGCGACTACGAAGGCGGTTCGCGCGGCTGGACGATCTTCCACAAGGACGGCACCGTCGTCTATGACAGCGGCACGTCGTTCGAACATGCGATCATTCAGATCGGCCATTACCCCGACAAACGTTCTGATGCCAAAGGTGTAGAGCCCGAGTTGGTGACATTTGGCGAATTTGGCGGCACGCCTTATGTGTTTGTTGGGGCCGAGCGCGCTTCGGTCGTCGGTGTCTATGACGTGACCGATCCCAGTGCGCCGGTGCTGAAGCAACTTCTGCCCTCGGGTGTTGGCCCGGAAGGTTACGTTGTGATCCCGGAACGCAACCTGTTGGTTTCGGCCAATGAATCCGACCTGATCGAAGACGGCGGCGCGCGTGCGCATGTCATGCTGTTTGAATATCAGGATGCCCCCGCACAATACCCGCATCTGACATCCGAAGGCATGGACGAGCTGACAGGCTGGGGTGCGATTTCCGGCATGGTCGCTGGCGAAGGCAAGACAATCTATGCCGTCAACGACAGCTTCTATGGCTATCAGCCGACGATCTTCACCATCGACGCGTCCTCCAAACCGGCGCGGATCACCGATGCGATGCAGATCACCCGCGCGGGCCGTGTGGCACAGAAACTTGACCTCGAAGGCATCACGCTGGACGGCGAAGGTGGCTTCTGGCTCGCCAGCGAAGGCCGCACCGACCGGGTTATCCCGCATGCGCTCTATCACGTGAATGCCGAGGGCGAGATCGAAGAAGAAATCGGTCTGCCAGCGGAACTGATGGCTGTGGAAAAGCGTTTTGGCTTTGAAGGTGTGACCAAGGTTGGTGATACGCTTTGGATGGCCGTTCAGCGCGAATGGAAAGACGATCCGAAAAACCACGTGAAACTGGTGGCCTATAACACCGAGACCAAGGAATGGGGCGCCGTTCTTTATGAAAAGGCCGAGCCCGCAACCGGCTGGGTTGGTCTGTCGGAAATCACTGCGCATGGCGATTACGTTTATATCGTTGAGCGTGACAACCAGCACGACCACCGCGCCGTGACCAAGAAGGTCTATCGCATCGCGATGGCCGACATGGTGCCCGCCGCGCTGGGCGGTGAGCTTCCGGTTGTGACCAAAGAGCTGGTGCATGACCTGCTGCCCGATCTGACATCGACCGGCGGCTATGTTCTGGACAAGGTCGAAGGTCTGGCAATCACCGCTGATGGCGAAATGTTCGTCTCGACCGACAACGACGGTGTCGACGACCATTCGGGCGAGACCATGTTCTTCTCGATCGGCGGCGCAATGTAAGCCAGCTGGCTGACATCACTTTGATCAGGAAAGGGGCCTTTTGGGGCCCCTTTTTCATTCAGATGGCACGAAATGACCAAAGCCGCCTTTGGACCGATGCGGTTCCATTCCCGTGGTCGGCGAATTCGCCCCTGACAAAGCGACGGGTCGCCGTGATTGGCGGCAATGCCCGCCCCAACCCCAACAATGGATGATCCAGCCCCGAGGCGATGCCAAATCTCAGCCGGGGCGAAGTCCGGTTTCCACCAACATGCCGCGCCGTTTGGCTTCGTAATAATAGCCCCGCGCGTACCAGCGTATGGCGGTTTTTTCGCTGCCGTCGGCCAGCAGCCAGGCGCCGCGCAGGTATTTCACCGCGTATTTCAGATTTGTATCAGCATCGAGCAGGTCTTTGGCCTGACCTTTGAAGCCCATGCTGCGCGCGGTCTGGGGCAGGATTTGCAGCAGGCCCCAATAGGGGCCATTGCGTGCCCAGGGGCGATGGGTGCTTTCGCGGATCGCCAGCTTGTGCACCAGGGTGCGGGGCACTTGGTAATGATCGGCCCATTTGTTGATCGAGGCCCGCAGCGCCGGGGTTTCGTTCGGGTAGAGCGGCGGGTTATGTGCCTTGGTCTTTGGCTTTGCCTTTTGTGCCGGCATGGCACAGGCGGAAAGCGGCAGGGAAACAGCGGCGAGACCGCCCAGCAATAGGGTCCGGCGGGTAAAACAGGTCATCAGCAACGACTCGGGAATTGTGAATACAGTGGTATTTTAGCCTGTCGCAAAGCCTTGCGCATCGGGCAGGATCTGGTTCGGCGAAGCCTTGCCGAGGGTTGCAATTCGCCCCATCACGCCACAGGGTGCGGACGATGAAAAACACATTGCTTTCTTTTGGTCACGGCTATTCCGCGCGGGCGCTTTCACAGGTGCTGAACCCGGCTGACTGGCGGGTGATCGGCACCACGCGCAGCCCGGGAAAGCTGGCGGAATTGTCGGCCCAAGGGGCCGAGGCGCGGCTGTTTCCCGGTGATGGTATGACTGACGCGCTGGAGCAGGCCAGCCACATTCTGATTTCCGCCGGGCCGGATGGTGATGGCGATCCGGTGCTGGCCCATCTGCGCGACCAGATCACGGCACGTGCGTCGCAATTTCAATGGGTTGGCTATCTGTCGACCACCGGGGTTTACGGCGATCATGGCGGCGATTGGGTGGATAAGACCACACCGCCACTGACCCCCAGCACCAAACGGGGCGAGATGCGGGTTGCGGCGGAAAACGACTGGCGCGCCATTGCGGATCTGCCGTTGCATATCTTTCGTCTGGCCGGGATCTATGGCCCCGGGCGCGGCCCCTTTGCCAAGGTGCGGGCCGGCACGGCGCGACGCATCATCAAACCGGGACAGGTGTTCAGCCGCATCCATGTCGCCGATATTGCCCAGGCGTTGCTGGCGTCGATCCACCAGCCCAATCCCGGCGCGATCTATAACCTCTGTGACGACGATCCCGCGCCGCCGCAGGATGTGATTGCCTATGCCGCCGGTCTTTTGGGCTTGCCTATTCCGGATGCCATCCCATTTGAACAGGCCGAGATGACGCCAATGGCGCGCAGTTTCTATGCCGAAAGCAAGCGGGTGAAAAATGACAGGATCAAGCAGGAGCTGGGTGTGCAGTTGATACATCCAGAATATCGTACCGGTTTGCAGGCGCTGTTGCGCAGCGCTGCCCAGGAATGACCCCACCGCGGAGTTTGAGTGATATTCTGGTGGCGCTGCAACCAGATCCGGACTGTCATGATCCTGTGTCGGTGGATAACGTGCTGACCGAAATCGGCCAAAGGTCTTTTGCGCCTTTTGTGTTGGTGATTGCGGTGCTTCTGGTTTCGCCGCTGTCGGCCATACCCGGCGCGCCGACGCTTGGCGCGACAATGATCATTCTGATTTCGGTGCAATGGCTGACCCGGCGGCCCTATATGTGGTTGCCGAAATTCCTGTTGCGGCGCGAGGTGCCCGGCGCCCGGCTGGCGCGGGCGATCGAATGGCTGACCCCGATTGCGCATTGGATTGATGCGCGCAGCTACCGGCGTTTGCCGCTGTTGACCACGCCGCCGATGGCCATGCTGACCAAGGTGGTGATCATCGGGGTGGCCTTGGGCTGGCCGGTGCTGGAGCTTTTGCCAATGGTGACCTCTATCGGCGCGTTGACAGTGGCCTTTTTGGCGCTTGGATTGATGGTGCGCGACGGGGTGCTGGTGATGATGGGCTATCTGATGGTCGGTGGCACCGCCGGGCTGGTCATCTGGTTGGTCACCCATGTTCAGGGATTAGCGATTTACAGCGGCTTTGGTTTGGTGCCCGTCGGCTCACAGATCCAATCATAGACCCCGGCCACCTGTTGCGCCTTTGCGGCCCAGGTGAAATGCTCGAACACCCGGTTGCGGGCGGCGGTGGCCATCGGCGCCAGTGCCGCCGGATCAGAGGCCGCAGTTGTGAGGGCCTCGCGAAACCCCTGAATGATCGCGTCACGCGAACCAATGGGAATGGCAATGCCGGTGTCGGGCGTAATCAACTCGCCCGGGCCGGCGTAATCCACCACCATGGGCACCAGCCCCAGCGCCATCGCCTCTAGCACCACCCCACCGCCAAATTCGCGGATCGACGGAAAGCTCAGCATGTGGCAGCGCGCCGCCACGGTCTGGACCTCCTGATGCGGCAACCATCCGTGAAAGGTGACTGCGGCCTCGGTATTGTCCGCCGCCACCTGGGCCCGCAGGTCGGCCATCATCGGGCCGTCACCAATCAAATCCAACGTCATCGCGCCGGATTTCAGCAATGGTGCGGCAGCCGCCAACAACATGTCCGGCCCCTTGTAGGGCACCAGCCGGCCAATGAAACAGGCGCGCAGCGGGCCGGAACCGGCTTCTGACACCCGAGAGAACCGCGCCGGATCAACGGCGTTTTCGGGCAGGTAGATCACCTTGTCCTGAAATTTCTGCGGGATTTCCGATTGGGTGTGACGCGATCCGGTCAAAATCGCAGCAGCATGCCGCAGGGTGCTGTGATGCCCCGGCAGATACCGATAGGCGGACCGCAGATAGCTCAGCAACTCGCGCTCGCGCAGACGTTCGGCATTGAACCCTTCGGGCCAGGGCACACCGCCATTCAGCGGCCCCATCATGAACGGCACACCCGCGCGGGCGCAGCGGCGGGCGATCGGGCTGGCCAGCGTCGGCGACAGCGGGGTGACGCGGTGCACCAGGTCGAATTCGCCGCCCTTCAGGGCGGCACCGAACTTGCGCCAGACCAGCCGCTCGAAATGCGGATAGGCCAATGCGTTCAGGGCCTGAAGCGTGGTCCAGCCCTTGCCATCGCCCAGCCGCAGTTTCTCGCCCAGTTTCCACAGCGGTTTTGCCAGGCTGTCACTGTCGATAAAGGTCGCATCCCGCCCTTCGACATATCCGGCGCGCAAAATGGCATCGCGATTGCGCAGATGTGTGACCAGATGCACATCGGCCACATCGCGCAGCGCATCTGCCAGCGACCAGCCGACCAAAGGCACAGACACCCACTCGGGATTGGCGGCCTCTGCGATCACCAGAACACGGCGTTTTGTCATTTGGTCGATTACTCCATCACCGGACGCCAGCGCAGGGCGAACCGGGCCTTTTTTCGTAAATTGCCGTCGCGCATTTTCAATCGCTCACGGCGCAGGGTTTCGGCGTATCCCATCAATGCGCCGGACAACAGCCAGGTCAGCGGTGTCAGGGTGGCATTGGGCACCAGTTCAACCGCATTGATCGCCAGCATCAATGTCAGCGGCCCGATAAAGGGCGAAACATCTTCGGGTTTGCGCGCCAGCATTTCGCGCCAAAGCAGAAAGATCGGCAGGATAAGCAGCCCGAATTCCGCCAGGAACCCGATCCAGCCGAATTGCCCCATAACGATGATCCAGCGCCCGTCGCTGATGGTTTCAACAGACCCCGAAATGTCGTTGTATATCAGGTTCCGGCCCCAGCTGCCCCAGCCGAACAGCGGCTTTTCCGCAGCCCGTTCCAGCAGGATGTCTTCGTTGTCCAACCGGAATTTCAAAGAGGCCGCGCGCTCTGTGTCGATGCTGGCCGCGGCGGCCAGTATCCGGTCGCTTGGGATCAACTCGACCGCTTTCAGCACCGGATAGCCGACGGCGAGCAGCGCCAGAAGCGCCGCGATCTTGATCTGGTTGCGGGCCGAGAAGGACAGCACAACAGGCACCAGAAACAGGGCGAACAACATCGCCCCGAGCGATTTGAACAGGAACAGGCACACGCCCAGCCACATCATGGCGCCCGCATAAAGCAACCGGCGCTTTTGCTCGAATTTCAACAACGCCACCGCCGAGGTCAGCGCCATCATGATAAAGAATGTCAGCCAGATGCCGTGGTACAGGAACACCGTGGGCCGCCAGCCGCCAAACCGAAAGGTCTGGGTGAAATCATGCTGAAAATAGCCGTAGATCATGATGTTCATCTGTGGCGAAATCCGCACCTCGATCAGGGCGGGCAGGGTATAGGCCAGCCCGGCGGACATCAGCACCACCAGAACCAGACGCTGCGAGGCCGCCTCGACCAGATATTGCCGCGCCAGAACAAAGGGAATGAAGATCAAAACCTGGGTCAGCGACAGCGCAATCGCGTCGGTGATCTGCAAGCCGGGCAGATGCAGCGCATCGCCCCAACGCACCATTTCCCCATTGGTGGCCACGGTGGCAATGGGCGACAGGATGAATGTCAGCATCAAAAGCTTGCCTGCAAGGCTATCGGGCAAAACCGATTTGCGCAGCCCGTAAAACATCAGTGAAAGCACCAGCGCGCTGAGCGCCGGGATCGAATGTTTGCTCAGCGGGGGCAGCAGCGGAAAATCAAAGGCCGCGGGGGTCGGCGGCAACAGCAGAAATCCCGCCACCAATGTCCATAGCAACGCAGGCACCAGTGGCAGCCGGCGAAACAAGAGCACGGTCACCACCGGCCAAAGGGCCAGCATCAGATTTGCCAGGATATTGGGCATCAGGGTCTTTCAGAAGCCATTTTGGGTTTCAATACGCTCTGTCTAGCCAAGGATTGGGGCAGGTTTTGGGCCAAATACGGTCTTTGACCAATCCTAGCGGTGCTGCCGGAAATGGCAAAACACGCCAGCGTCAGCGGGCGGGCACCCGCCCGGTCGATTAACTGTGCATGTAGATCGGGCGCGGTTGCAATTGGTGCCGCTACGGCAACTATTCCGAAAGCAGAGGGTTTTTTGGGTTGCGCTTGGTCGGGGGCTTGGTCAGCTTTGGTGCAGGTTAATCAGATAAATTTAGATTCCATTGCCAAGCCGCCGAAAAATAGCATATCTCTGCGATCTGTCGCCGCATGACCCGCTGACGTATTCCGGCGGCAATGCGCGTATTTTCAATGCGTTGCAGGAGCATGTCGGGGATGTCACGCCGCTTGATCCGGGGTGGGGGCGGATTGATTGTTTGCGGCGTTTGATCCTTGCCATGCCAAAAGCCGTGTCCATTCGCCTGCTTTGGCGGGTGCAATTGGCGCTTTCGTCGCTGATCGCCCCGGCCATTCAAAAACAGCTGGCGCGTGGACGGTTCGACGTATTGGTCGGGGCCTATTCCTTTCACTCCTTCGCGGCACTGAAACTGCCGCCGGGGGTGTTTTCGGTCTATACGGCGGATGCGACGCCAACCACCTACAAGCGTAGCGTCGTGGGCCAGTCTTTTGACCGCTATCTGCGTATATCCCGATTGCTGGACCCGATGATTATGCGCGTGGAACGGCGGGTGTTTCGCAATCTGAATTTGATGATCTGGCCGACGGAATGGCTGAAATCCGGTGCTGACGGGCTGTATGAATTGAAACCCGACCGGTCGATTGTGGTGCCTTGGGGGGAATGTGACCGATCCGGTGCCGTCGGACGTGCCACCGGCGCTAAGCCGCGGGACACAGGTGCGGTTTGTTCTGGTCGGGCGTGACTGGTGGGCCAAGGGCGGGCCATTGGTGTTCGAAACCTTGGTGGAACTGCGCGCACGTGGCATCGACGCGGTGTTGGATGTGATTGGCGCAACCCCGCCCAGAGAACACATCGCCGATTTCGTCACTGTGCACGGTGTTCTGGATAAATCGCTCCCCAACGAGATGGCGACGTTTGAGGCGGTGATGCGGCGATCGCATTTCCTGTTCCAGCCATCTTTAGAAAGCTATGGTTTTGCCTTTTGCGAGGCATCGGCCTATGGGCTGCCGTCGCTTTGTCTGCGCATTGGCGGGGTGCCAGTGCGTGAAGGGGTGAATGGCCATGCCCTTCCGTATGGCTCGGGGCCTGAAGGGTTTTTGAACCGGATCGAGACCTATCTGGAAAATCCGAAATCCTATGAGGCCCTGCGACGCTCTGCCCGAAAGGAATACGAAGACCGCCTGAACTGGGACGCCTGGGGGCGGCGGGTGGATGCCATCCTGGCCGAACGGGGCAGGTAGAGGGATCCGGCTTCGCTTATCCGGTGGTGGGGCAATGGCGGATGCGCGGTTGCGTCCAGCATGTAAATTCATGATTTGGCGCTAAGTGCGGAACCAATCTGGCCCTATCGTGTCCGGCAGCAAGGCACTAGCCTGCGCCGAAATGGTCGTGCCCGACACATGGCCAGATTTGCCACCAAGAGGATGCCGTCAATGAAAATGACCACCGAAGAGGCCTTTGTGAAGGTGCTTCAACGCCACGGAATTGAACATGCCTTTGGCATCATTGGATCGGCCTTCATGCCGATTTCCGATCTGTTTCCCAAGGCGGGTATCATGTTCTGGGATTGCGCCCATGAAGGGTCAGGCGGGATGATGGCCGATGGCTATACCCGCGCCAGCGGCAAGATGAGCATGATGATCGCCCAGAATGGCCCGGGCATCACCAATTTCGTGACTGCGGTGAAAACCGCCTATTGGAATCACACGCCGCTGTTGCTGGTGACGCCGCAGGCAGCCAACAAATCCATCGGCATGGGGGGGTTTCAGGAAGTCGAACAGATGAAGCTGTTCGAAGATATGGTTGCCTATCAGGAAGAGGTGCGCGACCCGTCGCGGATTGCCGAAGTGCTGAACCGGGTGATCCTGAACGCCCATCGCGCCAGCGCCCCGGCGCAGATCAACATTCCGCGCGACTACTGGACCCAGGTCATCGACATTGATCTGCCGGAAATCGTGTCGTTTGAACGTCCCGCAGGCGGCGAAGCGGCCATTTCCGAGGCGGCAAAGCTGCTGTCGAGTGCCAAGTTCCCGGTGATCTTGAACGGTGCCGGGGTGGTTCTGGCGGGGGCGATTGATGACTCGATGCAATTGGCTGAACGGCTTTCTGCGCCTGTTTGCGTCGGCTATCAGCACAACGATGCCTTCCCCGGATCACATCCGCTGTTTGCCGGGCCGCTGGGCTATAACGGGTCAAAGGCGGGGATGGAGCTGATTTCCAAGGCCGATGTCGTGCTCTGCCTTGGGACGCGGCTCAATCCGTTTTCGACCCTGCCGGGGTATGGCATCGACTATTGGCCGACGGATGCAAAGATCATTCAGGTCGATATCAACCCGGATCGCATCGGGCTGACGAAAAAGGTTTCGGTCGGCATTGTCGGTGACGCCAAGAAAGTGGCGCAAGGGATTTTGGGGCAACTGGCGGAGGAAGCCGGTGATGCGGGCCGCAAGGAGCGCGAGAACCTGATTATCCAGACCAAATCCGCCTGGGCGCAGCAATTGTCCGGGATGGATCATGAAGACGACGATCCCGGCACGACCTGGAACCAACGCGCCCGCGCCGACAAACCCGACTGGATAAGCCCCGCATGGCATGGCGCGCGATCCAGAGCGCCCTGCCGCGTGAGGCAATCATTTCCAGCGACATCGGCAACAATTGTGCGATCGGCAATGCCTATCCCAGCTTTGAACAGGGGCGCAAATACCTCGCGCCCGGTCTGTTTGGTCCCTGTGGCTACGGTCTGCCGTCGATCATCGGCGCCAAGATCGGCTGCCCGGATGTGCCGGTTGTCGGCTTTGCCGGTGATGGCGCCTTTGGCATTGCGGTGACGGAACTGACCGCCATTGGCCGTGAGGAATGGCCGCCGGTGACAATGGTGGTGTTCCGCAACTATCAATGGGGCGCGGAAAAGCGCAATTCGACCCTATGGTACGAAGACAACTTTGTCGGCACAGAACTGGACGACGGTGTCAGCTATGCCGGGATCGCCCGGGCCTGTGGCCTGCAGGGCGTACAGGCCAAGACAATGGAAGAGCTGACCACGGCATTGAACACAGCCGTTGTCGATCAAATGCAGAACGGCAAGACCACATTGATCGAAGCATTGATCAATCAGGAACTGGGTGAACCGTTCCGCCGCGACGCGATGAAGAAACCGGTTGTCGTGGCCGGGATCGACCCTGCGGATATGCGCAAGCAATAGGTTCGGGCGGGGACATTCCGGCAACGGAATCTGCAAATTTCACCATGAAATTTGCCCCGCCTAACGCAGCCTAACTCAGGGCGATGGTGACGGCGGTGGCGGCAACGATGTCTGCCACGGTCGCGCCCCGGCTCAGATCACACACCGGGCGGCGAAAGCCCTGAAGGAAGGGGCCGATGGCCATCGCCCCGGCCAGTTCCTGTACCAGTTTATAGGCGATATTGCCTGCTTCCAGCGAAGGAAAGATTAACACATTGGCATCCCCCGCACCCATTCCCTTTTTCTCTGCGGTTCGTGGATTAAGCGCGGCATCCGCTTGGATCGGGCCGGTGAAGCCGGTGATCTCTGCGACGTCGCGGATCATGTCAACGCTTGGCCCGCTGCCGCTGTTGCCGGTGGAATACGACAAAAGCGCCACGCGGGCCGGGCCGAGAAGCGCCTCGCAAGAGGCCGCAGAGGCGCGGGCGATCGCCGCCAGCGCGGCGGCATCCGGGGCCACGTTCACCGCGCAATCGGCAAAGATCAACTGGCGTCCGTCGGGGAAAACAATCAGAAAAAACGACGATGGCACTGTCACGCCCTCGGCCAGCCCAATGGCCAGCCCGGCGGCTTCGATCACTTTGGCGGTGGGGCTTGTGGCTCCGGCGACCATGGCGTCGGCCTCGCCTGCGGCCACCATCGCGGCGGCGCGGATCAGCGGGCGCGCCAGCATCCGCCGCGCAATGCCTTCTTTCATGCCGCGATTGGCGACAAGGCTTGCGATCTGGCCATCGGTGATGTCGGCCACGTCCACCGGCACACAAATCCCGTCGTTGCGCAATTGCGCCACGGCCTCGGCTGTGCGCGGATCCTCCAGTTCGGGGAAAACCACCCGCGCCTGTCGCGCGCGTGCTGTTGCAAAAGCCTGTTCCAGAACTGTCATTCCGTTTCCGTCCGTTTCGTTCCGCCCATTTCGCCCCTGTCCATTCTGCCCCTGTCCATTCTGCCCCTGTCCTTGTGCTTGCCTGAAAGGAAATCATGATGAGTGATGACGTGAAGATCAACCGTGGCCTCAAGGGGATTTACTTTGAACGCTCCGGTGTCAGCCATATTGACGGTGCCAAGGGCGAGCTGCTCTATCGCGGCTATACGATTCACGATCTGGCGGAACACAGCACCTTTGAAGAGGTGTGTTATCTGCTGATCCATGGTGAGCTGCCGAATGCCGCGCAATTGGCCGATTTCGACGCCGCATTGAAGGCGGCACGGCAGTTGCCAGATGCGGTGTTCGAGGTGATTCAAGCCTGTTCCGGCGGGCATCCAATGGATGTGTTGCGCACCGCCGTGTCCGCGCTTGCCGCGCTGGAGGGAGACAGCCGCGAGACCGGCGAAGACGCCTTTCTGCGCAATGGCATTCGGCTGACCAGTCAGGTGCCGATGATCATTGCCGCGCATGAGGCAATTCGCAATGGCCGCACGCCGGTCGCACCTGATCCGACGCTGTCCCATGCCGCCAACTGGCTCTGGATGCTGAAAGGCGAGATGCCCTCGCAGGATGCCGCGCGTTTGGCGGATGTGGATTTCATCCTGCACGCCGAACATGGCGCCAATGCATCAAGCTTTGCCGCGCGTGTGACGGTGGGGACCGAGGCCAATCTGCACGGCGCGATTGTCACGGCCCTGGCCACGCTGGCGGGGCCGGCCCATGGCGGCGCGGCAGAGGACGTGATGAAGATGGTGACGGAAATCGGCAGCCCCGAAAACGCCGCCGCCTATGTCAAAGCCAAACGTGCCGCCCGCGAGGCCGTGACCGGTTTCGGCCATCGGGTGTATCGTGCCGAAGACCCACGCGCCCGGCACATGCGCGACGGGGTGCGCAAGCTGGGCCAGGAGATGGGCGCGCCGGAATGGTACGAGATCCTTCAGGCGGTGGTAGAGGCGATGAAACCCTATTCACGCCATGGGCTGAACGTGAATGTCGATTTCTATTCCGGCGTGATCTATCAGCTGCACGGGATTCCGATGGATCTTTATGTGCCGATCTTTGCCATCGGGCGGATGCCGGGATGGATTGTGCAATGTCTGGAACAGCAACGCGGCAATATCCTGATCCGGCCCCTGACCCTGTATAACGGCCCGGATCAGCGCGATTACCTGCAAATGTCGCGGCGGGGCTAAGCCCGCCGCCCGGTTGGCTATTTGCCGCCAAACCATTTGTTGATGCGGCTGCCGGTGCCTTTGACCGCGTCGGTGGCGTCGGCGAAGCCTTCTTCGACATCTTCCAGCATCGGATCAATCCGCCGTCTGCGGAACCGCAACCAACGCACATAAATGGCCCAGAACACCAGAGCGGCCAGCCCAAGGATCACAATGCTCATCCAGGGAATGATTCTGACATCGGGGCCGTCAACCTGACGCACAGAGACCGCATTGGGATAGATCGACAGGAATTCATTGCGCCAGCCATAGTGGCGAATGGCGACCCATTTCGGATTTTCCGAGGTCGATCGCAGGTCCGCCGCCTCTGTCTGGAGGTTGGCGGTGTCGAATTTGAAATAGGGCGGCCAGCCCCAGCCGGTGTCTTCGTTGCGATAGACCATCGGGCGGCCATTGCTGCGGATTGCCTGAATGAAGAACACGTCGCGGTTCACCTGACCGGTGGCATTGCCGCTATCCGGGCTGGACCAGAAGATCGAGTTTTCGCCAAAATCGACGCGCCGGGTTTCGGTGTCCGAAATCCGGGCGATATCGTGATGAGGCAAGGTGTAGTGGAAGAACGCCGCCACCAGGACCCAGAAGCTCAGGATCAAAAGCCATTTGAGATAGCGCATAACGGGAACCTTCAGTGGAAATTGGTGAAATAGATGACAGCGGCAATCAGGGTGACCGGCACGACATAGACCCCAAGGATCAGCTTGCGCCGCAGAGAACCGTCATAGTCGGTCAGGCCGCTTTTGACAAAGGCCTCTTTGGCGTCGTCGTCGCCCTGCATGCCCTCGGCCTCCCATTCGGCCTCAAGCTTGTCGCGCCGTACCGCGCGGGAATAGAGCGACAGGCAGACATAGACAATCGTCAGCACGACGAAGCCGATGAAAGACAATCTCAAAAAGCCCAACATTGCCTATCTCCTCTTTGCCGCGCCCCAGGGGCCGACCCGTGCGATCAAATCGTCGCGCCCTGACCGCGCGGGGGTGGGGCGCACCGGCTGCACGGGCGGCGTGACCTCATCCATTGCGGCATCATGTCCAAAGAGTGCGGCACGCGCGCCAACCTTGTCCACTTGATACTCGCGCCGGAGGAAATCAACAACATAGGATCGTTTGGTGTCGGACCAGCCGCGATAGAGTTTATAGAACAACTCTTTGTGGCAGATGAACAATTGCCGGATGTCACTCGGGGCCAGTTCGGCCAGCAGCATGTTGACCAGATCGCGGTCCGGGGTGTCCGCCGCCCGAAGAGACAGGAAATAGGCCGGATGATCAGAGGTGATGCGCGGCCATTTGCCCGCGCCCTCGGCCCATTGCACAAGCTTGTTCAACCCGTGATAGGCCTCTGGCAGGTCGGCGGCATGGCGGCGCGCCAGATGACGAATGTCGCGGCGGGTGGCCCCGGTCAGGTCAATCCCGGCATCCTGGGCGGCATCAACAACGATGAAATCCATCTTTTGCCGCAGGATCGCGCCGGCGTCGATGCCGGGGGATTTGACGATGGGTTCGACCAGATCGTTGTAGTCAAAGAATTTGGCAATCCGATTGCGGTCATTCAGGTCAAAGACATATTTGATCGGCAGATCCGTCAGCATGTCTTTGTCGCCGGCCGTGATCAGCGCCGGGTGATCGACACCGCGAAAGAGATAACAGCCGCCAAAGTGGCTGGTCCAGAAATTGGTCTGGGCGAATTCCATCGTGTCGAGCAGCACGGGATTGCGGATGATGTCGCCGGTGCGCTGGGCGGTGCTGATCATTTTCGCGATCAGCACGTCGTCGAACCAGGCATCCTCGCGGGTCTTGAACTCATCCACCATCTTCGCCAGTCCCTGCGCCTCTTTCAGGGTGCCGCCGGTGGTGTCGGCCTCGACCGTGATCTTGCGGATGTCGAACAGACGGGCGGGGTTGGTGACGGTGAAGACCGAATTCACCAGCTCGCCGGTTACGGCGTCACGGGCCGTAAGGGCAAAGAGCTGGGCCTCATTGGTGGTGATGAACTGCCGCAGGATATTGCGCGAGGTCGAGAAGGTGGCATTCAGCAGCGGCGCGGTTTTCTGGTCAATGGTCAGCAGGATAAACTGCCGGTTGACGCCAGCATGGTTGAGGTATTGCGGATCGCCCAGCTCGTCACCGATTTCGGGCGAAAAGCCGGAGATGTCGATGTGAAAGTCGGTGAGCGCGGTCTGTTTGCCGGTAAGGTGGTCAAGCGCACGGTTATAGCGGTCGACCAAAGCGGGGCTGTCGACGCGGATCAGGTTGCCGAACATGAGGCCGGATTGGATGAGGCGGTTCATAATTTATTCCGGTCAATAGTGGTTGCAGTTTGTGGATTTCATCCTGAATTGCCTGATTGCCGCATCAGTTTCCGCAATTCGTCAATTGAAAGAGGCGGAAATTTGCGGTGAAGCATTGCGTGGCAGTTTGGACATACGGGCACCAAGTCAACGGTAGGGTCGATGTTTCTTAGGCCTTTTGTCAAAGATACCGGATTGACATGATGGACGTGGATGAACCCAGCTCCGACTGGGCCATACGTCTTCTCGAAATCGATATCGCAGACTTTGCATTGGGTGCCATTTGCTTGCAAGCAAACTTGGCGTGCTTTGGAGTTTCGCTCGATAATACTCACTGTAACTCGTTTTTTTGCGCCTTCTGGATATTTCGAAGCGAGATGTTCAGGAAGTTCATCAGCGAGTAGAGGCACGTATGCTTTCTTGAGAGCGATCCAATCGGCACCGATTTTTATAAGCTCGGCTGCGTGTAGTTCTTCAATGACCTCAGTAATAATGCTCGGCGATTTTTCATAATCCGGATTGCCTTGAACCATGACAAAAAAGACCAGATCGTAGCCTTCGGCTGTAACGAGATCTAATTTCTTGATGGCATCGGAGTATCCGGGTTGTCGTCTACCACGGAAGCGCTCCCAACTCTCGGAGAGAATAACACTAGAAGAAATCATTACTTAGGGTATTCCAAGCGCCAAATATCACTCTTTTTTTGCTGTGGTCGACAGCGCACCAACTCCAACGTTGATTGGCATATTCTGCACCAAGTTTTCTAAAAAAAGCAGTTCTACTCAAATGTTCTGCCTCCAATATTCTGAAACAACGGAATATCTTGATTTCCCTTGCTCGTGCTGAGCGCGCCGATCGACCTCACCACACTCAGATGTATTGCGAACAACACGCTGCCGCAGCCCCGGACTTGATCCGGGGCCTCACGTCCAGCCTTGCGATAAGGTCCCGGATCAAGTCCGGGACTGCGGAGGGCAAAGATCATCCTTTCCCCTCCAAATACCGCCGTTTCGCCTCTTCCTGTCGCCCATACTCTCGCACCATGCCGTCTATCGCCACCTCGTCTGACTTGTCGGCATAGCGGAACTCTAAATCCGCGTAGCGGTTGATTTCTTGCAGTACCATTTCCGGCGTGATTGGCACCCGCAGTTCGGCAATCATCGCGCGTTTAGTGTCGTAGTCGCGGAACAGGAACAATTCGGGGTTTTCCATCCATTCATCCGGCAGTTCGAAATCCATCGCCCGCACCTTGACCGCGTCGGTGATGTTCTTGATGGCACGTCCGGTAAAACGTTCGTCCGCCTCCTGAATGGCCTTCAGGTAGGTGCCCATCTTGGCAATCGTGTCCAGATCGCCAACCGTCGATTGCACCCGGTCGAACACCGCCAGCAACCCGGCCTCATGCGGGCGGGAATGCGAGGCGAAGCTGGCGGACACGGCTTTCTTGATTTCCTGCGCGGCAAAGGCCGCGTGATCACCCAGCGGAATGTCGTGGTTTTTGCCCATCAGCAGGTGCAGGATGTCGATGTAATCTTCGCGTGTGCGCGGCCCATCGACCAGAAACCGGGCCCCGGCGCGTTGGCGCAGGGCGTCGTCGACGTTTTCGGGATAGTTCGAGAACATGCCAAAGGTGCAATTGCCGCGCACCACGGTGTTGGCGCCGGCGAAGCTCTCCATCAACACAGCGGTGATTTCGAGCTGCCCGGCGCTGGACTGACGGTCGCCGCGTTTGCCGGCCAGCTGGTCAATGTCGTCGATGGTGCCAAACCCGATCACATTGGGGTCGATGATGTTGTTGATAAACGCCTTGGCGTTCTGGCCCGACTTGCCCTGATAGCTGTCGATATTGTCGGTCGACAGGTTCTGGTAGCGAAAGGGATAGTCGGCCACCTTGCAATAATCGTTGATCAGGCCCGCCATCATCTGGATCAGCGTCGTCTTGCCCGTGCCCGGTTTGCCATCCCCCATGAAGGTAAAGATGAAGCCGCCCAAATCGGCAAAGGGGTTCAGCTTGCGGGTGAAATCATAGGCCATGAGCATCTTTGACAGCCGCAGCGCCTGATATTTGGCGATATGGTTGCCGACGACCTCGTTCGGTTTCTTGAACGTCATGGTCAGGGTGGTCGATTTCGCCTTGGCCGCCGGGGTAAAGCCGCGAAGGGTCAGGTCGTCGGCCTCGACATGCCAGGTGGCCCCGGTGAAGGGGGCAAGACGGGGGGCAGAGCCCGCGCGCCGGGCGGTTTTGTCCATCACCTGTTCGGCAAAGGCGGTGATCGTGGCGATCAGATGGGCGTCGTCGGGGGCGTGCGCCTCGATATCCTGTTCCAGCTCCCACAGCAGGCCATGCAGGGCGATCTGGCCATTGTCGGTGATCAGCTCCTCGACTTCGCCAATCTCTACCGTGGTTTCAGAGGTATGCGCGGACAGCAGATAGGCGGTGGCATTGGCCCAGGCATGGGCGGTGATCAGCGCCTCGGCGGTCAGAAGCTCGGTGAATTCGGATTTGCGGTTGGCGGGCAGGGCCCCTTGCAGGTTCGCGCGTTTGAGGTCGGCGAGGCCGGTCGCCTCGGCGTAGCTTTCCGCAACGGCCTGCGCGATGGAAATGGCGCGGCGCAGGGCGTGCAGGGTGGTGGCCTGTTGCGGCGAGGTCAGGGTGTCGTCGTCATCCGCGCCCTCGATCGTGGTACGCAGTTGCACGCCGTGTTTGGCCGCGCTGCGACGGGTCGCAAGACCGGGGGTGGTGGAGCGGAACCGACGCGCACGCGGGATGCCGGGGGACCGCTCTCCGGCGTCGGCTGGAGAATTCTGCACCGCAATGCGGGGCGTGTGGTCAAAGCCGGTCAAAAGCGCGGTGGCGGCCGGGTAATGTTTGCGAATGTCTTCTTCGCGAAGTTCCATCTGGTCGCTGGTCTGGCTCATAATAAAATCTCCTGAACGGCGCGCGGTGAAGGCGCACCCATCGGGTCAATAGGAAAGGACGCGGCCGCCGGGGCTGACCACGAATTTGCGCACATTGGCAAAACCGGGTGGGTTCTTTTCGGCCAGCACCTGAAACGGGCGTTGCGGCAAGATGATGGCGCGGCTGGTTTCGGTCGCGCCGGTGTCGATGCCGCGGCCCGAAAATGGGTCAAGCGCGAAGACCTCACGCTCGACGGTGGAAAACCATCCGGCGCGCTCTTCCTTTACCCGTTCGCTTTCCAGCATTTCCGAGGTCCAGGCCAGGGTCCAATCCTCGCCCGGGGGGGATTTCGCCTCGGCCAGCACATCGCGGATTGGCCCGGTCTGGCGGGTGAAGGCATGGGAATACATCGGCCCGATGTGAAACCGGCGCAGGCGTTTGGGGTGGAGATCGTCAAAACTTTCGTCAAAGCCGCGCGCAATGGTCAGAAGCTTCAGCGCGCCGAGGCTCTGGCCCATCAAATGGCGCTGCACCTCGGGCCAGCGGCGTTCATCCTTGGGCAGGGCGGTTCTGCCGCTGTCGTCCAGTTCCAGCAGATAGATCGTCGGCAGGTTGATCTGGCTGTCATAAACCGCCCAATGAATGCGGTAGCTGCGGCGGTTTTCAAACCCGGACACCCAGTCGATGCGCGGGTCCATGCGGGCCCAGAACAAATGCCCGCGCGCCAATTCTTCGTAATACAGCCGCTGGGACAGGGCAAATTGCAGCTTGGTCGGCAGCGCCTTGTCGGTGATGATCTGGCTGATCATCTGATCCTTCAGCGCATTTGCCGACGGCATGTTTTCCAGGTGCTGGTCCGCCTGCTGGGCGTCATTGGCCATGACAAGCAGCTCCTGAAACGCCGGAAAGCCGCTTTCGCTGTCGTCGATGGCCAAAGAACCAAAGAATTGCCCGGTGTCGCGCCCGACCAGAAGATATTTCATGCTGAGTGCCTTGAACGTATAGGCGATGCCGCGAATGTAGCGCGCAAGAATTTTCACATCGTTGCGGTCAAGACTGCCTTCGGCCTCCATAACACCGGCAACACGGCCCAAGTGGCCGGTGATAGCCTCGAACTTCTGAAAGTAGCGGCGGCTGGCGAAGGTTTCGGTCAGCCCATGGTGTTCGGTGACAACGTCAGTCATGGCATCCTTCTGGATCAAAACGCCTGTACGGCGCGTGACAGGCCGCGCAGGGCCTGAAAAAACCGGTTGCACCCATCCTCGGCACAGCCGTCCGAGAACAGGATCACCCCGAAAATTGCAACCGCCAAAATCAGGCAGATGGTGACAACAGCCCCACGTGACATGCGGGATCAGCCGCCATAGGCGTTGCTGTCATGCTTTTCGACAATCGACGCAAACCGACGGGCAAAGCGTTCGTCGGCCTTGGCCTTGGCCTCCAGCACTTCACGCGCAAACACCATATGGTCCTCATGCGATTCCAGCATGTCGGCCATTTTCTGGTTGGTTGCGGTGCCGATGGCGGCCATGGCGGTCTGGGCCTCCTGATCCGTTTTCACGCCGATTTCGTTGATCCGGTGGGCCACGTCCTGCTGTTGGGCGGTTTTCAGCGATTTTGACAGCGCATCATAGAGCACCACACGTTGCTTGGTGTCTGTTTGCAGTTTGTTGATCAGCACCATCTGGGTCGCGGATTGGTTTTGCAGACTGTCGACCCAGGACTTGCCCTTTTCGATATAGCGTTCCAGCGTCTGGCTCTTGGCCAGCTTGACCTGTTCCTGCTGGACCAGATCGTTATAGGCCTTGTTCAGATCGGCGAGTTCGGTTTCCAGCTTGGTGCGCGCGGCGGCGTCTTGTTCGACCGCGATCTTGTTTTCGACTTCGATGATCTTGGGGTCCATGCCGAGGATCTCGGCCTTCAGGGCCTCCAGCTCACCCACGGTGAATTCGCGTTCGTCCAGGGTTTCGGTCAGGTTGGTTTCGACCTTGGATTTCTGTTCGGTCAGGACAGCCAGCTGGTTTTCCAGCAGCTTGGTGATGATATCGGATTTCGAGATCAGATCCTGCAATTTGTCGTCGATATTGGCGGTCTTCATCCGTTCCTGACGCAGCGCATCAGAGCGGTCCTTGGAGAAGAAGCCGACAAAGCTTTCCCAGCCGGTTTTCGACCGCATTTCGTCGAAATCGCGGGAAAAGGCGGCGGTGACATCGTCCAGCCCCATGATCAGCTCGGCGATATTGGCGTTCATGACGCTGGTGTGGTTGTGCACGTCCTGAAGGGTGGCGTTTTCCACGTCAATGTCGGTCTCGATGCCCTGCTTCATCTTTTCGCGGGCGGTGTCGATGCGGCTGGTGATTTCGGAAATCTTGGATTGAGCTTCGGCAACCTGGGTTTGGCTTTCCCGCAGTTGGGCGTCGAAATTGGACATGGAAATTCCCCCTTTTTGCAAATCTTGCAGTGGATATGGGTAATGTTATGCCGGTTTACATCGGCCTGGCTGTGTTTTCTGATAAACTGTGGCAAATGTGTTGGCCAAAGGGAAGGTCAGAATTTCCAGACCCGGGTGTTGGGGGGCTGGTGACATCGGGTTTGGCTGTGGGATGCGTTGGATCGGTGGTGGGCAGTCCCTTCAAACCACAGGATGTATGGCGGGACTGCCCCCCAAACCGCAGGATAGATGGGGGGCCAGCCCCCCAAACCGCAGGATAGATGGGGGGCCAGCCCCCCAAACCCCCCGGGATATTTCTGGTCAGATGAAATTGGGATGGCGTCTGTGGTGGCGATAAAGTGCTGTTAGGGGGTGTTGATGCCGCAGTTTCGTCATTGTGAGGTATACATATGGCGGGCTTTGCTTTAGTGGGCACTTTTTCACCTATGGCCCCGACTCGTGATGAGGCGAATTGCCGGGTGCCCCTTTGCAGAACGGTTTCGCGATGAACCAGCCCCTTCTTGATGCGCTTGCCGAGCGTGGTTACGATACATTGACGCCTGTGCAGGAGGCGGTAACCGATCCCGAACTGCATGCTGCGGACCTTTTGGTGTCGGCACAGACCGGGTCCGGCAAGACCGTCGGGTTTGGTTTGGCGATTGGGCCGACCTTGCTGGATGGGGCCACAATGGCCGCACCGGCGGCGGCGCCGCTGGCCTTGATCATTGCGCCAACCCGTGAATTGGCATTCCAGGTGATGCGCGAGTTGGAGTGGCTTTATGCCAAGGCCGGTGCGCGGGTTGTGTCCTGTGTCGGGGGGATGGACACACGGACCGAACGCCGGGCGCTGGAACGGGGGGCGCATATTGTTGTCGGCACGCCCGGCCGTCTGCGCGATCACATCACCCGGGGTGCGCTGGACATGACCAGCCTGCGGGCTGTGGTGCTGGACGAAGCGGATAAGATGCTGGACCTTGGGTTCCGCGAAGATCTTGAATTCATGCTGGGTGCTGCGCCGGAAGACCGGCGGACCTTGCTGTTTTCGGCGACTGTGCCGCCGATGATTGCCAAGCTGGCCAAAGAATATCAACGCGATGCCGTGCGCGTTCAAACCGTTTCCGAGAAAAGCCAGCACGCCGATATCAGCTATCAGGCGCTGCGCGTGGCGCATCAGGATGCTGAAAATGCCATTATCAACGTTTTGCGGTTCCATGAAGCGCAGAACGCGATTGTCTTTGCCAACACGCGGGCGACGGTCAACCGGTTGACTGCGCGTTTGTCGAACCGAGGGTTTTCGGTTGTGTGCCTGTCGGGCGAGTTGAGCCAACAGGAGCGGACCCATGCGCTTCAGGCGATGCGGGACGGTCGGGCGCGGGTTTGTGTGGCGACCGATGTGGCTGCGCGCGGGATTGACCTGCCGAACCTGGAATTGGTGATCCACGCGGAATTGCCGTCGAATGCCGAGAAGTCTTTTGCACCGGTCCGGCCGTACCGGTCGCGCCGGGCGCAAGGGGACGTCGGCGTTGATTGTGCCGCCAAAAGTGGTGAAGAAGGCCGAGCGCCTGCTGAAATTCGCCAAGATCACTGCGGAATGGGGGACAGCGCCCAGTTTCGAAGACGTGTTGCAGCGCGATGAAGAGCGGCTGTTGAACGATCCGCAGTGGGCGGCAGAGATTGCCCCGGATGAAGCGGATTTTGCGGCGCGTCTGTTGGATTTGCATTCGCCGGAAACGATTGCGGCGGCCTATCTGCGGCTTTACCGGGCGCGCAATTCTGCGCCAGAGGAATTGGCCGCACCGGATGCCCGTCCCGAACGCAAAGAGCGCAAGCCCTTTGGGCCGAGCGCCTGGTTTGCGCTGTCGGTGGGCCGGGATGACCGGGCCGAGCCGCGTTGGATTTTGCCGTTGCTGTGCCGGGCCGGTGGTCTGGACAAGGATGCCATTGGTGCAATCCGGGTGCAGCAGAGCGAGACTTTTGTGGAGCTGACCGAGGCCAGCGCGTCGGGGTTCTTGTCGAAACTGGGTGAAAACGGTGTGCTGGAGGATGGTGTGACCGTGCGCCGGTTTGAGGGCACGCCGGGTTTTGCGCGTCAGTCAGAGTCCGCACCGTCGCGCAAACCCGCGCATAAGGCGCCTTACAAAGGCGACAAACGTGGGTCCGACAAACCCCGTGGTCCCGCGCCAGAGCGCCATCAGTCAGGTGCAGAAAGCCGCGCGCCGAAACCGGCCCCCAAGCCGAAACCCGCGCCGGTCGATCCAGAGGTGCATGCGCCGGCGAAACCTCGTAGCAAGCCCGCAGGGAAACCTGTGGCGAAGCATGATGGTGACGGCGCCAAGCGTGGTTTCGACAAGCCGGGCAAACCAGCGCACAAGGGCGGCGGCAAGCCCGGTGGAAAATTTGGCGGTAAACCGGCAGGCAAACCCGGTGGCGGCAAGCCGTCCGGTGGCAAGCCATCGGGCAGCAAGCCGGCAGGACCGCGACCCGGGGCCTCTGATACCTCGAAGCGATTTGCCCCCCCCAAGGGCGCAGGGCGCGGCAAGCCTGGCAAACGGACGGGCAATGGCATGCAGTCGCCGACGCGGCGCAAGCCCTGAGATATGGCTGGGGGCCAGCCCCCCGGCCTTTGGCCGTCCCCCGGGATATTTTTGAACAGAAGAAGCCCCCCGGACATTTAGGGGGGGCATTCAGCCATCAATAAGAGATAATCCGGCGGCAAGCGCGGCAATCAAGGCGCGGCGCCGGTGCCGCAGCGGAAAACGTTTCGGCGGTGCGGCAAAGGCGGCCGGATAGGGTGTGTCGGGGCATTTGCCCTGGACCAGATCCGCCAGAAGTTTGCCGCCATAGGTGCCCATCGCCAGGCCGTTGCCATGATAGGCGAGGCTGGCAAAGGCGCCGGGCATGTCCGGGATCGGCCCGACAAAGGGTGTTCGGTTGCGCGCCAGACAGACCAGCCCAGACCAGAAGTGCGGGCGTTCCACCGCGGCCCAGGCCGGGAACATTGTTTCGAAATCACGATGGATTCTGGCCCGCAGGCGCGCGTTGCTGCGCGGGGTGGCATAGACGCCGCCGCGCATTCCGAACAGAAAACGATTGTCGGGCAGAAGCCGAAAGTAATGCAGCAGGCTGCGGGTGTCATAGGCCATTTGTCGGCTGGTCCAGCCTTGGGCGGCTAGTTCGGTTTGGGTCAGCGGCCGGGTGGCGATGATGTTGGATTGCAGTGGCAGATAACGGGCGCGCAGCCAGTCGGGGATATCCTCGCTTGAGTAGCCATTGGTGGCGAGGATCAGTTTTTTGGCGTGGAGCTGCCCGCCGGGGGTGGTCAGGGTGAAGCCGCCGTTCCGGGTGATCGCGGTCACCGGGGAGCTGTCATGCAGGATGGCGCCGGCGTCTTTGGCCGCGTCCGCCAGACCATGGACATATTTTCCGGGGTTGAGCGCAAAGCCAAGCGGGATGGTCATGCCGCCGTGGAACGGGCCGCTTATCCCCAGCGCGGTCAGGTCGGTTGCGTCATGCAGGATCGGCGTGATTGCGTAATCCTGCGTGATGTTGGGCAGTTCATGGCGCAGCGCGGCCATGTGGCGCGGGCGATGCGCAAGGATGGTTTCGCCTTCGGAATGGCGATCCGCCGCGATACCATGGTCGTCCAGCAGATCGCCAACCAGTGCAATGGCGGCTTTTTCGGCGTCGCGCAGGCTTTGGCGGCCATCGGGCCCGTATTTGCGTTGCAATTCGCCATTGCTGACCATGCTGCTGCCAAGACAGCAGAAGCCGCCATTGCGCCCGGAGGCGCCCCAGCCGACGTGCTTGGCCTCTAACACTGTGGCGCCGATTCCGGCCTGTGCCAGATGCAATGCGGCGGACAATCCGGTGAAGCCGCCCCCGATAATGGCGACCTCTGTGGTTGCTGTGTCTTGCAGGGGCGGGTTTGGCGCAACGTCCCTGCGCCAAAGGCAATCCTGAACCGCAGCGTCGGAATAGGCCCAATCTTCGTAGATGCGGTGCATCAGCTGGTGCGCATTGCGGCGCGTTCTTCGGCCTGTTGCCGGGTGCTGGCGCGTTTTGATGCCAGAGATGCGGTGATGACCCCGACGGTCACAATGGCGATCATGATGGTCGACAGCGCGTTGATTTCCGGGCTGACGCCCAGACGCACGGCCGAGAAGATCTTGATCGGCAGGGTGGTCGCCGACGGCCCGGCGGTGAAGGACGCAATCACCAGATCATCCAGCGACAGGGTAAAGGCCAGAAGCCAGCCGGAAATCACCGCAGGCGCAATGATCGGCAGGGTGACAAGGCGAAAGGCGTCAAACGGCGTACAGCCGAGGTCCAGCGCGGCCTCTTCCAGCGATTGGTCAAAACTAACCAAACGTGACGACACCACAACCGAGACATAGCACATCGAAAACGTGGTATGCGCCAGAATGATGGTCACTATGCCCCGGTCCAGCCCGATGCCGATGAACAACAGCAACAGGGACAGGCCGGTGATCACCTCTGGCATCACCAGCGGCGCATAGATCATGCCGGAAAACAGCGTGCGCCCGGCAAAACGCCCGGCCCGCACCAGTACCAGCGCCGCCATCGTGCCCAGAACCGTGGCGATGGTCGAGCTGACCACGGCAACCCGGATCGTGACCCATGCGGCGTCGAGGAAGGCCTCGTTCTGCAGCAGCTCGCCGTACCATTTGGTGGAAAACCCGGCCCAGACCGTCACCAGTTTGGATTCGTTAAACGAATAGATCACCAGAATGATCATCGGCAGGTAGAGGAAGGCAAACCCCAGCGTCAGCGAGACCACATTGAAAGCGGAAAAACGTCTAATCCCTCGGCCTCGCGCTGTTTTTGTTCATTACGCTGGAACAGGATGATTGGCACAATCAGGATCAGCAGCAGGATCACCGCCACGGCGCTGGCCACCGGCCAATCGCGGTTGTTGAAGAATTCCTCAAACAACACTTTGCCGATCATCAATGTGCCAGATCCGCCCAGAAGCGACGGGATCACGAATTCGCCGACCACCGGGATAAAGACAAGGAAACAGCCCGCGATGATGCCCTGTTTCGACAGGGGGACCGTGACCAGCCAGAATGCGGTCAGACGGGAACAGCCGAGGTCTTCGGCCGCCTCCAGCAGGCTGTCATCCATCTTTTCCAGCGCGGAATAGATCGGCAGGATCATGAACGGCAGGTAGGTATAGACAATGCCGATATAGACGGCGGTATTGGTGTTGAGGATCACCAGAGGCTCGGAAATTAGCCCAGTCCAGAGCAGAAAGGCATTCAACAGCCCCTCGTTCGACAGGATGCCCATCCATGCATAGACCCGGATCAGGAAGGAGGTCCAGAATGGCAGGATCACCAGCATCAGCAGCGTGGGCCGCCATTCCGGCGCGGCACGTGCCATGGCATAGGCCATGGGATACCCCGCCAAGAGGGTGAGCACCGTTGCGATAAAGGCGATCTTCACGGACGACAGATAGGCCTTCCAGTACAGCGCATCTTCGGTCAGCCAGATATAGTTTTCCATGTCGAGCTGGGACAGGAAGGCGCGCACCGCGGCCCAGCCACCCGCCAGATCAAGCGTCGGGGTGTACGGCGGGATTGCGATCGCTGTGTCCGAGAGCGAGATCTTGAACACGATCAGGAAGGGCACAAGGAACAGCGCCAGAAGCCAGAGATAGGGCACGGCAATCAGGGTCAGGCGGCGCATCCCCTCAACCCTCCAACATCACGGCGGCGGTGTCGGTCCAGCTGAGCCAGACCGGGTCTTCCCATGTCAGCGTCCGGCGCGACAGGCGGCGGGTGTTGGCGGTCTGGGCCTTCATCATCCGCCCGCCGGGCAGTTCGACGTGATAGGTCGAGATATTGCCGAGATAAGCGATGTCGATGATCTTGCCCGCGATCTTGTTTCTTGCGTCCGGCTCATCGGTGCTGATCGCCACCTTTTCCGGGCGCATCGCCAGAAAACAGCGTTGGCCATTGGCAAAGTCGCGGGTTGATTTGGCGTGAAAGGCCGACTGGCCCTCGGCCCATGCGATGTCATACCCGGCGCTGCCGGGGGTTGCGGTGCCTTCGATAATGTTCACATCGCCAATGAAATCCGCGACATAGACCGAATTCGGCTGTTCATAGATGTCGGCGGGGGTGGCGACCTGCACAATCCGGCCCTCGTCCATCACCGCAACGCGGGAGGCCACGGTCATCGCCTCTTCCTGATCATGGGTGACAATCACGAATGTTGTGCCGGTCTTTTCCTGAATATCCATCAGCTCGAACTGGGTTTGCTGGCGCAATTTGGCGTCCAGCGCGCCCAAAGGTTCGTCCAGCAACAACAGTTTCGGCGCCTTGGCCAATGACCGGGCCAACGCGACACGTTGCCGTTGGCCGCCGGAAATCTGATGCGGTTTGCGGGCGCCAAAGCGTTCCAGCTTGGTCAGGCGCAGCATTTCGGCGACGCGCGCCGCGATTTCGTCCTTGGGTTTGCCTTCGCGTTTCAGGCCAAAGGCAATGTTGTCCGCCACGGTCAGATGCGGGAAAAGCGCATAGGATTGGAACATCATGTTCACAGCGCGTTTGTTCGGCGGGATATTGGCGACGTCCTGCCCGGCGATCAGGATCTGGCCATCCGTAGGGGTTTCAAACCCTGCCAACATGCGCATCATCGTCGTCTTGCCACAGCCCGACGGGCCGAGCAACGCAAAGAATTCCTTCGCGTAGATGTCCTGGGTCAGGTTGTCGATTGCGGTGAAATCGCCGAACCGTTTGGTGACATTGCGGAACTGGATCAACGGTTTTTCGTCCGGATCGTTCCAGGGGGCAAAGACAGATTCAGCCATGTACGCTCCTGCAAAGGCAAACGCCCGCACCGGGGTGGCGCGGGCGTGAAAAGTGGATCAGGTGCCGGACTTGATCTTGGTCCAGAGCCGGGTGACCACACGTTGAACCTTGGCCGGATATGGCGTGGTGGTATAGGTGTTGTCCATTGCTTCAGGCGTTGGATAGATCGCCGGATCGGTGATCACATCCTCTTCGAGGAACTCCTGCGAGGCCTTGTTGCCGTTGGCGTAGTAGACATAGTTCGACGCGGCGGCCATGTTTTCGGCGTCCATGATGAAGTTCAGGAACGTCAGCGCGCCTTCGGGGTTGGGCGCGTCGACCGGAATGGCCATCATGTCGAACCACATCTGCGCGCCTTCGCTGGGCGCGTAGTAGCCGATTTCGACGCCATTGTCGGCCTCGGCGGCGCGGTCACGCGATTGCAGCACATCGCCGGACCAGCCCACCGCAACACAGATGTCGCCATTGGCCAGACCGTTGACGTATTCCGAGGAATGGAACTTCTGGATATAGTCGCGCACCGGGGCAAAGACCGCTTCGGCCTTGGCAATCACCTCCGGGTCATGGCTGTCGGGATCTTCGCCGATATAGTTCAGCGCGGCGGGGATCATTTCCGCAGGCGCATCGAGGAAATGCACGCCGCAATCGGCCAGCTTTTCCATATTCTCGGCCTTGAACACCAGGTCCCAGCTATCCACCGGGGCGTCTTCGCCCAGGATTTCGCGGACCTTGCCAAGGTTCACACCCAGACCCGTGGTGCCCCACATATAGTTGATGGCATGGGCGTTGTCGGGGTCATATTTCGCGGTGCGATCCGAAATCACATCCCACATGTTGCCAATGTTGGGCAGTTTGGATTTGTCCAAAGGCTGGAACGCGCAGGCCTGAATCTGGCGTTGCAGGAAGGTGCCGGTTGGCACCACAACGTCATAGCCCGACCCACCGGCCAGCATCTTGGTTTCCAGAACCTCGTTGCTGTCAAACACGTCATAGATCAGTTCGATGCCGGTTTCGGCCTCGAACTTTTCCAGCAGTGCTTCGTCGATGTAGTCGGACCAGTTATAGACCCGGACCTCTTCCGCTGCCGCCATGCCGGCGCTGAGGGCCAGCGCAGCGGTGCAAATCATCAGAGAATTCTTCATTTTCGGCTCCCGTGGGGTTCATGACGGTCATTTGTGCTTGCCGCCTTGGCCCGATTTGATCAAATTATGCCTTACCTGGCAATATGGAAATGCTTCCACGGGCAGGGTAAAGTCGCAAGACCCCATCGAGAGGCGAAAAATCAGGCAGATGACCGAGATCGCGAAACAGCCCGCTGAAACCATGCTGCCCGTGCATGAACAGGTCTATCGCCGCGTGCGTGATTTGTTGCTGTTTGGGGAATTGCCGCCCGGTGCGCCGGTGACAATCCAGGGACTGACCGAGGGTCTCGATGTGGGCATGACCCCGGTGCGCGAAGCAATCCGGCGATTGACCGCTGAGGGCGCGCTGAGCTTTCAGGGCAATCGCCGGGTGTCGGTGCCGGTGCTGGACGCCGGGGCCATCAGCGAGCTGATCCATGCCCGCGTGGCAATAGAGCCAGAGTTGACGCGCCGGGCCTGTCGGGTTGCGACCTCGGGCGATATTGCGGCCTTGGCGGCGATTGACGATCGGTTGGATCTGGCCATCTCTCAGGGGGATGTGCGCGGATATCTGGAACAGAACTATCGCTTTCATCTGCATCTTTATGGGTTGGCGCAGGCCCCGATCCTTCAGGAATTGGCCGAGGGGCTGTGGCTTCGGTTCGGGCCATCGCTGCGGGTGGTCTGTGGTCGGTATGGCACCCAGAATTTGCCGGATCAGCACAAGGCGATCCTGACCGCGATGGCGCAGGGCGACGCCTCTGCCGCGGCAAAAGCCATGGAAGAAGATGTGCGTCAGGGCATCGCACAATTCTGGAGACGCTGGCATAAGCTTGCCTGCGGGGGCGCTGCGTGCTGATTCGATTGACAGCGCATAATTTGATCATATTCTGCGGCAAAGAGTGTTGCGTGCAAGGAACCCCGCCATGAACATGATCACCAATCACCCGCCGACCGAAGAGCTTCAGGCGCTGGACGCCGCCCATCACATGCATCCCTTTACTGCGGGTGGCGCGTTGGCCGAAAAAGGCGCACGTGTGATGACCCGTGCAAATGGCATCTGGATCACCGACAGCGAAGGTCGGGAAATTCTGGACGCCATGGCCGGGCTTTGGTGTGTGAATATCGGCTATGGCCGCGACAGCCTGGCCGATGTGGCCGCGCGGCAAATGCGCGAATTGCCGTATTACAACACGTTTTTCCAGACCACCCATGTGCCCGCGATTGCGCTGGCGAAAAAGATTGCCGAACTGGCGCCGGGTGATCTGAACCATGTGTTTTTTGCCGGGTCCGGGTCCGAGGCAAATGACACCAACATTCGTATGGTGCGCCACTACTGGGCCATGAAGGGCCAGCCAGAGCGCAATATCATCATCAGCCGCAAGAACGCCTATCACGGCTCGACCGTTGGGTCGGGGTCGCTTGGGGGGATGTCGGGAATGCATGCCCAGGGTGGTCTGCCGATCCCGGACATTCACCACATCAACCAGCCGAATTGGTGGGCCGAAGGCGGCGATATGGACCCAGAGGCATTTGGGCTGGCCCGCGCACAGGAGCTGGAGACCGCGATACTGGAGCTTGGCCCCGAGCGGGTAGGCGCCTTTATCGGCGAACCGGTGCAGGGCGCAGGCGGTGTGATTGTCGCCCCGGACAGCTATTGGCCGGAAATCCAGCGGATTACGACAAATACGGTATTCTATTGATCGCGGATAAGGTGATCTGTGGCTTTGGCCGCACCGGCAATTGGTTCGGGTCGCAGACCGTCGGCATCACCCCCCACATCATGACCATCGCCAAGGGTCTGTCGTCGGGCTATGCGCCGATTGGCGGCTCTGTTGTCTGTGACGAGGTGGCGAATGTGATCGCGCAGGGCGAGTTCAACCACGGCTATACCTATTCCGGGCATCCGGTGGCCGCGGCGGTCGCCTTGGAAAACCTGCGCATTCTGGAGGATGAAAAGGTCGTCGAACATGTGCGTGACGTCGCTGGCCCCTATCTGAAAAAGAAATGGGAGGCATTGGCCGATCATCCGCTGGTGGGCGAGGCAAAGATTTCCGGCCTGATGGCGTCGATTGCCCTGACTCCGAACAAGGCGACCCGCGCCAAATTCGCCGCCGAAGCGGGCACAGTGGGCTGGGTCTGTCGCGACATCTGTTTCGGCAATGATCTGATCATGCGGCATGTCGGGGACCGGATGATTGTCTCGCCGCCTTTGGTCATCACCCCGGAAGAGATCGACATCTTGATCGAACGGGCCACGCGGTCGCTGGATCAGGCGTTCGACAAGATCAAGGCGCAGGGGCTCTACGTCGCGGCCTGATTGCCGCAACGGATTTTCGGCCCTTATTCATTGCGTGAATTCATGGCGTGTGCGTTTGTGCTTTGCGCGCACCGCTATGTCACGGTTGTGTATGGACCCTTTTAACCGGGGCGGCACTGCTGTATCAGGCGCACATTTGAACCGAAGTCGAAGGAAAAGGAACCTATGGGGTATCGAATCGTCGTCGCAGGCGCCACTGGCAACGTGGGCCGCGAAATGCTCAACATCCTCGCCGAACGGGAATTCCCGGTTGACGAAATCGCAGCACTGGCCAGCCGCCGGTCGCTGGGCACAGAGGTGAGCTTTGGCGACAAGACGCTCAAGACGAAGGATATCGAAGGGTTCGATTTTTCCGGCTGGGACATGGCGCTGTTTGCTATCGGCTCTGAGGCCACAAAGAAATATGCGCCCATCGCGGCGGCTGCGGGCTGTGTGGTGATCGACAATTCGTCGCTGTATCGCTACGACCCGGATGTGCCTTTGATCGTGCCAGAGGTGAATGCCGATGACATCGTGGGCTATTCGAAAAAGAACATCATCGCCAATCCGAATTGTTCGACCGCACAGATGGTTGTGGCGTTGAAGCCGCTGCATGACCGTGCGCGGATCAAACGGGTTGTGGTCAGCACCTATCAATCGGTGTCCGGCGCGGGCAAGGACGGCATTGACGAGCTGTGGGACCAGACCAAAGCGGTCTATAACCCCACCGACGACAAACCGGCCCGGCAGTTCACCAAGCAGATTGCATTCAACGTCATTCCCCATATCGACGTCTTCATGGAAGACGGATCGACCAAAGAGGAATGGAAAATGGTGGCCGAGACCAAAAAGATTGTCGATCCGGCGATCAAGGTCACCGCGACCTGTGTGCGGGTGCCGGTGTTTGTCGGCCACTCAGAAGCGCTGAACATCGAATTCGAGGAATTCCTCGATGAAGATGAGGCGCGCGATATCCTGCGGGAAGCGCCGGGAATCATGGTGATCGACAAACGCGAAGACGGCGGATACGTCACCCCGGTGGAATGTGTGGGCGATTTTGCGACATTTATCAGCCGCATTCGTCAGGATTCGACCATCGAAAACGGTCTGAATCTGTGGTGCGTGAGTGACAATCTGCGCAAAGGTGCGGCGCTGAACGCGGTGCAAATCGCCGAAACTCTGGGCAACCGGGTGTTGAAAAAAGGGTGACGCGTTCTTCGTGTTACGATGTTTTCAGAGCCGCCTTCGGGCGGCTCTTTTTGTGTTTGGCGGTGCGATGCCATCCCCGGTTTGCGGTGTGGTTTCCAGCACCCGATCGACCAGATGGCGGTGGGCGTGACCGGGGAATGGGGCCTTAAATCGACGCATCAAGGTGGCATAGCTGGCGCCCAGTTCCGAGGCTTTGCACAGTCGGGCCCCTTCGGGGAAACTGTACATCGCAAGGCCGCCGCCCGCCTCGCGCAGTTCGTAACCTTCTGATTTCAATTTATTTTGCAGATCCAACCAGGTTTTCGCCGCGGCCATGTCCGCCGCGAGGAGCGCACGCAAGGGCGCGAGGAGCCGCTCATCCGCCCTGACAGGCGTCTTCGCATTTCGGCGCACGCGTCGCAATTCGGCGGCCAGCGCATCGCGCACGACTTGCCCAACCGTGATATCCCGCTCACGGGCCAGGTGTTCTGTCGCCCGCAAAAGCGGGGTGTCAATCTTCATATGGATTTGTTGCCACCGCATGCAGACCAGATTTGCGCAACTTGGTAAACCATCGGTAAACGCACGGTCGATTGATGTCGCATTCACGGTGCTGAAATAAAGTGTTGCCCGTCGCAATCATTGCGCAATATCTGAAAAATGTGGCCGCGTTTCTGACGCATTTTCATGGAAACCTTGATGGATCAAAGGTTCGTGGAACGGAGTTAAGGACATGATACACCACCAGGATTTCATCGCAGTATCCGGCCCGTCACAGACACGCTGGCGCGGTGCGCAACCCAGCAATCGGCTGGATTGCGAAACCGGGGTCTTGTTGCGGTCGCTGTTGCAGCCGGTCTTTCAGCAAGCCACCAGCTGGGCCAATCTGCGGCGCAAACTGGCGCGTAAGGGCTTTGGGCTTGGGTTTCACAAGGGCCGGTTGGTGTTGACCAATTCGGACAGCGGCGAACGTATTTGTTCCTGCAAATTTCTCGGTCATCCGTTGCAGTCGCTGTCGCGCCGCTTGGGGCGGGCGCGGGTTCTGGCGTCGCATGACGGAAACGGGCACGGCACGATTCTGGCCTGAAAGGCCGCTCAGACCCAAATTTCGGCCCGAGACTTACAAGAGCCTCAGGCCCAGTCGCCCCAAGTTGGCCAAGGCCAACCCGGAGCGTAACCTGTTATCCCACCGGGCGGAATTGATCCGACGCCGGTAGATATTCTTCCAGAGCACCTTCGCCGATCCCGGTCCAAAGGCCATGCAGGGACAGTTCGCCACTGTCGACCCTGCTTGACACAAACGGGAAGGTCATCAGGTTCTCAAGCGAGATCACAACCGATCGTTTTTCCAGAGCGCGCGATTGTTGTTCGCCCTTTTCCAGATCTTTGATCGCTTCATACCCGGGGCGCAGAATATCCATCCAGCGTCCAACAAAGCTGTCCGGGCGATCAAGCTCGGGCGCGTGGCCGTCGCACATGTCGATACATCCCTGCACGCCGCCACATTGCGAATGCCCCAGAACAATCAAATGCGCGACATTCAGCGCCGTAACCGCATATTCCACCGCAGCGGATGTGCCGTGGTGGTCGCCGTCGGGCGCGTAGGGCGGGATCAGATTGGCGATATTGCGGTGAATGAAAAATTCCCCGGTGTCGGCGCCAAAAATGGATGTCACATGCACCCGGCTGTCGCAGCAGGAGACCACCATCGCACGTGGTCGCTGACCCTCTGTCGCAAGACGTTTATACCATGCGGCATTTTCGGCGTAATCTGTGGCCTTCCAGCCCTGGTAACGTTGCACCAGGTATTTCGGCAATGGTTTGGCATGTAGCATCGGCGGACTCCCGTCTGTGTCTGGTCGCTGCGGCAGGTCTGACACTGGTAAATAGGCGCAAACTTCTACGAATTCGAGCAATATTATGCTTCTGCGGCAAGGTTTCGCAAACTCTTTGCCATCATGGTGCACCCAAGCTGTGGGGGCTGTGAGGAAAGGTGAGAATTTGGAACAGGTGCGCATGTTAGCATATGAAGAAGGCGTTCGGTTGGATCAGGACCGAATTCAGGAACTTTACCGGCAAATGGGCAATGAAGGGGCCGAAGATGTGGTTTGCCGCGCGTTGGAGGAAATTGCGGTGCGCATGTCCTATGCGAATAAACTGCACAAGCGCGGCGAATTGGCGGATTTGCGCAAATGTCTGCGGTCATTGGCAAAAATCGCAGAACAGGTTGGCATGATGGATCTGGCACATGTGGCACGCGATGTGTGTACCTGTGTGGATCAGGCCGATCCGGTGGCATTGGCGGCGACCCTGTCGCGCTTGGCGCGCACCGGTGAACGATCGCTGAGCGCGATTTGGGAGATGCAGGAATTCCTGATGTAGGCCGGATATGAACCGGGGGCTGGGAATGCGGGCATCTGGGCCTTGCGGGCGCTGACAGAACGACTAGGGTTTTTGGCAAACATCTGTCCGGAGACTTTTCATGCTGTCGCACCCCGACCTGACCTTTGCCGAACCCGGCACGCCGTCCATTCCTTTGGCTTTGCTGACTGCCGAGGCGTTTGACGGCTGGAAACTGGCGCAGGACGCCGCGCGCGCAGCTGGGCCGAGACAGGCGGATTTGTGGCCGGACCCGGCCAGGTGCTGTTGTTTCCCGGTGAAAACGGCGGGGCCGAGGCCGCATTGGGTGGGGTTGGTACGGCGCAGGATCGCGCACGTGGGCGTTTTGCCCTTGCTGCCGTGGCGCAAAACCTGCCTGCGGGCACCTATCACATCGAAAGCGGGCTGCCGCAGGCCATCGAAGACATCGAAGCCGAATTGCTCGGCTGGCTGTTAAGCAATTATCGGTTTGAAAAATACAAGAAAACCGGCAAGGCCGCAGTGCGATTGATCGCACCCGAAGGCGTGGATGTCGCCCGAATCGAGGCGATTGCCGCTGGCGAGGCGCTGACCCGTGATCTGATCAACACCCCGGCGAATGATATGACGCCGGATGGGCTTCAGGCGGCGGCCGCTGCTCTGGCTGCCGAGTTTGATGCGGGGTGCGAGGTGATCAGCGGCACAGAGTTGTTGGCACAGAATTTCCCGATGATTCACACGGTGGGACGGGCATCGGATTGTCCGCCGCGGTTGATTGACATGCATTGGGGCATTGAGGGGCCGAAATTGACCCTGGTGGGCAAAGGTGTGTGTTTCGATACCGGCGGGCTGAACCTGAAACCCGGTGCCTCCATGGGGCTGATGAAAAAGGACATGGGCGGCGCGGCCACGGTTCTTGGGCTGGCCCGGATGATCATGGCGCTGAATCTGCCCTTGCAATTGCGGGTGTTGATCCCGGCGGTGGAAAATTCGGTGTCTGCGGGGGCGTTTCGGCCCGGTGACATCCTGACGTCGCGAAAAGGTCTGACCGTTGAAATCAACAATACCGACGCCGAAGGGCGCTTGGTGTTGGCCGATGCGCTGGCGCTTGCGGTCGAGGAGCCCACGGATTTGGTAATCTCCATGGCCACCCTGACCGGCGCGGCGCGGGTGGCGGTGGGGCCGGATCTGTCGCCGTTCTTCAGCGATGATGCCACGGCGGCGGCGCTGGAACCTGCGGGGCGGCGGGCGCATGACCCGCTTTGGCGGATGCCATTCTGGGATCCATACGAAACGATGATCGAACCGGGGATCGCCGATCTCGACAATGCGCCAAAAGGCGGGTTTGCCGGGGCGATCACCGCCGCATTGTTCCTGCGCCGGTTTGTTGACAGCGAAACACGCTATGCGCATTTCGACATCTATGGCTGGCAGCCTGATGCCAAACCCGCCCGTCCCAAGGGCGGCGTCGGCATGGGGGCACGTGCAATCCTGGCGGCATTGCCCGAGCTTCTGGCGCTGGAGGGCTAGGCCGTGGCCAGCGACAAACGGGTTGTGAAATCCAACGGCCGGGTGGCGCATTCCTCGCTCAAGGGGCATGTCGCGGCCGAAGATTTCACCGATGGTGAAAGCTGGCAGGTGGTCGCGGGCAAGGCGATCATCAGCGATGCGGCGGGGATCAAACGGGAACGGGAGTTGATCCAGGGTGAGAGCTTCCGCGTGCTTGAGGTGCGGGATCGCATGGCCTTTGGCTATAGCGAGACCAATGGATATGTCGGTTATGTCGACACGCTTGCCTTGGCCCAGGGGATGCCAGAGCCGACCCATCGCGTCGCGGCGCGCATGACCTATTCCAAGGCGGCACCGGATCTGAAGGCCCGTAACGAGGTTGCGCATCTGTCACATGGCGCGCGGGTCGCGGTTCAGGGTCACAGCGGTGACTGGACCGAGATCGCGACCCATGCCGGGGACGAGGGCGGGCCAGCCACGGTCTGGGTGCCGACCCAGCATCTTTTACCGCTTGACCATATCGAAGATGACCCGGTGTCGGTGGCCGAAATCTTTCTCGGCACGCCATATCTTTGGGGCGGGAATACGTCTTTTGGGCTGGATTGTTCCGGTCTGGTCCAGGCGGCGCTGACAAGCTGTGGCTATGACTGCCCCGGCGATTCCGATCTGCAAGAGGATGTTCTGGGCATCAGCCTGCCGCAACATGTGCCCCTGCAACGGGGCGATCTGTTGTTCTGGCCGGGGCATGTCGGCATGGTCGCGTCAGAGCAGATGTTTCTGCATGCCAACGCCCATCACATGGCAGTGGCCTATGAACCGTTGACCGAGGTGTTTGCGCGCATTGGTCGGCGGGGGGCCGATTCCGTGCGCCGCCGGGTGCGGCTCGACCCTGCCGCGCGAAAGCTGCAATAGCAGTTGGCGGCAATCGGCGCGCGCGGTATCAGAGTTTGCTGTCGACAGCGCGCAGCTGGCGGGCGCGGGTCAGGATCGCATCCTCGATCGCGCGGGCGGTATCGGCGCTGACCGGACCAGAGCGGGTTTGCAACGCCAGGTTCAAAGACCGGGCATCAAGCGCGGGATCCTTGACAAAAATCGTTGCACGATAGGCGCGTCCGCCACCGGGAGGGGTGCCGTAACCGGTCACAATCACACCGGTAAAGGGATCAACCGATTCTACCGGCAGGAAATCCAGCACCTCAAGCGAGGCGTTCCAGATGTACTTGTTCACCCGCCCGACACGTGCGCGATCCTGTGGACCGGCAAAGAAATCCCAGATGGTCGAACGTGGGCGGCCCCGATCCCCATAGATCTCCTCGTCGAGGATTTCGTTCGGGTCACGACCTGGCTGGAACTTTGTGCTACAGGCCGTCAGCGCAAAAGTGGCCGCAGCCAGAAGAATCACGGCTTTTCTGGAAATGGCGGTCATAAACTGGCTCCTGCCCGGTCGTATTTGTTCGGTTCAATGCCTTCAATACAATCCGAGACCCGCAACGACAAGATCCTCATTTATTGTTTGGATTCCGTGGCCTTTGTCCCTGCGGCAAAACTGCGGTAATAAGGTGAGGTTCCGGCGTGAAAATTCTTGTGACAAATGCGCACCACTCGCGGCCTTGTTGTTGCCGCGATTTCGCCACCGCTTGCATCAAGGGGGGCACTGGGTGCAAGACATCTGCATCGAAGCCGGGCGACCGGTTTGGTACGTGCTTAAAGACACATGAGGGAAACAATGAAAAACATTCTGTTCGCTACCACCGCGTTGGTCGCAACTGCCGGTATCGCTTCGGCAGAAGTCGCAGGTTCCGGTCCCGGTACCGTCAACATTTCCGGTTGGGCCGAAATGGGCGTAATCGGTGGTTCGGAAATCGAATCGCAGTTCTGGACCGACATCGACGTTGAATTCCGTATGTCCGGCACAGCCGACAACGGTCTGACATTCGGTGCAGGCGTTGACCTGGACGAAAACGGCGCATTCACCGGCACAACCGAAGGCGGCGAGTTCGTATTCGTCTCCTACGGCGCAGCGACCCTGACCATGGGCGACACCGACGGTGCATTCGACGCAGCACTGACCGAAGTTAACTACGCATCGGGTTCGATCGACAACTCCGAAACAGCCCACGCTGGTTTCTCCGGCAACGGCGGCGTTGGCCTCTTCGGCGCAGGCGTTCTGATGGTTCCTGGCGCGCAGCTCGGCACCGGTCTTGACGCAGCTTACGACGGTCAAATCGCACGCTTCGACTATGCGTTCGAAGGCATCACCGCATCGGTTTCGGCTGAAATCGACGACACAGGCGCCGGCGACCCGATCTGGGGTCTTGGTGTTGCATACGCGGGTGAATTCTCCGGCGTAGCGGTTGGCTTTGGTCTTGGTTACCAAGCGACTGCCGACTTCGGCGGTTCCGACACCGAAATCAGCGTTTGGGGTCTGTCGGCTGACGCGGGCTTCTCGAACGGTGTGACCGTTGGTCTGAACTACTCGCAAATGGACATCGAAGGTGTTGATGACACGCTGGATCACGGCGCCATCGGTATCGGTTACGAGATGAACGCAATCGCGGTTGGCCTGAACTACGGTCACTACACCTCGGACGACGAAGAACTGGCATCGGGCTTCGGTCTGGCCGCTTCGTACGACCTGGGCGGCGGTCTGGTTGGTCAATTCGGTTACGGCTCCTCGAGCCTGGACTTGGGTTTCGCAACTCTGGTTGGCTCCGAAGAAGAGTTCAACACATGGTCGCTTGGTCTGGCAATGTCGTTCTAAGAACGTCACACCAGTCTTGGTTAGGGAAGAGCGGGCCTTTGGGTCCGCTCTTTTCTTTTTCGGCAACGTTTTCTTTTGGCCGCCCCGGTGATAGCAGGGGACAAGAGCAAAAGAGCCCAGTCATGCCGCCCCTTTCGAAACTTCAGATACAACAGAAATTCGCAATGGCGCAGAGCCGGATGAAATCCGGTGATCTGGCAGCCGCGCGTGATCTTTTGACCCAGGTTCACAAAGCCACCCCCGCAGCGGCAGAGCCATTGTTCCATCTTGGTCGCATTGCGCGAACCTTGGGCGAACTGGGGCAGGCGAAGGACCATTTTGGTGCAGCGCGGCGATTGAAACCCAATGAACCGGCTATTCTGACGGCCTTGGGCGAGGTTCAGGCCCTGATCGGCGACACCAAAGGTGCGGCGAAAACCCATGATGCGTTGATCGCCCTGCGCCCCGGGCATCCCAAGCCGCTGGCCGACAAGGCGCTGTTCCTGCAACAACAGGGCGATTTTGACGCTGCAGAGGCGCTGTTCAAGAAGGCGCTGCGGCGCGCACCCGACAGTGGTGAATTGTACCGCATGTGGCTGGGTGGGCGCAAAATCGTCAAGGGTGACCCGCTGCTGCGCAAGATGCAGGACCTTTATGCCCATCCCGCAATGAGCGACACCGGGCGTATTCATCTGGGCTTTGCCCTGGCCAAGGCGATGGAAGACATCGGCGCCTATGACCGGGTCTTTCCCTATCTGCAAAAAGCCAACAAGCTACAACGTCAGGCTTTCCCCTATAATCCGGCAGTGCGCGAAGGCGAGGTTGCCGGGCTGATCGCAGCCTCGGCAGATATCGGCACGCCGATCGACACGGATTTTGCGCCGATCATCGTGACCGGTTTGCCGCGGTCGGGCACCACGCTTGTGGAACAGATCCTTGCGGCACATGACGATGTGCGGGCGGGCGGGGAATCTTCGGCACCATTGCGGCTGGCCTTTGGTCTGTTTGGCGCGCCACCGAAGACCACGCCGCTACATGAAATTCCTGACGACACTTTGCGGAGCTTTGCCCAAGGGTATGACCAACATGTCTTGTCGCGGTTTGGCCGCGCGCCCGGCACAAGGGTCACGGACAAGTCCATTCAGACGCATCTGATCCTGGGCCATATCCACCGCGCCATGCCAAAGGCCAATCTGATCGTGGTGCGCCGTGATCCGCGCGACATTGCGCTGTCGATCTACAAGAATTATTTCGAGGGCGGCAGCCACCGCTATTCCAACGATCTGGCGGATCTGGCCAAATATATCAAAAGCTTTGACCGTATTGTCGCCTTCTGGAAACAGCGGTTGAAATCTGCATGAAATCGCTTATGAAGATCTGATTGCCGATCCAGAGCCTCAGGCGCGCGGGCTGATCGGGGCGGCGGGGCTGGACTGGCAGCCGAAATGCCTTGATTTTCACAAACAGGGCGGCGCGGTCAAAACGCTGAGCATCGCGCAGGTGCGCCAGCCAATTTACAAAAGTTCGGGTGGGGCATGGCGCCGGTATGAGGCCGAGATGCAGCCATTTATCCACGCATGGGAGGCAGAGTGATGGCATTAAGTGACATCCAGCAACGTGTTCAAAAGGCCGAAGAGGCAGCGGGCCGCAAGACCGGCAGCACAACCTTGATTGCTGTGTCCAAGATGCAACCGCTCGACCGGGTCGAAGCGGTTCTTGAACAGGGGTGCCGGGTTTTTGGTGAAAACCGGGTGCAGGAGGCGGCCGGCAAATGGCCCGACTTGCGCGAACGTTTTGACGGCATCCAGCTGCATATCATTGGCCCGCTTCAGACCAACAAGGCGCGTCAGGCCATGGAGCTGGCCCAGGCCATCCATTCGCTGGACCGTCCGAAGCTTGCCACCACATTGGCGCGATTGGCGCAGGAAATCGGGACATGCCCCGAGCTGTTCATTCAGGTCAACACCGGCGAAGAACCGCAAAAGGCTGGGGTTCTGCCTCGCGATCTGGATGGCTTTGTCGCAACGTGTCGCGGGCTGGATCTGCCCCTGCGCGGGCTGATGTGCATTCCCCCGGTTGAGGAAGAGGCCGCACTGCATTTCGCGCTTCTGGCGAAATTTGCCGCGCGCAACGGGCTGGACGGGGTGTCGATGGGCATGTCCGGCGACTTTGAAACCGCGATTGCACTCGGCGCGACACATGTGCGGGTTGGGTCGGCGATTTTCGGCGAACGTCCTGCACCGGCCTGAGGAGCGGATCGCAAAAGTAGCGCCTTCCTATCCGAAGGGATAGGTTTTTGATACCAATGCCCCGGGATTTCTCCCGGTGCGCGTGTGATATTTGTTGCACGGGGGCCGACACGCAACTCCAAAATGATATGGGGTGGCCAACGTAACAATGGACGTTTCGAACGATTATCATCGTTCTCCATCACTCTCGGAACGGCCGCAGGCGGGCGTCATTTAGCAATCGGGCGCCCGCCACATCGCCGCCACACAGCCGGTTATGAAAATCGGTCTGCTGTCCCAAAAAGCGCCCAAATCCATATCGGTTTATCGTCTCTTTGCCGCGTTTCTCGGGCCAGGCGCAGAATTGCAGTGGCCCAATCGCTGTATTTTGCTGACATCCTCGCTCGGCTGGGGATAAATCAGGTGTATGACCGACAAACCAAATGACCTCCCACCGCTTGATATGCCCCCCACCGGGCAATCCCTGCCGATCATGATGATGCGCGCCCGTGAAAAGCTTATGCTGCCGGTCCGGGACATGTTACAGGCAACGGGATTGACGGAACAGCAATGGCGTATCCTGCGCGTGTTGGAAGAATTCGGTCCGCAGGATGCCACGCAATTGGCTGAACGCTCCTGCCTGTTGATGCCCAGCCAAACCCGAATTGTGCAGACCCTGGCGACCAAAGGTCTGGCAACACGCGAAACCAATCCAGGCGATCGGCGGCGCCAGATGGTGTCAATCACGCCGAAAGGACGTGATATCCTGGCGAAAAACGCGGCACGGACACGCGAAATTTCCGATGAAATACTTCGCAAGCTTGGGAAGGAAAAGATGCGGCAATTGCTGGAGATGCTGGACGATATTGCGCGGATGTGATCCTCGGACCTCGCACGGTCGATGGCTTTAGCAATGCGACCTTGTTGCAACCCCTGACTTGATATCACCCGAAAGCCGATGCTTCCAACGGCGTGGCACGGTTTGCTGCCTGTTATGGAGAACAGTAGGACGCCTGACGCGCCACGCGATCCCGGACCCCACTCCGAGATCTTCGGATGCGGCAGTCAACACCCGGCAGTTCCCCAAACCAAAAGACCGCAGGCTTTTCCCGACACGAATGGCGACCCCGACTGGATTCGAACCAGTAACCTGCCCCTTAGGAGGGGGCTGCTCTATCCAGTTGAGCCACGGGGCCGTCGGCATTGACATAACGGTTGAAAAGGCGGCTGTCAGCCAGAAACCGGGATATTGTGGAATTCCGGCCTGACGGCCCTGTCGATCAAAACAATCCCGGTGCGCTTCCGTCCAGGGGGGCTGTGGCGGGGGCGGTTTTGGGCTGCAATTTGGGGGATGGTCTGCCAGAAACAGGTCGGCCCAATCCGGGCAGCGGGCTGCCGCGGCCCATGGCGGGTTGCAGCTCGCCACGGATCGCCATCAGGCCCAGTTTGTGATCGCTGCTGTGGTGCAGGATCTGTTTGCGCTGTTTGTCATAGGCCTGCAGCTGCTGTGTCCAGGCGCCTTTGTTCATCGCGATGCGGCGATGGAACGTGCCGTCACCATATCCGGTGTCATAGACCCGCTTGCCCATCAGGACCGCCTGATAGGTTGGGTGGTTGAACAGATGGCCGGTCGCCAGATCCAATGGGCCGGTGGGTTGATGTTTCCAAAGCTCAAGGTTCTCTGCCAACCGGTCCGGCACCTGCAATTCGGTGCGCGCGTCGATCCAATATTGGCTGTCTGTCCGGTTGCCGAGCGCATAGTGCAGGCAGATGAAATCCAACACTTCGTTATAAAGCGCGTCCATCGTCTGATTATAGCGCTTGCGCTTGAACTCGGCGAAATCGCTGTCAGGGAAGTACAGCAGCAGGCGCTGGATCGCGAGGTCGATCATATGGATCGCGGTGCTTTCCAACGGCTCGATGAACCCCGATGACAGACCAATGGCCACGCAATTCTTGACCCAGAAGTTCCGCGACCGGCCGACCCGCATCGGGATGATCCGCGGTTCTGCGCCTTTGGGCGCATCGCCGCCGAGGTGGGCCATGAATTCATCGCGCGCCTCGTCGTCGGTGCGGTGGGCGCTGGAAAACACATATCCGGTGCCGATCCGATGGAACAGCGGCACCCGCCAGCTCCACCCCGCCCCCAGCGCGGTGGAAGCGGTGCAGGATGTGATCTTGTCTGGGTCGGGGTGGGGGATCTGCAATGCCATGGCGCGGTCATTGCCCAGGTATTTGGAATAATCGACAAAAGGTTCCTTCAGCGCCTTGTTGATCACCAACCCCCGAAAGCCGGTGCAATCCACCACCAGCTCTACCGGGTGCAGGCCACGCTCTTTGAGCTGAACCGCCGCTACATGGCCTCGATCGCCAAGTTCGACATCCTCGACATCATCCAGAATATGCTCGACGCCGCGTTGCACGCCGATTTCCGACATCATCTTGGCAAATGCTCCGGCATCCAGATGATAGGCATAGCCGATCCCCGGCACCATCTTGCCCTGTTGTACCGAAAACGGTCCCTTGTTGGCGCGCGCCAGATCCAGCGCCGGGGAAAAGGTCTGGGCAAAATCGCGACCACCTGAACCAAAGGCCTGATGGTAATAACAGGCATCCACGCCGTTGATCTGCAACGGTTTTCCGAAGGGGTTGATATAGTCGACCAGCTTGCCGTTCGGGTCGGTATTCCACTGTTTGAACATCACCCCCAGCTTGAAGCTGGCATTGCAGCGGCGAAAGAATTCCTGTGTCGGAATGCCGAGCATTTTCAGCGTCATCGGCATTTGCGGCACTGTGGCCTCGCCGACGCCGACGGTGGGGATATTGGGGGATTCAATCAACTGCACCCGCAGCGACTTTTCCGACATCGTCTTTAACATCAGTGCGGTCAGCCATCCGGCGGTGCCGCCGCCGACGATTGTGACTGTTTTGATTGGCTCCGCCATGAAAGATCCCCCCTTGATTACGTAAGGATAACCTAGATCAAGGTGGGGCCAATCGGAATAGTGCAGGTTCATTTTGGCAATTTCCCCGCAAGGGTGCCAAGATCTTGTATATTACTGCATGATTGATCTAGTCTGCGATCAGACCATTCAGGAAGTATCCAAGTGACAACAGAGCATACCCGCCCCCTGACGCTGCGCGATGTGTCCGAAGCGTCGGGCGTTTCGGAAATGACGGTCAGCCGCGTGCTGCGCAACCGTGGTGATGTCAGTGCCGCGACCCGCGAAAAGGTCCTCTTGGCCGCCAAGACGTTGGGGTATGTGCCCAACAAGATTGCCGGCGCTCTGGCCAGCCAGCGGGTCAATTTGGTGGCGGTCATCATTCCGTCCCTGTCCAATATGGTGTTCCCCGAGGTGATGGGCGCGATCAGCGCCGTGTTGGAGGAAACCGAATTGCAGCCGGTGGTCGGTGTCACCGATTATCTGCCGGAAAAGGAAGAGCGGGTTCTGTTTGAAATGCTGTCCTGGCGGCCTTCGGGGGTGATCATTGCCGGGCTGGAACGGTCTGATGCTTCGCGGGCGATGCTGGCGGCCTCGGGCATTCCGGTGATCGAGATCATGGATACCGACGGCAAACCGGTTGACGCCGCTGTCGGCATTTCCCACCGCCGCGCGGCAGGCAAATGGCCAAGGCGATCCTGAAGCAGGGGTATCAGAACATCGGGTTCATGGGCACCAAAATGCCGCTGGATCATCGCGCCCGCAAACGGTTCGAAGGGTTCACCGAGGAACTGGCGCGCAATGGTATCGAAATCATGGATCAGGAATTCTATTCCGGTGGCTCGGCCCTTGCCAAGGGGCGCGAGATGACCAAAACGATGATGGATCGTTCGCCGGATCTGGATTTCCTGTATTATTCCAATGATATGATCGGCGCGGGTGGGCTGTTGTGGTTGATCGAAGCGGGCTATGACATCCCGGGTCGCATCGGTTTGGCTGGGTTCAATGGCGTCGATTTGTTGCAGGGGCTGCCGCGTCAGCTGGCCACGATGGACGCCTGCCGTCGTGACATCGGGCAAAAGGCCGCCCAGATCCTAGTCGACCGGATGGAGGGCAAGGAAGACGACGGTCAACGTGTGTTCGAGATGACGCCAAAAATCAGCTTTGGCGATACTTTGAAGCGCTAGGCGCACGCCTGTTTGTGACCAGGCCGTATGTGACGCGCGGTTTCCGGGCCTGACATACGGCTGATGCTCAGGCTTCGGTCGCCCTGGCACCCGGTCGGCCCCAGGTCCGAAAATCGACGTGTTCTGCACTTGGTCTCACGCCCGCTGTGCGACATGGTAAAGGTTCACCTGTCAAAAGGATCGCGCCGCCATGCCCCCGTCCCAGAATGTCACCCGGATCGACAATCGCTTGGCGCGGCGGTTGTTTCTGGACAAACATGCCTTGGGCGATGCCCCGGCCGGTGCGGGCCATGGCCCTGCCTTACATGAGGTCATCACCCGGCTGGGGTTTGTACAGCTCGACTCTATCAATACCGTCGCACGGGCGCATGATCTGATCCTGTTTGCCCGCCGCCCGCGCTATCGCACCGGCAATATGGAGCGTCTGATTGAACAGGATCGTGTGCTGTTCGAACATTGGACCCATGATGCGGCTGTGGTGCCGATGGCGTTTTATCCGGTCTGGGCGCTGAAGCGGCGTCGCGACGCCGAAATATTGAAACATCGCTACAAGGAATGGCAACGCCACGAATTCGAAGCTGAATTCGACCGTATCCTGACAATGATCGCTGACAGCGGCCCGGTTTGCAGCAATGATCTTGGCCCCGATACGCCACGCCCCTCTGGCGGTTGGTGGAACTGGCATCCGGGCAAGACGGCGCTGGAATACCTTTGGCGCAGCGGCCGGTTGGAAATCTGCCATCGGCAGGGATTTCGCAAGTATTACAATCTGTCGGAACGGGTTGTGCCCGAGGACCTGCGCAATTCTGACTGGGGCGAGGCGCAGACAATCGACTGGCTTATGCGCGGGGCGCTGGACCGGTTGGGGTTTGCCACCAGCGGCGATCTGGCCGCGTTCTGGGACATTGTCACCGCCAAGGAGGCCCGCGATTGGTGCATCGCCGCCGAGGCCCGCGGCGAGGTCATGCCGGTCGAGGTTGAAAGCACCGATGGCAGCCTGCGTATGCATGTCGCCCGGCCCGATGTGATCGAGCAGGCCAGAAATGCCCCTGAACCGACCGGGCGCATGCGTGTGCTCAGCCCGTTTGACCCCGCCCTGCGCGACCGGAAACGGGCAGAGCGGCTGTTTGGATTTCAGTACCGGATCGAGGTGTTCGTGCCCGAGGCCAAGCGGATCTATGGCTATTACGTCTTTCCGCTGCTGGAAGGCGACCGGATTGTCGGACGGATAGATATGAAGGCGGACCGCAAGGCCGGGGTGTTGAACGTAACGGCGCTCTGGCCAGAGCGCGGCGTGAAATTCGGGGCGGGCCGTCAGGCGCGGCTGTGCTCTGAGCTGGAGCGTATCACGCGGCTTGCCAAGGTCGAGCAATTGGCCTTTGCCGACGGCTGGTTGCGTGACACGCCGTCGCCCTGAGGCCAGGGTGCGAAATGCGGCTCCAAGAAAACGTCATGTAACCATCACCTGACTGTCATGCATGTGGCCTAGATCGGGGCCATGATTGATCCCGGTTCCGGGCATTTTATAGAGATCGACATTTCAGCAGTACCGGGTGGCCGTATTTTGGCCGTCCGTTTTCCCTCAATACCGCAGGGACGCGGTTCCCCATCTGCGTCCCTGTTCCCATTGCTGGCTTTTTCATCACCCCGAACAACAGCATGCCGCGCCGCAGCGTATGTCGTGCAGGCCCTGCGGTATGATTCTGCAGTGCAGAACAAAGCAGCCCCGATCTGGGGCTGCTCCGGTATCAGGGTATGCGATTGGTGCAATTGTCCCGGCGGCACAGGAGGAGAAAGCCACCGAAGCGTGAGCGAGAGAGTTTTCGGAATACCCTGACAGGTTGTATCAGAATGGCGTCATCTTTCTGTTCTGTCAAGCGGCTGCGTGAAGGGGATTTGTTTGTTGGTTAAAAATCAACTACTTGCCAAAAATTGAATGCCAAAGCATGCATTGCGCCGCCGGGGGGGATGGGCCGGGCCAGCCATGCACCAGCCGCAACACGGGTTTACCGGCATGGCTGTAGTAGAAAATGCTGCAGGTGCATAAGTTAGCACTCAAGGGAGACCAGTAGACAAACAGGTCATCGAAAGGACAAAGACATGGCACAGGCAACAACAAATATTCTTCACGTCGAAACCCCCGGCATTCTGGCGCGGATCGGCAATTTCATGGTTCAGATCGCTGAAAACAACCACCGCATCCGCAAAGTTGAATTTCTGAACAATCTGTCGGACGAAGAGCTGGCCGCACGTGGCATCCGTCGCGAAGACATCGTGCATCACGTCTTCTCGGACATGCTGCACATCTGAGCGACCAACGATTACCGTGATCTCATTTGCGGGGCAAAAGCCCCGCGTGAAGGTCGCGCAAGCTGCCGATCTATATCGTATTTCGACGTGACCCTTAATGGCCTGGCGTTCCTGAAATCACGGATTTCACAACGCAAGGTTATTAAGGGTGTCGCGCGTTTCGGTGTCAGGATCTTTGCCCCGTAGAAGCGCCGTTTTGCCCCGTGAAGGGCAGGCTAGGGATGGTTCACCCGGCACAATTCCACCGACATCAGCGCCGCGCGCCCAGCATGGCCAACCGGATCAACATCCGCTCCACCAGCGCCATGGCAGGGGCATTCTGACTGGCGGATCGCAATTGCAGGTCCGTATCGGTCAACAGAGAAATCGCCTGATCCAGATTATGCGCGCCCCAGGCCTGGGCCTGACGGGTCATCTTTTCGCGCCTTGGTCCAAAGATCGGCGGGCGGGCGGCGGCAATGCCCCGCGCCGGGCCATCGGGGTGGCTGGCGGCGGCGTGCAGCGCCCGAAAGTGTCGCATGGTGGCAATCACAAGGCCCACGGGCTGTGTGCCCTGCGCCGCGAGCCGCGCCAGCATCGGCCCGATCTCACGCGTGCGCGAATTCGGCGACAATGGTCAGCACATCATCCAGTTCAGCCTCGGTCGACAACGGCGCCACGGCGGCGACATCCTCTGGGCTGACCGGGGTCGAGTTGCCGTGTTTATAAAGCGCAAGCTTTTCGAGCGTCTGGCGGAAATCACCGGGATCCAATGCGCGGCTGAGGTTGGTGATATCCTCCATCGCGTCCTGGCCGATGCTCAGACCGGCGCGTTTCAGATCCGCTTCGATTTCGCCCCGTGACGGCGGGTCGTCATAAATCGCGACGGCATAGGCATTGTTGTGGGCCTCAAACGCCTTGCGCAGCTTTGACGTGGCTTTCAGCGCGCCGGCGGTGACAACGATCTGGGCATCGCCGGGGGTCCAATCCTCCAATGCGGCGACCACGGCGGGCGCGGCAGTGTCGTTGGCATCTTCGACAAAGGCGACGCGCGGCCCGGGAAAGAAGCCAATCGCCTTGACCGCATCGTTAAGCAGGCCGGGCTCTTTGCGCAGGTTGCTGCCGGGAATACGGCTAAGGCGCATTTCGGCCTCGCCTTCGGGGCCAACCAGGTTGGCAATCACTTCTTGCCGTTTCAACGCCACCCGCATTCCGTCGTTGCCATAGATCAGCAGGCCGGTCCGGTCCGGGTCCGGGCGGGCAAAATATCCGGGCGCATCGCGAGGCGACAGTTTCATGGCGCGGCGGTCACAGGGAAATGTCGGGGGAAATCAGGACCAGCCGTTCAATCACCTGATCGGCGAGCATGGTCATCAACCGGTCTTCGGCATCGCGTTCCGCCGCGAGGGTGGCAACCGTCGACCCCGACGCGGAATAGCCGGTGAAATTGCGGACAGTGCCATATTGGAACCCGGTTTTTTCGCGGCCCGGCGCAGGGTGAAATCCACCCGCCCCAGAATCTGGTAGCGGGTCAGATTGCCATCCGGCGTGGTGCCGAGATTGTCCTGCGAGGTGCCGATCGTCAGGCCCAGCGTAAAGGGCGCATTTGCCCCGCCGGCGCCAAGCCGTTCCTCGATCCGGCGGGTCATCAGATAGCCGTTGTGGGTGTTGATCTCATCCACATGGATCGCATTTTGCAGTTTGGATGCGGCCCCGTCCGTGCCGTAGGCCGGGGCAAAGCCGCAGCCGCTGACCGCCGCGCCGGACAGCGCCAGCGCCCCACAAAGGAATCCTCGTCGGTCAGACAACCACATTCACAATCCGCCCCGGCACCACAATGATCTTTTTCGGCGCCTGGCCGTCCAGCGCCTTGACCACAGCTTCGTGGGCCAATGCGATCTTTTCAACCTCTTCTTTGCTCAGGTCGGCGGCCACGCTGATTTCCGCCCGGCGTTTGCCGTTGATCTGGATCGGCAGGGTCACGCTGGCCTCGACCAGCATCGCCTCGTCCGCGACCGGCCATGGGGCATCGATCACCTGGCCCTCGCCGCCCAACATGGTCCAGATTTCCTCGGCCAGATGCGGCGTCATCGGCGCCATAAGCTGGGCGAGCGCCCTGGTTGCCGCGCGTTGCGCGTCTGCCCCGGCCTTTGATTTGGCCAGCGCGTTGGTAAAGGCATAAAGACGGGCAATGGCGGCGTTGAAACCAAAGCTTTCGATGCTCAGGGTCACGTCGCGGATCGCCTTGTGCATCTCTTTCAGCAGGGCCTCGTCGGCGCCTTGCGGCCCCTTTTCGGAGGCCGCAGCTTCGGTCGCAATGCGGAAGACACGCGCCAGATATTTGGACGAGGCTTCAGCGCCGGAGGCGGTCCATTCCACGTCACGTTCCGGCGGGCTGTCGGACAGGACAAACCAGCGCGCAGTATCCGCGCCATAGCTGGAAATGATGTTGAGCGGATCCACCACGTTGTTTTTTGACTTCGACATCTTGGCCGATGGGATGACCTCGACCTGTTCGCCGGTTGCAATGACGAAAGTGCCGTTTTCGCGTTCCTCGACCTCGGCCGGATAGTGATAGATTGCCCGGCCGTTTTCATCCGTCCGCTCGGCGTTCTTGTAGATCGCGTGGGTCACCATGCCTTGGGTAAACAGCGCGTCAAAAGGCTCTTTCGCGGTCTCGGGCAGATGGCCGGTGATCTGCATGGCGCGGGCAAAGAAGCGCGAATAGAGCAGGTGCAGGATCGCGTGCTCGATGCCGCCGATATATTGGTCGACGTTCATCCAGTACTTTGCCGCCTCCATGTCGGTGGGCGTCTCGGCGCGGGGCGCGGTGAAGCGGGCGAAGTACCACGACGAATCGACAAAGGTGTCCATCGTGTCGGTCTCGCGCAGCGCCTTGCCGCCGCAGGCCGGGCAGGTGCAGTCGCGCCATGTGGGATGGCGGGCCAGCGGGTTGCCCGGGTTCGACAGGTCCAGCGGCTTGTCGCCCTCGTCATAGGGCAGCTCGATGGGCAGATTTTCCTTCTTCTCCGGCACCACACCGCAGGTGTCGCAATGCACCACCGGGATCGGGCAGCCCCAGTAGCGTTGCCGCGACAGGCCCCAGTCGCGCAGGCGGAACTTGGTTACGCCCTGGCCCACGGCATTGTCCTCGCAAAAGGCGATGGCGGCGTCGATGGCCTCCTCGCCTGTCACCTCTTCGTCCCAGGCATAGGGTTTCAACCAGCGTACCTTTTCGGATTTCGCCGGGACATAGGCCTCGCCGCTTTCTTCGGGCAGCACGTGGTCGCCCGAAAGCGGGGCGAAGGTGGAGACCACCGGAAGATCGTATTTGCGGACGAAGTCCAGATCGCGCTGGTCATGGGCCGGACAGCCAAAGATGGCCCCGGTGCCATAGTCCATCAGGATGAAGTTGGCGATGTAGACCGGCAATTCCCACGAGGTGTCAAAGGGATGGCGCACGGTCAGGCCGGTGTTGAAGCCTTTCTTCTCGGCCTTTTCCAGCGCTTCTTCTGTAGTGCCGCCCTTGCGGCATTCGGCACAGAAGGCCGCAATCTCTGGGTTGTCCTTTTCAAGATGCTTGGCCAGCGGGTGGTCCGGCGAGATGCCGACAAATGACGCGCCCATCAATGTATCGGGACGGGTGGTATAGACTTCCACCCGGTCAAAACCTTCGGGCCCGTCGATCAGGCCAAAGGCAAATTGCAGACCCCGCGATTTGCCGATCCAGTTCTGCTGCATCAGCTTGACCTTGGCCGGCCAGTTGTCGAGCCCGTCAATGGCGTCGAGCAGTTCCTCGGCCATGTCGGAGATGCGGAAGAACCACTGCGTCAGCTCGCGCCGCTCCACATCTGCGCCGGAGCGCCAGCCCTTGCCGTCGATCACCTGTTCATTGGCCAGCACGGTCATGTCGACCGGGTCCCAGTTGACCACCGCGTTCTTGCGATAGACCAGCCCGGCTTCGAGGAAATCAAGGAACAGCGCCTGCTGCTGCCCGTAGTATTCCGGGTCACAGGTGGCAAACATGCGCGACCAGTCAAGCGAGAGGCCAAGCGGCTTCATCTGGTCGACCATCGTGTCGATGTTGGAATAGGTCCAGTCCTTGGGATGCCCGCCCGAAGAGATCGCGGCATTTTCCGCCGGCATGCCGAAGGCATCAAAGCCCATCGGATGCAGCACATTATGCCCGGTCGACATCTTGTAGCGCGCAATGACGTCGCCCATGGTATAATTGCGGACGTGGCCCATGTGCAGCTTGCCCGAAGGGTAGGGGAACATCTCCAGCACATAGTATTTCGGCTTGCCGCCTTCCATCGTGGCGGTGAAGGTTCCGGCCTTTTCCCAGGCCTCCTGCCATTTCGCTTCGATCGAAGCGGCATCATAGCGCGACATAATGATATTCCCTTGGGCGTAGAGCAGTCCAAGGGGTGATATGGCCAGATTATGCCGGCGTCCAGTGCGACGGCGCAATTTGGTCGTAACTTCTGTGCCGTCACCCGGCATCAGGATCAGATGCCGGGTCGGTCGGGCGGTTTTCAGGTCACCTTAGCGCCCTTGCAGCAGGCGGGCGGCAGTGCGGTTGGTGACATAGCCACTTTGAAAGATGTCGCGATCGCGTTGAAAGCGTTTGATCGCGTCGCGGGTTTGCTCTGTAAAGCGGCCATCCGGCGTGCCGGGGTTGTAGCCCAGCTGCAAGAGCCGCTGCTCGACCAAAAGCCGGACCACCGGGTTGTTGATGTTTTGGTCTTCTTCGCGCCGGGCAAGCTCCATCATCCGTTCGGTATCGTTCGCCTGCAATTCGTTCAGCCGCGCACGGGCTTCGTCGGCAAACCGTGAATCGCCATGGCGGTTGAGGAAATCACGATAGGCCTCGGCGGTGTCGGCCTCCTGTGCCTGACGCCAGGCGCGGCGGGCGGCGCGGCGGCCCTCGTCTTCTTCTGCGGCTTCGATGGCGTCCAGCCGATTGCGCGCCTCATTGGCAAAGCGGCCGCGCGGATACCGATCAAGATAGGCGCGCAGCCCCTCGGCGGTGCCCTGTGCGCCGGTCTCCTGCCAATAGCGATCTTCGGTGCGGCGTTCCTCTTCTGCCTGATCCTGACGCTTGCGGTCGGCTTCGTCGGTGATCTGTTGCCATTGGCGGCGGGTGACATAGCCGGTAACCTCATACCCACGATCCCGTTGCCATTGGCCAATTGCCCCGCGGCTGCCATTGCCAAAAATCCCGTCGACGCCACGGGTGTTATAGCCCAGCAAGGTCAGATCGCGCTGGATCTTGCGCCGGTCGTCGCGGGTGAAGTTCAGCTCTGCCTCTTCGCGTTGCCAACGGCCCTTGGTGTCGGCGGCAATCGCGGCGATCCGTGCATTGGCATCAGAGGTAAACCGCCCGTTGGGGTAGCGTGTCTTGTACAGTTCCAGCGCGTCGACCGTATCCATGGCGCGGGCGGCCTGCCAGAAGCCTTCTTCCAGCGCGCGGTTGGCAATCGCTTCGGTGTCAAAGATCGGCGGCGGGGCCGGGCGGGGGCCGTCCCCCGAATAGCCAACCGAGTTGGTGAGGAACCCGCGTGCGGACATCTGTGACAGAGCGGCATTCAGACTTTCGCCATCGCGCAGCAGCCCGGTGAAAATCGCCTGATTGATCTGGTTGTAACTGCCGGCCGCCAGCGTCACCCCCTGCGGCAGATCAAGCCCCTGGGTGCCGCTGCGCAGCCCGTTATCGGGTGACCGCAACGTGCTGGAACGTCCGACCAGCATCACGGCACGCCCGGCGGCGGATGCGCCGGCAATTTCCGCCAATGCCCGCAGAGACAGGCCCTGGGTCGGCGCGGACAGCAGATTGGGATCGGTGGCCCGGGTGGCCAGCAACCAGGCGTCACTGGCAGAGCTGACAAAATGCCCGTCCAGTATGATCAGAACCCGGTCGGCATCTTCGGCGGCGCGGCGGAACCGGTCTGCGGCCGCCAGCATGTCATCGGTCTGGGCATCAAAATCGCTGATCACCTCGAAACCTTCACGCTCCAGCCGCCGGGCGGTCGCCCGCAGATCGGTGGCACCGCGCGCATCGCTGAGTTTGGTGTAATTGTCATTGGCCAGCACCAGTGCCAGATCGGTGGCAAAGGCCGGGTTGGCCAGCAAGAACGCGGCAGCGGCAAGCAACGTCTTCAACTTGCCGGGGCCTGTGGTTCCGGTGTGTGTTGCTCCGGCGCAGGTCAGTGAAACGGACATTTGGGTCCTCCCATGTCGTCGTGGACGGATTTATGTTTTGCCACGTTAGCATGAACGGGCAACTGACATAGCTTCACAAGCGTATCAGCGCCCTGTGCCGTAGAATTTCCTGTGTGGGCTTTGGCGTGAACGGTTTTTCTTATGGGGTTTTATTGGGGGTTAAGGTTACCGAGATTTAAATGGAGCGGAGATTTGTGCATGTATTTCACAATCAAAAGCTGAAAGTCTCTCCCCGCGCGGGATTTAGGCTCGGTTCCCTACAGAACAGCTCCGCGTCTGATATTATTGAGTTAATCAAGTTGGGCCCTAGTTTATCCATAAATCCTACCAAATGGTAAGCAACCTTTGCTTGGGGTCGGGGGGGGGGTGCAAATCTGGACGGCCCGGCAATATTTGCTCTGACGCGAATTGGCGTCTATATGGGCCAGAGTACGCCCTCTGCGCGGTTTTCAGCCGTTTGACCGGGAAGGTGTAAAAACTGTTAGGTGGGTCGAAACGCCATTGCGTTGAGATTCCTTTAGGTCCAACAATTGCCGGAGAAAGAATTTTTTCGAAATTTCCCCAAATCTTATGAATTGATTTGGGCCAAAAACGCCTTGACCCATGGTGGGGTTATCAAACATTTAGAGGTTTGATGGCGATATAAGCCTGTATTTATTGCCTAGGAGACTTTTTTGCAGCCTCTTATCACATTTTTTGAAGAACTCGGTTACATGGCGCATGGTATGTGCCTGATGTGGCAGCCTTGGTTGATTGCATTGTTTGCTGGGTCCGATTTTCTGATTTTTGTCGCTTATGCGATGATTCCATTCGCAATTTTCCGGGTTGTCCGCGCCAGACCAGAGATCGAAAATCGCGGGGTCGCCTATCTTTTTGCCACTTTTATTCTGCTGTGCGGGCTGACGCATCTGGTGGCGATCTTTACCCTGTGGATTCCGGCTTATGCCGTTCAGGGCGTGATAAAGTTGGCAACCGGGGTGGTGTCGATGCTGACCGCCGTGATGTTGTTCCCGATGATCCCAAAGGTGATTGCCCTGCCGTCGCCGTCGGAACTGCGCGCTGTTAACGGTGATTTGCGCGACGAAATTGCCGCGCATGAAGAAACCCTGGATGAATTGCGCCGGATTCGCAGAGAGCTTGAGGATCAGGTCGCTGCGCGCACTCGCGCGTTGGAGCGCACCAACGAAGAGTTGCATATCACCCTGTGGGAGGCCGCGAATCGCGGCCGAAATCTGCGGTGCCTGACCGATGCATTGGCCCGCCAGACCGCCAATCAGACCGAAGGAACCGAAGAGTTTCTGAAGCAGTTTCAAACCCGGATAAGTGCGATGGTCGAAGCATCGGACGCGTTGATCCAACCCGGTGCCACGCTGTCGGGCACGATGCGTGGATTGGCCGAAAACCAGCTGGCCGCGTACCGCGCGGCATACCCCGACCGGATCACCCTGATTGGGGATGAGCAACCGGTGTCGGAATTGGCGGCCCGCCAGATCGGGTTGGTTTTGAATGAATTGGCGACCAATGCGATCAAACATGGCGCATTGCGCGATGAAGAGGGCAAGGTCGAGCTGAGTTGGGCCAAATATCGCGGCTGGCCTGATGCGGTGGACAGGTTTCAGATCTGTTGGACCGAAACGCTCTGTGCGTCACGCCGTGCGGAAAACGAAGCGGCGGAACTCTTTTCCAGCGGCCCGGTGGGGTTTGGCTCTCGGGTCTTGAACATCGCGGTGCCGCGCCGGTTGGATGGCAGGGCGGAGGTTGATTTTACGCCCAACGGGCTGTCTTATGCGTTGGATCTGCCTTTGAAAGCTTTGGTTGGGCCGGATCCCTTGGCCTCGGAAGACCCGGCGCCTGCGCAGTATTCCGGTCGCAGGAAGATTGATGACTGGCCCGCAACGGAACAGCGTCAACCACTACGGAGTTCTGGTTTGCGCACCGCCTAAGGTGGGACTGTTGCCGGAAATTTGGCCGGTGAAGCGCCTTAATACCCAATCAGGACATGCACAAACGGCAATATTGTTGCCGCCAACACGCCGACGAGACCCCCAATCAAAAGCCGGATTGGCGCCGCGCCAAGCCGCGGTCCGGCCAGCCCCAAAACACCGCAAACCACAGCATAAAATGATAGCGTGATAATATCCATTCTCTGATCCTATCATGAAAATGCGGGAATTTCAGCCTGTAAGGTTTTTGCAGATTGCTTCTGGCGCTGATGCCACCAAATGCGACAGGTCAGGCGCCAAGCGCAGTGATCCAAGGCCAATTGGGCTTGAAACCGTTCATAAATAGCTGGTTAAAATTTCCAGCCGCTTTCTGCGTTTGCTGGATCGCGGTGGCGCGCTGCCGGATATCCGCGATCCAGGGGGGCCGCATTATTCTGCGATCGCCATGGGATTGTCGGCCTTTTCGACCCGGACCGCCGAGAATTTGAATTCCGGGATCTTGCCATATGGATCCAGTGCCGAATTGGTCAGGATGTTTGCGGCCGCTTCGACATAGGCAAATGGCAGGAACACCATGTCGGGGGATACCGCGCGGTCGGCACGTGCCATCACGGAAAGCGTGCCGCGTTTGGTGGTCAATTGCACCATGCCGCCCGGCGCGACCCCCAGCTTGCGAAGGGTCGCGGGGTGCAGCGAACAATTGGCCTCTGGCTCGACCGCGTCCAACACGCTGGCGCGTCGGGTCATTGACCCGGTGTGCCAATGTTCCAACTGCCGTCCGGTGGTCAGGATCATCGGGAATTCCGCATCCGGCACATCGTCGGGCGGAATAATGCTGGCAGGGGTGAATTTCGCGCGGCCCTCGGGGCGGGGGAAACCATTGCCAAACACAATCGCCTGCCCGGGATCGGTCGCGTCCAGCGAAGGATAGGTGACCGCGCCTTCGGCTTCCAGCCGGTCCCATGTGATATTGGCCAGCGAGGGCATGTTCAGCTTCATCTCGTTGAACACGTCGCGCGGGCTGTCATAACTCCAGTTCAAGCCACAGCGGTTCGCCAGATCAATGGTGATCTTCCAATCGGCGCGTGCCTCGCCCGGCGGTGGCACAGCGGGGCGGCCGATCTGAACCTGTCGGTTGGTATTCGTGACCGTGCCGGATTTTTCATAAAAGGCCGATGCCGGCAGGATGACATCCGCGTAATTCGCCGTTTCGGTCAGAAAAATATCCTGAACCACCAGATGATCCAGCTTGGCCAGCGCATCGCGGGCATGGTCCACATCCGGGTCGGACATGGCCGGGTTTTCGCCCAGAATATACATCGCCTTGATCTGGCCATCATGGATCGCATCCATGATTTCCACCACGGTCAGCCCCGGTTCGGCGCTGAAATCTTCGCTGCCCCAAACCTCGGTAAAGGCGGATCTGACGCCATCTTCTTTGACGCTTTGATAATCCGGCAGGAACATCGGGATCATGCCGGCGTCACTGGCACCCTGAACATTGTTCTGGCCGCGCAACGGGTGCAGGCCGGTGCCGGGACGCCCGATATGGCCACACATCAGCGCGAGCGAGATCAGACAGCGGGAATTGTCGGTGCCGTGGATATGTTGCGAAATGCCCATGCCCCAGAAAATCATCCCGGCCTTGGCGCTGGCAAAGGTGCGCGCCACATCACGCAGGACATCGGCCTCGACGCCGCAGATCTCGGCCATCTTTTCGGGCGGAAATTGTTTCAGATGCGCCTTCTCGGCCTCCCAGTTTTCGGTAAACGCCGCGATATATTGCTGGTCGAAAAGCTCTTCTTCGACAATCACATGCATGATGGCGTTTAACATCGACACATCCGTGCCGGGGCGGAATTGCAGCCGGTGGCTGGCAAACCGCGCCAACCCGACGCCGCGCGGGTCCATCACGATCAATTTGCCGCCGCGTTTGGTGAATTGCTTGAAAAAGGTCGCGGCGACCGGGTGGTTTTCGATTGGATTGGCCCCGATCACAATCGCCACATCGGCATTCTCGATCTCGTTAAAGGTTGCGGTCACCGCGCCGGACCCGACATTTTCCATCAAGGCCGCCACTGATGATGCGTGGCACAGCCGCGTGCAGTGATCGACGTTGTTGTGGCCAAATCCCTGTCGGATGAATTTCTGGAAAAGATAGGCCTCTTCGTTGGTGCATTTGGCGCTGCCAAAGCCGGCCACCTCGCGGCCGCGACCCTTCAGGCCGCCTGCCGCGGCGTCCAGCGCCTCGTCCCAGGTTGCCTCGCGGAAATGCGTCAACAGATTGCCGGGATCGACGTTCAGCCCCTTGGCCGGGGCATCGTCGCGCCGGATCAACGGCTTGGTCAGCCGATGCGGGTGGTGGATGTAGTCAAAGCCGAACCGGCCTTTGACACAGAGCCGCCCTTCGTTTGCCGGACCGTTCAGCCCTTCGACATGTTTGATGCGCCCGTCCTTGACCTTCAGCGACAGCTGACAGCCGACACCGCAAAACGGGCAGATGCTGGCCACTTCGCTGTCGAAATCGGCACTGTCGCCGGATTGGGCCGCGTCTGTCACCGTGGCGGGCATCAATGCGCCGGTCGGACAGGCCTGCACACATTCACCACAGGCGACACAGGTGCTGTCGCCCATCGGATCATCGAAATCAAAAACCGGATAGGCATCATGCCCACGCCCGCCCATGCCGATCACATCGTTGACCTGAACCTCGCGGCAGGCGCGAACACACAGACCACATTGAATACAGGCGTCCAGATTGACCGACATCGCCACATGGCTGCTGTCCAAAAGTGGGACGCGCTCATCCTCAAGCTTTGGCAGGCGGCTTTGCGACAGGCCGTTCAGATCGGCCATATCCCACAGGTGGCTGGAGCGGTCATGGCTGGTGTCGCGCTCTGGCTGGTCGGCCAGCAGCATTTCAACCACCATTTTACGCGCGCTGGTGGCGCGGGCCGAATTGGTGGTGACTTTCATGCCTTCGGCGGGTTCGCGGATGCAGGAGGCCGCCAATGTGCGTTCGCCTTCGATTTCGACCATACAGGCACGGCAATTGCCGTCCGGGCGGTATCCGGGCGCTGGTTTGTGACACAAATGCGGGATCACCAGACCCCGGCCATTGGCCACCTCCCAGATGGTGTCGCCGGGCTGTGCCGTGACTTCCTGGCCATCCAGTATGAAACGGATCGTGTCGGACATGCAAATTCCTCCTGTCCTTCTGATTTACAGCATGGAACCGAGCATAGGGCAGGGTCAATCCCGACATCTGTCGACGAAATTGCGGCCTGCGGGTTTCCGATAGCGGACATGCGCCCCTTATCGCCCGCATTTCTGCCGGGCTGCGGCCAAAGTGCGGCCAGAGTGCGGCCCGCTGCCGTCACTTCGGAAAAATCCTTGGCGTGTGGGGGCGTCGCACTTTTCACCGGGGGCCGGGCCGGTTAGGGGACGTGCAAATAGTGAAAGGCCAGAAGATGACCCATATCACCCTTGTCCGCCACGGTCAGGCCAATACCCACGCCAAAAACGCCACAGATTATGACCGCCTGTCACCTCTTGGTGCGCAACAGGCAGAGTGGCTGGGGCATTACCTGGCGCAACATGACGCGCATTTCGATCATGTCTGGGCGGGTGACATGGCACGCCACCGCGCCACGGCGCTTGGCATGGGCCATGCCACGCCGGAGATCGACGCGCGGCTCAATGAATTCGATTATTTCTCTCTGGCGCGTGTGGCCGAGGCCGATCTGGATCTGCCGGCCCCACAAAGCCCCGAGGAATTCACCCGCCATATTCCGCAGTTGATGCAATATTGGCGTGACGATGCGATTGGCGACGCACCGGAAATGTTTGGTGCCTTTGAGGAGCGCGCCAAGGGTGCCATCGACGACATCCTGTCCGGTGGCGGGCGGGCGCTTGTGGTGACGTCGGGTGGGTTGATTGCCATGGTGCTGCGTCACGTTCTTGCGTTGGACATCCCGGAAATGACCCGGTTGATGTTTCAGCTGCGTAATTCGTCGGTGACGGAAATCGAATATCTGCATGGTCATATGATGCTTGTGGGCTATAACGCGATACCGCATCTCGCAGCGCCCGACCGGGCCCATGCGCGCACATTTATCTAAAGGGGGCGTCATGACACATCTCTGGGTCCGGGCCGAACAGCGCCAGAACGAAGAACGCGTTGGTCTAACGCCCGAAGGCGCGGCAGAGCTGATTGCCGCCGGTCTGACGGTCACGGTCGAGCAAAGCTCTGTGCGGGCGCTGGAGATTGACGGCTATCGGGCGGCGGGATGTGCCATTGCGGCGGAAAATACCTGGCCGGATGCGCCGGAGGACGCCATCATTTTCGGGCTCAAGGAACTGCCCGCCGACGGCACGCCGCTGCACCATCGCCACATCATGTTCGGTCACGCCTACAAAGGCCAGCCAGCCGGTCAGATCCTGCTGAAACGGTTTCGCGCCGGTGGCGGCACGCTGTATGATCTGGAATATCTGGTGGACGATGACGGCCGTCGCGTGGCGGCCTTTGGCTATTGGGCCGGGTTCGCCGGGGCGGCGGTGGCCCTGCGCTGCTGGGCTGCGCAACAGGACGGCGGGATCTGCCCGCCGGTCGGCACGCATCCCTCGGCGGCGCATTTGACCGAGGAATTGGAAGATCTTCTGTCGCTTACCGGCAAACCGCGCCCGACGGCGCTGGTGATCGGGGCATTGGGCCGGGTTGGCACCGGGGCGGCGGATCTTTGTGATGCGATGGGGGTGGATGTCACCAAATGGGACATGGCCGAAACCGCCTCTGGCGGGCCATTCCCGGAGGTGTTGCAGCATGACATCTTCTTCAACTGCATTCTGGCGCGTCCCGGCACGCCGGTGTTTGTACCGGCATCGGCCAAGACATCGCCGCGCAAATTGACCGTCATCGGCGATATCGCCTGTGATCCTGACAGTGATTTTTCCCCGATCAAGGTCTATGATCGCACCACAACATGGGACAGTCCCGCCCTGCGGGTGCAGGATCTGCCGCCATTGGATGTGACCGCGATCGACAATCTGCCCTCGATGCTGCCGGTCGAAAGCTCGCAGGATTATGCGGCTCAGCTCCTGCCCTCGCTTTTGACACTGGGTGACATATCTTCTGGTGTGTGGGGGCGTGCCAAGGCAGAATTCGACCGACATATCAGCGGGGTATGAACATATGACAATCCATTGGTGCGGCACCGGGCTTTCTGCGGTTCCCGGCCTGCGGCGGTTGATCGAGGCCGGCCATGAGGTCACGGTGTGGAACCGGACGCTGGACAAGGCGCGGGATGCCGTGGGGGATCTGACCAATCGGATCAAGGTGTTCGACATTGATGCGCTGGCTGCAGAGTTGCAGCCAAAGGATGTTGTGGTTTCGATGTTGCCTGCTGACTGGCATGTCCGTCTGGCGGAATTGGCGATTGTCAAATCGGCGGATTTTGTGTCGTCCAGCTATATCAGCCCCGAAATGCGCGCCCTGCATGCCAAGGCCCAGATCAAAGGCGTCAGTCTGGTGAACGAGGTTGGTCTCGACCCGGGGATTGATCATCTGATGGCGCATGCGCTGGTGGCGGATTATCGGTCCAGCCCAAGATGCGATGCATCCAACGCATTGAATTTCCTGTCCTATTGCGGCGGCGTGCCGAAACACCCAAACCCGTTCAAATACAAATTTTCCTGGTCGCCGCTGGGGGTGTTGAAGGCGCTGAAAAGCCCGTCGAAATCCATTCGAAACTTCATGCCTTTTGTGGCGGAACGGCCCTGGACGCGCTTGGCCATTACACCGCGCCGCTGCCGGCGCCGGAAAGCTTTGAGGTCTATCCAAACCGCGACAGCCTGCCCTTTGTCGAGGAATATCGCTTTGATCCGACCTGGCGCATCGAAACCTTTGTGCGGGGCACCCTGCGGTTGAACGGCTGGGCGGAGGCGTGGAAAGACGTGTTTGCCGAGGTCGAAACCGCCAGCGATCTGCGCCTGCGTGAAATGTCGGACGTGTTCTGGGGGGAAAACGCCTATGGCGACGGCGAACCGGACCGGGTGGTGATGTGTGTGTCGCTGTCAGCCTCGGACAGCAGCGGCGTGGTCTGGCACAAGACCCATGTGATGGATGCCTGGGGCGATGCGCGCGGCAGTGCGATGGCGCGGTTGGTGTCGGTTCCGGTGGCCTTGGCCGTTGAAACTGCGCTGGCCGGAGACTTCTCGCCCGGTGTGCAAGCCGCGCCGTCGGAACCGAAGCTTCGCCAAAGATGGATGGGCGAAATCGCCCAGTTGGTGCAGCATCTTGCGGTGATTGATCACAGCTAAGACGCGGCGCGCAGCGGCTTCGGCGGCCCGAAGGCCGCCGCGCATTCAGGACAAAAGCGACCGGCCCGAATTCGGTCAGTGAATAGACCTTGCCCGCTTCAAACACCCCGACCGACAGCGGTCAACCATATCCTGCGCCACTGTCGAGATTGACGCGGTTGCCATAAAACATTGGCGCGTCAAGCGCGGTGTGCCCATGCACGATCAAGGCCTCAAAGGGATTGGTTTCGCTCAGGAAAGGTTCGCGAAATCCAGACCAGATCGTCTTCGTCCTGATCCTCCAGCGG